>NZ_JBALFV010000121.1:0-305987 GCF_036916735.1 Nostoc sp.
ACTTCACACAGTCGATTGCTGTTACTAATTTCAGCCATCCCCTCTGAGTACGCCACTTTCTTATAGTACATAAATACTATAAAGTAGTGATCGCATTGTGCCAGTTGCGTAAGTCCTGTTGATAATCCGAGGTTGATGTTGAGACAGCAATTGGCTATAAATATCTGAGTTGAAAGTAAGGATCATTTTTCCAGGAGTCTTTGTCATATTCTGCATGAGTTAAGACATATTTTATATAAATGACCTGCTTTTCATAGTTAATACTAGCAATTAAACTGTAAACTCGCCTACTGCTTCGGCTTTATGATAAATAGTTTGAACTTCTAACAAATTACCCCAGTCTGCTTTACTAGCAGTTATGTACCAGTCATCAAGTGCTTCACAGCAATCAGCGTGTTTTTGGCAGAATTGTCGTAGCTTTTTCCGACTGATGACGTGCATTAATTTTTTATTTCGACGTTTCTCAGCTTGTTCTGGATAAATTTTTAACTCACCATGTATCTAATTAGCCATCTCTCCCCTTTGCCAAAACTGCTTTAAAATCTCGCCTGGTTTACGATCCCATGTGTCAATATGCTCGTATATCAAATTATCTTGGTTGAGTTTATACGTTGAATAGCCATTAAAAAGCAAACCTGCTTTCCAAGGAACGCGTAACACTCCCCGCACTGTCCACTTTGCTAAAATCGTGTCTTCGGCTGACTGATAAACTTCATGCACATCAAAGTAAATTTGGGTAAAAAATAGCCGAGCGTGAAATCGCAAAGTCCAAAATATAATGCGATAGTTAAATTTATATTTGAATGTATTTACCGGGTCTTTAAAGTAGATATCATCTGTATAAATGTGATATGTAATATCTTTTTGAAAAAGTGTTGGTAAATCCTCTTTTAAAGTCTTAATTACCCGTTCCACCGATAATTGAGATTCCACGCGCATTTTTCCTTAAAAAATCTTTTTGAACAACCTTTGCCAAATAGAAGATGTCCTCTTGTTAGTCACACCACCCGCACTCAAATCAGACAGAGTGGGAAATGATGCAGATTTAGTATAAGGCCCATTTCGCAAAACTTTAGCTAGGTTATTGTTATTCTCGCGCAAACCTTCGTAAAAAAAGAATACCTCTCCTTGAATACCAAGTTGGCGATTGTATTCAATTGCCTGCACCAGATATTCTGGACTAATGCAGTAAGAACCAAGCTTCATCAGTATTCCCGGCGCTAACTTGGGCAACGTCGCATCTGTGAACTGTTGGTTTACCAGTTTATCAACGATCGCCTGATAACTCCTAAAGTCACGGCGGTAAATCTGCGGCTGAATCATATCAACTATTCCCCGCTTCACCCATGTGGGTGAGTCTTGCAAATATTCCCGGAATGCCCAATCATGAATATTAGGTGCGATCGCTACTAATAAATTAGGATTCACCGCTTTCACTTCCCGGTAGAGATTCGCCAAAAACTCAGTGAGAATATCTGCACGCCACTGCAACCATTGTCTATCCTTGGGGTTCTGTGGCGGATTGCGATTGAATTCTTGACGATAGCGGGTGAGAGTTCCCACGTCATAGCCACCTTCACAGGGTAATGCAGGGAAGCGATCGTCTCCTTGAACACCATCCACATCATAATTCTTTACAACTTCTAGCACCAAGTTCAAGAATAATTCTTGCACCTGTGAATCCAGTGCATTCAACCATTCAAAGCCGTTTTTCTTCACTAAGTTACCATTACCCTCACGCGCAGCCCATTCCGGTTTTTTTTGTAAAAGTACACCACCATTCAAATTGTAGGAACTGGCAAAACCGTATTCAAACCAAGGAATAACTTTCAATCCAACTCGTCGCGCCTCAACTACCACCTCTTCTAAAGGGTCACGGCCTAAAGACATAGGGTCAATTTCGACTCCAAATGTCTTCTGCATTGTTTGACTAGGATACAGAGTTACTGCCTTATTCCAAACAACGGGAAACACCACATTAAATCCCGTCTCGGCAAGCAAATCCATCGCCTCAGCAATGTGTTGCTTTGACCTGAGAACTTTACTATCAGTAGTAGTCAGCCAGATACCACGGGTTTCTATCGTATTCATTATTTATGTATCAAATAATTATGTTACCCAGCTTGATATAGCAGTCCTAAATCATATCTGAAAACTTCTCTTTCTTTCCTACAAGACGCTGCGTGTTGGCACAAGCCTCTCGTAGATATGGCGGTTTGTTCATTCATTTTCACAAATCAGATTAGGATTGCTATATATTTTCGTACTTATATGAAACCCTGCTGATTTCTTGCCAACATCTACCTAAAGGAAAATTGTAATTCTAAAACTGTCTCCCAGCAGATGTTTTAACCAAAAGTATTACACATAATAAATATCACTAATAAAAATACAACCATGACTGTAACAGAACTGACTTGGAAACACGAATATATAACAACCAATGGGGTAAAACTACATTACGTTACCCAAGGTGAAGGTCCCTTAATGTTGATGTTACATGGGTTTCCTGAGTTTTGGTACTCTTGGCGGCATCAAATACCAGAATTTGCCCAAGATTTTAAAGTCGTCGCCCTTGATTTGCGTGGCTACAACGATAGTGATAAACCAAATGAGCAATCAGCTTATGTAATGGATGAGTTTATCAAAGATATTGAGGGAGTAATTAAAGGATTAGGATATCAAAGATGTGTATTAGTTGGACATGATTGGGGAGGTGCGATCGCTTGGAATTTTGCATATACTTACCCCGAAATGTTAGAACAATTAATTATTCTTAACCTCCCTCATCCTGCAAAATTTGCTCAAGGGTTACGCACTCCCCAACAGTTGCTACGTAGCAACTACATATTCCTTTTTCAACTACCGTGGATACCAGAATTACTTTTACAATCTTCAGACTACCAAGCAATTGAAACAACTTTTACAGGTACAGCAGTTAACAAGAATGCTTTCACCAAAGCGGATATTGACGCTTATAAAAATGCTGCTGCTAAACGCGGTGCCCTCACAGCAATGTTGAACTACTACCGCAATATTTTGCAACAGAGAATGCTAAATCCAAGTTGGGGTGTTCTGGAAGTGCCAACACTGATGATTTGGGGAGAAAATGACACTGCACTCGGCAAAGAACTAAGCTACGACACCGCAGCCTATGTCAGTGATTTTAAAATCAAGTATATACCCAATTGTGGTCATTGGGTACAGCAAGAACACCCTGAATTAGTTAATCAGTATATGCGAGAATTTCTGAAGACTAAAACTAACAGTATTTACTAAAAAGTATAAATACTTATCGAACTAGTCAAATTATGGCGATTAATGCAAGCTTTTAAAAAGATTTAACAGTGATTTAATATTGGCAGTTTTTTAGCGATTGTCTCCTAAAAATCACCAAAAATCAGAATTAATGGCATTTTTAGATTACTGTTATCCTTGTCTCATATCACAACTAAGTTGTCAAGAGATAGATTGACCTTAAGAAGTTTAATGAGATAATAGAGTTGTGAGGGACAGAACGGACGCAACTTGATTATTTAAGGGGGAAAATTATGAAACTCCAGCTATTAGCGACCATGGCCTTAGCAACTCCCCTATTTTTTATTAGCTCGGTTAGAGCCGAGAATCCCCAGGACTTACAAAAGCTGCTTTCAACTGGGGCATGTGTTAACTGCAATCTATCGGGAGCTAACCTCAGTGGCGCTCATTTAATTGGTGCTGACTTGAGAGGCTCAAAGCTTCAAGGAGCCAACCTTGTAGGGGCTAACCTCGAAGGTGCTGACTTAACTGGTGCAAACTTGGCAGGTGCTAATCTAACATCTGCTTATGTAAGCAATGTGAATTTAAAGCAAACCAATCTCAACAGGGTAAATTTTACTCGCGCTACGATTCACGATTCTAATGTGTATAAAGCATCAATGAACGATCTTAATCTCACTGATGCCGAAATATTTAACACTGGAATCGGAATTGGTGGAGAAGATGCTGAGATTCCCGATTGGAAATAGGCTCAACTGGGTAGGCAGATTAAAATAAAGACAACATCAGAGAAACTGGTTTTTGCCACCATTATCTTTAAAATCTGCCTATACACTATATAATAAAAAATTAAACCCCTCTGTGTTGTAATGACTTTACTATGACGAAAGCAGAGGGGGTTTCTTTTGGGGACTGAATCGAAATATCTGTGCAAAAAAGCGCAGTTGTCTGTCCCATTAGTTATGAGGGGTGAAAAGTTCATAGTCAGGACTAAAGTCCTGGGTTTTTAAGCACTAAAGTGCTTACTACAAACTCATCAAAATTAATGAGACAGACCACTAGCTTCCAGGCTTTTCATTAGTTTTAATTAAATTTTCAATAAGTTGTACCGATCTCTACACACGAACCGAGGATGTTTGGTTAAGCTGTTAGCGCTATGATTGAGCTTTATTGAACGTCTTATGCATTGGTTGTTATCTGGGCCGTTGAGTATAGAGAAATTGACGGTTAACATTACAGGGTTGCCTGCATCGTTACAAGGTAAGAAGCTGGTGCAGTTGTCAGATTTTCACTATGATGGTTTGCGGCTGTCGCAAGAGATGTTAGAAAAAGCGATCGCACTTATTAACGAAGCTGAACCAGATTTAATTTTATTAACTGGTGACTATATAACTGACGAACCTGCGCCGATTCACCAACTGATACTTCGACTCAAATATCTGCAAAGTCGCAGTGGTATCTATGCTATTCTTGGCAATCACGATATACATTACAAAAATGCAAAAACAGAAGTTACAGATGCCCTTACTAGCATTGGAATTCATGTACTTTGGAACGAAATTGCCTATCCACTAGGAAAAGAATTACCATTGGTAGGATTAGCTGATTATTGGTCACGGGAATTTAATCCTGTACCAGTTATGAATCAACTAAACCCTGACACACCCCGCATCGTTTTATCCCACAACCCAGATACTGCGGAAATACTGCAAGCATGGCGAGTTGACTTACAATTATCTGGTCATACTCACGGTGGTCAAATCGTAATTCCTGGAATTGGACCTGCAATGTTTTTTTACGAAAAACTTATAGAAAAAATACCCAAAAAAATGCAGCGTCGATTTCCATTTTTGTCAGAAAATGTTTCTGTAATCAGCCATTGGGAATGGGCGCAAGGTTTCCATCGACTGGGAAAAAATCAGCTATATGTCAATCGTGGTTTGGGAACTTACCTCCCAGGACGCTTATTTTGCCGCCCAGAAGTTACTATAATCACCCTACAGGGTGAGTAAGTAGTTCAAATTTCAAAATTCAATAACGGAATCATAGTAGGTATTCTGGCTAATGAGTACGTGTAATTTAGTTTCAGAATTTAAATCTATTAATTAATTGTATCTGGAATAGATAACATAAATTATTGCAGTTTATCAAGTTACATTTTAATTTTGGTAAGCTGTAAGCGCTGGTATGAGTGGTATTGGTTGCCTTATGCATTGGTTGTTTACGGGACAATTAAGAGTAGATAAAATCACAGTTAAGATTGCGGAACTTCCGGCATCTTTACAAGGTACAACGCTAGTGCAGTTGTCAGATTTTCACTACGATGGTTTGCGGCTGTCGGAAGAAATGTTAGAAAAAGCGATCACACTTACTAACGAAGCTGAACCAGATTTAATTCTATTAACTGGTGACTACGTAACTGACGATCCGACGCCGATTCACCAATTGGCGCTTCGACTCAAACATTTGCAAAGTCGCTGTGGGATCTATGCCGTACTTGGTAATCACGATATCTATTACAGCCACTCAAAAGCAGAAGTTACACAGGCGTTAACTAGCATTGGGGTACATGTGCTTTGGAATGAAATCGCCTATCCACTAGGAAAACAATTACCGTTAGTAGGATTAGCTGATTATTGGTCACGGGAATTTTACCCCGCACCAGTTATGAATCAACTAGACTCGGTTACACCGCGCATTGTTTTATCCCATAACCCAGATACAGCAAAGATATTGCAACAATGGCGGGTAGATTTGCAACTATCTGGTCATACCCACGGTGGTCACATCGTAATTCCAGGCATTGGCCCTGTAGTATTTTATTATAAAAAGCTACTCAAACAAATCCCCAAAAAATTACGGCGTTGGGTAACATTTTTCTTGGGAGACTGTTCTAAAGTCGTGCGATATTGGGAGTGGGCGCAAGGGTTTCACAATGTTGAAGAAAATCAACTATATGTCAATCGGGGCTTAGGAACTTATAAACCAGGACGTTTATTTTGTCCGCCAGAAGTGACTGTAATCACGTTAATTAGTCATTAAGTATTGGGCATTGGGCACTTGTACTGAGCGTATCGCTAAAGCGAAAGCTCCGCTAACGCGTAGCGTCTCCAAGAGTTGCCGAAGTATTGGGCATTGGGCATTGGTCTAAATAAATGACAAAGGACAAAGGACAAATGACAGCCCTTACTGGTCAATGTTAATTTAAATCTGTAATACAAAGCAGAAACCGCCTGAAGCTACGGTGGATAAGTATCAGCAGCTTGGGGCGGTTTCTTGAAGATTGGAGAATTCAGAAGTTACTAACTCAAACTAAGGTGGACAGCATTGGCGATCACTCTACTCAGAATTGCACATTCTTACATTCCAACTAGGCAGGCATTTTCTGGCTGTGCGTTTCAAAACCTCCAAAACAACTCATGGGACTTAAGGCCAAAACACATTCAATGGATGCCACAACCAAAGGAGCGATCGCAAGAACATTAGAGCAGGAGGTACAGGCTCTAACTGAAAACTTTTTGTTTAACTCTTAACCTGTTTGTACCTTGCTCTTAATCTAGCACTGTGTTTATTCAGCTACAAGACACATTTACTAAACTTGAATACCATTAACTTTTCGCAACAATTCAGAAATCTTTCTTAAGAATATTCCCACTTGTTAGATGTTAGCGTTAATGCCAGCATTATCAAGTGGGCTGAAAGTTCAGAAACCGTTATTGAGCAGAACCGCCTGTAGTAGTATCATTTGCGGTAGAAGAACCACTATTAGATGTACTGTTTGACTGGTCTACTCCTTGAGGTGGAGTGGTTTTAGATGTGTCACTTTTCGTACCTGGCGCAGCAGTATTAGTAGTTGGACTTTGTGTAGCTTTAGGGGTTGGCTCAATTGCAGAAGGCGCTTTTTCTGCCCCAGGCTGCTGGGGTGGAATAGTAATGTTAATATCCGGTTGGCGAGGTGCAGACGGAGGCGTAACCTGCTGTTGTGGAACAGGAACAGCAACAGGAACAGGTACTTCCTTAGTTCTTTCGATTATCGTCGTTTTTGTTTGAGGAGATGCACTGGGAGTTGGATTACTCTTACTCGGTACAGGAACCACGACTGGCACAGTATTGTTAACTGCTGCATTATTCTGCTGGTTGAAGTACCAGACCCCACCTATAACCAAACCAAGTAGGGAAGTGATGATAATACCCAACAGTAAACCACCACTAGCATTGTTTTCATCACGCTGGGCTAAATCTGCTTGCTGGTAGCTACGCTCAACATTTCGACCATGTACGTAACCGTTAGTGTAAGAGTTAGGATTAGCTGTGCTGTTCTTGACTGTTTCAGTGGTTCGCGTTAAGTCAGTGTGAATATTACCATTAGTATCAGTGTAAGATTCTTGCTTGATTTCACTGTTTTTGATTTCGCGTTCATTGGGAATAGACATAGCTGTTAATTTAACTCCTCGATATGGTTTTGACAAACTAAAGTTTTGTAAGAACAAGAGGTTTTAATGAGTTTAAAAATTTATGTTGCTGATAAATATTGAGTTTTATTTGCTACTCAACTGTTGGTAATTATCAGAATAACCTCTGAGATTAGACAAGTGGCTCTATCTCCAGAGAGTTAATATTTTATCGAAAGAAAGATAATCCCAAAGATAGATGTTATTAAACTGCTAGGTGACGCATTGATGAAAAATCTAGTAATTTATTTCAGTTATCTAATTTTTTAATCAACTTGAATAAATTATGCTTATAGGTCATTTATAAACAATACTCAGCACAGTTTTTACGCGATAACGCATTTAAAATTTACTACTTGCTTTATGCGGTTATTAGTGGTGAAATTATCAAATTTGTTTCGGTTTGTCGTTAGACATCGCATCCCCAAAGCTTGATTGTCATGTCTCGACTACCACTAACTAAAATTTTGCCATCGGGGCTGAAAGCGACGGAGTTAACCAATAGCTTTAAAATTCTTGCTCCCAATCTTCAATCAGAAAATGTTGATTTGAAGATACAGAGCAGGTTTACTGTGGATATACACGCCAAATCTTAATAGCGCCATCCTGCCCAGCACTCGCAAGTGTTTTTCCATCAGGATTGAAAGCAACAGACCAAACTTGTCCTTTATGCGCTGTGAAAATGCTGATTACTTTGCCAGTACTAACATTCCACAGATGGACAGTGCCATCCTGACTGCCACTGGCGATTTGCTGTCCATTTGGACTGAAAGCAACAGCTCTAACTTCACCCTTTTGGCCAGTTAAAGTATGAATGAGTTGCCCATTACTAACATTCCACAGCTTAATAGCATTGTCACGAATGCCAGTAGCGAGGGTGTTTCCAACAGGGCTAATGGCGACAGCATAAATCGACGATTTAGCATCGAAACTGCCTGTTCGTTTACCAGTCTTAACATTCCATGACTGAATCACAGAACCAGAATCACTTGTAGCAAATAAGGTCTGACCATCTGGGCTAAAAACGGTTGGTTGAGACTTAAAGTTAGAAAATCCCATTTTAAAAGCGTTAGGGTCATCATTAATGCGGATGATTTCTCCAGTACACCAATT
The DNA here is from genome assembly GCF_036916735.1 of Nostoc sp. GTDB lineage: Bacteria > Cyanobacteriota > Cyanobacteriia > Cyanobacteriales > Nostocaceae > Nostoc. The sequence continues at coordinate 8,823 of NZ_JBALFV010000121.1, forward strand.
CCACAGCCTAATGCTAGACCCCAGATCAAGACCACTAGCTAGAGTCTGCCCATCTGGGCTAAAGACTACATTAATCACTGGTTCTGAATGCTTGAAAGTGCGGATTAGTTTCCCACTGCTTATATCCCACAAATTCAGACTGCCATCTTGAGAGCCACTAGCGAGAATCTGACCATCAGGGCTAAAGCTAACAGTCCAAGCCTGTCCTGATAGGATACGCAAGAGTTTGCCAGTGTTGGGATTCCACACCTTTACGCTTTTTGCATCAGCACTGGCAAGAGTCGCCCCAATAGGACTGTTTACCTGAGATATTTTTGGAGAATAAGCAACCGAATAACCTGAATCAGACTGCGTTGAGAGGGTGCGAAGTACTTGACTATTTTCTGACGACTGGGTAATTAAATCCTGAGTGTCTGAAGTCAAGGGAGTGCAACCGGAAACAGCAATAGTTAGTACTGTCAAAGTAGATGCTGTCAGGGAATTCCAACAAATCTGATTCAGAACCATTGTTGAAGAGTATCTATTGGTTGATATCTGACTTGACTCATTAAACTACATACTGTTCCGTTACTATTTTCACCTTGTCTGCCGAACTCAAGGTGCGTGTCGCCGTCTTAAGCCGCTTAAACTATCGCTTTTTATCTCCAACGTCGATTTAGCCGCAATATCTTTTTAATCCTCTGACAAAATCTTTCTAACACAGGTCTAGGTTTGGATACATATCTAGACGATCGCGATTTACGTGCAGCGCCCGGATTTCTTAACTCTTGTTCTATTTGTCCAGCTTTATTTAAATCGGAAGCGGCTCTATATTCGTATCCCAGTTGTGAGCAAACTAGCCCACGATATTTATATGCCTCAACATAGTGAGGATTGAGACGAATTGCATGGGTAAAATCTGCGATCGCATCCTCATACCTTCCTTGTGTAGCATTTTCTACTCCTAAACTATAGAAAGTTTCAGCATCCCAACGATTGACAGATATTTTTGTGGGATTTTTAGGCGAAGATGAAGATGGATTTTCAGGAATAGGAGGCTCAGATGGACTTTCAGATTTGAGCTTGTTGTAAGCTGAGTTGATTGATTTGATTTTTTCCTCAGCTTCCTGTTTTTGCTTTTGCTCAAGAAAGCGATCGGGATGCCAAATTTTCACCAGTTGACGATAAGCTCGCTTTACTTGTGCTTGTGATGCACCCGGTTCCAACCCAAGAATTTCATAAGCATGATTGAGATCGAGGTCATCGCGCATACTGAAAAAATCGGCAACTATAACTATATAGATATATGTTAACTATTCCCCTAAATCTCCTCCAATCAACTCAAACGCCCCATTCTGGTTATCACTGGGATGGTAGTAGTCGCCGCTTCTTTGAAGGCTGGTATTACCGCGTCACTTTACCGGAAATTGGGCAAACGTTCGCCTTTATGTACTCCATAGAAGATCCCATCGGTGGTAAACCCCACAGTGGCGGTGCAGCCCAAATCCTCGGCCCGGATGATCAGTATTTATGGCGTACTTTTCCTGATGTGAATAAATTTTGGGGTAGTCAAGATATCCTGGGTTTAGGTCATTGGGGTAAAACGGATTTGCAAATTTCTCCTCTATATCTGCTCCCAGCAGAATTTGAGCATCATGTTCAAGAGGGATATCAAGCCACAGCCACCTTGAATCAGGGAATAATTCGCGATCGCGCCACCAATAATTATTGCCGTTGGCAGTATGAAATTCAACCTGTATACGGTTGGGGTAATCAAAATAGCATTCAGCAATCAACCGCAGGCTGGCTATCATTCTTACAGATTTTTGAACCTGGATGGCAAATTTTGATGGCTCACGGTTTAGCCAGTGGAAAAATTGACTGGAATGGCAAAATCTACGAATTTACCAACGCTCCAGCCTACGGCGAGAAAAATTGGGGTGGTGCTTTTCCGCAAAAATGGTTTTGGCTAAATTGTAATTACTTTGAAGGCGAACCCGATTTAGCATTAACTGCTGGCGGTGGACGGCGGGGTGTGCTGTGGTGGATGGAATCTGTAGCCATGGTTGGGTTGCACTATCAAGGCAAGTTTTATGAATTCGTTCCCTGGAATTCACAGGTAGACTGGGAAATTCAGCCTTGGGGTAGATGGCAAATGAAAGCTACTAACTCTAATTATGAAATTGAATTGACAGGAACCACAGATTTAGCTGGTACACCTCTGCGTGCGCCCACAGAGGATGGTTTAAGATATTGTTGCAAAGACACCATGCAAGGAAAATTAAATTTAGAGTTACGAGAAGTAAATGGGAGAAAATCTAAAATAATCTTGAAAGCAGAAAGTTTTCTATGTGGTTTAGAAGTAGGTGGCGGCTCTTGGGATGATTGTTGGCAGTCTCGGTAAAAGTACTGCTATAATTATATATGCTTCATAGTTGGGGTTGTAGCTCAGTTGGATAGAGCGGACGCCTCCTAAGCGTCAGGTCGTGCGTTCAAGTCGCACCAGTCCCGTAAGCAAAGATATCCCTAAAACGTTGACTAATAGGAGGCATGTTAGCTCTGAGTTTAGAACAAACCAAGATTTATTAAAAAGCAGCTTGCAGGTAACTCTACTTCAAACACAGAGACTTTACTCGTGCAAAAAGTCTATTGAGTTAAGCCAGCGATCGCTCTTAGCATTGGAGGAGCGATCGCTTGCGTCAATTATTTACTGAATTAAAAAAATACTCGAATGCAAGAAGTGCGTAGGTGTAACCTGTCATAGACATCGCATTCTATAATTGTTGAATCCATCTCTAATCACTACAGCAGATTTTAAGGAAAGTGAAGTAAACAACGATTCGTCTCAAAGCCATTAATAAAGCGTGTTTGACTTCTAAATTCTGAATTCTGCTGTATTAAACTTCATCAGCATTTATTCCAAGCTGTCTCAAGCGTTCTGCTAAACGCTTATTTTTTTGCTGTTCTTGTTCTAATTGGGATGTTAATAACTGCGATTTTTCTTGCTCTTGTTCTAATTGAGGTGCTAATAACTGTGACTTTTCCTCACCAGTTAGTAATAAATTTCCCTGTGTATCCCACCAACGCAACCAAGGCGCTGTAGTATTTCCATACTGTCCTTGCCAAATACCCAATTCGACACCCATTAAGGAAATCTCATAGTGTCCACGTTCGTTAGCTGTGAGTTGCTGATACCTACCATCAACTAAGTGATAAACCTCAACCGCAGCTTTGCTAAATTCGTAAATACCATAAAAAGGTACGCGGATTGCTTGCTCATATACCCAGAATTTACCATTAATTGGAGTATTGTCTCTTTCTTCTGAACCATCCCCAGAAGCGAATTCCAGTACAATTAGGGGAGCGACATATTCTTGCCACAATACATACGAACGCCGAAACTGACCATTTAGCATAGGTGCAACATTCGGGACGTAAAACCAATCGGGTGCTTCGGCACCGCGTTCAGGTGGTTCGGTCAAACGCCAGTAAATGCCACAATCTTGACCAATACAATACCGATTATCTGAGTGAATTTGCTGTAATCTACCTTGAACGGAGTCAGTTAGAAGTATGCTTTGCGGATGTTCCTGAAAATTTTTCACAAAGTTTCCATCCGACTCTGGTAACTCAGTATGGTCGGGAAGGTGAGTAATGCCTAGTTCGGACAGTTTGGCAATAGTCATTGAACTTTGGCGCGAGTGAATCGGCTTATTTATCTTAACACCGCTTTGACCAAATGCTTGGCGGTGGATAGTCTAGCGATCGCTTTGCCAAGGATAAGGGCGATCGCACATTAAACTAGTGGCAAGAAGACGACTAGAATAAATTTCTTCGTTGCTAATCAGCGACTCATTGCAAAAATCTGTTCAGCCGTTAAGGGAATGTTCGGAAACAATCTAGAATCAATTCGATCCTGCCCTCGAAACACTTTTGGGGGTAAATACTCTCCATCTTCAAGTTGGTAGATTGTAATGGTTGGCTGCTTGGGAGAACCAATGAACCGAATGCCACCAAAAGCAGCATAGTCTACAATGATGTACTCGAAAACGCCCAAGTCCTCATATTCAGCAAGTTTTGTCAGATAGTCGTCCTTCCAGTTATTGCTAACGACCTCAATAATTCCGGGAGGTGGAATATATGCAGCAGCAGAACTAGACCTAGTTTTCATTCTCTGCCATTCAACTCTTGCAAATATGACAATATCTGCTTTCCGGCTTTTTTCTTTTTCTCCTGGTGTTGTTTTGAGCCGAACCTGCTTGGACTGGCGCGACACGTAAGGCAGGTCATTTTCTTGGCAGTGATTTTCTAAGTAGGCACACAGTCGCTCGATCAAATCCTCATGATTTGCATTTGGTTCTGATAATGGCACGGGAATTCCATCCAATAGCTCAAACTCTCTGCCTGAACCATCATCCCAGGCAAGAAACTCTTTAAAAGTCAGTGGTTGTGTGACAGTTGCGTAGATCGTCCTCGCTCCCTTGCTGACGGGTACTTGACTCAATGCTACCAAGATGTATAGCTTTGTCTATGAGTCCTGCTTGATTTTCCTGCCGTAGTTCTGAAACAACAGCTTACCTATTTTAACTATCCGATTGTATTCTGTGACTATTTACAGTTTGTAACTTCTGTTGTTTTTTGTTCGGACTAACAAAGCTAAAAAATTAAATCACCGTTTTTTTAAGTATATACACTTGTTGACTTTGTAAATTTTAGCATTTAGTATATGTATTTTTAGCTATAAAAACTTGGCTCAAGTTATGTTGATTAAATAAAATACTCCATGTGGCAGACTCTAATAATTGACCAAAGCCATATTAATCAAAAGATTGATATATTCAAAGCAGCATTAGGTGATTACTCTCTAACAGAGAAATTAATTGTTCAAAAATATATAATACATGGTACACCTTATGTTTTTAAAGATGATGAAGGTAAATATTTTGACCTTAAACATGAAATTGCTACTCATTTTGAAGAAAGACCAGAATGTGTACTGATGGTCGGTTCAGCTAAATTAGGATTTAGTATAGCTCCGAGTAAATTATGGAATTCGTTTTCTGAAGAATCAGATATAGATATAGCTATTATATCTAGAGAAATTTTTGAAAAATTTTGGTCAGAGTTATATGATTTCGACATAAGTTTGGTATCTAGAACTGATAGAGAAGAACAAAAGTATAAAAAATTTTTAAAATATTTTTTTAAAGGGTGGCTAAGACCAGATTTATTTCCATTTAAATATTCTCGTACAAACGAGTGGTTTGAATATTTTAAATCAATCTCTTATAAATATACACCCCAAAAAATAGCAGGGGGTATTTATTATAATTCTGATCTTTTTGAAAAATATCACATGCAGAATATCAAAAAACTGAGACAGTAGGATGTTGAAAATGAGTAAAAATGGTATTGCGACTAATAAAAAAGTTTTAGATTTATTCAATATGATGAAAACTGGTACTTTAATACTTGCTCCATCTTTTCAAAGAAAACTTGTATGGAATAATGCACATAAAGAGAAATTTATAGAAACAATTCTATTAAAACTTCCTTTTCCTGAAATATATCTCGCTGATGGTGAAATTGATCTTGATATTCAAACATCAAAAACACTTGTAGTAGATGGCCAACAAAGATTAAGTACAATCTACCAATATGTCACAGCATCACCAGAATTCACTATTAAAAATATCAGTAAGTTTAAAAAATTGTCTACACAAGAACAAACAGATTTTTTTGATTATACAGTTGTTGTCAGAGATTTAGGAAGAATTCCTGAAAGTGAAATTAGAGAAGTTTTTAAGAGAATAAACTCTGTACAATATGCACTAAATGCAATAGAAATTAGCAACTCCTTATACGAAGGGGAGTTCATCACAACTGCTAAAGATATTCTAGAAAATAATGCTCTTTTTACAAGTTTAGAGGTATTTAGTGAAGGTGAATTTTCTCGGATGAAAGACCTGGAATATGTATTGCTAATTATGTCAACAATAGAAGAAGGTGGTTATTTTACTAGTGATAAAGAAGTAAAGACCTATGTAGAAAAGTACAATAATGAATATTCAAATAAAGACTTAATGTCTAATAATTTTAATGAAGCATCTAAATTAATTATTGGGTGTAATCTTCCTCCAGATAGTTTGTGGATAAAGAAGTCTAGTTTATTTACTTTAATTGTTGAATTAATAAAAATTAAAAACAAGTATAGTTATTTACCTCAAGAACAAATTTTAGCTGATGCTTTAAAATCTTTAGAAGAAGAACTATATATAAAGAAGAATGAAGATGTATCTAAAAATATGTTTGCTCAATATTATTATTATACACATCAAGGTACTGCTAGTAGAAAAGGGCGTAGTGTTCGCGGTCAACTTATAAGTAAAATTTTAGAAGAAAGTATGAATGTAAATGAGCGAACGTTGTAAAGGTAATTTTTATATAGTGTACATTAAATTGAACAAGCAAACAAATTAGTATAATAAGGTAAAAGTAAAAAATAAATTCGATAATCAAATACGCTATCACCTACTAGAACACAAGGCGCGATCGCCCTTCATTACCTTCTGATTAGTCTGCAAATAATCATGTAGCAAATTGCAACCCCGTGCCAGTAATTTTTCCAGTTCGATATCTGCCAAATTCTGGAAAATTACTGTGCCATTACCACTACCCGCAGCCAGAGTCTTGCCGTCATGGCTGAAACTGACGCTGGTTAACTCTTGCTTATCGCCTTTTAATGCAATCAGCAATGTCCCTTCTCGGTTCCAAATCCTTACTTTGTCATCACTGCTAGCTGCCAAAGTTTTACCATCAGGGCTAAAACTCACACTGATGAAACTATCACCATCGCCTGTAAGATTATTTAGCAGATTCCCGTCCCGGCTCCAAATCTTCACCGTGTTATCAATACTAGCTGAAGCGATAAGCCCTTTGGGCATGGCTTTGCTTACCGCCTGACTATCAGGTGACCAAGCAACCCCATTAACCCGGCGACTATGACCAGTTAAGTTGTATAGCAATTTACCAGCTAAATTCCAGATTTTTACTGTTTTGTCATCGCTGGCTGAGGCTAGCAATTTGCCATCAGGACTAAAGCTTACCCAATTCACCGCATCTTGATGTCCCTGCAAGGTGTTGAGCAGTTTACCGTCATGACTCCAAAGCTTTACTGTTTTATCTTTACTAGCCGAAGCAATTACTTGACCATTAGGCGACCAAGCAACACTCAAGACGGCATCGTTATGACCCTGCAAGGTGTTGAGCAGTTTACCGTCACGACTCCAAAGCTTTACTGTCTTATCTTTACTAGCTGAAGCAATTACTTGACCATCGCGGCTGAAACTAACACCCCAAACTTCGCCCTGATGCCCCGTGAATGTACGGAGCAGTTTCCCGTCTCGACTGAAAAGTTTTACAGTTTTGTCTCGACTTGCTGCTGCTAAGGTGCGATCGTCTGGGCTAAAACTGATGCTAGTTACCCAGTCATCATTATTAGCTTTGGGCTTTTGCAATAACACATCATCTAAATGCCAGAGTTTAATAGTTTTGTCCCGACTTGCAGAAGCCAAGGTGCGACCATCTGGGCTGAAACTGACGCTATTAACCCAATTATTATGTCCCTTAAGAGTTCCCAACAACATACCTTCAGAACTCCAAAGTTTGATTGTCTCATCGGTACTAGCCGAAGCGATCGTCTTACCATCACGGCTAAAAGTAACGCTAGTAACTCCAGCACTATGCCCCGATAAAGTTCGTAGTAGCTTACCCTCTAGATTCCATAATTTGATTGTCTGGTCTAAACTAGCAGAAGCAATAGTTTGACCATCGGGTGACCAAGCTACACTTTTAACTGCATCATCATGTAAGAGGAAGGTTTTAAGCAGCTTACCATCCCGATTCCACAATTTCACCGTCTTATCAGCACTTCCGGAAGCAATGGTTTGTCCATCAGGTGACCAAGCGACACTTAAAACTGCACCATGATGTCCCTGCAAGGTTTTGAGCAGTTTACCATCTCGACTCCACAGTTTCACCGTCTTGTCGCTACTCGCTGAAGCAATAATCTGACCATCAGGGCTAAAACTGGCATTATTCACCACACCTTGATGCCCTAATAGAGTAGCAAGTAGTTGACCCTCTCGACTCCAAAGTTTTACCGTTTTATCTTGACTGGCAGAAGCAACGATTTGACTATCAGGGCTGAAACTGACGCTATTAACTACATCCTCATGCCCCGATAACGTTTTCACCAAGCTACCATCGGGATGCCAAAGTTTGACTGTAGTATCCGCACTGGCTGAAGCAATTAAAGAGCGATCAAGACTAAATGTAACACTATTTACCCCAGATATATGCCCTTCCAAGCGGTTATATTCTCTTAACCCGGAAACTGCTTGATAAAGCGCAGTCTGTACTTGCTCTCTAGTATTGGAATCTACCCAGACTGTTTGTTGTAATTTTCTCCCTGCTTTTAAACTTTCTTTTAAAGCATCAATACCTTTTTGGGATGCAAATAAGGCTTCACTAGATGCGCTGAGGGTTTTAATTTCGCTATCTACTGCTGTGACGATAGAAACACTTAATCCCAATATGGCGAGAACAGAAGCAGTAAGTGCAATTTTCAAAGAACGATTTAATTGAGCTTCACTGAGCCTTTGTTTCTTTTGACTTTCTGCGAGTTTAGCTGTTAATTCTTTTTCTTTGAGTTCAGCTCGTAATTGCTCAATTTCTAACTGACTTAATTCTTCGCGCTTGTGTAATTCTCGTAATTCTGTTAATAAATCCAAACCCTGTTGGGGATAAGGATCTACTAATTGCGATCGCTGCTCATTTTGGCTAAGTTCGCTCTTAAGTCGTTCAATCTCAGCTTGACTCTGTTCTACTTTGTAGCGTAACTGGTTAAGTTGTACTTGTAAGCTCGATTCTTGTTGTTGCAAGTAGCGAATCAAGTCTACTAAATAATCGTGAATCAGTTGATAGCGTTCTGGTACATCAGGGAATAGTACCACTAAACCAGAGCTAACTAAAATTTCTAATACTAACTCTAATTTACTAGCATCTTCTAATTCTGATAGCTGCGCCGCTAACTCAGCACGAGTTTTAAAAGGTCGGTTGTTACTTTCATCTGTTAATAAGTATAAGACCAGTAACGCGGCTCGTTCATTTTCTGGGCCGCAGTCTTTAATCAATTCCTTAAGATATCGCTCGATGAGTTTATTTGGTCTATATGGTTGATATTCTTCTAGTGTAGTAATTCGCTCATCTTGAATTTGCGCTCCTACAACTTGCAATTCAATGGGACGGACTTCTCCAAATCCTGTGGATAAATCTTCGATTAAGGCATCAATTAAAGCAGGCTCTAAATTCAACTGCGATCGCTCTGTTAATTTTCGGATAATTGTTTTAGCATATTCTGGCGAAAAATTATTTAACTGGTAGCGAATATGCTTGTCGAGAATATTATTATTAATTGCTTCCAGTGCGGAAACATGTTTAAAGTCTAATAAACGATGTAAATAATCTTCTCGTAAAGAAAGAATAACTTTGACAAAGGGTATATTCAGACAGTCGCTAATAAATTTATCAAATTCTTGCTTTTGATTGCGATCGCTATAACCAAAGAAAAATTCTTCAAACTGGTCAAAAATTAAAACTGTGATCAAATGGTTATCAGCATTTTGTTTGAGTTGTTGTAAAATTCTAACGATGGTAATTGGTGTGACAAAGTAAGGCAAAACTTCCGATTCAATGGCTGTTTCTACCATGATGTCAGCATATATGGCAAGGGATGCGTCATTAGACATCGCTTCACTTAACGATTTCCCTAATTCCCGGGCCCAATCGGTGTAAACTTGCAGTACTACAGGTACAGCTATTTGATCGCCAATAGCGCGATTTTGTAGTGCTGGAACTAACCCCGCAGTTACAATAGAACTCTTACCTACCCCTGATTGACCGTGAATCACCGTCAATTTTCGATCGGCGCGACTAATTCTGCCAATTAAGTTATTAATATCACGTTCTCGACCAGAAGCCGCAATTTCTAAAGCAACGCTGCTACTGCCAGAAGGTAACATCAATGCTGGGTTTGTCGCCTGTCTTTGCGGTTGCAAGCGTCCCGCACCGATAAAAGCCCGAAAACCGTACTGTTGCTCAACAGAACGCCGTTTCTGGCGAATGTAATATGCTTCTAAATATCGCCCTTCTTCAAAATAAAGCGATCGCAGTGTCCGCAATAAGCGAATATAACGATGGGCATCGTATTGATGGGCACTGGTTTCTAAGGCTGTGGGTAATTCTTTTGTCGCTTTGTCTAAGTATTCACGGGCTACTTGTAACTCACCTAAATTTCGCTGTGCTTTCGCTAAAACTAAATAGTAAATTTGCCCCAACAGTAATGGAAATAAGCAGTTATAAGGGTCATTGTGCTTTTGCGCCTCACCTAATTTCAGCAGTGATACGTGTGCTAATATACTCGCCTGTACCCACCGCGACTGCTGCACAGCCACTTGCGCCAGAAAACCGTAGTCACAAGCTAATTGGATTTGACTACCATAAGTTTGATGCAACTCCAGAGACTTTTGAGCAACCGTCTGTAATTCCTGCCACTCTTGCAGATATTGTAAAACTTGAGCGAGTTGACTAATAAATCCAGCAACTATATCTGGACGCCCAGCCACCTGTAAGATAGTGAAGCACTGCTGAAAATAAGATTTAGCTGTGTACCAATGACGGCGGTTTTCTGTTTGATTTTGCTCTGCTAAACGGCAATAACATAGCCCAATATAAAATAGCAAAACTCCCTGTCGCAGAAGTAGTGAAGATGGGCGATTAGGAGGCGTAGCAAAAGAAAATGCTTCCCCTGCTTCCCCTGCTTCCCCTGCTCCCTTACCCTCCATCTCCCCTAGCTTTTGCCAAACTCGCAAGCTTTGCTGAAAATGGTTCAAAGCTGGATTAATCTGATCGCTAATATAATCATCTAAACCAAAAACAAATTCTAAACTAGCGTGTAATTCTGGCTCTAAAGTAATACCACGATCATCTAACTCTCTAATGGCAAAGTGGAGTTCATAGCTATGTTCCCAGACTTGCTCCACAGTAAAATAATGCTTTGCAACTTGAGGAGGTTGGTGTTGTGTAGCATCACTTGGTAACACCGTGGCAAATAAAGAGTCAGTTTCCTGTTGCAAAAATTGCAACAATGATTCAGTTGTCATCTCAAAGCGAATCGGTGTCGCCGCCCAACTAGCGAAATCTGGCGCTAAACGCACAACCTTTTGCAAGACTTCCTCATTCATCCACACAATCATCGGAAATGGGTGGCGCTTGCGAAATTCATCACGAATATGATTGATAGACCTCAGTAGATCGTCAAGTCCATCTACTGACTCTAAACCCAAAATCATCAACGCCGATGGGGGATTTTCTTCGGTTAGCAGTTGTAAATGAATACTTGTGTAAAGGCTTCTAGCATTATGCGACAGAACTACTTTTTGAATTCGGTGTACTCCTGAAGAGAGTTCTTCGAGTCGTTGCAGCATTCGCTCTTGCAAAACTCGATAATTGCAGCACACCAAAACCAGGGAGAATTGACCGTTAGAAAGGGCAATTGCTCTCCCCAAACTTCGTAAAGCCCGCTCGTTAGCTGCTTTTATATCTACTTGTGCGTGTCGTTCAACCATGATTTAAATTTGTCTGTCTCTGCTAAAACTGGGTTGACGGCAAACCAAGCTCCTTGATGATCGCGGTATTCAAATACAAATAAACTTCGCAATAGGGCGTGGTATTCTATATCACCTCTAACTCTCTGCTGTTGCACCACCTGAAAGATTAATTCCCACTCATGAGGGTCGATGGCCTTGACTCGGTAATCCCGTTGTCTTTGAATCACCAATTCGACACACTCCCGCTCGAAGGGTGGATCTTGTTCTCGCAGACAGTCAAACAGTAACCCTAGCAAGTCGCGTACATGACCACCACTAATCAGGCACAATCGATCTAAGGTTTCTAAACTATCAAACACCTCTGTAATTAAGCCTAACCGATCGCTAGGCAGAATGTCTGGAAAAGCTCTAGCTAGTACCATTTGTCGCATCAGTGCTAACCCTTGGGTGAAAATCTCCCCAGAGCGCAAACGTACAGGTATCATCGGTAACATTTTTGGTGCGACTCCTCCCCCTAAACGATGCTGAAGTTCGGCGCTATCGTTGGAGAAAGTTAAGGCTAAGGGAATAGTGTAGACTACATGACAATTGAGTTTGCGTAACTGTTCACCCCGCTCAATAAATAAGTATTCTGGTAGCGATCGCCCCGATGGTAAAGGTCGAATTGCGACTCTATCCAAGTTATCAACAATAACTACCAGTCCTTTTTTACCCCTGGTTTTCAGTTCCTTGTTGGCACGTTCGAGCAATTCTTGATTAATTGACTGTAAAATATTTGCTGTTCTTGGTTCAAGATAATCTCTTAACCGCCGCCGCAATTGGGGACTTTCTTTAGTTTTAGCTGTAATTTTGGCAATCCCCACAGACAATTCTGCTTCTACCCCAAGGTCAATTGGCGTTTGCAAAAAATCCACAAGTTCACCAAACAACTTGGAAAAATAGGTAGGTTTTAGCCTAATTTTCATTGCTTCTAGGCTTTGACTCACTTGGCCTGCGATCGCCAACAAAATATCAGTCACATCCACATCTGCCATTTCTAAGACATGGGTAGACTCAAAGTAAACTACATGAAATTGCTGCACTTCTAATTCAGCTTTGAGCCGCAACAACTCCGTTGATTTGCCACAACCGAGATGTCCTGTAAATAGTTGACAGGTTGGAACATCTGGCGATATTCTAGCGATCGTGCGTTGTAAAGCTTCGATAATTTTGCCACCCCGCACCGCAGCAAAATCGATATAGTACCTGCGATCGCTGGCATTTCCTATGATTAGAGGTCTGCTCGGATTGCAAGCCTGATAAAATCTTTCTAAATCTAGGAGCATAACTAATCGAGTTCACTTAAAAATAGGGATGACTAAATTTACTGACTAAATATATTAGTTTTAGGGAATTGAACCCTTAATTTAAGTACATATCACCCAAATTACTAACTAAACTAGCAGCATTCAGGATCATTGTTCATATATAAGTTATGTGTAGCACATCGCAATCCTGATATTTAATTTTAAGTAAGCAGAAATACTACTATAAGTACAAATAGCAAAAATTTCTTACCTTAAATAAGGTACTCTTATGAATATTAAAAATATCCAACACAAAAAAAGGTACTGTTGAGTACAATTTTGGAGTGTTTTTGAATATAGAGTCTGTTACAGCAATTTTAATTACTAATGACTAATGACTAAATCGGCGGACGCCTATCCCTCCTACCCCTTGAAGAATGGGATTCCCGCCAATTTTTTGTAATCTACAAACCCATTGAATATAAAATAACGCGATCGTGCATCTTATCGGGCAAAATATGCTTTAGCACAGCTCCAATTTTGGCATCCTGTCCAACAAGATAACGCGTCTTGGGTTGTTTTGCAGTCAGCGCATGGAGAATAGCTTGAGCGACAATATCGGCAGAAATTCCTCTAGATGCGATAATCTGCATTTTCTTGCGGACAATATTCATCGCTTGTCCATAGAGATTTTGTGCCGTTTCGGGTAGATGCTGCTGTGCCACTTCAGATTGACTTAGGGACTTTTCCCAAATTGGAGTAGCGATCGCACTAGGTTCAATAATTGAAACTGAGATTCCCCAAGGTCGTAACTCCATCCGCATCACATCAGTGAGTGCTTCTAGGGCAAATTTAGAAGCATTGTAAGCGCCCAAAAATGGCATAGGGCTTCTACCAGCAATAGAACCCATATTGACAATTCGACCCCGACTCTGGCGTAATAGACCAAGAAATGCTTGTGTCACTGCTAATTGCCCGGTGACATTAACCTGCATTTGGTGTTGAAATTCTGCGATCGGTAATAATTCCAACGGCCCTGGGACAGCAATTCCGGCATTATTCACTAAACCTAAAATCCCCGCACCACCGACTGCATTTGTTACCTGAGCAACCGCAACTGCGATCGATTCAGCCTCAGTAACATCTAAAAAAATCGGAATGAGCCTTTGTGATCCTTTCTGTTTAAGTGTTTGAGCATCAATATCTTGACGCACGCCAGCAAAAACAGAGAAGCCCAACTGGTCTAAAAGCAAAGCACACGCCTGACCAATTCCTGTTGATGCTCCTGTGACTACTACTGTGCGCTGATTCCCTACAACCATTAACTCTCTCCGTATTATGATGAAATTACTGAAATTACAAATTACAAACTTGTATTGAGCGCAGTCGAAATATTACAAATTACGAATTACGCATTAGTGTTAATCTCTGCAAGTACCAGCGCGAAGACAATCTTCGGTTTGGTCATCTCTAGCCGAGATTTGCCACAGGAATTTGTCTAACTGAGAATTTGTGTTGTAAACAACTAGAGCAGTTATTACGGGAAGCTGGTTTTCGACAATTGACACGTCACTACTATAAGTATTGCCTAGTTGAGCATTGTATAAATACACAGGCAATGCCATCAGTCCAATGCAAATTGTCCGATTCATAAAACCTCAGCCAAAAATTTCCGATTACACTATGTATGTGCCACCTTGATAAACCGGATTTCAAAAACTGAGTATTGTATGATGTTGTGTCAATTTACTCAGCGCTACTAGCCGCAGAGACGTAATTTCTAAATCATCGGTTCCACTCTTTTTGTAGGTTAAACATTGCCTACAAGATGGCTTACTACTAATTTATGCAGATGCAACCCGAAAAAACAGGACAAAAAACCCACACTACTCAAAAACATATCTTGCTAGCTGCATTCCCCAGATAAAATAATGAAGAGTGCTGAGTCACTGAAATGGTCGATGACTAACAAAAAAATATACAAGCCCATAAATAAATTTAGGGGATTGTTAATTTTGAATACTTCGGCTACGCTCAGTACAAATTTTGAATACTTCGACAAGCTCAGTACAAGTTTTGAATTTTGAATTCGGAGCGAAGCGACGTGACGCCTTCACAAGACGTAGAGACTGTAAACGTTCCCAACCTTGACCCAGAAGAATATGACAACTCAGACACCGATCCTCTTGATGAGTTGCCAGGTGAAGTTGAAATGTCCCTTTTCGACCACCTAGAAGAGTTACGGCAGCGCATTTTCTATTCACTGATTGCCGTAGCGGTGGGTATTATTGGCTGTTTCTTTGCCGTTAAGCCGATTGTCCAGCTACTTGAAGTTCCAGCACAAGGAGTAAAATTTCTCCAACTTGCACCTGGAGAATATTTCTTTGTCTCCGTCAAAGTTGCAGCCTACACTGGCCTCATACTTACTAGTCCTTTCATTCTTTACCAGATTATCCAATTTGTACTTCCAGGACTAACTCGCCGCGAACGCCGTATACTAGGGCCTGTGGTTTTGGGTTCGAGTATACTATTTGCTGCTGGGTTAATATTTGCTTATTTACTCTTGATTCCCGCAGCTTTGAAATTTTTCATCAGCTACGGAGCAGATGTCGTTGAACAACTTTGGTCAATTGATAAATATTTTGAATTTGTGTTGCTACTGTTATTCAGCACTGGTTTAGCATTTCAAATTCCGATTATCCAACTGTTGCTCGGTAATTTGAATATTGTCTCGTCTCAACGAATGGTTTCTGGTTGGCGTTACGTGATTATGGGAGCAGTAGTTTTAGGAGCCGTGCTTACACCTTCTACTGACCCTCTGACTCAAAGTCTTTTAGCGGGAGCAGTTTTAGGGCTTTATTTTGGTGGTGTTGGGCTGGTTAAGCTTACAGGTAAATAATATAAGAATAGGTGACAGGGAATAGGAAAAATTTTTAACCAATTACCAATTACTAATTATTCCTTAACCCTTGTTTGCGTAAGAGGGTATCAGACCATACAGCATCTTCTGGTTTAAGGGGTGGTATTGGTTCTTTATTATAATCAATTGCTAAGTAATATCTAGCACGATTGTATATACCATGCAATAAAGATTGCAAATCTACAATCGGTTCTTTATCTTCTGACTGTAACGGTAATGGAAATACGGGAATCGTTTCTCTGATGCTAAAACCGTATAATTTAGCTTGAGGACGTGTTTCACTTCTGCTAACAATAATTTGATAATTTACTATAGGAGTTCCCCCTAAAACTGACATGGCTTGTCCACTTCTGAGTAAATCAATTTCGATTAAGTGAGAAAGACTAGCTAAAACTTGTTTACGTTTCAGTTCATAGGCTTTTCTACCTTCGCCTGGGCGTTTATTTTTAGGAGATAAAACTTCGATATAAGTTACCACAAAACCTGTAGAAATTTCTCGAATTTCTAAATAATTTTCCGTAACATGTTCAGGTAACGGTATCATCACCGTAATGCCTTCTGACATTTCTGCTTGGGTAGTAGTTGATGAGTATTGCTGCTGTGATTTTTGTTGAGAAAAAATAGAAACATCAGGAATACCAACTAATACAGAATCTGAGTCATCGCTTAAATAAGTACGTTGTTCAATTGCAACTCGATACTGTGGGGGAATATTTTCCTCAATAGTATCTGCTATAGCTGTAATCAATCGATGATGTACTTCTGACGAAAACACAGGATTTTCTAAATAAGGATTCATTCCGGGAAATGGAGAATTCATAGTTTTACTATCCTGAAATGAGGAGTTAGGATGATTCTAAATTAAGGAAGAAAAACTTGGTCATAATATCCATTCCGAAGAACGTTCACCCAAATCTAGAGGAATGCTAACAGCTTTGCCAAGGCGGGGGCGATCGCGTGTTTGGTTAATATATGTTTGTACCTGCGTTGACCCTCCCAATGCATGAAGATAATTAGCAATCGTGTCAAGATGCTCTTGGTACTCCGCCTCGCTTAAGGGAAAAGAAGCTTGCTCCAGATATTTCCACATGACTTGCAAAAATATCTTTCCCTGTGCCCGTCGAAACTGGACATCGTAAGAGTATCCCCACTTATCAAGCAACATCTGATGTAATTCCTGTCCTGTCATAGCTTTTCTCAATCAGATTTTACATTTAGTTATGATGTTAAGTTCCGTGACTCCAGTATGATAAGGATATAAAGAAATGTAATGCTAACAGAAAAGATGCCTGATATATCTTGGAACAAAGAAGTATGGCATCGTTGTGAGCGCTAGCATTTCGACTTAGACAAGAGTTCCTCAAGTACAGTACTTTTGTCAAAATGCTTAACAAAATACACAAAGAGCGCGTAGATTATGGCTCAATTTTCTGAATCAGCAGACGTGCCCGATATGGGGCGTCGTCAGTTCATGAATCTGCTCACTTTTGGGACTGTCACTGGAGTGGCTCTGGGTGCATTGTATCCCGTTGTCAACTACTTTATTCCACCCGCAACCGGTGGTGCTGGTGGCGGGACAACGGCAAAAGACGAGCTAGGTAACGATGTTAGTGTCTCTAAATTTTTAGAAAACCGGAATGCAGGCGATCGCAACCTAGTCCAAGGGCTAAAGGGAGATCCTACCTATATTGTGGTAGACAGCAAAGAAGCGATCAAAGATTATGGCATTAACGCCATCTGCACCCACTTAGGTTGTGTCGTCCCCTGGAACGTTGCAGAGAACAAGTTTAAGTGTCCTTGTCATGGTTCCCAGTATGACGAAACTGGTAAAGTGGTTCGGGGTCCAGCACCGTTGTCTTTACCTTTGGCCCATACCAATGTAAAAGACGACAAAATCGTTTTGACCCCTTGGACTGAAACCGACTTCCGCACCGGTGATCCAGCTTGGTGGGCTTAATCATTTTGTCCTTAGTCATTTGTCCTCTCTTACAAAGTTCTGTTCGCCGGAAGCCGGCGCACCCTGCGGGAAGCCGCAGAAGCGTCTACAGACTTTGCGCTTTGTTTAGGGCTTAATGACTAATGACCAATGCCCAATGACTAATGACTAATTCAATCGTTGCCCTTATTAGAGATGAGAAATGTTTTCTTAAGAGCGAGGTTAACTCGTAGTGCTAGAGTGATCGTAAAAACATTGCTGATAGCGATCGCTACTGTGACATTTTACTTCACCAGCGATCTAGCCCTTCCCCAATCAGCTGCAGCCTATCCCTTTTGGGCACAGCAAACCTATCCCGAAACCCCCCGCGAACCAACAGGGCGGATTGTTTGTGCCAACTGTCACCTAGCAGCCAAGCCGGCAGAAGTGGAAGTTCCCCAATCAGTGTTACCTGACACTGTATTCAAAGCTGTAGTGAAAATTCCTTACGATCTTAGCGCCCAGCAAGTTGGTGCGGATGGTTCTAAGGTTGGCTTGAACGTCGGTGCTGTACTGATGCTACCTGAAGGCTTTAAGATTGCTCCTGAAGACCGTCTTTCTGAGGAACTTAAAGAAGAAGTTGGTGACACTTTTTTCCAACCCTACAGTGAAGACAAAGAAAACGTCGTCATCGTCGGCCCCTTACCAGGTGAACAGTATCAGGAAATCGTCTTCCCAGTTCTTTCTCCTAACCCCGCAACCGACAAAAACATCCACTTCGGTAAATATTCAGTTCACTTAGGTGCTAACCGGGGACGCGGACAAGTTTATCCAACTGGCGAAAAGAGCAACAACGCTGTTTACAACGCTTCCGCTACTGGCACAATTACCAAGATTGCCAAAGAGGAAGATGAAGACGGTAACGTTAAATATCTAGTTAACATCCAACCTGAATCTGGTGATGTTGTCGTTGATACGATTCCTTTAGGGCCAGAATTGATTGTTTCTGAAGGGCAAGCAGTTAAGACTGGTGAAGCTTTGACCGGCAACCCGAATGTCGGTGGATTCGGTCAAAAAGATACAGAAATCGTATTGCAAGACGCCTCTAGAGTTCAATGGATGATTGCGTTCGTCGCTCTTGTAATGTTGGCTCAAGTTATGCTTGTGCTGAAGAAGAAGCAGGTTGAGAAAGTTCAAGCTGCTGAAATGAATTTCTAAATTCTTTGCTAAATCATTACTTGTAGGACAACTTGTAGGACAGGCATCTTGCCTGTCTTTTTTATATGTTATTTACACAAAGCTTAGAAATTTCGGACTTATAAGCCAATACGGTTCAGTTCCAGAAGTCGCGGCTACACAAATAAAGCCCGCCTACGCTGTGGGAATGCCAAAGGTAGGCAAACTTGAATAAGTTATGAAACAGTAAGGTCACTCAAGTCAGATGGTGCCAGATTGGAGTCTACTACTTGACCATCTCGGAACCAAACGATGCGCTGGGTTTGACGAGCAACTTCTGGTTCATGAGTTACCATGACAACGGTAATTCCACTAGCATTGAGTTCGCTAAAAATATCTAAGACTTCTTGGGTTGTGCGCGAATCAAGTGCGCCTGTGGGTTCATCGGCTAAGAGTACTACGGGATGATTAACGATCGCGCGGGCGATCGCTACTCGTTGTTGTTGTCCACCAGATAGTTGAGTTGGTTTGTTGTTGAGGCGATTTGCTAAACCTACTCGCGTCAATGCAACTATTGCGCGATCGCTTCTTTCTTTTGGGTTCACACTAGCATACACCATTGGCAACATTACGTTTTCTAATGCTGTTAGTTGGGGTAACAAATGGAATTGTTGAAACACAAACCCCAGCTTTTTATTACGGATGTGTGCCAATGAGTGATCGTCCATTTGAGCTACATCGAGGTTATCTAAGTAATAATGTCCGCCTGTGGGACGGTCGAGACAACCGATAATATTCATGGCTGTGGATTTACCAGAACCAGAAGGCCCCATAATTGCACAATATTCGCCCTGTTCTACGATTAGGTTGACATTATTCAGCGCTCGTACTTCTGTTTCACCACTACCATAAATCTTGAAAATGTTTTCTAGTCGAATGATTGCTGGTTTTGGTACAGCATTAGGAACCAGGGAATCAGTAATTGTAATAGTGTTTGCCATAAAAAGATAGGTAATCTTGGACTGGGAAGAGAGTAGCTTACCAGCTGTAACTATAGTAACTATCCTTAAGCCGAGATCCTACGTGTTGTGGCTTCTTTGGTGCAACAGTAGCGATGCCTGTGGTGGTCACTGAGCTTCTTGTACTGAGCTTGTCCTGAGCGTAGCCGAAGGGCGCAGTCGAAGTATGTCGTACTCCTACAAAGAAGCAAGCTACGCGCAGCGTCTCGTAAAGAAGTGCGGGCTACACCTACGCTAAAAAGGTGCAACTTAAAAGCAAGCCAGGGTGTCAAATAATAATGTGGCTATCACCCATTCAGGTGAAGGCATACAGACATGTAACACCTATTATGAAGTAAAATGAAGCAACTGTGAAGCTAACTATGCCTCTAGTTGTTAGTTTATTAACTATTGTTAGTTTATTAACTAAAAATTTAATCCAAAAATTTAAACAACTCCGCATTCCTGCACCTGTCCTTTGAGATTTATGTCCGCTCAATTAAGCATAGTTAAGAAAAACCCCCAACCACTCGCCATAAGCGCAAAGGGTAGCAAAAGTGCAGCTGTTTGCTCTCAAGGGGTAGTTTTACTATGGGTAATTTGATGGGCATCATCAATATAACTACAGGCTACTTTGATAAAGCAAGATTTATAGGCTTCTAGATATGGCTACGCACATAGAAATTCCTGTTGTTGGCAAAGTTAAATATCCATTACGCTGGCTGATGGGGTTGATAGCAGGGGGTGTCTTGGTTGTTGGTACAGCTACAACCTACAGCCTGGTAAATCAAAGGGCAAATAAAGAAGACATAGCTCAATTAACTGTGCCAGTAGCAGCGAAAAACGTCACCTTGCGGATTATAGCTAGTGGCAAAGTCGTGCCAGTTCAGAGCGTAAATATTAGTCCGAAGAATCCTGGAGTGCTGTCGCAATTATATGTCCAACAAGGCGATCGCATTCAACAAGGGCAAATTCTCGCGCGGATGGATAGCGCAGGTATTGAGGCTCAAAGGAGCCAGTACCGTGCTAACTTAGCCCAAAGTCAAGCACAACTTGCCGAAGCCCTTGCTGGTAGTCGTCCTCAAGAAATTGCTCAAGCAAGGGCCCGGTTAGCACAAGCTCAAGCCCAGTTAACCCAAGCCAAAGTCGGTAATCGTCCCCAAGAAATTGCTCAATCTCAATCCCAAGTGGATGCGGCTCAAGCAAAGGTGAATTACACCGGTGAACAGGTAAAGCGTTATCAATATCTATACGAACAGGGAGCAGAAAATAAACAATTACTCGATCAAGCCATCAGCGAAGACAAGAGTGCTAGAGCCAGTTTAGAAGAAATTAAAAAACGATTGTCGTTAGTCCAAAGTGGCAGTCGAACTGAAGAAATCGCCCAACGTCAAGCAGCAGTTAATGAAGCACGGGCAGCATTGGTACTGTTGGAAGATGGAACTCGTTCTGAAGAAATTGTCCAGCGTCAAGCAGCTGTTGAAGCGGCTCAGGCTCAGTTGAAGGGTGTGCAAGTGCAATTGGAAGATACAATTATTCGCGCTCCTCTTGCGGGAATTGTTACCCAAAAGTATGCCGATCCTGGCGCGTTTGTCACACCCACAACTTCTGCATCTACTAGTGCATCGGCAACTTCTAGTTCAATTGTCGCCGTAGCACGCGGGTTAGAAATATTAGCTCAAGTTCCTGAAGCTGATCTTGGCAGAATTAAACCGGGACAGCAGGTGGAAATTGTTGCTGATGCTTATCCCGATCAAATTTTTAAAGGTCATGTGCGCTTAATTGCTCCAGAAGCAGTAATAGAACAAGGTGTAACATCCTTCCAGGTGCGGGTTGCTCTGGATAGTGGTACAGATAAACTGCGTTCTGGCTTAAATGTGGACTTGACTTTTTTAGGCGATCGCATCAATGATGCCTTGGTATTACCGACGGTGTCAATCGTCACCGAAAAGGGGCAAACTGGCGTACTTGTACCAGATGCAAAGAATAAACCCCAGTTTCGCGAAGTGACAATTGGGGCGCAAATCCAAAACCAAACTCAGATTTTAGGGGGAGTTAAAGAAGGCGATCGCGTTTTTGTTAATCCACCCAAAGATTACAAAATTGAAAAGGCAAAAGAACAGAATAATTCGTAATACTCGCCAAAGGCGAGAAGCAAGCTACGTAATTCTTAATTCGTAATTTTTAAGACATGAATTTTTTAGAAAGTATTCAAATGGCGGGGAAAACTCTGCTGTCGAATAAGCTGCGTAGCGCTCTCACGATGTTGGGTATAGTTATTGGCAACGCTTCGGTGATTGCCATGATTGGTATTGGCGAAGGTGGGCAAAAGTACGTTAATAAACAACTGGAGTCATTAGGGCCAAATGTGCTTTTTATACTGCCAGGTAATCGAGAAACTCAGCGTATCTCCTTTGAAGTACCAAAAAATTTGGTGTTACAAGATGCTGAAGCGATCGCCTCTCAAGTACCAACAGTAGTAGGAGTTGCGCCGGAGTTAAACAGGAGACAGGTAGTTGTGTACCACAACAGGAACACAGATGTTAACATCATTGGCACAACTCCCAGTTTCCTGTCGGTGCGGGATTTTGAAACTGATAAAGGCAGATTTTTCTCTGAGGTAGATATTAAGCGAAGTAACCAAGTTGTTGTGTTGGGTGGAGACTTAGCAGAAAAACTATTCGGAAATAGTAACGCTATCGGTCAGCAATTACGAATTGGAAATACCAGTTTTCAAGTGATTGGGACGTTAATAGCCAAAGGTTCCAGTGTGGGAGCAGATTATGATGATGCTGCTTTAATACCAATCACAACTTCAGCAAACCGACTTGTGGGAAAGAATTCTCCCTATGGTATCGCCTTAGATTATTTTGTCGCTGCGGCTCGTGATTCAGAGAGTGTAGATGCAGCAGAGTTTCAAATTACTAATTTACTGCGTCTACGGCACAAAATTAATGGTGAAGATGACTTTACTCTTCGCTCTCAAAAGGATGCTTTGCAAACTGTCGGTCAAATTACAGGTGCATTGACAATTATGCTAGCAGCGATCGCCGGGATATCTTTGTTTGTCGGCGGCATAGGCATCATGAATATTATGCTTGTCTCCGTCACCGAACGCACTCAAGAAATCGGATTGAGAAAAGCGATCGGGGCAACTGAGCAAGATATTTTGCTACAGTTCATCATTGAGGCAATAATAGTTTCCGCAGCTGGCGGTTTAGTTGGCACTGCGGTTGGTGTCAGTGGCATTCTATTAGTGGCAGCCTTAACTCCCTTAGAAGCGGCACTTTCTCCTGTAGCGATTACTATGGCAGTTGGTGTCTCTGGCGGTATTGGTTTATTCTTTGGTGTTGTTCCTGCACGTCGCGCTGCTAAACTTGACCCGATTGTGGCTTTGAGAAGTGCTTAGTACAGCATTTCATTAATTTGTAGCGAATTAAATTTGGCAATACCCTGCAATGCCAATGCATCGGCTGACAATGCTAATGCATCGGTTAACAATGCTAATGCATCGGTTAACAATGCTAATGTATCGGCTGACAATGCTAATGTATCGGCTGACAAGCTTAACTGAAATTTAAACGTGAGAATAAATCTAAAATCCAAACATCGTAAATTAATTGATAAGCCCCTGACTTGATTGCTGGGGTCAATCTAAAATTCAAAATTGCCTGGCTTTTTCAAAACTACATGGAAAGAATTTAGATACCCAGTAATGGTTTTAGCTAATGTCTTCTGCTGTTTTTTTGTAGTTATTGCCATTACTTGATATAATCTTCCTTCAGCAACATACATTCTATTTCTAGTGATTTTCCCGCCAGAATTGATGTACTCAATTTCTTTGCCAGGATGATTATTGGAACTACGAATATTCCTTTGACTAATTAAATTGCTTTTCGTAGTCTTTAAAGCCATATCCCGTGCGTTATTAAGTACAGCTTGGGGGTCAGTTATTTGACCATAACTATAAGGAAAATCATTGTAAGCAACTACATAAGCTACTTGCTGTTTTGGTGGTTGAGCGACAAATATTTCTAAAGTAATTTCCCCCATGTAAGTTTTTTGGTATTCGGTATTTCTGTTGGGGCTTCCTGGCATCAAAATACTAAAGCATCCATCTGGAGCGTTGAATAACTTCCATTGTGGCTGCACGGGTTGAGAAACCTTTGGTTTGACAACAGCCGTGGTAGGTTTGGCTTGACGCGCTTCCACAAAAACACAACCACCATAGACAAGTGTGGCGGCGATTAATGACAACAGACTTTTAATTGTCATATTTTTTGCCTTTTGAGATGCTGATCTCACTGATGATGCTAGCTGTTATAACCTAGCAGCGCATAAAGCAGCACCTATTAGCCCCACTTGTGGGTTGAGGATAACATACACGGGGATCTCTTCAAGGAGGCGGCGCATCCTGCCTTTTTGAGTGAAATTTAATAAGAAATCGTTGTTTTGAATTAAGGGCAGGATTTTGGGCGCAATTCCGCCAGCAATGTATAAACCACCATAAGGTAGGAGTTTAAGGGCAAGATTGCCAGCTTCTGCACCGTAAGCCTCTATAAATAATTGCAAAGTTTGTTCACACAGGCGATCGCGTTCTTCTAATGCAGCCTTACCAATAACAGCACCAGCATCGATTTTCTCTTCTTGTCCGGCTTGTTGTTCCCAAGTTCTGACGACTTGGGCAATATCAGGTGATTCGGCGGCAAATTTGCGATCGCGCAAAAATTGGTAAATTGCCACAATTCCCATTCCAGAAACCACACGTTCTACAGAAACGCGCTGGATATCATGCTTACCCAGCAGGTATTTTAACAGTTGAAACTCGATCTCGTTCCGAGGAGCAAAGTCAGCGTGTCCACCTTCTGAAGAAAATACTTGATACTCGTTTCCCTGTTTAATTAAAAATCCTTGTCCTAAGCCAGTACCAGCACCAATAATTGCAATAGGGGCTTCGGGTTGAGATTTGCCAACTTGCAATGTCAGTAAGTCTTGTTCTTGTAAACCTGAAATGCCATAGCCAACGGCGGCGAAGTCGTTAATCAAAGAAATATGCGGGATATTCAATTCTTCTTCTAAACGTTCGGTATCTAGGAACCAGGCTAAATTGGTCAGTTTGGCAGTATTTTTGACAATAGGGCCTGCGATCGCAAAACAAGCCTTTTCTGGTGTTAATGTGTTAGCTTTGAGCAAAAACTGCTGCACTATCGGTACTAAATCAGGAAAATCGGCACTGTGGTAACTTTCCTGATAAATAGTATGTATTGCTGATGAATCTGATGTTTCAACCAATTGCAGAATAGTTTTTGTACCGCCGATGTCTCCTGCTAGTAACAAAGTCATAGAATTTATTAGTGAATTAAATTACTTCTTTTGTTTTGTAAGATATACCCAACCTAGCAGAAGTCATGAACGCAAATCTCTATCAGAGGTTTAAGCAAATCGAATAACTTCTTCTATATGGGTTAAATGGGAAGTATCTCCCTTTAGTTCTAATAACCATTCTGGATCTTCGCGTACCACTTTTACTAGAGAACATAAAGAAGCCTTAACTTCTGTTTTGGCAATTTCCCCTACTAACCCCATTGCTCCTCCCAACACAGATGCACCATGTGCTATTAGCAGGATATCCTCTGGAAGGAACTCAGTAGCTAAACATCTAGCAGTTTGCCCAGAACGTTCTCGCACTTGTTCGCGAGTTTCAGGATAATTAGCGGCGATGCGCGGAGTATAGCTAGTGTCTATTCTAGGGAATAACTCTGCTAACGCTGGAATTGAGAGTCTTTCGGGTTCTTCTGTCATCCAAACTGGGTTTAGCCATTCACTCAAGCCTGTTTCCAATTTGATTGGTAAGTTGAGCATTTCTGCAACTGCGTTTGCCGTCTGTACGGTTCGCAGGAAAGGAGAAGCGAAAATATGGGTAATCTTTTCTCCTTTTAATCGTTTAGCTAACTGTTGTGCCTGCACCATACCATCATCAGACAAGGGTGGATCGTAGCGTCGTTCGGCGGTAAGAAACCAATCAGGGTTTACAAAGTCGAGGCGGTTAGCGTGTCTTGCGATCCAGATTATTTGACTCATGGGTTTAATTATTCCGGTGAATAGAATTCGCCGCTAAACAAATATATAGATATCTGCAAGGAGGGCTACAAATATTAATATATGACAAAAATCGTAATAATATTTAATAATATTAATAATTAGGAAAAGTTATAAATGCTGTGAATGTAGCTTTTCTTAAAGCCTTTTTAGCCAAGTCTCTAAAGCAATATCGACTAACTCATTCAAAGTTTTTCGAGATTTAATAGCATTTTGATACTCTTGATGTCGTCTTTTGTCTTCATTGATGTATTCCGTTTCACTCACTTCTTTGCTACCTATTTTGTACCTTATACCTCCTGAATGACTCCATAATATTTTCATTTCAACTCCCCTTTGACGCTGTTTTTCAGTTTTACTAATTACTTTTGTACGAATTCCTTTTGGTACATGGTCTTCAATTAAAGTATGATTTTCCCAATCTGTCAAAATTTTCATTCTGCCAGTCTTTTTACCATCAGAATAGTTCAAAGGCAACCATAAAAATAATACTGGCTGTCCCTTACTATCGGAACAAATTTCAGCACAAAAACAACTTTTTGCTTTTCCATATTTAATGCTACCAGACACTGAAATTTCTTGCATACGTATATCAAATATAAGAATTTTATGCCGGATATTTATTAACTGTTCTTTTTGCTGAGGATTACAAAAACTCAAAATTTTATTAAGTATTTTTGGTGGCTGAGGAAGATCCTCAAGAGAAATATTGTTTTCTTTATAATGAAGTTCTATCTCTGAAATTTTTTGATTATCAATATCTCTTAAATATAAATAAAATCTTTCATCATCTGTCAAAATTTCAAAACGCAAAAACTCAATAGAAAGACAGTTATACTTTCTATCTGTAAAATTATCTCTATGAAATCTGGCTGTAATCGCTATTAAACCAATGGGTTGTCCATAATCAACCTCTTCCTGAAAGGGTTTATTCTCAAGTAAAGCTTCATAATATCGAGTTAGTTGCTGAACAATATATCTATCTTCACCGTTTTTCAATTCCAACACTACTAACTGTCTCTTCTCATTCAAGGCTAAAATATCGCAAATTTGACCTTTAATATAATATTGTCGCTTTAGCGGAATTAACCCGAAAAGTTCCTTTAAATTAGCCCAGACAAAATCTTCTAAATCAGCTTCAGTCGCAAATTTCCAACTATTACCCGTTTTTATTAAATTTACGAAATCCATTATCTGGCTCTAACTTGAGTAAATTACTACCTTTAGTATTCCCAAAGCTAGATATGAATTTATACAAGTGCTTACAACTTCAACCATCCAAATAGTTGCCCTACAGTTAATTGAAAATCACTAAATAAATCGGGAACTGGTAATATTTCTTGTGATTCTTGTAAAAGTTCTGGTTGCTGCTTTGGTGGATCAACTAAAACAGAATGATCGCCTGGATCAATTAACCAACCTAAACGACTACCATGTTTTAAACAATGTAAAATATTTCCGGTTACTTTAGTCTGACTTTGTTCTGGTGAAAGAATCTCAATTGTCCAGTCTGGATATGTCTTGAAGACATTAGCGACATCTCCACGCTCATCTAGGGGAATCCGTTCCCAAGCAAATACAGCTACATCAGGTACAATTGAACGACCGCCAAAAGTACACCGCAATTCTGGAAATGCAAGGGCAACTCTTTGAGGTTTGGCTATAGAATTGATATTACTTACTAGTTCACTTTGAAGAATACTATGTTTTCCTTGTGGCATTGGTTTTTGAATAATTTGACCGTTGATGTATTCTGAGCTAGGCTTTGTTTCTGGTAGTTTCAAAAACTCTTCTAGAGTTAGGGGTTTAGTTGGTGATTTTACCATCTGCTTTTACCTCTCCATTTTTAATTTAAATAATCACCCTAAATAAGCCTTTTTAACTCGCTCATCACTAATTAATTCTGATGCTGCGCCTGTTAAGGTAATAGAACCGGCTTCCAAAACATAACCACGATCGGCAATTTGTAGTGCCAGATTAGCGTTTTGTTCAACTAACAAAATAGTCACGCCTGTCGCCCGGAGATTTTCAATAATAGAGAAGATTTCTCGGACGATCGCAGGTGCTAAACCTAAGCTAGGCTCATCTAAAAGTAAGAGTTGTGGTTTACTCATGACAGCACGAGCGATCGCTAACATTTGTTGTTCGCCACCACTGAGGGTTCCTGCTAGTTGATTGCGTCTTTGTGACAAGCGTGGAAATAGCTCAAATTGGCGCTGAATATCTGCTTTTATCTCTGCTTGATTAGAACGGATATAAGCACCTAATAGTAAATTATCAAATACTGTCTGCCGCACTAATACTCTGCGTCCTTCAGGACAGTGGGCAATACCAAGTTGTACAACTTCGTGAGTTTGGCGGCGGTTAATATTATGTCCATTATAGATAATTACGCCACTTTTAGGATTAACTACTTTAGATATGGCGCGAAGTGTAGTAGTTTTTCCCGCACCATTAGCACCAATTAGAGTAACTACCTCGCCTTTTTGAATCATTAAATTAATCTTTTTCAGAGCTTGGATGCCGCCATAATTAACATCAAGTTCTTGAACTTCTAAAATTGTATAGTCTGGTCTACTTTCGGATTTCATCGGCGGTTTACATCCAGAAATGTTGATTCAAAACCTAAGATACATCAATCATACATTTCTTAAAACAGTGCGTAGGCGTAGCCCATTGTAGACATTGCTTCAATTTAAAAACCAACGCCAAAATACTACAATCTTTATGGTGTACCATTAATTACTGATAAAGATATCAAGTGTCCTGTGGGAAAAGCAGCAGATATTGGTAGCAAACGACTAATCAATTTAGCTCCCGATGCATGGGTACAGTGGGTAACACAGCGTCCTGAAGTCGTGGCGAAAGAAATTCTTGGCTCTGAGTTTCACTGGATTAGCCAGGAAACAGATGTGTTAGTAAAAGCATACAGTGCCACTGATGGGGATTTTCTAGTACTAAATGAACTACAACTGCATTACACAGCACAGATCCCTCTAAGGATGAGAGCCTATGCAGCCTTGGCACAAGAACGCTATCGATTGCCAACTTACCCAGTATTGATCAACATTTTACCGCCTCCATCCACGTTAACTATTGCCAGTAGTTACGAGCAGGAATTTTTGGGATTACGTGCTATCCAAGATTATCGCGTGATTAATTTGTGGGAAATCGATGCCGAGATAGTATTTGAGCAACCATTACCATCGTTGTTACCCTTTGTGCCAATCCTGCAAGGAGGGGGAGAAGTATCAGTTGTGCAACGGGCATTACAGGCGCTACGAGCAGATGAACAGTTGAACGAGTTAGAATCATTGCTGGCATTTTTTGCGAGCTTTGTGTTAGACACGCCTTTAGTGGAACAAATCATGAGGTGGGATATGGCAGTATTGCGAGAATCGCCTTGGTATCATGAAATTGAGCAAAGCGGTATTCAGCAGGGTGCGCTACGGCAGCTAATTCGGGTATTGGAACAACGCTTTGGTGAAATTTCCCATGAAGCAGAAATAAGGCTTGAGGGCAAGAATGTGGAGCAATTAGAAACTTTAATGGATAGCGCGATCGCTGTGAGTTCTTTAGAGGAATTTGTGAGTATTTTGTCTATTTGAGCAAACAGCGATCGCCTTTAGATTTTTCACAATTCCACGTTTGAGGGTGCGTAAGCCCTTTGTGGCTACCCGAATTCAATCAACGACTGCCCGAATTCAATCAACGACTGTCCGAATTCAATCAACGACTGTCCGAATTCAATCAACGACTGTCCGAATTCAATCAACGACTGCCCAAATTCAATCAACGACTGTCCGAATTCAATCAACGACTGCCCGAATTCAATCAACGACTGTCTGAATTCAATCAACGACTGCCCGAATTCAATATAGGAACTTCGCAAATTTGCTTTTATTAAACACGAAAGCGATCGCTTTGCCAACGCCTGCCGTAGGATGCCCGAACGCGAGTGCGTCTCCTGTCTTGAGAAGGGCTGTAGGGCGATCGCTTTCAGGCGGGCGCTTAAGCTGCCATCGCGCTTTGTTTGAGATTTGCCTGTTCACTGGTTGTTTGCGTCTCGTCAGCACTAGCACTAATGACGACTGATATCAAAGGAGGTGCTATCACAACAGGAGCAGTCTCTCCTTACTCCTGCTGTTCTTGAGTTGACTCTACAATGTTTCGGTTCGTAGCAAAGCCATTGAGGATTAATCCGCGAATAATTGACACCTCTTTGTCTAAATTACGCGCATAATCTTCATATTTTGTAGTTGCCTCCAGCAAATTGTAACTTTTCATTTGTTCAGCCATTTGACGCGAAAATGTTACCTTTTCCTCTAAAGCTCGAACAGCCGACCACAAGGCATTTTCAATATTCTCAGTTTGTTCACTCAATAAAACATCGGCAGTAAAGGAATGCCCAGTATGGCAGCGAAATCGCAGCGGCTTCGAGTCCTTAATTTGCCAAATAGTCCCATTACATTGAGGACAAGTATAAGTCGTGCGAGTCCCAATCTCCTCTACATTCTCTAAAAACTCTTTAGTATTCATTTGCTGTAGAGCAATGTTTGACTCAATCTCCATTTCTTTTGGTATTGGATAAGCTTTTTCTTCTGCTGCTGGTTCCTTAGTTAAACGGACTAACAGGTCTGGGATTTCTGCTAGTGTTAGGCAGTAATCGACCTTGACAAACTGTAATGCACTCTTTACCATACTGGGGTATTGTGCCTCCTGTGGGTCTTGCACTATGGCAACTCCGCCTCGCTTTTTAACCGCTTGTAAACCTACTGTGCCATCATCCAGGTAGCCAGTGAGAATTACACCCACAACCCTGGGGCCATAAGTAATCGCGGCGGAACGAAATAACGCATCAATTGCGGGTCGAAATTTGTTCTCGTGAGGGCCACGCACCACCCGGAGATATTCTTGGGTGACTAATAAATGATGATCTGGCGGAGCAATGTAAATGTGTCCTTTTTGAATTTTCTCACCATCCTTGGGGTGGGATGTGGAAAGAGAGCTTACGCTTTCAAAAATCTGGGGCAGGAGACTGGGTTTGTCTGCTGCCAGGTGTTGAACAATCAACAATACAGCATCAATGTCGGCAGGCAAAGCACTAATGATGGTAGTCAGTGCTTTGAGTCCACCCGCTGAAGTTCCAATAACGATGATGTCGTGTCCAGGCATAGATTTCTTTGTTTGATGCTAGTTACCAAGAAAGGCAGGAGGCAGAGGGTAAAAATTTTACTATTCCTGAGATTCACGCTTGTCATTATGTCCTAGTTTATCTGGCAACTCCTATATTTATCCGTCCTGAGTCCAATGTAAATCATGCTGATTCTCTAACGAATGGTAGGTATTTTGAAGCTATTCGAGAGGTAGATGTGCTTTTGCACCTCTATACTCTTTAATAAACTATACAATTTCTCGAGTTATCGAAGAAGACACGGGGACGCGGAGCGTCCCCGTGTCTTCTTCAATGAATGCCCTGATTTTTCCTCTGCAAAAGTTGTGTGAACTAACGCAAAAGCAGTTTGCTCTAAGCTAGGCGTAACAGTAGTAACAATTAACTGTTGGGATATCGAACTAAACCTATGCCTTTAATACTCCCGCAACTGCAAGCCTTGCTGCTCACAATCAGTCTAAAATTAAGGTTAGCCAACAGAGTGCTTCCCGTCTGCTAGCGCAGTATTTTCCTAAGGACTGATCAGCCTAACAACACTCCATCCGTTCCTGGTTCTATGACTTCTAACTCACCTGCTCCAGACAATTCATCTAAATTGAATACTTCTATTGCATCTGATCTAGATCAACCCAATGCCCCTTTTCCTGTCGTCGGCATCGCTGCTTCAGCGGGTGGGCTAGAAGCATTTACAGAGCTAATCAGTTATCTACCTACAGATACGGGTATGTCATTTGTGCTGATTCAGCATTTATCCCCGGACTACGAAAGCTTGCTGTCGGAAATTCTAGGTAGAGTGACCGAAATGGTTGTGTATCAAGCGCAAGACCAGATGATAATCGAGCCAAATAAGGTTTACGTCATTCCGCCTAACACTCAGATGACGCTAAGGAATGGAATGCTGCATTTGGCTCCCCGCCAGAAAACTTCTGGAAGGTATATGCCCGGAGATACGTTTTTCTCCTCATTGGCAGCGGAGCAGGGCAACAAAGCGATCGCTATCGTTCTATCGGGTACTGATGGAGACGGGGCGCAAGGACTGAAAGCCGTCAAGGTTGCAGGAGGCGTCACCTTTGCTCAGTCCCAAAGCACGGCAAGATTTGACGATATGCCGAATACTGCCGTTGCCACCGGAAACGTTGATTTTGTGCTGCCGCCTGAAGCCATTGCTGAAAAACTGGTAGCTCTTAGTCATAGTCCCTTTTTGCTTGACCCAAAGCCGCTAACGGTGATCGAACAACCGCCTCAACCAGGTGATGCTTTGACCATCATTTTTGCGCTCCTGCGGACGAGAACTGGCGTTGACTTTACCCTCTACAAACCGACAACACTGGATCGACGAATACAG
This sequence comes from Nostoc sp., assembly GCF_036916735.1. Classification (GTDB taxonomy): domain Bacteria; phylum Cyanobacteriota; class Cyanobacteriia; order Cyanobacteriales; family Nostocaceae; genus Nostoc. The sequence goes on from NZ_JBALFV010000121.1 coordinate 41,383, forward strand.
CGACGGATGCTGTTGTATAAGTTAGAAAACCTGGAAGACTACGCTCAGTACCTGCAAGCGCATCCTAATGAAGTGCAAGCGCTGTATGAAGAAATCCTGATCCACGTCACCAGTTTCTTCCGTGACCCAGAAGCCTTTGAATACTTGAAAACCCAGGTTTTTCCTAGCATTAGTCAAAACAAATCAGTAGACAATCCGATTCGGATTTGGGTGGCGGGATGTTCAACGGGTGAAGAAGTTTATACGATTGCTATTTGCCTATTAGAGTTTTTCAGCGATTGCGCCAGCCTCCCTCCAATTCAGATATTTGCCACAGACATCAGCGAAACTGCGATCGACAAAGCTCGCTCGGGTTTTTATTTAGACACTCAGTTACAAGGAATTTCACCGCAGCGCCGCAACCGCTTTTTTGTGGCATTGGCAAGCGGTGGCTATCAAGTTAGCAGCACTGTCCGCGAACTGTGCGTCTTTGCTCGGCATAATTTGGGGAGCGACCCGCCATTCTCGAATCTCGACTTGATTAGCTGTCGCAACGTGCTGATTTACTTATCAGATTCGTTGCAGGAATACATTATGTCCCTGTTTCACTACAGTCTCAACTTGGCTGGCTTTTTGATGTTAGGTAGTTCAGAAAGCGTCAAAAACTCTTCAGACCTGTTTAAGTCTGTCAACGAGACCTTGAAAATCTATGCGAGAAATTTAAGCTTGACCCGTCCTTTGTTTTCGTTCACCACTAGTTCTTACCCCACCAGGAGCATTGAGCGGCAGCGAAGAACTGAAACCATCACTGTTAATTTTGATTTAGCGCGAGAAGTCGAGCAAATAATCTCAAATCGCTACGCGCCTGTATCTGTCGTAGTCGATAACCAGATGCAGATTTTGCAACTGCGAGGAGACACCGATCTCTACCTGAAGTTGCCTGCTGACACAACCAACTTAAATGTGCTGTTGATGGCAAGAGAAGGATTGACCGTCGCCCTGCAAACGGCAATTTATCAAGCCCAAACCCAAAACCTTTCAGTTCGACAAGAGCAAATCCGCATTGAAGCGGGTGAGCGCTCGACCATCTTGAATTTGGAAGTGATTCCATTCAAACCTGCGACTGCTACCACCAACCCTCTCTATTTCCTGCTGATTTTTGAAGCGGCTTTACCTGCGGTTCAACTAAGCCTTGCTACTGCTCAAAGCCAAGAATCAGAAAAGGAAAGCTTAGAGCGTGAAATTATTCAGCTACGGCAGGCGCTAGCAGCCGTGACGCAACGCGAATTTTTAGTTCAAGCGCATCTGCAAGCGGTGGTTCAAGAACACAATTATCTCAACCAAAGCCTGCGAGTGGCGAACGAAGAAATTGTGTCGAGCAACGAGGAGTTGCAAAGCACAAATGAAGAACTCCAAACGGCTAAAGAAGAGATTCAAGCCACCAATGAAGAACTCTCCACAACCAACGACGAACTTCGCAGCCGCAACTTGCGCCAAAACCGAGACAATAGCGATCTGAATAATTTTATTGACAGTATCAATATTCCGATTGTGATGCTGACCAACGATTTAATTATTCACCGCTTTACGCCCGCAGCCCGGCGACTCTTCAATTTCATCCTTGCCGATGTCGGGCGACCTTTTAGCGACATCCGCACCAATTTTGACGTTCCCAACTTAGAATCGATGATATTAGAGGTACTAGAGACACTTAACACCAAAGAACAGGAGATTCAAACTCAAGCAGGCTATTGGTATACCCTCCGCATTCGCCCCTATCGCACAACAGAAAACCAGATTGATGGGGTGACAATGGTTTTCCAGGATGTTGACGCGCTTAAACGCCATACCGCCACCTTAGAGTTAGCTCGTCAGCAGGCAGAAACCGCTAACCGAGCCAAAGATGAATTCCTCTCGAACCTCTCGCATGAACTCCGCAATCCCCTAAACATCATCCAGGGCTGGACACAAATGCTACGCACCCGCAGACTCGATCAAGCCACGGTAACTAGTGCTTTAGAAATCATTGAGCGGAATGTAAAAGCGCAATCTCAGTTAATTAATGATATTTTAGATACCTCTCGGATTGTCAATGGTAAGCTCAATCTCAGTACCCGCCCGATTGATCTGCTTTTAGTAGTGCAAGCCGCAATCGAGACAGTGCAATTATTAGCCGAAGCAAAAAATATTCAAATCGTTTCAAACTTGAGTTCTGAGATAATCGTCGGCGATACCGAGCGCTTGCAGCAAGTCCTGTATAATCTTTTATTGAATGCGATCAAATTTACGCCCGAAGGTGGACGAGTCGAAGTTAGGCTCATGTCTGATAGAACTCACGTTCAAGTTCAAGTCAGTGATACAGGACAAGGAATTTCGCCAGACTTGTTGCCGTATATTTTTGAGCGATTTCGTCAAGGAGATTCCAGCACCACGAAAGCGAAGCCAGGGCTGGGACTGGGGCTATCGATCGCGCAGTATCTGGTTGAACTGCATGGTGGCACAATTCAGGCAGAGAGTCTGGGTTCAGGACAAGGAGCAACGTTCACCGTCAGGCTGCCAAAAAGGGATCTACAAGAGGAATTTACACTGTCGAGCGATTTAGAGCCGACTGCGTTAGAAGTCGCTCCAGATCGTTTGAGCGATCCTGTCCCCTCATTGTCAGGTTTGCAGATTTTAGCGGTTGACGATCAAGCCGATGCCCGTGACATACTTAAATTTATGCTGGAAGGGTACGGGGCTGAAGTGCTGACCGTGGCATCTGCAAGAGTTGCTCTAGCGGTTATAAGTAAAAACCCTAGTCGGTACGATCTGCTAATCTGCGATCTTGGAATGCCACAGGAAGATGGCTACTGGTTGATTCGGCAAGTGCGATCGCTGAGTGCAGAAGCCGGAGGACAAATTCCAGCCATTGTGCTGACTGCCTATGTAAGTGAGTCAGAACAACAACTGAGCATTGAGGCTGGGTTTCAAATGCACGTTGCTAAACCTGTCGAGCCAGATCGATTAGCGTTGTTCGTTGCAGACCTAACAGGACGAGCTTAGAAAATTGGCAGCAAATGTTGTGTACACTTGCTCCCTTCCGATTAATTTATCAGCAGTAAAACTATTACTAGAAGAATCGGCAATCGCTTTGAAATCGCCACTGTTGATTGCTGTTAGCTAATTCTGCTTAACCTGTGCTTGTACAGATTGTGCCATCAACAACGGCAGAAAAATCATTATTAACAATAGCCAAGTATTAGATGGCTATGGCACAAACCTATCATATCATGTCCGGTTGAACAGTTGTCATGTCATTGTGAGCGAAGCGAAGCAATCCCAAAATCTTTGCGATTGCTTCACTTCGTACCCTACGCTCAGGCTGCGCCAACGCAATGACGAACTATCTTATATTTATTTATATCCATCTACTTAATGTCATGCTTCAAGTTACGATAAATCTTACTTATTGAGAGCATCTACACCCTGATGACAAGGCCCGCCGATGTCAGCACCAAAAAATTAATTAGCCTTGCACCCGATAACTGGGTAAGATGGGTAACGCAGATTTCTGATGTCGTTGCTGAAGAAATTGTAAGTGGCGAATTTCAGTGGATTAGCCGGGAAACTGATGTTTTAATCCGTGTCAACAGTCCCCAACACGGAGAATTTCTGCTTCTTAACGAATTGCAATTACGCTATCAATCCAAAATGCCACGTCGGATGCGTGCATACGCTGCACTTGCAGAAGAAAAATATAACTTGCCAACATACCCCGTTCTGATTAACATTCTTAAAACTGGCAACAACGAAATACCCACAAGCTTTACATCAAATATTGCTGGATTACGGGCAATACAAGATTATCGGGTAATTAACCTGTGGGAAGTTGATGTCAATATTGCTTTTCAACAACCCTTACCATCCTTACTACCCTTTGTGCCTATTCTCAAAGGTGGTGAAAATGAATCTACTATTAGAGAAGCATTGCAAATTCTCCGTGCTAATGAACAACTAAACCAACTAGAAACAGTCTTAGCTTTTTTTGCTACGTTTGTTTTAGAAACTGCACTCGTTCAAGAAATCATGAGGTGGGATATGACTGTATTACATGAGTCGCCTTGGTATCAAGAAATTTTACGCGAAGGAGAAGCACGCGGAGAAGCACGCGGAGAGGCACGCGGAGAGGCACGCGGAGAGGCACGCGGAGAGGCACGCGGAGAGGCACGCGGACAGCTGCAAGGAATACTTTCTGGTATTGAAATTAATTTGGAGTTAAAATTTGGCAACAACGGGTTACAGTTAATGCCACAAATCACGGAAATTAATGATATAGAGCGTTTGAAGATAATTTTACGGAACGTTGTAACAGCAAATAATATTGAGGAATTACAACAGGTTTTATAATTGTAAGATAGATAATTAGATATTATTCATTTCCCAAATAAGCTTCAATTACAGCCGGATTATTTCTGACAACTGCTGGTTCACCCAAAGCAATCAATTGCCCAAAATCTAATACGGCAATGCGATCGCACAAACCCATAACCAATGGTACATGGTGTTCTATAAGGATGATCGTCAAATTAAAGCGATCGCGCAGGCTACGGATAAATTTACTGAGTTGCTGCTTTTCGTTGGGGTTCATCCCCGCCGCAGGTTCATCGAGAAGTAAAATTTGCGGTTCTAATGCTAAAGCGCGGGCAATTTCTAAGCGACGTTGATCGCCGTAGGCAAAGTTTTTGGCTTTTTCGTCAGAGCGATCGCTTAATCCTACCAAATCCAATAAGTCTAAAGCTTTCTGCTTAGTTTTAAACTCTTCACTAGGTGCTGGTGGTAATCCCAAAACACCTGCAATCATATTACTTTTAGTATGTAAATGCCGAGCAATGATCACATTTTCTAATGCCGATAATTCCCCAAATAAACGGATATTTTGGAAAGTACGAGCGATACCTAACCTAGCAATTTTATGAGGACGCAGTTGAGAAAGTTCTGCACCTTGATAAATTAATTTACCGCTAGAAGGTGGAATGAAAGCAGTAATCAAATTAAATAGTGTTGTTTTGCCAGCACCATTAGGGCCAATCAGTCCAAAAATCTCATATTTTTTTACACTAAAAGATACATTATTTACCGCCACTAAACCACCAAAGCGACGAGTCAATGCTCTTGCTTCTAAAACAATACTGCTGTTATTTTCTATAATCCTATCTGACATTTGTACATATTATTAGGAATAGTAAGACTTATGCAATAACTCTCTAAAACTTTTCTTACTTTGCGCCCTTTGCGGCCTTTGCGGTTCGTTTTTCCATGATTTTCCGTCTTTTAAAAACATCTGGAGTAATTAGCCCTTGAGGAAAAAAGATTGTACCTATTACTATTAAAAAACCAAAAATAATTAATCTCCCATCGCGCAAAAATTGTGCTAACCAATTAGGTAAACCACCAGTATCAGCAAGACTTCGCAAAATTTCTGGTAAAGCTGTAAACACCATACCTCCGACTACCGGGCCTAAAAAAGTTCTCGAACCACCAATTAAAACAAAAGTTAAATATATAATACTAGAATCAAAAGTACCTTGACGAGCATTCCAGGTATTGAGAAAGTGGGCGCTAATTGCACCTACAACCCCTGCAAGTATAGCCCCTAGTGTAAACGCCAAAACTTTGTAATAAGTTGGATCAATTCCCATTGCACCCGCAGCTAATTCATCTTCGCGGATAGCGATAAATGCCCTTCCCACACGGATGCGTTCTAATCGATAAAGTAGCACCATACTAATTAATAGTAAAGGCAGAGCAATCCATAAATATTCAATTGGTGTTTGGAAAGGTTGAGGAATGCCAAAAATTCCAACAGCACCGCCTGTAATATCTAGATTAAGGGAGATGACGCGCAGAACTTCTACAAAAGCGATAGTAGCGATCGCTAAATAAATTCCTCGCAATCTCAATGCTGGAATTCCCACTATTATACCTAATAGGCCAGAAATTATTCCAGCAATTAACATCTCCAATAACAACAAGGTAATGGGAAATAAAGGACTGGTAGATGTAAAAACTTTGGTAGATAAAATTGCTGCAATATATCCACCTAAAGCATAAAATCCTGGACTAGCTAAAGACAATTGTCCTGTCATTAGCGGTAAGTAAAGCGATAATCCTATTAGCGCTCCTAATACCATAGAGACAATTAAAGAACCATAAGTAGCGAAAAAATCAGTCATTTTAAAAATTTGGATTAAACTTTTTGAATAAACCGCCGCCCTAGCAAACCTTGGGGTCTGACTAATAGCATGATAAACAAAATTCCAAAGGCTACTGCGTCTTTATATCCAGAGAATTCAGAAGGAACAAATGCCTCAACTAATCCAATTACTAAGCCTCCCACCACTGCACCAGGAATACTACCTAAACCACCTAAGACAATTACTGCTAAACCCCGCAAACCAAAAGCAATGCCAAAATATGGCCCAGCGATACTAACACTAGAAGCAACTAAAGTTCCTGCTAATCCTGCTAAAAAACTGCTGATAAAAAATGTTAAGATGATAAAGCGATCGCTATTAATTCCTAACAAACTAGCTGTAGTTGGATCTTCTGCGATCGCTTGCATTGCCTTACCATATTTAGTCCGATTGATAAAATAGGTAAGAATTGCCACAATCACCACTGATACAGCAAAAATTACCACCTGAACACTACGAATAGGAATTGGATTATCTGTAGTACCAAAATTAATCGCAGGTGGCAAATTACCGTAAGTATTTGCCGGGTATGTGTAACTTTCTGCGCCTACTAAATACTGGATTAAATTTACAATTACCACTCCTACCCCCAAGCTGGAAACAACAGTTAGCAAGGGATCAGATCCTTGACGGCGCAAAGGTTGAAAAGCAACCCGTTCCATCACTACCCCTACTAATCCCGCCAAGGTACTTCCTAAAATTAAGGCTATAGCAAATGGTAATTTTATCGGTAAGGCTGCATTAGCAAGCAAGCCGTTAAATCCAAAGTTACCACCTATAAGTGCATAAGTGAAATATGCACCCAAGGTAAAAATCGCACCATGAGCTAAATTAATGATGCCCAAAATAGAATAAACCAACGTATATCCCAATGCAAAAATTGCATAGATACTACCGATAGATAATCCGTTCAAAAATTGTTGCAAAAATAGAGTTATATCCATGTTGCAACTATTTTATAAATACGAACTTTCCAGTGTTTCCATCTTTATCCATCTTAATCTGGGCAACATAAAATTCTTTTTGAATTACATCACCGACTGGTGTAAAAGCTATCTCACCTAAAGGAGTATCATACTTTCCAGCTAGTATTTGCTTGTTCAATTCTGTACGCAGTTTATCAAGAGGTAATGTACTGACTTTGGTCTTTTTATCTAACTCTTTAAGCGCTTCAACATACACCTGCACAGCAGCAAAAGATTGACCAGTAAATTGGGCTGGTTCTTTCTTGTATTGCTCAATATAAGTTTGGCGAAATACCTTATTAATCTCACCAGTATATTCAGGACTGTAAGCTTGAGCAATCAGTACCCCATCGCAAAGTGATTTACACACTGATAAAACATTAGGTGTATTCAGACCATTACCACCAATAATTATGCCTTTATAACCAAGTTCTCGCAGTTGTCGTACTAAGTTACCACCATCAGCAGCTAGTCCCGAAATAATTACTAAATCTGGTTTTAAATTAATTGCGTTAGTAGCTTGGGCTTGAAAGTCTGTATCACTAGTTTGGAACTTTTGAACTGTTACTAATTCTAGTCCTTGCTGTTTTACTGCTGTTTGAAAAATCTCCGTTTCTGATTTGTTAAATGCATCATTTTGGGCGTAAAAAACTGCCACTTTTTTAATTTGGGGATTTTGCTTGAGTGCAGCTTTTAGTGAATTAGGGGCAACTATAGAAACGGGGGCAGATACACGAGCTACATAATCACCAATTTCTGGAATTCCTTTTGCGGTATTTGATGCGCCAATAACTGGGACTTTAGCACGTTCGGCGATGGGGTCAGCACTAAAAGCTTGCTGTGATAAAGTAGGGCCAACAATACCGACTACTTTATCTTTGTTAATTAAAGTTTGAAAAGCGTTAATTGCTCCAGCTTCATCACCGCTAGTATCTTGGGTTACCAATTTAATCGGTGTGCCATTAATACCACCTTTACTATTGAAATACTTCTCGGCAATTCTAGCTCCCACGAATCCCTCTTGACCAAGTAATGCTACGTTGCTAGTTTGTGCCAAGGCAATACCGATGGGAATAGCAGCTGATGTAGTCGTTGTCTCGGCGGTGTTAGTTGTAGTGTTATTTGTAGTACTATTTGGAGAATTTGTCACAGATCCACCGCCACCACAGCCTGTTAGTAGTAAAGCGCAAGTTGATAATAATGCTGTTGTCTGAGCGATCGCGTTGTTCATCGTTAGATAATCATGTAGTTATTAGATATTCGGCAAAAGTTAATAGTAATTTTCATCATCTGCGAACAAATTACGCAGATTTCCACTTTTGCACGAATTATATTAAATCATTCTTATTTGACCATGCAAAGACAAATATTCAAAGTGTTTGTAAATACAAATTTTAATTAGCCATAATTTTACCATTCCCAGGTAAAACTTGGGAATCGTTAAGCGTGAGCGCTTTCAAGTGTCAGATGTTCGAGTCAAACTTAAGTGTCTCAACTCATGCAGCCTAATAACGGCGAAGTATCAGACTAAGTTGATGCATGATTTGTTCAGACTTAAACTCTGGTATAAACAAAGTTTTACCTAAAGTTTACTTTAGTAGAGTTGAATTCGATCAGTGTTGATGCAACGGTTGATAATAGCAGTTCTATCGTACGAAGATTATGAGTTGGAACTGGATCATGTAAAGGTTTGTAACTGATTCCTGTAGCTTTTAAAACTGAAACTGAATCCAAAATAGGTACGTGGTTTTATCGTACAATACCAGTCAAACTGAAAGAAAAATTCAGGAATTAAAACTTTACATCTGTCTAAATCTTTGCAACAAAATACAAAGCAGTATTAAGGAGGAAGACTTTAGATCCTATGAAAAGGAAATTTACAATTTTAGCAGGCACAACATCGGTAATTTTATCCCTGGTAAGCCAACCGGTTCTTGCTGTTTGGAGTGGGCCTCAAAGTCTGGGAGGAGTATACACCTCAGATCCTAGTTGTGCTTCCTTAGGTACAAATCAGGCTATTTGTGTCGGTCTTGGAACCAATAAAGCACTTTTTGTAAATCGGTTTAATGGCAGTTCCTGGAGTGGGCCTCAAAGTCTGGGAGGAATATACATCTCAAATCCTAGTTGTGCTTCCTTAGGTACAAATCAGGCTATTTGTGCCGGTCTTGGAACCAATAAAGCACTTTTTGTAAATCGGTTTAATGGCAGTTCCTGGAGTGGGCCTCAAAGTCTGGGAGGAGTATACACCTCAAATCCTAGTTGTGCTTCCTTAGGTACAAATCAGGCTATCTGTGCCGGTCTTGGAACCAATAAAGCACTTTTTGTAAATCGGTTTAATGGCAGTTCCTGGAGTGGGCCTCAAAGTCTGGGAGGTGTATATACCTCAGATCCTAGTTGTGCTTCCTTAGGCACAAATCAGGCTATCTGTGCAGGTCTTGGAACCAATAAAGCACTTTTTGTAAATCGGTTTAATGGCAGCTCTTGGAGCGGGCCTCAAAGTCTGGGAGGAGTATACACCTCAAATCCTAGTTGTGCTTCCTTAGGCATAAATCAGGCGATCTGTGCAGGTCTTGGAACCAATAAAGCACTTTTTATAAATCGGTTTAATGGCAGTTCCTGGAGTGGGCCTCAGGGTCTAGGAGGTGTATATACCTCAGATCCTAGTTGTGCTTCCTTAGGTACAAATCAGGCGATCTGTGCGGGTCTTGGAACCGATAGTGCACTTTATGTGAATCGGTTTAATGGCAGTTCCTGGAGTGGGCCTCAGGGTCTAGGAGGTGTATACACCTCAAATCCTAGTTGTGCTTCCTTAGGTACAAATCGGGTTATTTGTGCAGGTCTTGGAACCAATGATGCACTTTTTGTTAATAGTGGCCCATAGTTATAACGGTTTTTCTTTAACGTGATTTCGATTGCTCATATCATATCTACCCAATTTGCTCAATCAAAAAACCTCTAAAAAGCAATACGCTTGGGTTAAGGCTAAAACTCTTCATCAAAGTCAATTTTTTTAACGAACCGCAGAGGCGCAAAGGAAACAGAGAGAAGAGAAAAAATGCTTAACCCAAGCGTATTGCTCTAAAAAGGTTTTACTATGCAAAACCGCCCCTCTCCGACGGACGAGAGGAACAGACTTGAACTAAAGTTCAAGGCTCTTAGAGGTTCGTCGAACTCACGTTTCTTTAGGGTGAAGGGTAGGGTTAGTTTAGGACATCGGATAAATTGCTCTCTCGCCAATTATGCCCTTCCCCTTCTTTAATAATTTGAGATTGTTTGAGTATTAAACAAGTAAAACTTATTAAGCCTTTTTTTCACTACCAGCTAATTCCTTAGGTTCGTAGTGACGGCAATTATTACATGGGCCTTGGGGATTGACAGCACAACGCATGTAGCCAGATCGAGCATTAAATTTGCAGCTGATATCGCCAATCAGATAACCCACACCTTCTAAATAATAGCGATCGCCTTCTACAGGTCTGATGTTTTGTCGTCCCTGCATCGGTCGAAAATTCATGGCTGCTTGTCTCAGTCGTAGGCGCGATCGCGCATGGGTTTTGCGGATCGCCCACAGAGAAATCAGGGACGGTAAAAAACCAACGGCAATCACTAAAAGTGTCTTTAACACCTTCTTTTTACCTCTTCTGTGCGCTGATTGATTGTCCCTGATGTTGCACTCTGGTTTTACAGAAGTGCAAATATTAGGGCAGCTTTGCCTCCTTATTACCACAGTTAGTAGCAATTAGCAATGGCAGTATGACAAGTAATTTTGAGGAAAAATTTTCTTTTGCCATTTCAATAGCATAACTGTTACAACATCAGGGGTAATCTGCCATTAAATATTAATAATTTTAAGATTTGTTGACTAATAGCTTTTTGAAGAAGTGTTTTGTGTCAGCCTTAGCCCCATTCTTATTTTTTTTGTGTCGTTGCGATGCTAATCTTTTTTTGGTTTGCTGACGAAGTTGCTGTGCTAGCAGTGCGGCTTCCCTTTCGGCTCGGAATAAATCAACTTTTCGCGTTGTCAAAATAAATGATTCATTAGACTTTCGTTTCACCCAAGGGATACTAACTGCGAAATACTGACAAATATTTTTGCATAGCTCCTTTATCAAGAGTGGGCAACGTTTTTGAGTATTCAGTGTGTTAGCGATCGCTTTCAACTCTAATATCGCTGCTTCTAGCTCTTGTGCCATCTGATTGATGCGTTCGACTTGTATTATAAAACGCTCCCGTTCACTAATGATTTTTTCCTCTTGGGGTTGCAGTGGCACTATAGCAGTGATTACAGATGTAGGCTGAAACAGCAAAATGGGCTTTTTGTCCGTGTCTTGGATTTTTTTCATACTACCTCAAGCAACGCTAGCTGACTTTTAAAGCATTTTAGCAGCTAAATAGTATATTTGTACTATAAAATATGATGCCTAAGAGAATAAAATACCGCTCACGTAGTAAAAATCGGTTGACACTATCGTGAGACAAATCTTCCATCCACGGGTTGCGATCTTGTGATTAACAAGTGTGCTATTCGATTATGAACTTCTAATTAAAAAAACATCGCATCTTTGGGTAGCACAACTGTGCTACCCTACAGACGGACAAATTAATTTGGGATAATTTATTTTTTGGAAGTAGTTTAATATGGAGTGCTAGTGCCTTCAATAAACTCAGGGGGCAACACCTCACTAAACAATAATTGCTGTAACTCAACGCCTTCGGGACGGCTCCAATCCTTAACCAACTCAGCAATCAAAGTGATAGTAGCAGTTAGCACAACCCCAGAATCACGCATCCGTTGCCGTGCTAAATCTTCCGAGAGATGGAATGGTGAACCAGAAGCATCCATAACTGCTTGAACACTGTAGCCCTCACGCACTGCACTGATAGCCGGATAAACTAAGCAAACGTCCGTAGTTATGCCAGCCATAATTAAATTAGTACGATTTGTATCTTTGACTGCTTGAACAAAGTTCTCATCGTCCCAAGCATTTACAATGCCTGCACGCTTGATTCTTACCTCGTAAGCTTCAGGTAGGCTTTGTGCTAAAGCAGTCATCAGCAAACCTTGAAACCGCTCTTCTTGGCTACTTGTCAAAACTACAGGTATATTAAGTACCTTTGCTACTTTTGCAAGTGCAAGAGTATTCTTCTCTACCTCAGTCAAAGGCAAGTTTTTGATCAGCTTCATAGTGCCAACTTGATGATCAATCAGAAGCATGGCTGAGTTTTCTTGAGTAAAGTTAGAAAATTTCATTGTTTTCCTAGTTGACCGTTGAGATGATCTTAAAAATTTCTAGACTTCATTCTGAAACGAACATCAAGCATTGCACAAGTAGGAACACAAGTGTACGTAGCATCTATCCTAAACATGGCTCAATCACATAAAATTCTCAACTCACATCCTTATTTACGGCAGACACTTGAGTTAGTGTCTGACAAATGGGTTACAGCAATCATCTACCTTCTATCCAAAGGTACGAAACGCTATGGTGAGTTGCATAGAGAAATTGGAAACGTTTCACAACGAATGCTAACCCGTACTTTGCGTGATTTGGAAAGAGATGGTCTTGTGAAGCGTAAAGTTTATCCTACTAATCCTCCCACCGTAGAGTATTCCTTGACATCGTTGGGAGAAACGTTAGTTGAGCCACTTCAGCTACTATGCCAGTGGTCAATAAATCATTTTCATGAAGTAGAAACTGCCAGAGAAAGTAAAAACAATCATACAAACAGATAAATTCCTGAGTGCTTGGTTAGTGATAGCAAAGCGATCGCCGTCTTCAGTCGCCACAGGATTGATGTAAATAAAGATACTTAATAAGTATGCATTGACAAAAAATACCAAGCATGGATGAGGTTAATAACCATATATTTCCTATGGGTACAGGGCACAGCATTGTTCCCTATAGCATGGTTTATTTGCGATCGCAGGATAATTAAGAAAAGCTTGAAAGAATTATTTTTGACATGCTCTAGATCGCAAAGACGCGATAAATTACCGTCTTTACAATAATCATTCCTTTGTAGAGACAGTGATTTATGGCGTCTCTTGCCTTAACCGAACCCTATTGGAAGTAAACCCGCCAGGGGTGATAATATTTTTAGGAGAGTTATTTGTGATTAATTACCTTATTTATGAAATTAAGAATATACGAAATAGCTGATACCGAAGAAATTATGAAATTGTTCTACAACACTGTTCATGAAGTGAATATTCACGATTATACACAAGAAAAAGTAGGTGCTTGGGCACCAGCAAATATGGATATTGACGTTTGGATTAAAAGTTTAGGAAGTAAGTTTACTTATATAGCAGACAGAGGAGCAGGGTAAAATTATTGGTTTTGGAGAATTAGAGGCTAATGGACATATTGACCGTTTTTACTGTCATAAAGATTTTCAAATAAAAGGGATTGGTAAGAAAATCTTAGAACAGCTTGAATCAAAAGCAAAGTATTTGAAAATTAAAAAGTTATTTACAGAAGCTAGTATTACAGCTAAACCTTTTTTTGAAAACCATAATTTTATTGTTATGAAGCAGCAAGAGGTAGAACGTAGAGGGCAAAAGTTGATAAACTTTATTATGGAAAAATCAATTTAAAAAATATTAAAAAAATATTTAAGAGAAGCAGCTAGGGACTGAAAAAAATAAAATTCTCCTAAATAATTATTATTGAAATGTGGACTCTTGATTTTTGTTGAGTAATTTACTCCTTGGAAGCCCCTTACTGAATCGGTGTTAAAAAACCTTTAATTTTATATTTAATTTTCTAATCTTTTTTGATGTAAAAAAATGATACATACAACTTCACCAAAATCGGCGTTTTCAAAAAATCCCCTAAAAATCATCAAAAAAAAGTATTGACTTTACATACATTTACTGCCGTGCAGACTTTTCGCTCAATATGATATAATTTCAAGTTATCTATATATTTTTATACACAAAATACTTATAGATTATTTACTATCCGTTTATTAACATGTTACTGAGCAGATAGAAAATTTTGACTTCGGACAAAAAACATTTGTTCGCAGATATTCTCTGAACATCATAAAACGCCTCAGTTTTTTAAATCTGCGCTCAATAACACATACTGAGTCATTGAGACAACTATTACCTAGATAAGCATAGAGCAAGAACGCATCTTACAAGTTGATATGCATTTAGTTTCTGTGAACTTTGAATCAGCAAACCGACCGTACTAACAAAATTGAGAGGATTTTGATTATGCCTAGACTAACCATCCCACCCAATTTTATCGGAGCCGCCAGTGCCGACACAATAGTAGGGGAACAGTTAAATGCATCTGTAGCAATTGGAATTGAGATTTTAACTCCAGGTTTGATTAATACAGGCTCAGGAAAGGACACCATTGAGGGCACGGGTGTTGGTAATATCGGCAGCATCGGTACTAGCAGCAACGGTGTCAACGGCGGCAATGGCGGTACTGGCACTGGCATTGGTAATAATGGCAAGCTGAATGCAGGGAACCAAGAAGACACTATTTCTGGCACTGGTACTGGAGGCGACGGCGGCAACGGCTACAGCAACTACATCATTATTGCAGGCAAGGGTGGCAAAGGTGGTAACGGCACTGGCATTGCTAACAGTGGCAGTCTGGATGCAGGGAACCAAGAAGACGCTATTTCTGGTATCGGTACTGGCGGGAAAGGTAGCAACGGCGGCGACGACAGCGGCGACGGTGGTGAGGGTGACGACGGTGGTACCGGTACTGGCATTGCTAACAGTGGCAGTCTGGATGCAGGGGATCAAGAAGACATTATCTCTGGCATCGGTACTGGCGGCAAGGGTGGCGACGGGGGTTTCGGCGAGAAGTACGAGGGCATGGGCGGCGACGGCGGTACTGGCACTGGCATTGCTAACAGTGGCGAACTGAATGCAGGAGATGGAAAAAACACCATCATCGGCACAGGTCAGGGCGGCAACAGCGGTGGCGGCATCGGCTACATCTACGGTATCGGCTACAGCTATGGCGGTAGTGGCACAGGCATTGCTAACACTGGCAATTTCAATACCGGAGACCAAGAAGATACTATCAACAGCACAGGTCAGGGTGGCAACGGCGGCGACGGTGGCGGCTATGTCGGCTACGGGGGCTATGGCGGTAGTGGCACAGGCATCGTTAACAGTGGCAATTTGAATACTGGGGACGGAAAAGACACTATCAACGGCATTGGTACTGGTGGCGACGGTGGCAAGGCCGGCTACAACGGCTATGGCGGCAACGGCGGTAGTGGCATAGGAATTGCTAACAGTGGCAATTTAAATACCGGAGACGGAGAAGACACGATCATCGGCACAGGGAAGGGCGGCAAGGGTGGCAAGGATGGTGAGGACAGTAACGGCGGCATCGGCGAGGCTGGTGCTGGGACTGGCATCCAGAATATTAAAGACGCCACCATCATTACAGGATCAGGCAAAGACACGATTATCGGTTATGGGAATACCTCAGGAACCAACGCCACAGCCTATGGCATCTTCAATGATGGAGTGATTGATACCGGCAATGATTCTGACAAACTTACCGGACAGGCAACAACCATAATTGGTGGTACTGCTTATGGCATTTATGGACAAGGAAACATCAAGACTGGCGATGGGAATGACTCTCTTATCGCCACCAGTATCCTAGATGGAGTTCAACAAAAAGTCTCTATCGGTGGCGGTATCAAGATTGATCTCGGCACAGGAAACGACTACTTGAAAGGATTCGGGGAAGCAACTGTTGATGGCGGTAAAGGTTTTGACACCCTCGATCTGGGCGCTTTCAAACGTTCCCAAGTGATTGTATCTGGTGTTATTTCTGGCAATACCCTTGAAAGTGCCAAAATCAGTTTCAATAACAATGGAAACTCCATTAACCTTTCTACGACTGGCTTTGAGAAATTTATTTTTGCAGATAGCTCTTTCTGCTACAGCACTCTGGCAAACGGGGCATGAGTTTAATAAAAGCAACACGATACAAGTGAGAATTCTGCCTACAAGGCAATCTTGCCATCTTGCTCTAGGTTTAAGAAAATAATTCTCTCTGGAGCTAAAAGGGTTTCAAGCCCCACGACAGCATCCACTTTTGGTAGATCAACTTTTTTAGACCAACAATATATAGCTATCCTATTTGATTTTTGAAAAGATATGTAGGGTGCGTTAGCGACAACGTAACGCATCATTTCCATTTCTAAGGATTTGTGCGTTACGACGTTCCATCTAACACACCCTACAATACCTAATTTTTTCATACATAAAACCGGATTGCTATAGTAGAGTTTTTAGTAGTATTAAATTTATTTCAATAACTGATTAATTTTAATTTGCAGTTTTTCTCGTAATTGTTGTGCCTGCCGATAAGTTACTTTATGCCCTTCGTTTGAATGGTTATGCAATCCTGTTGTTTCTAAAGGCTGAATAAAGTAATGCAATCGAGTTCTCATTGCCCAAACTCCCATTGAAGGAAACAGAATTAAGGCAAGCATTAAAGGCGAGATAGGCAAAAATGGTAATTTGACTAGTCGTTGTAATTTTTTGAAATTAACAGCCCAAGGATGTAAAGATTCACTACCGATGCAAACTACTGGCAAAATAGGAATTTGATGGCGATCGCTCAACTTAATAAAACTCACATCAAACTTTTCTAGTTGATAGCGTCTTCTCCAACCCTTCACAAGGCCACGGATACCTTCGGGTGCATATAAGAGAATTTTATCTTGGGCGATCACTGTAGGCGTTGGCGCAGCTATCGCTGCTTCAAAATCATCTAACTCGGCACGCACACCACCCAAAACCTGCGACCATTTAGGTGGTAGCCACCAAATTATCCAAGGATGTTCAAATAATACAGGACTTGCTAATGGTTGTACCACCCATCCTCTAGCTTCACTTAATAAATAACCCAAGGTTAAAAAATCCCAAGGAAAATTCATCCCTGCGTGATTCATTGCTACAATCAATGACCCTGTTTGCGGCAAGTTTTCAACTTGTTGTAATTCTCCCCGAAAATAGTATTTGACGATGGGGGCAAGAACTTCTTTGCGAAAAGCTTGTTGATATTTGGGATCAAATTCACCAACTTCTTTGCGAGGTGAACGAAAACCAAGACGCAACCAACGACTCAGCAGCGCCAGATAAAATCCGCCAGGAATTAAAAATAATCCATATTCAAGCCAATTCCAACCGTCTGAATCGGTATGATAGTGCTGCCAATGACGGTTAAATATAATTAGCCAGCCTGGAGGATACCAAAGACAAAACCAATCAAACCAGCTAAATATATAGCCTTCACCTGGTGCATTTTCTAGTTTAGTGTTTAGAAAATTTTCGGAGTGTTGATTAATCAAAACAATGATATGAATTAGGCAAAAATTTTATTTAAATTTTATTATAGCTTTATAGTCTTACCATTGGGATATAAAACTCATATTTGATTTAAAAAAAAACTCAGTACACCTTTATTCCTTCTTCCCAGCGATCCACTGAGTTTCGACTTTGTAAAAATCGAGTTCCGGCTACGCGGTAATCGAGTTTCGGCTACGTGGTAATCGAGCCAAGTCGAGATTCAAATTGGTGAGGTACACACGCTAAATTACAGCCCACCATAAAAAAGGTTTGGAATTCGATTTTCTGTAAACTGGGGAGCCACTGTGTTAAACGGGTTTCCCAGCTTTACCCCTTCTCCTTCAAAGACGCTAGCGCGAACGGGGAAGCAAGCTATGCGCAGCATCTGCGACAGGAGAAGCAAGTGGTGTTTGAAGAACGAAACCCAACATCCCTGCGTTTGTTAGGTTGAGCAGAGCAAAACCCAACAAAGAGTTAATATTTTTAACCTTTATTAATGGTGACGTATACTAAGTCTGTTACACAGGTAAAAAGGGTGTTTTACTGCTGAATTCTGCTGTATATAAAATTATTAAGTCGGTTATGAACCATAACTAAATACTATATAATACACCACCCCTAGATTTTTGGCGGTGCATGAACCTTGAAAATTCTTAGATCACTTATAATTGGGATTTACGCAAACTCTACGATTCTTGGCGTTCTTCTCTAACGAGACGCTACGCGTTGGCGGAGCCTATTACAGAGAAGGCGTTCTTGGCAGTTCGATAAATTAAGCTTTTTAGCACTTTTTGCGATAAGTCCTAATAAAATTATTTTGGCATCACGCACCTGAAAAAACTTAATTTTTATTTTATAGTTAGCTGACACAGTTATTGTGTCTCACAAATTTTTTGTCACACCACATTAAAACAGTTAACAGTTATCAGAAGTATGGTAGAGACTTCAATCAGTGAACAGTAATTAATCAGGATTAATAACTAATATTGGTATTTAGCCAAAAGATGAAATTGAGAATAACTCATGACAATTTAAATTCTTCCTAAAGCTGGAGACAAATGGTGAAACACCTGTCCTATTCTTCCTACTATGTATGGAACTTGGAAAGTCACTAAAAATTTCAGATTTAATCCGTGAACTTCGGCAGCAGCTCGATCTCTCTCAGCAAAAGTTTGCAGCTAAGTTGGGAGTTTCCCTGCGAACAGTTAATCGCTGGGAGAACGGATTTACAGAGCCTTCACAGATGGCACTAAAGCTAATTGAAGAAATGTTGCAAAAGATAGGTGAACCAGGCAAAAAAGTACTCAACGAGTATCTCCTAAAAGCAAAGCAACGGGAAAACTCTTAAGATGATGGTGAAAGTACTCGAAAAAATTGTCATGATGCGCTCTTGGTTACTAACCTATGGTGTGATGATTCTGGCAGTTATAGCGGCGCTGCTGCTAACGCGACTGTTGTTGCCAGTCTTCGATCCAAGCGTATTTACATTATTTTATGCTGCCGTGGCAATCAGTGCCTGGTATGGTGGCATGAGACTTGGAGTACTGGCGATCGCTCTTTGTGTTACAACTGCTTTCTATTTTTTAATCGAGCCAGTCTACTCGTTCAATATCCTCAACCCGAACGTCTTGGTAAGATTAACTACATTCTCGCTAGTATCTTTCTTAATTACCGCCCTCTCTTCAGAGTTGCGAACTGCTAGACGCAAAGCAGAGACAAGCCTAAAATTGTTGCAAAATAGCGAAATGCGGTTTAGCCGACTGGCAGAATCTAATATCATTGGAGTTATCGTAACTGATATGAGCAACGGCTCCATCATAGAAGCCAATGATGCTTTTCTAAAGATGGTCGGCTACACGCGAAAAGATTTTGCCGCAAACCAAATGAACTGGCGCGAGATTACCCCACAAGAGTATCTTGTATTGAGTGAATGTTCAGTAGAAGAACTGAGAACAACTGGAGTCTGCAAACCCTTTGAGAAGGAATATATTTGCAAGAATGGCGATCGCATTCCTGTTCTGCTTGGTTCTGTTGTCCTGGAAGATACTCAAGAAAAGGTCATAGGCTTCGTTGTTGATTTGAGTGAACGCAAACAAGCCCAAGCGGCATTACAGCAAGCCAATGAGCGGAACACACGCACTCTAGAAAACATGAGTGATGCATTTATTACTTTAGACCGGGATTGGCGAATCATCTACCAAAATGCCGAAGCAGGGGGAATTAACGCCAAATCCCGGACAGAGGTTATCGGTAAGTCATATTGGGAGGAATGGCCCTTTTCAGTAAATACTAATGTAGAGCTACAGTACCGAAAGGCGATCGCACAACAGATTCCCGTCCACTTCGAGCATCACTATTACTTCCCATCTAAGTATGACCTGTGGCTAGAGATTCACGCCTACCCTTGTGAGGATGGACTTGATATTTTCTTCCGTGACATCAGCCAACGCAAGCAAGCAGAGAAGGCAGTCCAAGCAAGTGAAGAACGCCTCAAGAGTTTTTTCCAAGCGAATATAGTTGGTATTCTCTTTGGTGATGTCAATGGTAGGATCGCTGAAGCCAACGATGAGTTCTTGCGAATTGTGGGCTATACCCAAGCAGATATCAAGGCAGGCAGACTACGCTGGACTGATATCACACCTCCTGAGTACCAATATTTAGATGAACTAGCTATTGGCGAGGCAACAGCGAAGGGAACCTGTATTCCTTATGAGAAGGAATGCATTCGCAAAGATGGTTCTAGTGTGCCGGTTGTAGTTGGTTACTCTTTGTTAGGTGAATCTCAACAGAATTTAGTTGCATTCATTCTTGATATTAGCGATCTCCAGCAAGTTAAAAAAGCGCTGAGTCAGAGTCAAGAGCAATTTCAAGCTTTTATGGACAATATTCCCGCCGCAGCGTGGATTACGAATGCAGACGGACGTATACTTTACCTCAGTCCAACTTATCTTAGTACATTCGATGTAGCAACAAATAAGGCAATTAATAAAAATATTTTTGACCTATACCCAACCCAAATCGCTCAACCCTTCCTCGATAACATTAGAATGGTTGCCCAGACGAATCAGGTTCTTGAAGCGATCGAGTCTGCCCCACGCACAGATGGCACACTCGGCGAATTTTTAGTATATAAGTTTCCCATTGCCGATGCATCTGGGCAACGCCTGGTAGGAGGGGTTGCAGTTGACATCACCGAACGCGAACGCATCCTTCGTGAACGCCAGCTTGCAGAACAAGCCTTGCAAGATCGCACTGAAAGACTCAAACTGCTCTCTGAAACAACCAGCGATTTGCTTTCAACCGAGCGCCCCTTGGATCTAATGAACAGCTTGTTTAGCAAACTCTCGGCGCAGATGGATTTGCATTTTTACTTTCACTATTTAATTGAGACGCACGAAAATAAGCAGAAACTTCAGTTAGTAGGCTGGAACGGCATTACTGATGAAGTATTTCAAGCAATTCAATATCTAGAATTTAATCAAGGAATTTGTGGACAAGTAGTGCAAGAACGTCGTCAAATCGTCCTCAATGATGTGCAGCATTTTACCCATCCAAATGCCGACATTCTTACTGCTTTGAAAATCACAGCCTATGCAGGTCAACCATTAATTGCTCAAGGAAAGCTGCTTGGCGTCCTCTCCTTTGCCAGTCGCACCCGTACCCGCTTCACTTCTGGGGAAATTGCTCTATTACAAGCAACCTCCGATCAGGTAGCGGTTGCTCTGGAACGTGCTCAGTTGATGGATTCGTTACACCAGCAAAAAGAGCAATTAGTCCAAGCTAACCGAATCAAGGATGAATTTTTGGCGGTTCTTTCTCATGAACTTCGCACACCGCTAAACCCGATCTTGGGATGGTCGAAGTTACTGCAAACTAAAAAGTATGATGAAGCAACCACTACTCGCGCTCTCGAAACCATTGAGCGCAATGCCAAGCTTCAAACGCAACTAATAGAAGATTTGTTGGATGTCTCTCGTATTTTGCAAGGTAAACTCAGTCTAAATATTGCTCCTGTGAATCTGGAAACTGCGATCGCAGCTGCAATAGAAACAGTGCATCTAGCCGCCCAAGCCAAATCTATCAATTTGCAATTTACAATTTTAGACTTTCCTGCAGAAGGCTACGCGAACGGATACACCCAACTCTACCAGAGGCTGCGCCCCTCGGCTACTTCGACTTACTTCGACTACGCTCAGTACAAGTCGCTCAGTACAAGTCCGCTCGGGCTGAACTCAGGACAAGCTCAGTCCTTTGACTTCGCTCAAGAACCATCGAACGATTTTGGATTAGAAAATCCTCACAGAAATTTAGATATCGATTTTAACAAACAACCTAACAATTTAAAATCCCAAATTTCAAATCACAAATTCCTAGTAACAGGTGATTCAGGTCGCTTGCAGCAAGTTATCTGGAATCTACTTTCCAATGCTATTAAGTTTACGCCCCAAGGTGGAAAGGTAGAAATCAGTTTACAGTGTGTTGCTTCTCAGGCTCAACTTCGAGTCAGTGATACAGGTAAGGGAATTAATCCAGATTTTTTACAATTTGTATTTGAATACTTCCGACAAGCTGATGGCGCAACTACCAGGAAATTCGGCGGACTGGGATTAGGATTAGCTATTGTTCGTCACATCGTAGAGTTACATGGCGGCACAGTTAAGGCAGAAAGTTTAGGCGAAGAACAGGGAGCAACTTTTACAGTCATGCTACCTCTAATGAAGACTCACCCCAATAGCCATCAAATTGATAGACAAATTGATGATTCACTTAATCTAAATGGGGTAAAAGTTCTACTTGTGGATGATGAACATGATACGCGAGAGTTAATTGCTTTCATTTTGGAGCAGTCTGGCGCGGTAGTAACTCAGACCGCATCTGCTATAGAAGCACTACGAATTATGCCTGAGTTTCAGCCAAATCTGTTGTTAAGCGATATAGGAATGCCGGAAGTAGACGGCTATATGCTAATGCGTCAAATCAGAGCTATGTCACCAGAACAAGGAGGGACAATTCCAGCGATCGCCCTTACAGCTTATGCAGCTGAGGCTGATTCCCAACAGGCAATTGCCGCCGGATTTGGGCTGCATATCACCAAGCCTGTGGAACCAGCTAAATTAATTCGAGCGATCGCTAACTTGATTTCTTGATTTATAGTTGTAGCGATCTGCAAACTAACTTACAATCCTTGGAAGCTCGAAAAAGATATGATTCACTCACAGACGGATAGCACGCTTGAAAAAATTCGTGCTTCACTTTTTTTGACCAAGGCGATCGCATTAGTTATGAAGGCTGAAAAGTTTGTATCAGGACTTTAGTCCTATATCTTTAAGCACCTTTATGCTTACTACGAACTCATCAAAATTAATCAGACACACCACTGAGGCGATCGGGAACTGATTTATGATGCATAGAGAGAGGTGAAGTTTTTGACTAATAATTAATTTTGAGAATTAACTTCACTTTTGCTTAACCAAATTACTAAATCATCTGCATAAATTTCTATTTCATTTGCTAAAGTTTTAACATACAGAAGTCCATCACTAATGTTTAAATCTATGATTGGATACCATGTATCTCTTGTCTGGATTAAAATATCCAATGGAATTCCTAGTTGTAAAGTATTTTTGCGATATTTCCACCAAGCTCGCCATAGCATCACAGATTTAGTACATTGCAACTTATAGTTTTTAGGTATTTCGCAATGTTGATAGTGATAGAAACCACTACTGTCCATATTTCCTTTCAGGAGATAATTAGATTCTGGTAAAGCTTGATTTAGTAATTCCCAATGGGATGAGTTAGACAAAATCAAGAATTCCGTTTGTGTAGTATTTATTTGGGCAGTGGCAATTACGCCTTCAGCCTTCGTTGCTAAACGGTTAGTATTATAAATTGTTTGTGCTGTTAAAGAACGATTTGCCAATAAAATATCTTTTTTCTGGATAGAGTTGGATACGAACTCTCGAACTAAATCTATATCAGACAACATAAAATTATTTATACTAAATCAACTAGTGTTGTGAGTTATATAACACTCAGTATTTAGTAATTACACTGCTTTGTCCGTTAATCAGGATAATTTTAAACTTCTATTCCTCTAGCCGTTTGGCGTCAGCTTATCTAACGGTAGGCTGATAGAAAGCCAAGTAAGAATTACTATACCCGGATTTCTCACCACATCTCTCAAAGCCTGCGCTTGAGCAGGGGAGCAGAGGAGAGTTTTTGTACAAGTTCTTTCTCCCTCTGCACCTCAAGCTTATGAGAATCACTATAGTTCTAATTGATTCTTGTAGTCAATAGATTGCAACCTGAGATGATGAAATTACTGAACCATTAGCTAGATAACAGGGGCTATATTCGATTTTTAAGGATATAAATGTATCTATATGAATCAGCCTACAATAAAATCTTGGCAAGAAGTTATCGCTACGTTTAAAAAAATTTGGGGTTATGAAGATTTCCGTCCGCCACAAGGAGAAATTGTCAGCAGTTTATTGTCTCAAAAAGATGCAATTATTATTATGCCCACAGGTGGAGGGAAATCAATCTGTTTTCAACTTCCCGCACTACTACAAACAGGATTAACTTTAGTAGTTTCGCCCTTGGTAGCATTGATGGAAAATCAAGTTCAGGAACTATTACAAAGTAATCAAAAAGCAGCACTTTTGCATAGTGAATTATCTTCATCTCAACGCCGTGCAACTCTGCAAGCTTTAGAACGTCAACAGCTAAGATTGCTGTATTTATCGCCAGAAACTTTGTTAAGTGCGCCAGTCTGGGAGAGATTATGTCAGGCGCAATTGCAAATTAATGGCTTAATTTTAGATGAAGCCCATTGTTTAGTGCAGTGGGGAGACACGTTTCGCCCAGCTTATCGCAGATTAGGGGCGGTGCGTCCTGCACTACTAAAATCAAAACCACCAGGAACAAAAATCAGCATCGCCGCTTTTACTGCGACTGCTGACCCTTTAGCCCAAAAGATTATTCAAACAGTTTTACAATTACAACAACCAGAGATTTTCCGATTGAATCCCTACCGTCCTAATTTGCATCCCAGCGTTCGCATCGCTTGGACACCACGAGGTAGAAAACAACAATTATTAAAGTTTATTCAAAATAGACCGCAACAATCGGGGTTAGTTTATGTTCGCACTAGAAAAGATAGCGAAGATTTAGCCCAATGGTTAGCAGAGATGGGTTATGCAACAGCTAGTTATCATGCGGGATTGGGTGCAACCGAACGCCGTGAAGTAGAAGCAAGCTGGTTAGGTGGCAAAATTCCTTTTGTTGTGTGTACCTGTGCGTTTGGTATGGGGATAAATAAAAGTGATGTCCGTTGGGTTGCCCATTTTCACGCGCCACATTTGCTATCTGAATATGTGCAAGAAATTGGCCGGGCTGGAAGGGATGGGAAACCGGCTGAAGCACTGACATTAGTTAGTGAACCTACGGGATGGTTAGATCCAGAGGATAAGCAAAGACAGGAGTTTTTTCAAGAAAAAATGCGATCGCAACAACAAATAGCACAGCAACTTGTGAAAAAATTACCAAAACAGGGAGAAGTGAATGCCGTAACGCGACAATTTCCTGAAGGTGCAATGGCTCTAGCTTTACTCCACAGCAGTGGTCAGTTAAACTGGCTTGATCCTTTTCATTACACCATTGCTCAAAAAGCCGGAAATCAGCCACCAACGCAATTACATGCTGCTAAACAGATGCATCAATACCTGACAACTAAGCAGTGTCGTTGGCAGTTTTTGTTAAATGCCTTTGGTTTTGACAAAGAAGCTGCTAACTTGCGTTGCGGACATTGCGATAATTGCCGTCAATGAGTATCAAAGACTCGTTCACGAGTATTAAAGACTCATTCACGAGTATTAAAGACTCGTCGCCGAGTATTAAAGACTCGTCGCCGAGTATCAAAGACTCATTCACGAGTATTAAAGACTCGTCGCCGAGTATCAAAGACTCATTCACGAGTATTAAAGACTCGTCGCCGAGTATCAAAGACTCATTCACGAGTATCAAAGACTCATTCACGAGTATCAAAGACTCGTCGCCGAGTATCAAAGACTCATTCACGAGTATCAAAGACTCGTCGCCGAGTATTAAAGACTCGTCGCCGAGTATCAAAGACTCATTTACCAGAAAGAAAAAGGTACAGAGCAAGTAAATTTATTTATGGAAACAATAAAAAATGTATAACGAGTGGCACAGCGCAAGAAATACTTTCGACTTTTGACTTTTGACTTTTGACTTCCCCGAACGCGAGTGCGTCCCGTAGGGAAGGGGTTGACTTCCGCCTTGCGGTACTAGGTTCACCCAATAGGATGAATTGTCATTTTCATAACCAAGTGACAATAGGGTAGTTAAGTAGAGGATAAAAATATGTCATCTGCTCAAGCGCCTTCCTTACCACCACTGATTCCGCGTGAAATCCTGTTTGGGAATCCCGAAAAAACTAGCCCACAACTCTCCCCTGATGGCAAGTACTTGGCATATATCGCCCCTGATGAGAAAAATGTCTTGCAGGTATGGTTGCGAACTATAGGACAAGAAGACGACAAAATACTAACTGCTGACAAAAAGCGTGGTATCCGCATTTTCTTCTGGACTTATAACGCCGACCAGTTGATTTATATGCAAGACTCGGATGGCGATGAGAACTTTCACCTCCACTTAGTTAATATTCACTCCCAGATTGTGCGTGACTTAACGCCATTCCAGGGTGTAAAGGCCGAACTTGTAGAACTAGAACCCAAATTTCCAAATGAAGCGCTGGTAGCGTTGAACTTGAACAATCCTCAAAAGTTTGACGTTTACCGTATCAACCTCAAAAATGGTGCGGTTGAGTTCGACACTGATAACCCGGGTAACATTATCAGTTGGACATCTAACGCCCAGTTACAAATACGTGCAGCAACAGCTAGCACACCTGATGGTGGTTACGATTTATTGTTGCAGAAACCCGATAAACAGTGGGAAATTCTTCGCCATTGGGGGGCAGAGGAGGAAGGAAATTCTTTAAGTTTCTCAGATGATGGCAAAACCCTTTATATTCAAGGGAATCATGATGCTAACGCCAAACGTCTGCTAGCTGTTGACTTAGAAACCCGTAAAGAAACTGTCATTGCTGAAGATGAGCAGTATGATGTCGTGGGAATAATTATTCATCCACTGACGCGAGTTATTCAAGCAGTTTCTTTCTATAAAGATAAACAAGAATGGCGGGTAATTGATCGCAGTATCGCCGCAGATTTTGAGGAAATCGCCAAGGTGCGTCCTGGAGAATTCTCTATAATTAGCCGCGACTTGGAAGATAAAACTTGGGCTTTAGCTTATAGAACTGACAATGGCCCAGTTTATTACTATGCCTACAACCGAGAATCTAAAACTAGCACTTTCCTTTTTAGCAACCAGCCCAAACTGGAAACATTGCAGTTAGCTTCAATGCAACCGATTTCCTACGAAGCGCGGGATGGCTTAACTATCCACAGTTACCTGACAACTCCTGTGGGAATACCGACGCAGAATCTCCCAACAGTCTTGCTGGTTCATGGCGGGCCTTGGGCGCGGGATACTTGGGGTTTTTCTCCCACAACGCAATGGCTAGCTAACCGAGGTTATGCGGTGTTGCAAGTCAACTTTCGCGGTTCCACTGGCTATGGTAAAGCATTTTTGAATGCTGGAAATCGGGAATGGGGTGGCACAATGCACGATGACTTGATTGACAGCGTGAACTGGCTAGTAGAAAAAGGCATTTCCGATCCGCAAAAGATTGCGATTATGGGCGGTTCTTATGGAGGTTACGCCACCCTAGCGGGGTTGACTTTTACACCCGAAATCTTTGCTGCTGGCGTGGATATTGTTGGGCCGAGTAACCTGATTACCCTGATAGAAACTATACCGCCTTATTGGGAACCGATCAAAGCAATGATTTATCATCGCATTGGCAACTTGGAGACAGAAGAGGAGTTTCTCAAATCGCGATCGCCTTTATTTTTTGCTGATCGAATTCAAAAACCTTTACTCATCGGTCAAGGTGCAAACGATCCGCGAGTGAAACAATCAGAAAGCGATCAAATTGTCAACGCAATGCAACAAGCTGGTTTACCAGTGCAATATGTACTTTACAGTGATGAAGGACATGGTTTTGCCAGACCAGAAAATCGCTTGCACTTTTTTGCGATCGCAGAAGAGTTTCTCGCCAAATACATAGGCGGTAGATTTGAACCTTTGGCAGATATCCCCGGTCATTCAGGAATAGTTAAATAAAGTTTCACGCATGGTGGTTAGTGTCATTCACCGACCACCTTGATATTTTTAATCAAGTAAACGTAGACGCAAAGTGAATCACCGTGACAAACGAGAAAACTTTACACTAAGGCAACGTTGAAAGCCATAGTTTTGGGAGAGTATTGTTTTTCGTTTAATTCCAATGAAAGGGCCATTGATTTTTGACTTAATTTGAGCAACACAGATGACGCTTATAGAGTTCAGTCACGGCTTCGCTACAACTGTCTTAAAGAATAATAAATCAAAATTTTGGCTAAAAATGAGTAAAATAAATTAGAATAGTCCGCAAGTAGTAGGGCTAATAATGATGTCCTCCGAACCCAGTGAATTAGATAAAAAGATTCAGTCGGCGGCGGAACTGAGTCAAAAAATTATTAATGAATTAAAAGAAACATCAAAAGAAAAATTAGAACAGGCCTTAGAAGAATTGAATTCAATAATTAAAAATAATGAGAATGAAGAAGAAGAACGAACCTCAGAAGCAGAGATTAAACGTAAAGCAAGAAGAGATGAAATCAGAAAACAATGGAAGCGCTACTAGTCTAAAACACTTTATCTACTTAGATAGAAATCGTCTAAATTCATATTCTTCCCAATTAGAAGACGGGATAATTCAAATAAGAAGATTAACAGAAAATTTAGGAAATAAAACTTCTGATGTACACGGAGAGAGATATACAGAAAAAACAGAAGAAGAAGCAAGAGACATAGAGGTCAGTCTAGGGCCAAAGAACATTATGGGGGGGGTATCAGCGAAAGGAAATGATAAATTAACTAAAAAAGAAGGATATAAAGAAGGTGCAAAAACAATAACGGACGAATCATCAGAAAGCTTTTCGCAAGATAAAATTGATTATCACAACACTTATTTAATGTTTGAAAATCAACTAATTACAAAAGGTATTTTAAAAGAAATACACCATGAAGACCAATTAAAACAGTATGCATCTTTAATTAAAATTACAGGAACCTCAAAATTCTTTGATTGGAATTCATTACTAAAAGTTGTTGATGAATTTGGAAATGTTCTAGCTAATAATTCACCTCCAGAAGAAGCATTACAAGCAGATGCAATTAAACTAATATTCCAAGCAGTGAAATTATTCTCCCTGGGTGAAATTACTTTGCACACGAAAATAGGAAATTCAATTTTAATTAGCTCTCTTAATGTTGAAAATTTATGCATGACAAAAGATCAACTACGTTCAACATACGTAATGCCAGGGGATGTAGAAACAACTATTGTTGGATTTGTACCAAAACGAAAGATAGAACAAACTACATTCCCTGGATTGGCAGGAAATCTAAACATGGCTGAGTTATGGACTCAAATGGCAGGAGAAGTTCAAACAGTCATCGACCCATTAGCAATCTATACAGAAATACATATCTAAATAAAAAATAATTAATTTCAAATCTGCAAAAGTTCCTTAATTTCCTCATTTTTGGGACTTGTGTACGTTCAGAAATCTGTTGAGCGATTCTGGCTCAAGAAAACTGTGCGATCGCACCTCTCAAATTCCTTCGCCTATCTTCCTTATTGCATCAGCTTACACGTGCTTAGATTCGGTCATTGCTCAGGCTAGTTTTGATTGTAGAAATTATAGAGCTTGCAAAAATCCTGGTTTATTATTTAGAACCACAGATAATACCAATTCCTAATTCGTATTAACAAAATCAGGTTTAACCTGGAAATCCCGATTAAGTATTTAGCCTGATTTTAAATAATTGGTATAATTCGTCGATGTTTTTCTGTGGTTCTATTTTCATCAAATTGATTTTTGCAAGAGATTTGAGCAAATGCCCGATCGCTTACCTAAAATTGCTGTAAAAACCGCAAATCACTAGCATACAAGCGACGAATATCATCGATTTGATGTAACACCATTGCAAAGCGTTCTACACCAAAACCGGCAGCAAACCCAGTATAAACTTCTGGGTCATAACCCACTGCTTTAAGTACATTTGGATCGACCATACCGCAGCCCATCACCTCCAGCCAACGCCCATTCCACTGCAAATCCACCTCAGCGGAGGGTTCAGTAAACGGGAAATAACTGGCACGGAAGCGAATTGGCAAATCGCCAAATATTGTTTGTAAAAATACTTTAATTGTGCCTTTGAGGTCTGTAAAAGTTAATCCCTCATCAATGGCTAAAAGTTCTATTTGATGGAAAACTGCTGAGTGAGTCGCATCTACATTATCTCGCCGATAAACTCGCCCTGGAGCGACAACCCGAATCGGTGGTTCTTCTCTTTCCATGTAACGAATTTGCACTGATGAGGTATGAGTCCGTAAAAGATTACCATCTGGCAGGTAGAAGGTATCCTGCATATCACGGGCGGGGTGGTCAGGCGGGGTATTAAGAGCCTCGAAATTATAGTAATCTGTTTCCATCTCTGGCCCTTGAGCCACGGTGTAGCCCATACCGACAAAAATATCCAGTGCCCGGTCGATAATGCCGTTGAGGGGATGAATGCGACCTTGGGGGCTATAAATTCCCGGCATAGTAACATCCAGAGTTTCAGCCTCTAGCTGTACCTGAATTTGCGCGGCTTCCAGGGCGACGCGTTGCTGGTCTAGACTAGTTTGCAAAGATTCTTTGACTGTATTGGCGATCGCTCCAATTTTTGGTCGTTCCTCTGCGCTCATCTGCCCCATACTTCGCAACAGCGCCCCCAGTTCTCCTTTCTTACCTAGATAGTTAACTCTGAGTTCCTCCAGACGTTCTAGGGTGTCGGCGGCTGCGATCGCTTTTTCTCCTGACTGCCGCAGTGCTAAAAGTTGAGCTTCTAAATTGCTAGTCATTAGTTATTTGTCATTGGTCATTAGTGAGCCAGCGCGGTCTTCTCCCATTCGTGAGAGGCTAGCGCCAAGGGGGTTTCCCCCATGAGTGACTGGCTGTCTTCGCAGCGTTAGCGAGGCACGAGCGTCACCCGTGAGGGTCATTAGTCATTAGTCTATATTCAAAAGCTGTAAGCTGCTCGATAAATCAACTTACGGTTATGCCATCAATATTAGTCAAAGGGAAAGTTTCGAGGCATCAGAACTTTTCAAGACAATTTTTAATTTTGAACTCTGCCTTGCGATACTAGTACAGCTTGACACAAATGCAGGTAACATCTCAATATCTAGCTAAAATACATCTCAATTCATTAGACAAGGAGCTGAAAGCCTTTGTTAAAAGTAGGCAAACTTCCGCCACAGTCTACTAGTGAGTATGTATGGTTTTTTGCTGCTTGTGACCTCAGACATTGACAAATGGCTAATAACAAATAACAAATAACTAATGACTAATGACCAATGACCAATGACCAATGACTATGAAATTACTAATTAGCAATGATGACGGCATTTCTGCCTTGGGTATTCGTACCCTAGCCAACTACTTGGCAGAGGCAGGTCATGATGTGAATGTAGTTTGCCCAGATCGAGAGCGATCGGCAACTGGACACGGATTAACTCTACACCAACCCATTCGCGCCGAAATTGTTGAAGAGATTTTTCATCCTGCTGTCAAAGCTTGGGCTTGCGATGGTACACCTTCAGATTGCGTCAAATTGGCGCTGTGGGCTTTGCTAGATACTCCCCCCGATTTGGTTCTCTCTGGCATTAATCAAGGTGCGAATTTGGGAACTGAAATCTTGTATTCTGGCACTGTATCTGCGGCAATGGAAGGTTTAATTGAAGGCATTCCCAGTGTGGCGCTGAGTCTTATGAGTCACACTTCTAAAGACTTTCAACCTGCTGCTAAGTTTGCCAAGATTCTTGTAGAGCAGTTAGCCCAAAAACCCCTGCCAGATTTAAT
The DNA here is from genome assembly GCF_036916735.1 of Nostoc sp. Taxonomy (GTDB): domain Bacteria; phylum Cyanobacteriota; class Cyanobacteriia; order Cyanobacteriales; family Nostocaceae; genus Nostoc. The sequence continues at coordinate 73,013 of NZ_JBALFV010000121.1, forward strand.
GTTGCTCAATGTCAATATTCCTGCCCTTAAGTGGGAAGAAATTGCCGGAGTTACTCTTACCCGTCAAGGAGTGCGGCGTTACATTGATGTGTTTAATAAACGAGTTGATCCTCGTGGAAAAACGTACTACTGGTTAACCGGAGAGGTAATTGAGGATGTAGAACCCCTAACGGAATTAAATCTGCTTCCAAATGTACCGTTAGATGTGCATGTTGTACGTAAAAACTACATCAGTATAACCCCGTTACAATACAATCTTACTTACGCAGATGGGCTAAATAAATTGTCTGAGTGGGAATTCAATTTTTCGTGAATCATATGATTTATCAGGATAAAACTAGAATTATGTAAAGGCATCAGAGAAAAATGTAGGTTATAACGTAGGGGCACTCTTGAAATAACCGATACACATCCACCAGAAAAACTGGAAAATTCTACTTGAGAGTATCTCATTCAGATTTACACAATCAGCCAGAAACAGGGTATGCTGTTTTACCAAGAAATCCTCCCTTTAGCAAAATCGGTAAGACAGCATAAATTTAGACAAAATCAGTAACAATTATTCCACTTATCGCCCGCTCAGTCCAGCAAGCAACACCATGTCTAGGATAGAGAATCAATTTACCGTACAATTTTGGGGTGTTCGCGGCAGCATCCCCAGCCCAGGGCCAAACACCGTTCGTTACGGCGGTAATACCCCTTGCATCTCAATGCAAGCGGGCGATAAACGCTTAGTTTTCGATGCTGGCACGGGACTACATGTTTTGGGGCAATCTTTGTTGCGCCAAATGCCGTTAGAAGCTCATATATTTTTTACCCATTCTCATTGGGATCACATGCAGGGTTTTCCCTTCTTTACCCCAGGATTTGTGAAGGGGAATGACTTTCATATCTACGGCGCGATCGCACCTGATGGTTCTACCATAGAACAGCGCCTCAATGACCAGATGTTGCACCCGAACTTTCCCGTACCCTTGCAAATTATGCAAGCCAATTTAAGTTTCTACGACATTCGACCGGGGCAACCAATCCACATTGATGACGTTACCGTAGAAACAGCACCTTTAAACCATCCAGGTGAAGCTGTAGGATACCGCGTCAACTGGCGTGGTGGTGCTGCTAGTTACATCACTGATACCGAACATTTTCCCGACCGACTTGATGATAATGTCCTGTGGCTAGCTCGTAATGCTGACATTCTGGTTTACGATTCCACTTACACAGATGAGGAATACTATTCTCCCAAATCCTCGAAAATTGGCTGGGGACATTCTACTTGGCAAGAAGCGGTGAAAATGGCACAAGCTGCTAACGTCAAAACTCTGGTGATTTACCACCACGACCCCGCACACGATGACGATTTTTTGGATTGTGTAGGGAAACAAGCAGCTGCAAAATTTCCTGGGGCGATTATGGCACGGGAAGGACTGGTACTTCAGATTCCCACCTCAGTTGTCTTATCAGAATCTTTTCCTGTTAGTAAGTTTTCTACTTAAAGATTGCGATCGGAGGAATTGGAGATTTTAGATTAGATTGGTGATCAGAAGCTTTCAGCGCAAGAGCGTACCTGTTGGCTATATGGTGAGACAGCACTGCCTAGAGTTGTCACGCCAACCACAGGATAAGGGCGACAACAGGAGGACATACCTTATAGATTCACCAATACAGCCCAGATACTCACAGACACTCTAAGATTGCGGCTGATCAGAGGGTAAAACCTTCGTTGTAGTCTCAACAAGAAACTAGAGCCTTTCTAGCTCTGGTATTTGGGGTTATCTGGACTTAGTAATTAGCTCTTAAGCTAATAGCGCAAGATACCATTTTAGGCAACTTCCCTTGGTTAGGCTTTTGGCTGATAGCTAAAAGGGGTAGCAGCAACACCCTGGCCGATCGCACAACACCTTATGGGCAGTTGATGAATGTCTTCCTGAAGGCGGTTTACCATAAGGTAGCTTCCTGCTGATAGCTAAAATAAACCTAAAATCTCAGAATCCACGTGCTAAATTTGTCTAAAAATGGGTGTTCTGTGTGGGTTGCTTCTTCTAACGTTGGGCTGCTAACGCCGACTGCTGTTGCCCTTGGCAAGTTTGATGGTGTTCATCTTGGTCATCAAAGGGTAATTCAGCCAGTCTTGCACGCTGATAGCCAGTTGTCAGTAGCTAGTAGTCCGCAGTCAAAGGAAAATCAAGAATATATTTACTCAACAGTTGTTACCTTTGACCCCCATCCACAGGAATTTTTTACGGGGCAGCCCCGGACTTTGTTAACGCCACTGGATGAAAAAGTCCAACAATTGCGATCGCTTGGGGTAGAACAACTGGTATTACTACCCTTTGACAAAGAATTATCTGCTTTGACCCCCGAAGAATTCGTCCAAAAAATTCTTGTGCAACAACTGCAATGCCAGCAAATTAGCATCGGGCAGGATTTTTGTTTTGGCGAAAAGCGTAGTGGTACTGCCAAAGATTTGCAATTAATTGCCGCCAAACACAATATCCCTGTTACCATCGTTCCCTTACAAACTTATACAGGTAACTCGCCCACCGAAAGCAGTTGCGTCAGTACTAATCCGACTCAGGATGTCCGCATTAGCACTTCATTAATTCGCCAAACCCTTGAGCAAGGCGACATCGAAAATGCAAATCTACTACTAGGACGCCCCTATACTCTCCTTGGTGTTGTCGTTCAAGGTCAACAATTGGGCAGAACAATTGGCTTTCCCACTGCCAACCTCCAACTACCAAAAGAAAAGTTTTTGCCCCACCAAGGAGTCTATGCTGTCCGCGTTTTCATTCTCAGTGAAACATCAGATGTCGCTCCTAGTGAAAATTTAGGTGTAATGAATATCGGTAACCGCCCAACTGTAAATGGTACTTATTCATCTGCGGAAGTACATCTGTTCGATTGGTCTGGTGATTTGTATGGCAAAAAACTGGCTGTAGAACTAGTGAAATTTTTGCGCTCTGAACAAAAATTTGCTTCTCTAGAAGCCCTGAAAACACAAATTCAACTTGACTGCGTTGTTGCTAAAGAAGTTTTGAGTGCTGAGTGGGAACAATAGATAGGGCATGGGGCATGGGAAGAGGCAGAGGTGCAAAGGGGCAGAGGGGCAGAGGGGAAAACTTACTGCAACTTCTCCTCTGCTCCCCTGCTCCCCTGGTTACTGAGCTTGTCCTGAGCGTAGTCGAAGGGCGCAGTCGAAGTATGCTCCCTTGCTTCCCCACTCTCCACTCCCCACTCCCCGCACCCCATGAGAGAAAAAATTGACGCTTTAACACAAAATCTAGCTCTTACCATCGTTGGCAAAGTTGAGGCAATACGTTTAGTGCTAGTAGCCTTGCTGGGTGGTGGTCATGCCCTGCTAGAAGATGTCCCTGGTGTTGGCAAAACCTTACTGGCTAAATCTCTAGCTCGTTCACTGGATGGTAAGTTTCAACGGCTACAATGTACCCCCGATTTACTGCCAACTGACATTACTGGCACCAATATCTGGAACCCAAAAAGCGGCGAATTTACTTTTCTGACTGGGCCAGTCTTTACCAATATTCTTCTAGCTGACGAAATTAACCGCGCTACACCCCGCACTCAGTCAGCTTTACTAGAAGTCATGGAAGAACATCAGGTAACAGTTGATGGTGTCTCTCGTACAGTTCCCCAGCCCTTTTTTGTGATTGCCACTCAAAACCCGATTGAGTATCAAGGTACTTTTCCCCTACCGGAAGCGCAAATGGATCGGTTCATGTTGTCGCTAAGTTTGGGCTATCCTTCCGAGGCAGAAGAACTCCTTATGCTGCAAAATCTCCAAAATGGTGTGAAAGTTGCTGATTTGCAGCCTTGTATTACCTTGGCAGAAGTAGAGGAATTGCGTTACCTCTGCTCTCAAGTAAAAGTGGCAACCTCTTTGCAACAGTACATCCTCGAATTGGTGCGAGTAACACGGCAAGATGAAGAAATAGCCCTTGGTGTTAGTCCGCGTGGTACATTAGCATTACAACGGGCTACCCAAGCGCTAGCTTTTATATTAGGGCGTGATTATGCTATTCCCGATGATGTAAAATTTCTCGTCCCTCATGTTCTTTGCCATCGCCTTATTCCTAGAGGAGGAAGGAATGCAAGAACTGTTGTTGAGCGATTATTGCGATCGGTTTCTATTCCTTAAAGATAACTGTTAGCTATTTTTAATCAAGTGCTAATGTCGGTGATGCTCATTTGCTAGATACAGAACCAAGTGAAACTTTAGAAGAGGCAATTACAGTACTGAAAGCAAAAATGGTAGAACTGTTGGCAGCTTTTTCAGTAGTTGTCTAAAAAAGGTAGTTATGAGCAACTCAAGGCACTGCTCATAACTGCCTTTCTTTTACGGAAATTCGTCCTAATGCACCTAAAATCCTTCAAATGTTAGGATCTCCTACAAAATCAGTTTGGCGATCGCATTGCGGACATTGGTGAGGAGTATATTGTTTATAAAGTGAGAGTTCGCAATAGTAATATCCAAAAAGGTAAGAGTGCTGGATATCGATTGATTTATCAAGTTGAATCACCTACAAGTAAGTCGGTGCAATAAAACCAAACTGTGTGAAGAGCTATGTTGCTACTGCCAAGGCTGCGTAAGTTCTATGATTAGCACAAGCGCCACTTCTAAATATCTGGGAATGTGAGGAATGTCAATTTTTCTTAAGCGCAAAATCCGCGATCGCAAAAATCACCTGCCAAAGAGCGATCGTCAATCGCTACAGCAAAGCGTCGAACGCCAATTCAAACGCCAATTTTTCGGTTTACTTCTAGTAATTGTAACCTGGAGCCTAGCTATGGGTTGGCTTCTAGCCTTAGCAACTAATGCCCAAAGTGCTACTCCTACCGCCGAAATTGGCACTGTTGACGTAGTGCCGGCACAGTATCAATTAGGACAAGAACTGTATTTAGAAAATTGCTCTACATGCCACATCGGCTTACCACCAGCCGTTTTACCCACCCAAACTTGGAAAAATCTCCTGGAAGACTCGCAGCACTACGGCGCACAACTAAAGCCTTTAGTCGATCCGCAACGCATCTTGGTGTGGAAATATCTTTTGACTTTCTCCCGTCTCCAGCGAGACGACGAAGAAACGCCATATCGCCTTAATGACTCGCGTTATTTCAAAGCTTTGCATCCAGGAGTTAAGTTACCACGTCCCGTCCAGCTTGGCAGTTGTGTTAGCTGTCATCAAAGCGCTAACGATTACAATTTCCGCCGCTTAACACCAGAATGGAAGTGAAGAGTAAGGAGTTGTGAGTTAATTGAAAAATTTATAACTCCTAACTCTATTCCCTCTCCGGCCCCATCTGAGGGCAAAATGATACTATGAAGAAAGACTAAATAATCAGATAAGAGTTAAAACCAATCATTTAGTAAACTGATTGCCTCGTTTTTCTCCTGTTTTTGAGTTAATTCTCATTTGACACCTATCCACAACCAAGAAGGTTGGGTTGGGTTATATGTTTATAATCAATGCCAAACCTTTAACAGTGAACAGTGAACAGTTATCAGCGATCTATTTATCCTTGGGTCTAAGTCCCCCACCAACGAATGGTGCAATGCGTTGGTGGGAGATTTCTACTTGCCACCAACGCTCCGTGTAACTGATAACTGATAACTGATAACTGCTTTAATTCCCATCCCCCTTGATTCAGTTCTATAATCTGCCATGCTAAAACTTTTGTTGGGCGACCCCAACGCTCGTAAGCTTAAAAAATACCAACCTTCTGTTACTGAAATTAACCTTCTAGAGGAAGAAATTAAGGCTCTTTCTGATGAGGAGTTAAAAGGTAAAACCGCCGAATTTAAACAACGGTTTGCCAAAGGCGAAACTCTAGATGACCTATTGCCCGAAGCTTACGCCGTTGTCCGGGAAGCAGGACGGCGAGTCTTGGGCTTGCGGCACTTCGATGTTCAACTCCTTGGCGGTATCATTTTGCATGTAGGGCAAATTGCCGAAATGAAGACCGGTGAGGGTAAAACGCTTGTAGCAACCTTACCAAGCTATTTAAATGGCCTTACTGGTAAAGGTGTACACGTCGTCACTGTGAACGATTACCTAGCTCGTCGGGATGCTGAATGGATGGGACAGGTGCATCGGTTCTTGGGGCTGAGTGTGGGGCTAATCCAGTCAACTATGACTCCCAGTGAACGCCAAAAAAACTATGATTGCGATATTACTTATGTTACCAACAGTGAGGTAGGGTTTGACTACCTGCGGGATAACATGGCGACATCAATGGCAGATGTGGTGCAACGGCCGTTTAATTATTGCGTGATTGACGAGGTAGACTCGATTTTAATTGATGAGGCGCGGACACCGCTAATTATTTCTGGGCAGGTAGAAAGACCTACAGAAAAGTATCTGCAAGCAGCCCAAATCGCATTCACACTCAAAAAAGACGAGCATTATGATGTGGATGAAAAAGCTCGTAACGTGCTTTTGACAGATGAAGGGTTTGCTGAATCAGAAAATCTTTTGGGAGTCACAGATTTATTTGACCCAGAAGATCCTTGGGCGCACTTCATTTTCAATGCAATTAAAGCTAAAGAACTTTTCCTTAAAGATGTAAATTACATCGTCCGCAATGGGGAAGTGGTAATTGTGGATGAATTTACCGGTCGAGTACTACCCGGACGGCGTTGGAGTGATGGACTACACCAGGCGATTGAAGCCAAAGAACACGTAGAAATTCAGCCAGAAACTCAAACTCTAGCGACAATTACTTATCAAAACCTGTTCTTGCTGTATCCAAAACTCGGTGGAATGACCGGAACGGCAAAAACGGAAGAACCGGAATTTGAAAAAATTTACAAATTGGAAGTTGCGGTAATTCCTACCAACCGCGAGCGCAGACGCCAAGATTTGTCTGATATGGTCTTTAAGACAGAAGCAGGCAAGTGGGGGGCGATCGCTAGAGAATGTGCCGAAATGCACGAACTTGGCAGACCTGTATTAGTAGGAACCACTAGTGTAGAAAAATCTGAACTTCTCAGTCGGCTACTGAAGCAGCTAGAGATTCCTCATGAATTACTCAACGCCCGGCCAGAAAACGTCGAACGTGAGGCGGAAATTGTTGCCCAAGCCGGACGCAAAGGTGCTGTTACCATTGCTACTAACATGGCTGGTAGAGGTACAGACATCATCTTGGGTGGTAACTCCGAATATATGGCACGTCTGAAGCTGCGGGAATACTTTATGCCCCGAATCGTCATGCCAGAAGATGAAGATGCCTTTGGCGTGCAAAGAGCTGCCGGATTGCCTACAGGACACGGTGGTGGTCAAGGCTTTGTCCCTGGTAAGAAAGTCAAAACTTGGCGGGCTTCGCCAGAAATTTTCCCAACCCAGTTGACAAAAGAAACCGAAAAACTACTCAAAGATGCAGTAGAAATTGCGGTGCGTGAGTATGGCGATCGCAGTTTATCGGAACTGGAAGCAGAAGACAAGGTAGCTATAGCCGCAGAAAAAGCTCCCATTGATGATTCTGTAATCCAGAAATTGCGGTCAGCTTACAACCGCGTTAAGCAAGAATACGAACAATTTACTACCCGCGAACACAATGAGGTAGTAGAAATTGGTGGTTTGCACGTAATTGGTACAGAACGCCATGAATCACGGCGGATTGACAACCAGTTGCGCGGACGTGCAGGAAGACAAGGCGACCCTGGAACCACCAGATTTTTCCTCAGTTTAGAGGATAACCTACTGCGGATTTTTGGTGGCGATCGCGTTGCTGGATTAATGAATGCTTTCCAAGTGGAAGAAGATATGCCCATCGAATCTGGGATGCTCACCCGCAGTTTGGAAGGCGCACAGAAAAAAGTTGAAACCTATTACTACGACATTCGTAAGCAGGTGTTTGAGTATGACGAAGTGATGAATAATCAACGTCGTGCTATTTACGCTGAACGTCGCCGGGTGTTAGAAGGTCAAGACTTGAAAGAACAGGTAATCAAGTACGCCGAAAAAACGATGGATGACATCGTTGATTACTATATCAACGTAGACTTGCCCTCGGAAGAGTGGGAGTTAGAAAAGTTGGTTGAGAAAGTTAAAGAATTCGTCTATTTGCTAGCGGATTTGCACCCAAATCAATTAGAGGATATGACAGTCAGCGAGATTAAAGCCTTCCTCCATGAACAGGTGCGAATTGCTTACGACCTTAAAGAAGCGCAGATTGACCAAGTTCAACCCGGACTTATGCGCCAAGCTGAACGCTTCTTTATCTTGCAACGCATTGATACACTGTGGCGGGAACACCTGCAACAAATGGATGCTTTGCGCGAATCAGTAGGATTACGTGGTTATGGGCAAAAAGACCCGTTGATTGAGTATAAGAGTGAGGGTTACGAACTCTTCTTGGATATGATGGTCAACATTCGCCGAGATGTAGTGTACTCGTTGTTCATGTTCCAGCCGCAGCCGCAGCAAATGATGCAGGCTTCGTCTGAGATGGTATAAGTAGGGAATATCTCATGCAGAGACGCAAAGGCGCAGAAAGTGCTTTTGCGTCTTTGTGTTTTCAGGCATCTCTCAAAAATATTTTGTTTTCAGGAGTTTGCTCAAATGGGTAAACTGGTACTGCCAAATCTTCGGGGTAAGCAAATGGGGCAAGTAATAGTTACCCTTACTTTCACGAATCGAATTGATCGAGTTTTGGCACAGCGAGGCTTTATTTCTTCGGGGGAAGTTCGCTCTTATACTCTGGATAATGTTTTAGTTGATACGGGTGCAACGTTGCTATGTTTACCTGCTAGCGTTATTAGTCAACTAGGTTTAGTCCAAGGTGGAGAAGCTCAGGTACAGACTGCTGCTGGAGTACAGCAGGGGCGGATTTTCCGAGATGTTGAACTTAGTATTGCACAGCGCCAAGGAACCTTTGATTGTTTGGAACTCACAGAAGTACCATATCCCCTTTTAGGTGTAACACCAATGGAAGTTTTAGGGTTAGAACCAGACCTTAAAAATCGAAAGTTACGGATTTTACCGATGAATTCTGAGCAAACTTATCTGAGTGTATTGTAAGCGATCGCTCTACATTAAATATTAATTGCAGAGAATATTAGGGATTTTCCATCTAATTAGTAGTTAGACCTTGCCATAGTTGGGGAACACTAGAAATTGAGTAGCAAGTTACCTAGTAAACTGATGCACTTTTGAGGGTAACAGTCGTATTCCTTACTTCATAATGAGGCACAAAATAGTGGAACCAAAAAGAAAGCTAGAAGATATGCCAATTACCCATGCTCTCGAATACTACAAGAATCATTGTGAATTTTTAGGGTATTCAATAGAGGAAGAAGGTGAATTTTGTATTGTCTGCCATCACCCAAGAAAGGATTTACTGAAATTAATTCTACTAAAGCAAAATGTAGGTGTGATGGCTCAAATTATTTATTCGTTGCCAGCAAAATTTTATAATGACTTGATTCCACTATATATGTATGTTAATGAATTAAACAGTATCTTTATCTTTGTAAAAGCATACATTCGCGTCTTTGAAGATAATTCTCCTATTATTGTCTTGACCTCAGTTCTAGAGGGAGAATATAGCCGACACAGCTTCGCTATCTTTTTGGACAATATCGATTACGATATGAGGAAATTTCACTCATATCCTAAAACTCTTGATATATGGAGTGAGTAGTAAGAGTTACGCACTGTAAGATGCAACTTCCTAAAGCTGAACAAGATGCGATCGCTTATACTTAGCTAGTTTTAGGTTGTCTGTAATGCGATCGCTTTCTGGTCAGCATCATTTTCCAACAAATTTTCGGAACTCACACTTAATATCAAGTCCGGTTGATTAGTTATAAATCCTGTAATCTATGTAGAAATCGGAAAACCCTCTTTCCCCCAGCTAATAGCCCCCAGCAAGAACTGCAATCTTAATGATAAGTCTTTCACCGGACACGATATAACTCCTCCCCAAAGTCGGGAAGGAGTTTTTTAGCATCAGCTAAAAACAAGGTGTGGTGCTTATATTATCATCTCAGACTTTCTGTGCAGATACTTCCTCTGGCTTTTCTTGCTTTTGCAACGCAGAATATAGCCTATTGAGCGCATTTACATAAGCTTGCGCGGATGCGACGATAATATCTGTGTTCGCTGCATGACCAGAAAACACTTTAGATTGATAACGTAAACGAATCGTCACTTCTCCAATAGCATCAATACCGGCTGTTACTGACTGCACAGAAAACTCAATCAACTCGTTGGGCACATTCACCACACGGTTGATAGCCTTGTAAACTGCATCCACAGGCCCAGTACCGATCGCAGCATCGGTTAATTCTTCACCATCTGGAGTACGCAAGGTAACTGTAGCTGTAGGACGAGCATTGCTACCACAGGAAACTTGCACTAATTCCACCCGGAACAAATCGGGTGCTTGTTGGATTTCATCGTTAACGATTGCTTCCAAATCCCAATCAGAAATTTCTTTCTTTTTATCTGCTATTTCTTTGAATCTAACAAATGCTTTATTTAAATCAGTATCTGACAATTCAAAGCCCAATTCTTTCAACCGGGTGCGGAAAGCATTTCTGCCGGAATGTTTGCCCAAAACTATTTGATTGTCTGTTAAACCAATCAATTGGGCATCCATAATTTCGTAGGTGAGCTTATTTTTTAACACACCATCTTGATGAATCCCAGACTCATGAGCAAAGGCATTCGCCCCGACGATCGCTTTATTTGGTTGTACTAACATTCCCGTCAAATTAGAAACTAAGCGTGAGGTTTTGTAAATTTGCCGGGTGTCGATATTTGTCAGGGATTCTTGAGATTCTTCTGGTCTTCCAAGATAGGGATTAAAATATTGTCGCCGCACATGTAGCGCCATCACCAATTCTTCTAGTGAGGCATTTCCGGCGCGTTCGCCAATGCCATTGATGGTACATTCTAGTTGGCGCGCGCCATTTTTCACGGCTTCTAAGAAGTTAGCAACTGCCAAGCCTAAATCATTATGACCGTGAACGGAAATAATCGCTTGGTCGATGTTAGGGACATTTTTGATAATCCCCTTAATAATTGCCCCAAACTCGCTAGGGGTGGTGTAACCGACTGTATCGGGAATATTAACTGTTGTTGCACCAGCTGCGATCGTTCGTTCTAACACTTGGTAAAGAAATTCTGGATCGGAACGAGCCGCATCCATCGGTGAAAATTCTACATCTGTCATGAAAGACTTGGCATAAGCTACCATTTCTTCTGCGATCGCTAGCACTTCTGCCCGTGACTTTCGCAACTGATACTCTAAATGTATATCTGAAGTCGAAATAAACGTGTGAATTCTGGCGTTAACTGCTGGTTTTAATGCTTCTGCGGCTGCTTCAATATCTGCTTTGATCGCTCTTGCCAAACTACAAATTACCGGGCCATTTTCTGTCCCCACAATTTTGGCAATCTTGCTGACTGCTTCAAAATCTCCAGGGCTGGCAAAGGCAAAGCCTGCCTCAATTATATCTACACCCAAACGCGCTAGTTGCTTGGCAATAACTAGCTTTTCGTCTATATTCAGAGTTGCTCCTGGACACTGCTCTCCATCTCGCAATGTAGTATCAAAAATGATGATTCGGTCTGTTTTGTTTGTCATTTGCGCTTTGTTGTTTAGTTTTTACTTGTGTATCAAAATATCTTCAACCTTAATTTTTCTTTTACTCTTACCTTTGTAAATAATTGCTAAGACTACTAACCTTCTGTTTTTTCTATTTGATCTCTGATATCATTTAAATCTATATATCTGTCAGTAGCATTTCGTAGTTCTCTAGCTATCATTCCTTCTGTAGATACTACTGTAATATGTGTATTTTTTGAACGTAATAGTTCGATTGCTCTTTCAAAATCTCCATCGCCACTGAATAATACCACTCTGTCATACTGGTCTACTGTATTAAACATATCTACAACAATTTCAATATCTAAATTCGCTTTTTGGGAGTAACGACCAGAAGTATCATCATAATATTCTTTAAGAATTTTAGTTCTAACTGTATATCCTAAACTAATTAGAGCATCTCTAAAACCTCGCTGATCTTGTGGGTCTTTTAAGCCAGTGTACCAGAATGCGTTAATTAATGTTGTTTCTGATTGCTCATGTTTAAAGTATTCTAAAACTCGCCTCGGGTCAAAAAACCAACCATTTTTTTGTTGAGCATAGAACATATTGTTTCCATCTACAAAAATAGACAGACGATTCATTGGAGAACCCATACAAATTTACACCTAATAATATATATGAATTTAGATGGAACAATAGATTATAGCAATTTTCAAATGCCTTGTTTGCTAATATCTATAAACTAACTCTTCATCTGTAGCTTTTATCCTACCTCTTTCAAGGCATAAAAACGCCTGCAACATTGGAGTTAAGATACTGGGTGCTAAACCTTATTCACCTCCAGCACTGCAAGAGCCACCCTGCGATCAAAATCTACCAATAAAATTGAACTAGTAACAGCATTCATAACTGTATAACAATAAATTTTACTCCTAAAGAGGTATAGCATAGGCTTAGGGTAAGATATAAGTTGATCCCTATCTATAGGTTTAGCTTTCAGTATCAGGATACGCTTTGTGGGGAGTACCAATATTGCGCCAAAGACAGAAGACAAGCTTGGGACAGCTTCTGGTAAAACCCCAGTTAAGAGCATACTTGTTGGTTAGGTTAGGCTAAAATCTCGCTGCAACCAACTAAAGAGACAAAGTATATTCGGCTATGATCTGTGAGACAATCACTACTTGTAACTCACTTAACAGAAAAATAATAATTTAGACCAAAGTAGGAATCTCTTGGAGGCTACGTTTGCCAATAAAAGTTTGTTGATGAATAGAAGATACTTTACAAATGTATAAAATTGTCATTTAAGTCTTATTTCAATGTGCTTGTACTAAAACGTGGTCTGAATAAATAAAAGTGTTGGACTTAAATCAATCAGTAACACGATATGGCAGAAGAACCTACATCTACCTTAACTAAAAACTATGTCTCTGCTGCCAATAGACACTCAAGTAAACCGACCAAGGTAACGTCAACAGCATCGGCTCGTCAGTCTAAATGGATGGTTCTCTTAGGTCATCTTCTGGCTGGCGGTTGGGCAATGGGTGCAGCAGTGATGAGTGCTTCTGGTGGAGAATTAGTTCAATTGATGGAAAATAAGGCGCTTTCTGCCTTTTTTCAAGTGCGTGGCCCGATTTTGCCTCCAGAAGACATCGTAATTTTAGCAATAGACGATCAGTCAATATCAGTTCCCAAACAGTATTATAAAAAAAATCCGAAACAGTATGCCTACTTAGAAACACTGAAATCTTATCCTTATAAACGGGCTGCTTATGCTCAGGTAATAACAAAGTTAATCAAAGCAGGTGTCCGTTCTGTAGCAGTAGATGTAGTTTTTGACACGCAAAGTAGTTATGGAGCTACTGACGACCGCCAACTCCAGGCAGTATTGCAAAAATATGGCAGCAAAGTTACCTTAGCAGCCGTCTACGAAAATTCCCAGACACACCAAGGGTCTTTTATGCAACTGATTGACCCACAACAGATGTTTCATACAGGATCTGTGTTTATTGGCTCAGTTAATTTTCCCTTGGAGGCGGATGGTAAAGTTCATCGATTGGCGAGTGAATTTTCTAAATTGTTAGCTGAAGATAATTTGATTGAGAAGCTACCCTCTTTTGATGAAGCAGCATTGAAGGCAGCACAAGTAAATTATCCCCGACCAAAGGGCGATCACATTAATTTTTGGGGGCCTGCGGATACATTTGAGCAAATTCCCTTTTGGTATGTACTCGACCCGGGAAACTGGAACACATATTTGCAGCAGGGAAAGGTCTTCAAAGACAAGATAGTGGTAATTGGTGCAACAGAGAAGTTACACAATGATTATTATCCAGTTGCTGCAAGTAACAGCACTAAACCCATGTCGGGCGTGGAAATTCACGCTAATGCAATCGCAACTTTGATGCAAGGTAAAGCGATCGCTCTAGGAATTACCAGTCTAAGGTTGCGGGGTTTATTTGTGCTAATTATAGTTGGCAGTACAGCCTTTATGATTAGCAAACGCAAGCCTGCTATCAATAGATTTCTATATAGTCTCGCCCTCTGTGGCACTTGGGTAGGAATTAGTTATGGGTTATTTGTTCATGGTCGGTTAATATTTCCCACTACTGTACCAACGATCGCGATCGCTATGATTGGATTTTCCTATCTAGGAACCTCATTAGTTAGAGAAAGCATCAAAAAACGTCAATTAGTAGATATTTTTCAGAAATATAAAACTTCCGCCATTGTCCAAGAAATTATCAGCCAACAAGATGACTTGCAAGACCTAATCCAGCAACGAGATTTAGCCTTATCAGGAAAAGTCCTTGCTAGACGCTACAGAATTGTTAAAGTTCTCGGTTCTGGTGGATTTAGTGAAACCTACATTGCCGAAGATACCCAACGTCCTGGAAATCCGCGATGTGTTGTCAAACAACTAAAACCAGCCAACACCAAACCAGAAGCCTTGCAACTTGCCAGACGTTTATTTAACTCAGAGGCACAAACACTCGAAAAATTGGGAACATACCCTCAAATTCCGCAACTTTTGGCGTATTTTGAAGAAGATGAAGAATTTTATTTAGTACAAGAGCAAATCATTGGTCATCCTTTAAATCAGGAATTGCCATCAGGTAGAGCAATTGAGGAAATTGCAGTGATCAGAATTGTCAGGGACTTATTGCAAACATTAACATTTGTCCATAAAAATAATGTGATTCACCGGGATATTAAGCCCAGCAATATTATCCGCCGCCATTCAGACGGTAAACTAATCTTGATTGACTTTGGGGCTGTCAAAGAAGTTAGTACAAAACAGCTTGCTCATCAGGAGCAAAGCCCCTTTACCATTGGCATTGGTACTCAGGGTTATGCACCAAGCGAGCAATGTTTTGGGCGTCCCCACTATAGTAGTGATATCTATGCAGTCGGCATGGTTGGGATTAAAGCCTTGACTGGTATGGCTCCCCGTGAGCTACCTAGAGATGCTGATGGAGAGATAAAATGGAGCGATGCCTACGACGGTAAACTAAGCACCCAGGTAAGTCACTCCCTCGCTAAGATTCTCAGTAAAATGGTGCTAGAGGATTTCAAACAGCGATATCAGTCTGCATCAGAGGCTCTTGAGGATCTTAAAGCTTTTGACGATGTTTTAAATTTTCCAACCAGATACCCCATGCTACAGAATGACTCATTAATGAATACTTTAGATGACTTAGGCGCTCCCACAAAATCTTGCTCAGAAGCATCCTAAGAAACTACTTAAGAAGGACGCAAGGATGGGGGATAATTTGGATAAATAAGCAGGGGAGAGGAGGTGACAAAAGTTAGAACTTGCAACAAGTCTTTCTTCTTGTCCCCAAGTCTTCTTTCCCTCCCCGTATGTTCTTCACTTAGTTGTGCATATAATTTTAGTTTAACGACAAAAATTCTTCTCCTGTCGTGGGATGAATGCCTATTGTTTCATCCAAATCTTCCTTAGTAATGCCCTTGCGAATTGCCACACCCAGACTTTGAATGATATCTGCTGCATGTTCACCCACCATGTGAGCACCCAAAACTTGACCAGAATCAGTATTTAGCACTAATTTGATAGTTGTTGGCTCATCCTGTTCAATTAGCTGATACAACAGTGGTTGGAACTGGGTGCAGTAGGATTGTACAGATTCACCAAATTTTTCTCGTGCTTTGGCCTCCGTCATCCCCACACTAGCCGCTTCTGGACGGCAAAAAACAGCAGTGGGTACATAATCATAATTTAGTTTTTGCGCCTTGTTGCCAAAAACTGTATCAGCAAAGGCAATACCTTCTGCCTTTGCTACTGGAGTCAATTGCACGCGGTTGGTGCAATCACCCACAGCAAAAATGTTTTCTTGGCTGGTGCGGCTGTATTCATCTACTTTGATTGCACCATCTTCGCCAAGTTCAACATGGGCATTTTCCAAACCAAGATTCTTGGTATTTGCAACGTAACCTATGGCAACTAAGATGGTATCTGCTGTAATTATTTCTTGACTCTCACCACTAATAGTCAACAAGAAACCTTCTTCTGAAAATTTGATTTCACCAACAGTGCTATCGGTGAATAACTTAATTTTGCGTTTAATCAAACCCTGTTGTACAGCAGAGCGAATATCATCATCAAACCCTGATAAAATCATCCCGTCTTTTTCAATCACAGTCACTTCGCAGCCAAAAGCGTGCATCATGCTGGAAAATTCTACGCCAATGTAGCCACCGCCAATAATTGCTAAACGTTTGGGCAGATAGGGTAGCTGAAACATCTCGCGGGATGTGATAGCGTATTCTATACCTGGAATTTTGGGCTTGAGGGGTTGCCCTCCCACAGCAATTAAAATTTTGTCGGCTGTAACTTTGCGTCCATCAATACTGATAGTATGGGTATCGATGAAAGTGACATGTTGAGAAATTAACTCAATTCCAGCTTTTTGCAATTGCTGAAAATACGACTGATTAATCCTGTCAATATGCTGATGTACTGACTTAATAAATAATGTCCAGTCAAAGTATGTTTGACAGTCACTCCACCCATAACTGTGGGCTATTTGATTTTGCAGGGCGAAGTCAGCTGCGTAGACAATCAGTTTTTTCGGAACACAGCCGCGATTTACACAAGTCCCACCGATGGATTCTTGTTCAGCAACAGCGACACGTACACCGTAACTAGCTGCTTTTTTAGCTGCTGCCAATCCCCCAGGCCCAGCACCAATGACAAACAAATCGTAATCAAATGTCATAAAAATCTGTTCCTTTTTCACTTTTTGGAAAGCAGAGCTATTTCATACCTTATAGTGATTCACACAAAACTTAATCTACTGTCTTTGGGTGGACAATTTAGCATGAAGCCAGGCTGATATCTAGCAAGTTGCCACATTAATAGCAGTTACATTCAAAAGGAACAGCGATCGCTCGATTCTTGCTAATTTATATTACATTATGTTGCCAAAGAAGGATTTTGTCTATTCCACAATAGGTAGATGTTTGCGTAGGCGTAGCCCGTCGTAGACATCGCCTAGTTTGGGTGGGTATGCGATCGCACTTTTAGGCAGCAACTGCACTGAAGAAAAAATTCAGCCGATTAAGCCATTGATGCCAAACATGAATTAACCTTGCACGGTCAAATTCAAAAATCTCTGCTTCCTCACCTGGCAAGGCTACGACAATCAGAGCATGGTTAATTTTACAGTTAAAGAGGCGATCGCTATAATACCGATTTATCGCACCACCATAAGCAGCTAGTTGTAAAGGCTTGTCATAAAGCTTATCAATTCTCAGTTTTGGTTCCTCAACTGTAGTCCATTCAATTAAATGCGGAACACCTTGGTAACGAGCAACTAAATCAACTTTCCCGGCGTAAAGTTCTTGATAGTTAGGCACAACTTGCTCAACTAGTTGAACATCGCTAAGTTGGTTTAGCACAGATTGAACGCTATCCCAGTAAGGCTGAATCAGGCTACTGTCAGGTTTGGACGAGTAACCTTGCAAGTGTTCTTTAATCAACTGGTGTAAGGCATTTCCTCGGCGACGGCTGTTAGCAGCGATTCGATTTGCTTCTGCATCGCCAACTTTATTACGCCAATAGGAAAGGGCGGCTAGAGACTTTAGTGGCTGTGTTGCTTTTAAAACTGTGGTGACAGCAGGAAGAAGAACGCCACTATTGCCTTGATAGTAGCATCGTCCGTTGATGTAGGTAGATTTCATAAATGTTGTGAATGAGTACATCAACTAGCTTCGAGGGCTGGTGTCTGAGATTGTGTTTGAGCCAGAAGTCCAGAGTGTCTGACTTTGTGTATGAGTACGTATGACTTTTAATTAACTCAGTTAAAATTATTCAAAGTTGCATATTTAAAATATGACTGGGCGATCACTTAAAGCATCTCTAAAAGGAATAGAACAAGCAAGCAAAGCTTTATCTTGTAATGCTTTGAGTAAAAAGGCTTTAGCCTTAGAGTTAGGAATAGCTCGGTCAACAGTACATAACTTTTTTAGCCGTAAAGCAGTTGACCGACTTAATTTTGAAGAAATTTGTAAAAGGCTAGGTTTAGATTGGAAAAAGATAGTTGATATTCCAGCTAATGAACCTAGAACAGAGCAACTTCAAGATACGGCAATCAACAATAATTTTGTGGGGCGTGAGGAAGCGATCACACACCTCAACAACGTGATTAAGCAAGGTGTGAAGATAATCCTGATTTATGCAAAAGGTGGTATTGGTAAGACAAAGCTAGCCTGGGAGTACATCCAGCAGTTCGACTTGGTGCTGGAACTTTGGATGGCAAAGGAAACCCAAAATATCTGTTCAGCTAACAGTATTATTGAGGAATGGTTAAGACGAAAATTTAACGAAGAGCCAGGGCGGGAGTTTAGCATTAGTTTAGAACGATTGAGGCAGCATCTGCGAGACTCAAGTAAAAGAATTGGAGTGTTGATTGATAATCTTGAACCTGCCTTAGATGGGAATGGTAAATTTATTAAGGCTCATCGCTCTTATGTAGAGCTATTGAGAGTCTTAGCTGATGAAGGAGTGAAATCTGTCACGCTAATTACTAGCCGCGATCGCTTGCATGAATCTAGTGTCAAAATTGATGACTATCGCTTAAAAGGTTTGGCTGTAGAAGTATGGCAGGAGTTTTTTAACAGCCGCTACATTAAAACAGACACTTCTTCTCTGAGTACAATGCACAACGCCTACGGTGGCAATGCCAAAGTAATGGAAATCCTCTGCGGGATCATCAAAAAAGATTATTCAAGCAATTTAAAGGAATATTGGCAAGAAAATCAGAGTGAACTATTAAAGGATAAAAGCTTAGAAGATTTAGTTATAAGTCAATTCGAGCGTTTGGAAGAAATTGATCGTGATGCGTATCGACTTCTCTACCGTTTGGGATGCTATCGCTATCAAACTTTTCCTTCTGTAAGCATCGAAGGACTTTTCTGTTTGCTGTGGGATGTGCCAGAATCTCAGCAGGAGAGGGTGGTTAAATCTTTGCAAGATAGGTCTTTAGTCGAGTGGAAAAATAGAGAATACTGGTTACATCCTATAATTTGTTCAGAGGCAATCAAAAGACTCAAGCAAACATTTGAATGGAGGCAAGCTCACGAAAAAGCTGCTTCTTTTTGGAGTATAAATTTCTCACAAATAGTGAAAAGTGAACAATTACAAATTCAAATGATAGATTTAAATCAAGCAAAAAGCTATGAAGAACGTTTATATTTGCTCATAGATTATTTAGAATTGGTTGTTAAACAGGAAAACTATCCAGAAGAAATTATAGTTTTTGAAATATTTTATCATTTATTATGTTTGCATAATTTAGATTCTTTAGAAGAATTAATTTTAAAGACAAGTCTTTTAGATAATTCCGGTATATTATTTTTTGTCCAACTTATTTTTGAGTGTGTTGAATGGCGTAAAAACCTATCTAAAAGCATTTATGAATTAGGAAAGTCCACATTTGAAATAGCATTAATTGATCAGATGGGATTTAATTTTCAACAAAGTCAACAGGGATTTGAATATTGGCAAAGATGTTTGGAAGCTAGCCAGAAATTGATGCTAAAAGCTTTATCTATTGCTGTGGAATTTAAATTAGATAGATTAGGAAATTAAACTAATATTTTCTTGAGTGAGTTTGAATACTACTATGTATAAGCTTAGAAATATAGATAATGGGGTTTCAGACTACATAATCTTAGTAAAGCGATAACTCTGTTTATTAAGATTAGCTTGCGTGATCGTCCTGTAGCTTGCTTGCGAAGGCAGGCTTCGTTTGTATAGCTGCAAATTCCATTCGTTTGGGAATCGTGCAAAAAAACAAAGGCGGGTGCGGGGATTGAACCCGCTAATCCCCACAATGGTGGAGACGTAACCGATAATCCTAAATTCTTCGGCCCCGAAAGGCAAGTTGCGAACAAGGATAACCCGCCATGAAGTATGAAGGATAAAGTTTTTCATTCTTTACCCTTCAGTAATATCTACAATTCACCTGTAGCCAGCATCTGGATAATCCGAGGTGTACCTGGGTCGAACCCTGCCAAATCCCAAGACAGCGAATCTTCAGGATCTACCAAAGTAATTTGGTAAGGTGTCAAGGTGACATATACCGCCTTAATGTTGGGATTTACCTTTTTGCGGTACTCCTTCAGCGCTTGACTTGGATGCTTATACCCAGCCCAGCTTTCCGAGTCAGTCCAAAAGCAGACTACATCTGCTTTAAACTTATTCTTAATCATCCAGTCATAAGCTACAGACGCATCCGTTCCACCGAAGTTTTGATTGCTAGCTTTGCGAACCGCAGAACTAAAACTATCTTTGGCAGTGATATTTAATTCACGGAATTCCGTAGCAAAACCACGAATCATATAGTTTTTCTCTGCTTTTGCTGTCACCAGTGCCATTGTGGTGGCAATTTCACAGCAAGTCAGTCCCATATCTGCAACTAAACTACCCATAGAACCAGAAACGTCTACGGCGTGCATAAACACTTTACCTGTGGGTTGCACAACATCAAAAGACAGTTCAACGGCCTTTTCTAAGATGTCCACAATCCGAGGAACTGGGTTCCAAGTTTTCTTACTGCGTCCTAATGTTCCACCAGATTGATATGTTTTGAGTGCTTTCAAAACATCAATCGGATGAATGCGACCTTTACGCAGATGTTCTCTACGATTAAGAACTGTTTCCACTTGCAGTAAATTTGCGCTTTCATCAGCTCGCAACACACCCAGTTCAGTTAAAGAACCTAAGTTACGCAGCATTGCACCTATTGGCATTTCCTGAAATAGCAGTTGCCAAGCAAGCTTATCCATTTTGCCTACAGGTGCAGCCATTTCGTGGGTTAGGCGTCCTTGGGAAATAGCTTCATGGGTTTGAGTTGGATTTTGCTTGAGCCACTCATACCACCAAATCTGCGCCAACGCCTCCGAGGGGATGTCTGCTGGCAATTCTTCCCAGCCTCTAACTACCCACTCAAATAGTTGACGGTGATTTTCTGTAGGCGGTTTGACATGGAATAACCGCAATGCATCTCGGTGGGAGAAGCCTTGACGCTGTTGATATTTCAACAGTTGATAAGCTAAACCCTTAACATCTTCCCGTGAGAGCCAAGTTTTACCAGCTTCCCGTACTACTTTGCCAAATCCCCGTAGAGATTTGGTGTAGTTCAGCCATTCGTAGAAGTGGCTACCAGTGCGGACAACTTGCGGGAAGATTTCACCAAAAGCCTGTTTTGCTTCTGGGGCTTCGCCCATCGACAGCAGCACCAAAGCTAAGATAGGCGCACTGTTATTGATGGCGCGTCCATCGCTAGCATACAAAATTTCTTCCGCTACACGGCCAGGATTTTCAGCAACAGCTTGTCTGACAACTGCTACAAAATCCTCAGTTAATTTCTGTTTTCCAGCGTAGTAAGTGCTTTTTGCTGTGCCAACCAATAAACAACGGCGCAGCATTTTCCAAATGCCAGCATCAAACATCCAGCCGCCGGAACGTCCTTGAATCATTTCTGCTTCTCGTCCGGGGATAGGCTGATTTTGTGGTGTAGTTGTTTTCTTTTTAGTGAAAAAATTGTAATTCATGTTTTCATCTCCCGGCCCTTGCGGGCAAAAATGAAAGGTGGCGGAGCGGGATTTGAACCTGCGACCTCTCGAACCCAATTCGATAACCCTAATTCGTCGGCCTTTTCAGGCAAGGAATGAACAAGGATGTTTAGCGCTCTACCTCTGAGCTACCCGCCACATAAAAATTTTGGATTTTAGATTTTGGATTGAATTTAAAATCTAAAATTAATTGGTGTAGTGGAGCAGGAATCGAACCCGCGACCTCCCGCTTGGCAGGCGATAACCCTCAATTCGTCGGCCTTTTCAGGCAAGGAATAGAACAAGGATGTTTAGGCGCTCTAACCACTAAGCTACCCACCACATATCAAGTAAAATTGACTTGTATTATTAATGTAGTATATGTAATATTAGTTGTCAAGGGGCTGGGAAGCTAATTTATAAAGTTTTTGGTTGAGTCAAAAAACCTTTTATTTTCGTTAATAAAAACTTTTGTGCGATCGCAGACTAATTTTGGATAAGTTCCAGTTCAATAAGCTATAACACCTAATAAATAAAGCTTTTGCCGGCGAATTTGCCAAAAGATACAAAAAAGTGTCACAATTTTTGCCAAGATATATAATATGATTTCCCAAAATTCACTTGGCAAAAATCGGCATGAGTGAGAAACCCATAGAAGATAACGGCAAGGCTTTTCTCGTTCTACTTTTGCCCATCTCGTTCTTGATTATTTTCCTAGTTACCACTTGGAGATTTTTACTAGCGCTAATTGTTCTGGTAATTGGCTTCAAGCTTTGGCAGGAATATCAATGGCAACAGTGGACTCATCGAGTTAACCCAATTTTTCATCAGTTGGTTCGGGAAAATCAAGGCAGACTTACGCCAATGGACTTGGCAATGAGGGGCAATTTTCCTGGAACAACGGCGAAACGCTACTTGGATAGTAAAGCCTCGGAATTTGGCGCTAGTATAGTGAACTCCGA
Organism: Nostoc sp.; assembly: GCF_036916735.1. GTDB lineage: Bacteria > Cyanobacteriota > Cyanobacteriia > Cyanobacteriales > Nostocaceae > Nostoc. The sequence continues at coordinate 95,632 of NZ_JBALFV010000121.1, forward strand.
AGAAGCGGGGCAGTCTTATTACTTTATAACTGCCAGCATTCTCGGCAATATTCTTGATAGTAGTGAGCCTGTTAAAGAACTTCCTAATCAACCAGTTACTAAAACTGCGCGATCGCTTTTAGCACCACTATCAACCCTACAGGAGGAAGAACCAGAAACCGAATCACCACCACAGCTAACCCATGATTCAGCTCAAAGATCCCTCGACAAACAGCTAGTTTTTGGTTCTCTGATTCAATCTGAACTTGCCAAACGGCTAAATGTCTATTCCAGCACGGTTTATAAACGGCGAAACGATCCAGAGTTTCCTGAGTGGAGTCGCAGTAAAGACCCTGATGGTATTGCCTGGTCATACTCAGAAAAAATGAAGGAGTTTTTCCCAGTGGAGGAAGAAGGTTAAATAATTCAAAATTCAAGAGTATTAATTACTTTTGATTTTTGAATTCTAAACCCACAGCTTCGTTGATGGAATTTAAGCCGCTTTGTTCTAGCTTGAAAAGCAAACCTGCTAAAATCTGGCGTACCATCAGTGGGCCTTCGTAAATCCAGCCTGTATAAATCTGGATCAAACTAGCACCAGCAGTAATTTTCTCCCAAGCATCTTCAGCAGAAAAGATGCCACCAACGCCAATAATCAGGATTTGTCCTTGGGTTTGCTGCCAAATAAAACGAATTACCTCAGTGGAGCGATCGCGCAATGGTTCACCGCTAATTCCGCCAGCTTCATCCTGGGGTGATTTGCCTGTTTGGTCAATCACCTGGGTTTTGAGTCCATCACGGCGGATGGTGGTATTAGTAGCGATAATTCCTGCGAGTTGGTAGGTTTTAGCCAAAGAAATAATGTTAGCGATCGCAACCCAATCCAAATCTGGCGCTATCTTGACAAAAATAGGTTTTTGTGAGATATTTTCTTGTTGTAAGAAATTCAAGATGGCACTGAGCATAGAAGCATCTTGGAGCGATCGCAACCCAGGTGTATTAGGAGAAGAGACATTAACAACAAAATAGTCTCCCAAATCCTTGAGTAAGCGAAAACTATCGAGATAATCCTGTGCGGCTGCTTCTAGAGGAGTTACCTTAGATTTACCCAAATTTATCCCTATGGGTATTGACTGGGTTAACTTCTGTTTTTCTTGTGCCAAACGTGCCGCCATTGCTGCTGCACCGCTATTATTAAAGCCCATCCGATTAAGAGCACCTTTATCCAACGGCAAGCGAAACAAGCGGGGAAGCGGATTTCCTGGCTGTGCATGAAAAGTTACAGTTCCTAATTCCGCAAAACCAAAACCCAGGTTAGACCAAATGTTAGCAGCTACTCCATCCTTGTCGAAGCCAGCTGCTAACCCTACAGGATTTGGGAAGTTTAGCCCAAACAAATTTTGTTCTAAGCGTGAATCGTACAGACATAAAGATTTTTGTAAGCGTTGGTTTGCCCAACTAGCAGGGGTTTGCGATAGCCAGCTAAAACTGCGAATCGTCTGCTGGTGCAACCACTCTGGATCGGTTTTTGCCAGATTGAACAAAAGTGGACGAATGGCAAGTTGATAAATATCCATTTCAATCCTTAACACTATCCGAATTCGGTAGACGCCGCGCTTCTTGTTTAGCTTGTCGGAGTTCCTCTTTAGCTTGTTGAAGTTCCTCTCTAGCTTGGTGTGCTTCCTCTTTAGCCTGTTGGAGTTCTTCTTTACCTAGTCGTACTTTTTCAGCAATCTGCCGCATTTCTTCGGCAGAATTTCTTATTTCTTCAGCAATCTCCCGCATTTCTTCAGCAGACTCTCGCTCGTTCTCTTGTGAGAACCTTCTATCTTCAGCAGACTCTCGCTCGTTCTCTTGTAAAAGCCTTTTATCTTCAGCAGACTGTCGCTTTTCCTCTGAGATTTGTCTTTGCTCCTCTTGAGCATTGGAGGAAGTTTCACCCATTTACTAGCACTCCATAATCTAACTTCAACGAACCTGTTTACCTAAAACTTTTAGCAAACACCCGTGGCAATATTACTCAGGGTACTTTTCTGGGCATCTTATATATTACAAGTTATGTTAACCAATAAATCAGATGGGGCAGCCGCAAAAACCTATAGCCGCCGAACAGCAAATCCTCTCATTGGGGCGCGTCCTCCAGAGCCTTAGAGAAGAAGATGATGTTGACGTTCTGATTGAAACTACTATTTCTTATCTTAAAGAACAGTTTGACTACAAACTGATTTGGATTGCTCTTTATGATCGCCTAAATCACATATTATTCGGCAAAGGGGGCATCACACCCGATCGTGACACGAGCTTTTTACGCCAAAGGGTTGTTCTCAGTCCTGGGGATTTATTAGAGCAAGTGGTGATTGAACAGCATCCCTTGGGTATAGCTGATTTGCAAACTGAAATCCGCGCCGCCGAATGGCGAAAAATTGCTGAAAAATTCCACATTCAAGGAACGATTATTTTACCAATTCGTTATAAAGACCGTTGTTTAGGTGTGCTGTTACTGGGTTCAGAACGCTGGGGCTACCTAGTGACAGGGGAAGCCAAAGCACGTTTAATGATGGTATTAGGCGAACTGGGGGCAGTGCTTTATCAAAATGAGATAGATAAGCAGCAAAAGCAAACCAAGCGAACCGACGAACCATTATTAGAATTGCTAGAAAATTTAGGCACCCTTAGTAACCTTAATCAAAGACTAGAAGCAGCAGTGCAAGCAACTCATAAATTTGTCTCTCCCAACCGGACAAATGTTTACTGGTTTGAGCGGGAAGGGCGCTATTTTTGGTGTCGGATGAGCAATCAGCTAGTCAAAATCGATCGCAATTTTAGCACTCAGCAAGCGGCGGGAATAACAGTACAGGAGTTGAGTGACTTTTATTATGCTTTGACAGTTAATCAAATTGTCTTGATTGGTGATGCACGCACTTCTTTAAAGAGTCATTTTACCGCAAAATTGCTGCAACGGCTGAAGGTGCGATCGCTCTTAGCAGCGCCGATTATCTGGCAAAAGAACTTGCTTGGTTTTTTGGCGGTAGAAAGCAATGAACCTCGAATCTGGACAGAGGCAGACAAAAATTTTGTCCAAGGTGCTGCTGGTTTAATTTCCCTGGTTGCAACTACCGAAAGCATGGAAAGCATTATCAAACAGATTCAGGAGGATGCCCAACTGACTAGTCAAGTTGCTCAAGGTATCTATAGCGAACACAACCTTCAGGAAACTTTAGACAGCTGTGCTAAAAGAGTTTTAGCTCGATTAATTGCTACGCGATTTTTGCTGTTGCAGTACGATCCTGAACAGAATAACTATCAATTTATTTACCAAAATCAGCCCTATAATCGCCGACCGTTGACATTTGCCCTTAATACTCTCAAAGAATTAGATGAGCAGCTTTTGCAACGTTCAACTCATGCAGTGGAAATTGAGAACTTAGATGAAGATTTACGCTTTTTTAATTGGCGTCCCTTGTTATTAGAAAGTGGAGTGCGATCACTACTTATTTCTAAATGCACTCACGAGCATATACCAGCAACGCTTCTGGTCATCACTCACGAAACCCATCGTTGTTGGACAACTCTAGAAAAAGAATTACTCTGGGCAGTTAGTCAACAGATTGGTGTAATTATTCGCCAGTGGCAATTACATAACCGCACTACCCAGCAGCAAAAAACTTCCCAGGCATTTGAGCAATGCCTACGCATCTTGACACAATCCCAAAATAGCAAAATCGAGGTAGGGAAAAAATATTTAGAACGTACAGCACTCGAACAAATAGCATCGATTCTGGGTTGTCCCTTAGCGGTACTGCTATCCTGGTCGCCTGGTGAAAATTGGGCAGAAATTATCACTGGAGTGGTTGATAATAGCCTATTTGGGCTTTTTTCAGACGCATCTATTTCTATCCAGGCTGAGGCACTAATTCAGTGGGCACTTGCCACAGACAGTTACCTGACTTTGAACGTAGATGATTTACCCCCGAAAACTCGAAAATGGTTGAATACTCCCAATAAAGGTCAAATTTTGGTGATGGCATTACGTACTAATGCTGATTATGAAATTACAGGTGTGGTATTGTTAGCAGACTATCAAGAGCGTCGCTGGTCAGAACAAAACCTCAGTGCGACCGCAACTTTGATTTCTCAATTAGCCTGGTGGCGTCGTGAAAAGCAAATTACCCAACTTTTAGAATCCACAACAGAAGAATTACGACAACTCAACTGGTACAAACATCGCCGCTTAGAAGAAATTCAAAGAATAACGGCGCTATCTCTTAGACAAATACATGATTTGGGTATTCCTGCTAATGAACTAACTCAGATGCGCTACGAGCTATTGCTGCGGCAATTAGATCATACAACCGCCTCCATGAGTGGAATGCTAAAACTTGAGCAATGGCAGCTAAATATAAGTTGGGAAACTATGCCCATAGCCAGTTTACTAAAGCGATCGCTCGAACGTATTGAAAATTTCCTTAAACACCAAAAGCTGTGGATTGGTGTACATGGTTTGGGGCAACAAATTGAGGAACAATCGCCAAAAAATTCTTCACTCGCCAGAGGTGTTCCTATCTCCAGCGCTCAATCTGCAATGGCGATCGCTGGTGATATTGTCAAAATTGAGTTAGTAATCCATGAACTATTGGTTAATGCCTGCAACCGTTCTCAAAGCGGCGGCAGAATTGATATTTGGTGTCGTCGTTTAGATCCGTCAAAACCCTCAAATGTAAAATATTCTTCTGCAAGTGAAGCGACTGAAAATCAGACATCGCTAGAACTGTCGATTACATACAACGGTGCGATCGAACCACAGCTACTCACAGAGTTACATGATAATAGACCCAAAGATGTGCTTGCTCCCTCCAACCTCGAACAACCGCCAGGTTTACATCTGCTAATCTGCCAAAACCTTATCCAGAAACTAGGAGGAGAATTGAATTTCTATCAATTACCAGATAATCGGGTAGTTAGCCGCTTGTTGTTGACCTTAATTGATCATGATTCTTAGTACAGCTTTGTGTAAATTCGTGTGAATTGAGGGTTAAAGTTTAAACGCAAAAGGGTACAGAGGTAAGCGCAGAGGCACGCAAAGAATTCGCTACGAATTAATGAAATGCTGTATTTAGTTGAAATTTAAACGCAGATACACTAACATTTCCGCAGGTTATAATAGTACTGATGTATTGCTTGACTGTGGTAATTATTTGACAACTGCTATAACTACAAGCGTTAACAATTTATCTTGTCACTGTCAAGGTTAATTAAACGGAAATATAAAATTATTTTGGCAATTATCTCAACTATTTTGTATATATTTACTGACTCCATCAAGAGTTAAACTGATAGCTTTTAATAACTTGAATGTCTCAAAAAAACGTGACATTTTTTAAAATACTAGTTAACATATAACTTGATAAAACGCTGATTAACACTATTCCAGGTTTTTAATTTATGAAAAAGTAATTAGCCAGTTTAAATTTGTCAATTTTTTATATAAAGCCCATCTAGAAATGTGATGCAAGCAGAAATAATTACCAATTTTTATTAACGCTTTGTCACTTATTACAATGTTGTTCTTATCTTGACAATAACCAAATTAATTATATTTAAATATGTTTTTACAATCTTATCTAATTATTATATTTTTTAAAAGCTAAATATTCGATTGATCATACATTTATTAATGAACAATATGGAATCATTATATCAAATTATAAATGCCAGTTCAGGAATTATTAATTTCCTATATATAAAAATACATAAATACTATCAAAATATATTTATAAGTATCAATAAAATTAAATATAGACTTTTAATATACAGTATTGAAGAAGACCAAAATAAAATGTATATGTCTGGAGAAATCTATCAATGAATTTTAGATACTTCAAGCATTGGTTAAGATTTAGTTCAATCCGAAGCATTATTGTTTTGGCTCTAATATCAATTCCTAACTTATATAGTGCATCTGCTCAGACTACTCCTAAAGGGGGAATTGACTGGATTTTAGTCGTAGATACTTCTGCTTCCATGCGTGGTGCTGGTGGAACAAAAAACATTTTTGACTCAGTAAAAAATTCTATTACCGAATTTGTTAACACAGCCAGATTAGGCGATACAGTTACTATTTATAGTTTTGATAAAGATGTCACCCTAAATGCCAATGATATCGCTATTAACACTAATCCAGACAGAGGTAAACTCAAGCAAATAATTAGCTCACTTCAAGCTGAGGGTGTGCGTACTCATACAGGTAAGGCTGTACAAAAAGCTTTGGAACATTCTGCCCTGTTAAATAAACGTGCTAACGCTCTTGGTCGTACTGTTAGTATCGTATTTATGACAGATGGATTAGAAGATGTGCGTGGTATTCCTAATCCTGTTTATATTCCTAGTAATACCCAATTTTTACGTGAGCAACAATGCAAGCCCTATATATTTTTTGTGTCTTTAGGATTAAAAGAACATGAAAAGCAACTAAATGACTTTGCTAGTAATCCAGCACTTTGTGGTAAGGGGCAAGTATTGCGAGATCCTGGAGGAGTTCAGCTAAATCAACTGGCTCAAAATATCCGACCAGTGCTGATTACACCCAAGCTTGATGTTAATTTACCCACTGCCAATTTGCCACCAGTATTACCGGGAACAACTACTGAACCCTTCAATGTTAATACCATCAGTAATGTCAATGGTAAGGTAAGTTTGCAACTGGAAGACCCTAATCAAAGTGGTATTCGCTTAATTTCACCCGATCGCACCATTGACTTAGCTGCTAATCAAGCAACAGTCATTCCTGTGCGTTTACAGATACCACCAGAGGCAAAAGGGGGCGCAAATAACTTGCGCTTGGTGTTGATCAGCGCAGACCAAGCGATTGCACCAATTAAAATTGACCTACCTGTAACCATTAAGTCACAACTGCAAATACAACCTACAAAGATAGATTTTGGCTCAATAGAAGCAGGCAAAACCACTGAAACTCAAACTTTGGTAGTTCGCAGCAATATATCTGGAACAGCTAGCTCACAACTGCAAGGTAATTTCAAAAACGTTTCTATGGCAGAACCTTCAGCAGCCATATCCTTACAACCAGGAGAAACTAAAATTCCTGTGCAGTTACAGGTTACTGATAACAGTTTTGCAGGCGATCGCACCTTTACCCTAGTTATAACCCCAGATAACTCAATTGCTAATCCTGTCAGTGCAGAAGTTCATCTGTATATTTTGATGCCACTATGGCGGAAAATAGTTATTTCATTACTCTTAGTGCTGTTGGTGTTGTTAATTGCCCTGATAGTAGTTTGTTTGATTCAACGCAAAACCCCCTTGGAATTAGTCGAAGATTTCCGCAACCGCAACCGTTTAGAAGGAGCGTTGGTATTGCTCGAACCACTCCCACAATCATCGGAAGACGAAGAGATTAGTCTTACTCATCTACAAAAGGGTAAAGTATGCCTAAGTGATTTGATACCAGCTATTGCGACTACAAATTCTGATGCTGAGTTAGTCACAGTTTGGCGGGCAGGCAAAAAAAATATAGATTTGCAGTGTTTGAAAGGTGTAATTTTTGTCAATACTAAAAATATAAATACAGATGAACTCTTCGACGAGGACATCATCCAGATTGGCAACGTTAAGCTGCGATTTAACTGGATTGAACACCAAAGACCCTCTGAGCCAAGCAGTGGGCAAACAAACTTTTGAATAATATCACAGGAAAGTGAATGTTAAGTCCCACGGTTGTGCGTCCCACGGTTGTTTTTCGTCCTACTGTTGTTATCGGGCTAGGAGGAACGGGTTATGAAGTCGTGCTTAAACTTAAAAAGCGATTTATAGATGTTTACGGCTCAGTTCCAGAAGTTATTCGTTTTATTTCTATTGATACTACTGAAAATATCCAAGAACGAGAAAAATCACCTGATGGCACTAAAGTTTTTTTAGAACCTAATGAACTTTATGCAATTTCTGTCGCAAATCCATTACCACTAACACGTAACGACCACATCGCAGAATGGTGGCCTAGGGACATTCCAGCAAACGCCCTGATCAATGGTGCTGGACAGATTCGGGCCCGGGGACGGCTCGCCTTATTTGCGAAAGTAAGCGATATTGACGCATTGATTGCTCAAGCAATCAATGCTGTACGCGAAATTCGCACTAGTAAACAAACATTTACAGATAACTTTCAAGTTTCCAGTCGGGATGGTGTCGAAGTTTTTATTGTTGGCAGTTTGGCAGGTGGGACCGGCAGTGGCACATTCTTAGATACGGCTTTTTTAACACGGCAACATCTGAATAATTTTTCTAATATTACTGGGGTATTTGTTTTACCCAGAGTGTTTGCCAATATTCCCCAAACTCACTTGGTGAAGTCTAATGCTTATGGCGCTCTCAAGGAAATAGAAAACTTCTGGGGATTGTCACCATCTAATAGCATTGAGATTGATTATGGTATCAGAAAAATCAAAGCCGATCGCCCTCCTTTTGATGCTGTATTTTTAATTGACGGGGTTAACAAAAATGGAACTGTAGTCGGTCGTCCAGACGATTTGCAAAATTTAGTTGCAGATGGCTTATATATCCAAATTGGTTCTCAAATCGGTCTAGACGCCGCTAACGTTGCTGATAACATTCGCGCTTATCTGGCAAATGGTGAAAAAGTTCGAGGGCGCAATATAAATTACTGTAGTTTTGGCTTTGCCACCTTGACTCTGCCAGTACAGCAATACGAGCGGATGAAATTAGAGGATGCTCAAAGCTTGCTGAAGAATGAGTTAATGGCATCTACCCCAGCAATCGATTTAGAAAGCGACATCGCCCGGTTTTTAGAAGATTGCAAGTTAGCAGACGCTACTACTGTCTTGAATGCGTTGACTGAAAGCGATCGCGGCGGACAAATGAAACCCGAATTTAGAATTGGCGAAATCCGTCACGATCGCACTGCTTTACCAACCATTAAAGAACTCTATAAACGGCAGTTAGATCAATTTGAACAACGAACGGCTCAAGAATTGGGATCGAATTTTCATCGCTTACAACAAACTACAACTGCTGCGATCGCAACTTTCTGGGAGCGCAGTCTGAATCGTCCCAATGGACTAGCTTATATTTTGGAATTTTTGAGTAGCCTTTCCCAAAAATTAGACGAATTACAGCAAAGCGTGCAGCGCAAATCACAAGAGGCACAATCCAGTTTCAATGCTTTGAAATTAGAATCACAAGAAGAAAAAATTAAAGAAGCCGCAGAAACTTGGTTCCCAAATAAAAACAATATTCAAGCAGCTTGCCAGAGATACAAAGAAAGGGCTGACCAGAAGTGGAAGACTTATTTACATTGGAAACGTTGTGATAAAGCGGCTGAACTCTATGGTGTACTACGGGCTAAGATAGAGCAAATCCAAGAAAAGTGTCAGCGTTTACATAGCAACTTAGATAAAGTTTATCGAGATTTAGAACAGAGTTATCACGAGGTTAACCGTCAAGGAAGTAACGATAATCCTTTTATTCATACCATTGGGCGCATCAATCTGCAATCAAAACGCCCTAAAGTTACTGGCGAAGATTTTATCCGTTGGTATCGAGAACAGTCTCAAACTTTAACGAATTGGTCTGAGAAAAAAGCTGAAGATGTCAAGAACGAAATCCTAAAATTTGTCAATGAAGCTTACTATCCGCTAACCAGTATGACTGTTGAGCAGGTTTTAGCAGATAGTAATCCCGAAGATGCAGGGCAAGATTTGCAACAACTTGGCAAACTTGCAGTTCCTCTTTGGCAGTATGAAGAAACGGAAATTCCCGTTCAACAGCAGCACGTAATCACAGAATTTTATTACTACGGAGTAGAGAGCAACAACACAATTTTTAGCGATCCGCCTCTTTCTAGTCGTTTGCCTAAAGGAAATAATCATCCTTCTTTCGTACCAACAGGTGAACCCCATAAGGTGATGCTATTTCGAGTCGAAATTGGTGTTCCCTTATTTGCATTCAACGGAATGAGGGATATGGAGTCAGCTTACCTAGATCCGAATAAAGTCTTTAAGCACCTGCATCGCAATTGGGCAAACTTAGCCAATTTAATTCCTCCAGAAGACGACGGTGGGGCGTTGCGTTGGTTTGCTTTAGCTTTAGCACCCGATCCATATAAATTGGTTGTTAATGAGGGTAGGAAATATTTCGTTTCTACACAACAAGCGAAAAAATTAGAGGGCGGGGTTTTGCCTTTGGGAAGCGATCGCAAGTCAGCATTTAAAACTTTCAAAAGTAACTTGCCTCTAGTCAAGGAAATTGCTGACAAAGTTGAGCGTATTACTCACGAAGACCAAAACAAAACCAAATTCACTTTGCAAAATTACATCAATCACCTCAATCAGGTTTTAAAGGGAGGCAAGGTTGATCCCCAAATTCAAGAACAGGTAGAAATGGAAATCCAGGAAATTGAAGCTTACCTGGAAGATTTAGATGTGATTATTTAGCCCCATAGTTTGCACTCTGAGAGTGTCCCCATGCCAAAACCAACTATTTTACTTGCACTCGATCCTCACAGTGCCGCTTTTTGTGCAGCCATTAAACGGCAACTGCAAGAATTTCCAGCCGCCGAAAGCTGCTTAATTCAAACTTATACCTTAACTTGGGATGGTCAAGCTTTTGGCTTTAGTGGCGAGTTAGATCAGTTTGCTGACACGAGTTTTGCTCTGGCTCAAACTCATAGTAAACAAGCTTATGTCTCCAAAATTCGTACCCAGTTCAGCGAAGCGACTGGCGAGATCCAAACTGCACTGATTGAATTATTGAAAACGGCTAGTCAATCAAAAGAAGCGATAGCAGCGAAACGCCAAGGAGTGGAAATCAGCAGCAGCCATCAAGTATATCTCATGCTCTCAGTCAGCAATCAATTTGCTAAGGGAGTAGTTTTTGACATAGTACGCTTGATTCGTTGGCTATTTTCTAACTACTTTGCCGATATTCCTTACAGCTTAGAAGCTTTGTTGTTACTGCCAGGGTTATTTTCCCAAGTCACAACTGCTGATTACGGTGCTGCTTACGCCTTCCTGAAAGAGTTAGATTACAAAATGACCAGTGGAGTTGTGATTAAAGGTACTCAAAAAGTACCGCCTTTTGATAACTGCTGGCTAATGGACGGGCGAATTGGCGGACTAAGGGATAATTTACCTAGTTATGCTGATGCTTTGGCAGGTTTTCTCACCGTGGAACCGGAAACCAATGGCTTATTGATTGGCACCCAAAAAGTACGGGGGAAAATACCCGCTTACAGTTCATTTGGTTATGGAGAATTGTTTTTCGCTGGAGAAACAACTATTAATCGTTTGAGTGCTGCCTTAGCTGCCGATATTATTATGGAGCAGTTTTTACCAAAGGCAGAATTCACTCCCGAAGCAAGCCGTAAATGCCTGTTAGATGCCAAAGAATTTGTCCTCAGCGAAGATTTCAGTAATGCTTTTCTGCAATTAGAACGAGACAACGGTAAACCAGTTTGGCAAGATTTTAATCCGCGTATCGACATCCATCCTGGGATGGCGCAAGAATATGGCATAGAATTGCAACGTGCTTATCGGCAATTTGAAAATAAAGAGTTGCTTGCGTATAAGCGCACATTGGAAAAGTGTTGCAAACAACTACAAGGAAACTTAACCGACTTCTTAGATCGCAGCATCAATCACTATGTTGATGCTACACCTAGAGGCTTACATGAAGGAGTTAGGCTATTAAACATATTGACCTTTTTGTATTTGGAACTGCAAACAGATGCCATTGGTGAGCAATCCCAGAATCTGGTTACAGAACTGCGTGCGGCTGAAGCATTTCTCGACTCAAGATTGCAGGTAACAATTGATCGAGAAGCCACTCAAAAGCTGCTTAACCAAGTTCTATCCTTAAAATTACGGCAGCAACAATTACAAGATGGTTTAGTTGAAAGAAAATCTGAAGAACAACTGCAAGAGTTACAAACAACTCAGAAACAGCTAGAAACCGCAGTTGCTGACTATCGTCAAGCATTAAATGCCGAAATCGAACAAGCTCGACAAATCCGCTTTATGGCGATTGCTCGCGCTCGTGAACAAGCCGAAGCTGCGATCATTGTAGCTCAGAACCACTTAACGGCCATTGAAAATCAACTCGAAAAAGCCACAGATAGTTTAAATGAACTACTAACAGAAGAAAACCGTTTTCGATCGCAGTATCTAATCGTTTATCCTACCTTGGTTACTGGTGCTTTATTAGCCTTGCTGATTCTGACCGGAATTTTCAGCCAATCAACACTATGGCTATTTTTGCAAAAGTTTTGGGCTAACTTAGTTACTTATCTGCTTTGGACTGCGGTAACAATTTTGACTTATTTGGGTATAGTTTGGCTGAAGTACAGCACTAATATTCGCGATCGCATTCAGAAGGTTCAGAAACATATTAAACGCCTAGAAAGCACTATTAAAGCAACCGCCGTCGAATTGCGTCGCAGTTATAATGAACAATTAAAGTTAGAGTACGATTTATACGCCCAAAATCTCCGTGTCGAGGCGTTAAATTATTTGATTAAAACAGCTAAACAAAGAACTGAAACCTTACGTCAAACTCTGTCCGATTTCTCTGAAATATACAATAATTTGGTTGCTCAACGCGATCGAGCGACCACAAAGTTTTCTGAAATTCGGCTTACAGTTCTAACTGATGCGGATATTGATACTTATTACCAAAGTTTCCTTTCTATATTACCAACTGAAAAGTTTACTCAAGAACAGGTTAGCCGTTCTCAGTCGTGGAAAATTTCTGCTGAAGAATTTCAGAACCAACTTATGCCCTTTGCTCGGCAGCAGTTCGAGCAATTGGGTAATTTGTCTATTGGCGAAGTATTAAAGCAGTCAGATTTAATGACCGCTAATACAGCTAATTTGCGTTTGAATCAACTTTATGATAGCGCTAATTTGTTGCTGCGAATTCAAGATATTGACACTAACTTAAACCCAACCTCTCAACGGGAGATTACCCTCTGGGTGGGAGCAAAAGATAAAGAACAAATTTTTGCATTTTATAGTCGCTTTAGTCGTAGTTTAACCGCCTTGGTAGCTGAAGATGAGCAGCGATTGTGTATTTTGACTCGTTCGTTGGGTTTTCCGGCTTATTTCCTCAGTCAAATTGAGTATTATCGAGATTGCTACGAACGGACTCAGAGCGAACAAATCGAGCCAGACGAAAACATTCGTGATTTAATCCCAGAAGAAATTGGTTCTGGTAGGGAATTAAAACTAGCTTATCAAACCCTGCTGTTAGCGATCGCCCTTGGGCTACTAACCCAGAATTCTCAAGGTGATTATCAATTTAACAGTCGGTCAATTGGCAAAAATCGAGAACAAATTGCCTTAGCTTTAGCAACTGAGTTCACCTTTCAGGAACTTTATGGAAACTTAGAAGAACGTATCGAAACATTTGAACGTGATTTTATTTACCAGAAATTACAGGAGTTAGGAACATCTGCTTCATATTTAAATCATTACGAAGGTAAGCTTTTAGATCATCTACTCTCAGACTATAACCCTTTGAATTAGGCATTAAATCGCCCTCTTTATAGTACAATACGGTTCAGTTAAGCTTAACTCTTTACCAAAGTGAATTTTTTTAACGAACCGCTAAGAACGCATTCACGTAGCGTCTCGCAGAGAAGGAAGAGAAGCAAAAAATGCTTAACTGAACTGTACGGCTTTATGGTATGGCGAGAAACGCGAACCATCCATTTTGCAGAACTTAAATCGAAAAAATATCCCATCGTAGGGGCATATTGCAATACGCCCCTACGAATGTACTAATAATCAGCAAAAATTCCGAGTGCGAAGTGTAAAATGATTTCGTGAGCAGGCTTTCAAAGACTCAAATTAAGCCAAAAAAGTTTTTCAGCCTGTGATAAGCTAATTTCAAAGTAGCCGATTATGCACAAAGCAGTTATTAAAGAGATGAAGATAAATCGTTTCATATTTTCCTCGAAATAAGATTTTCTGACATCTAGTTGTTCAGGGTTATTTGACAAAACTGAGTGCTTTGTTATGATTGCACTTTCATCTAGTTCCAGGGATGAGCGAGTAAAGCCTGTGAAGTAATGCCTAAGCCAATTAGGGTGATACATAAAGCGCTTGCCACAGGTAACATTTTTATCCTGGGTATCTGCAATGGTAAATGCTCAAACCGATCCTTGGCGTAGACTAGCATTAAGCCGATTCCAGTTAGTACTGCTGCTAGACCTAAGCTAAAAGCAGATACCAGCGCTAATCCAAAGCCTACTCGTCCCATTGCGATCGCACTCAGCAACACTACTAAGGCTGAAGGACAAGGTAACAAGCCGCCGGAAATTCCTAGCGCTAATAGGCTAGACCACTTCATGGAACTTACATCATCGTGAGGCGGTAGATGCGAATGCTCATGGTGATGGTGATGGTGATGATGCAAGTCGTGGCTGTGTTGATGACTATGTACATGGTCATGTGAATGAGAAACCTGAGTCCCTTGCAATCGACTGATAAACAAATTCAGACCAATTACAGTTACCAGCACACCAGAGAGTACGCTTAACCAAGGATACAATTGCTCTGTTAAAATAAACTGGGATGTGCCAAGAGTGACTAGACCCAGAGCAAATATTCCAGCAGTATGGGTAATCGTCATAATCAACCCCAGGAATAGGGCGTGTTGGGCATTACTGCGGGAACCAACCAAATAAGCACCCACTATCGTTTTCCCATGACCAGGAGACAGGGCGTGTAAACCACCCCATAAAAAGGCGATCGCTAGAGCTATTAGGATAGTCAGGAAATTATGATTTTCCTGGGTAATTAGGCTAGTGAAGACATCGTTGCTTCTTCCCGTCAAAGCATTATCTAAACGGCTGGATGATTTAACAAACGGTGGAGGCGCTTGTTCACTCAATGTCAGAGACGGATTGAGTTTAAAGTCAATCCGACGCTGGTCGAGAGGACTGCTAAGTAACTCACTGGGGTAATCTCTCAAGCGGTTGGTGATACTCAAAGAGGTGAAATCACCTTCAATGGGAACGCCATTTGCCGCAACAGTAATTTCACGCCAGCCCAAGCGCTGTGGATAAAACTGATCTTCAAATATTAACTGATTCGCGCCTACTAACTTCGTTGGCCCTTGAAAGTTACAACTCAGCCGCAGCGTAGATAATCCTCCTACACCTGGAGGAAATTCGACTGTTGATTTGATCAAAGACAGTGCTAAAGGCTGTTTATCGATCAACAGTTCCAGATGTGAATTGACTTCCTGGCATTTTTGGTCAGGGTATTGAACCGTCTCTACAGGTTCAGCTTTGCGGTTGCGATTGGTATCTAAGTGATTAATTTCCTGAAAAGCAGGAATCTCTGCCATGTCTAGAACATAATCAATCCCCACACCATCGGTTGCTACCTGCACTCCTGCGTAGTGATTGATGGTAAAATTGCCTAAAGGATGGGCATCCGCCGGGAGCATCCAAAATAAACATATTGCGATGATAGCAGTAGTCCAAGCCAAGTAATGTAACAGCTTTTTCATAAAGAACTCCCTATAGCGTTAGCAGTGGGAAAAGAGACAGAGGGTACTAAGTTAGCCAAAACTTGACGAGCTTGATCAGCATACTTGTGATGAAATTGAGGATTGAGGCTAACAGCTTGAGTTAATCGCTTTATTGCTTCCTCACGATTACCTAAGTGAAACGCAATCATGCCAGCATGAAATTGCAGCAAAGCATCTTCTGTTCCAAAGCGAGTTGCCCGTTGTGCTGCCCTTTGCGCTTCTTCCCATTGCCCATTAGCCGCAGCTGCCCAAGCTAACGTATCCTCTGCATATACATCATCTCGCACTGCCACTTCACTACGGGCAATCTGTAGCGCCTCTGGTAAGTGGATTCCGTGTTCAGTATAATAGACCGCCAAAGCGCGATCATAGATTCCTTTAACCTTGCTCAGGTAAGCGACTACCCCGATCAAATCTTCAGTTTCAGTTGCGCCTTTTTGGTCTCCCAGCGCTATTTGAGCATCAGTTTTATACCCCAGCGTTTCTACCAACGGCATTAGTTCTATACCCTGATTGGCTGCATTCAGGGCATCCTGCCAGCGATGCTGTGCCGCATAGAGGCGGGCTAGTCCTGTAAACGCAGGTATATACCGTGGGAAGAGGTCAAAGCTCTCCCGATATCGCTGCTCAGACAGGGCAAAATCCCCAGATGCAAAAGCCAGATCCCCAGTCCGCACATGAAACCAAGCACGAGTTTCTGCGCTCGTCGTGTAGAAAGAGTCCATCTCCTGCATAGCCTCATCTAGCAGTTGTCGCGCTGAGGCTAAATTGCCAGTTAACTCTAAGTAACGGGCGACAATTGCGTTATGACCAGAGTTCGATTCCTCCTTTGCAAGGCTCTGCAATAGTTGATGAGTTGCTTCATAATCACCCAACTCCATCTGAATCGATGCCAAGAGCGAGATAATACTGGGATTATCAACAGATGAATTATTTAATACTTCTAAAGCTGATCGAAACTGGTGTTGAGATAATAAAGCTGATGCTAGGAGCATGGAAGAAACATCATTATAGAGCGGCTGTAGTGCCAGGGATCTACGTGCCGCTTGTTCTGCTCGTAACACATCGTCTATATCTCCAATTTCTCGAAAGCGCCTCAAATATTGATCGGCTAACAGACGTAAAAATATTGAGGAATCGGGAGATTGAGCAACTTTCTCCTCATAGATGCTGATAATATGCGATCGCTGTAAATAATCGGGGAAGACTAAATCGGACTGCTGAACTGATAATATCTGCCTAGAATTAACAGTCAGCAGTTGCACAGCAGAGGAATATGCGCCTAAATTACTATTGGTGTAGCCTAAACTTAACGCTTCTGTATCACAGGGTCTTAGTAAAACCAGTAGGCTAGTCAGCACTAACACCCATAGTATTCGTAGATGCATAAACCTTACAAAGGATTACCTAAATAAGGGAAGGTAGAAAGAAAGTTAGCATTATTAGGCCCAACATTATCGCTAGTCAGCGCCGGAATTTGTCCTGTAGTAATCCCTGTAACTGCATTACCAAAGACAACAGATGCTGTTACATCGATTACGTCATCTTTTGGTCTTCTACCACCAAAGTTGTTGCCTAACTGAGTACCAAAATAACTACCGCTAGCTTTAGAAAGGTCAGCTTGGATCACATCAGGAATCGCCACTGAGATCACTGCATCGGCTATGCCTTTCGGTCTTCCGATCGCTTTGACAAAGGTTTGAATAAATTGGGATTGATTGCTAGCGTCTTGTGTTGGTGTCTGAAGATTACTATTATTATGATCCTTGTAGTCCATAAAAAGTTCATTCAGGGCTGGAACTGCTAACCGCTCAATCTGAGCTAAATTCCCGTTTCTGAGTCTAGGAGTTCTAACACTAGTTGTTATCCAAGCACCAATCTTGCCTTTACCAAGCAGTTTCCTGGGTAGCTCGACAATAATTGAGTGAACATTGAATGGCGCTAGGGTGTCTTGTGCTTGTCCAGGTGGTCTGAAGGTAAGAACTGTGAAGGGAGGATTGGGATTAGGCTGAATATTATAATCACGATCCGGGATGATTTTGAAGAACTGTTCCAGATCGAAAAAGAACGGGTCTTTGCGTGTCCCAACAAAGAACTTTATGCCGTTAGATGCGGAGAATGTTTGGTTGAGTTGCCCCGTCCAACTTACTGGAAGCAAAGCTGACGTTGTTCCTACTTTGATTGGACTACTTGGGCCGCGCACTGTGACCGTTTGCTGTGAGCCTTTACCATTTATATTGAATTGAAGTACGACATCTTCAATACTGTCGCCAGTGTTATCAATCTTGAACTGATAAAGAACATTTGGCTCGAATGGTCTGTTTTCACCAGAAACGATCAGAGGGTCGAAATCCATCACTAAGACAACATTTTTGGGGTTTGTCGGACTCTCAAACACAAACAAATCTGTGAGATCCGCAGCAGTAAGCCTACTGGCAAGAAAAATTGTGTCCTGGTGGTCTGAAGCCAAAGCTTTAGGGGTTGCATAGGTTAGGACTACCAGCAAAATAGCGACAAATGCCACTATAGTACGAAAAAAACGAGTAGCTTTAGTCCAATATAGCGATCGCTTGATCCGAAAAAATGCCATATTTTGCACTAGTTTATCTATAAATACCAAGCCTTCAGTTGGTATAAAAGAAGTAAGGCTTTGAGCATTTATTCTCATAGTTGCCTTTGTTGAGGTGTTTTGTCTCTAGTATTGTATGCGTAAATAGTGCGGTTATTACCAAAGCGCCTTACAGCTTATTAGCTCCTATTACTCACTTTCCACACCAAAACTTGCTCACTTTTCTAGTTTATAGTTGTAAGACTTATTTAATACATATACACTACATCTGATTTTGTCAGTATTTCTGCTCATAGTTCTATATTCCTAGACAAGTAGCTCAAAAACAAGTCTAAGGATAGATTGACATTACATTTGTTCGCCGAAAGTTTCCTTCCTTCCTAGCAAACTGGTTATAATTATTTTCCATCTCTCTCAGAAATTAAATTCTTATATACACAGCATTTATATGGGACGTGTTCGTTCTAAATCTGACCTACCTACAAAAATCTGTCCGGTATGTCAACGTCCTTTCACATGGCGTAAAAAGTGGCAAGATTGTTGGGACGATGTGAAATACTGCTCAGAACGTTGTCGTCGTCGCCGTTCTGAAGCTCAAAATGAAACTAACCGCAACACAGACGCAAATAGCGCAAGAGATTAATGGAGTTACAGGTGCAACCTAAATTAATTATTCATGGGGGGGCTGGTAGTTCTCTCCACGGTAAAGGAGGATTAGAGGCGGTGCGCCAATCGCTCCATACAGTAATAGAAGAAGTCTATTCTCTACTATTATGCGGAGCAACTGCCTCACAGGCGGTGGTGCATGGTTGCCAAATGCTCGAAGATAACCCCCGCTTTAATGCTGGTACTGGTTCAGTACTACAATCTGATGGGCAAATCCGCATGAGTGCTTCGCTGATGGATGGCGCATTAGGACGGTTTAGTGGTGTAATTAATATTTCACGGGTGAAAAATCCCATTGAGTTGGCACAATTTTTACAAAACTCGCCAGACCGAGTGCTATCAGATTTCGGCTCGGCTGAGTTGGCGCGGGAAATGCAACTTCCCAGCTATAACGCTTTAACTGATTTGCGGTTACAAGAGTGGATACAAGAACGTCAGGATAATTTTAAAAGTGCAATGGCTGGCGTAGTAGCAGAACCCGAACTGATAGAAACCAGCAATACCGGACGCGGAACCATCGGTGTGGTAGTTTTAGATGCATCGGGTAAATTAGCTGCTGGCACTTCTACAGGTGGTAAAGGCTTTGAGCGGATTGGCAGAGTAAGTGATTCTGCGATGCCAGCAGGTAATTATGCTACTAATTATGCTGGTGTTAGCTGTACTGGCATTGGCGAAGATATCATTGATGAATGTTTAGCTCCGCGGATTGTAATACGTGTCACTGATGGAATGTCTTTGAAGGAAGCCATGCTGCGATCCTTTGGAGAAGCGCACCAGAACAAACGGGATTTGGGAGCGATCGCTTTAGATTGTAGTGGAGCGATCGCTTGGGGCAAAACTAGCGAAATCTTACTCGCCGCCTACCACGACGGCGAAAAAATTGGTGATACTTTGGAGTGGAATGATAGTGAATTAATTGGCTATTGTTGACCGGGTAATTAATTATGATTTCCACATCTAAATAGCTCAGAGTTTTTAGTGAAGAAATAAGCTTCAAGTTTCTGAAGTTGAAGTTTCAGGTTTTGAAGTTGGAGTTTCATGTTTTGAACTTGGAGTTTCCTGTTCTCAACTCGGAGTTTTGTGCTCCAAACTCGGAGTTTCCTGTTCTCAACTCGAAGTTTCCTGTTCTGAACTCGGAGTTTCCTGTTCTCAACTCGAAGTTTCCTGTTCTGAACTCGGAGTTTCTTGTTTTGAACTAGAAGTTTCCTGTTCTGAACTAGAAGTTTCCTGTTCTGATACCGTTTCTTTGTGAAGCTGTGCTAAATCTCTTAATTTCTTATTTCTTGGCGTACTTGGCACTCTTGACGGTTCGTTTTTTATTTCTTGCCCCATAAGCGTATCTTCATACAGAATTGGTATGAACTCGGAGTTTCCTATTCCAAACTCGACATTCCGTGTTTTGAGCAAACTACACTTGCAACAGAAAATCTGATGCCGTGAGAGTTGGCGCACCAGTTAGAGTTGCAAATAGACCACCACTGCCAAAACCAGCCGCACAGCCATTTTGGTTGTAAAATAACTGCCCACTCACAGGATCGTAGACAATTTTCGCTGTGCTAGTCGCTGCTAAATTCGTGACTTGAAATTCCTTCAAGTTACTAAAACCTGTTCCCACAGTAGAGGTAATTGTACTAAAGGTAGTCTTATCCAGTACAATCTTGTCACCTTGGGAACTGTTGAAGTCAGCGATCGCATCTTGACCAATAGCAGTCAAGGCAAAAGTAGCATCGGTGTTGTAAAGGAAAGAGTCAGCACTTACACCACCAGCAAGAATATCATTGCCGAATCCACCCACAAGAGTATCATTACCTTCTCCACCGATGAGAATATCATCGCCTGACCCGCCCCGCAACAGGTCATTGCCACTGTTGCCATTAATGATGTCATTACCTCCTTGACCATTAATCACATCATTGGATTTATCAAAACCTGCGATGTTATTGTTTAAGTCATTGAGGAAGGTGACAGTGTTTTTGTTGAAAATGCTAGTTTGAGTAGAGTTAGCATTAATCACATCAAAGCTGTCGGTGATGCTTGTTTGCCCATTAAACTCTATATTGCCAATAGCTACTGAAGTTGAAGTTGCTGGCAGGTTATCCAGGTTTTTTAAGAGGAAGTTTTGCAGAGTTACTTTGGTATCACCCTCATTTTCAAAGGTGACTTCTAAGTACAGCTTTGCGTAAAATCGTAGCGTTTTTAATGCAAGGAGACACATTAGCATTGTCAGCCGATGCATTGGCATTGTCAGCCGATGCGTTGGCATTGCTAAATTTAATTCGTTACGAATTAATGAAATGCTGTACTAAGTACAGCTTTGCGTAAAATCGTAGCGTTTTTAATCCAAAGGGACGCATTGGCATTGTCAGTTGATGCATTGGTATTGTCAGTCGATGCATTGGCATTGCAGGGTATTGCCAAATTTAATTCGCTACAAATTAATGAAATGCTGTACTAAGTTCTAGCAGTTCTTCCATGTTATATGTTGAAATTTCGGCTTCACTACTAATCTAGCTAGATTAAACATCTTGCAAAAATCCTGGTTTATTGTCTAAAATCACGGCTCAACTGCGATTAACACAGATGAATTATTTGTGTTGATCTGTGGTTTCATTTTCAACACTTTTCCTGCGCCAAGCTGGTTTCACCACCTGACGACTACGGGCAATCACCAGAGAATCATCAGGCACATCTTCTGTAACTGTAGAACCAGCTGCAATATAGACATCATCTCCCAAGGTGATTGGAGCCACTAAAACGCTATTGGCTCCAGTTTTTGTGCGATCGCCGATTTTGGTACGATGTTTCTTCACGCCATCATAATTGGCAGTAATTGTACCTGCACCAATATTTACCTGATTGCCAACAACGGTATCACCTATATAGGATAGATGTGCAGCATTAGTGCGATCGCCTAATTGAGTATTTTTCAATTCCACAAAATTACCCACACGGCAACCAGCACCCACTTCTACCTGAGCGCGCAAATGAGCATAAGGCCCGATTCGGCTTCCTGCCTGCACAGTGCTATCTGTCACCACCGAATACTGCACCGTGACATTTTCAGCCAAGTAGCTATTTTCAATTAAACTTCCCGGCCCAATGTGACTTCCTGTTTGAATCACTGTATTTCCCCGCAGGTGAGTTTGGGGTTCAATAATTACATCCGACTGTAATTCGACTGTTTCATCAATGGTGATGCTTGTGGGGTCGATGAGGGTGACACCCGCTAACATCCATTTTTCCTTGACTCGTTTTTGCAAAATCTCGTAGGCTGTTGCCAGTTGTAAGCGATCGTTAATGCCGAGAATTTCTTGGTAATCTTCCACATCCACTGCCATAACTTTTCCTACTTGAGTCACGGCATCAGTGAGATAGTATTCTTTTTGAGCATTGTTTGCTTGTAGGTCGGGAAGCACCTTTGCCAAATCTGGCCAGCGAAAGCAGTAAACTCCAGCGTTAATTCGGTGATTTTGTCTTTGAACAGCACTACAATCCTTGTGTTCGACCATTTGCTGCACAATATTTTCATCGTTACAAAAAACTCGCCCGTAGCCCGTAGGATCGGATAGGTTCGAGGTCAGAATAGTGGCAGCGTTTTTATTTTGGGCATGAGTTTGTAACATCTGCTTGAGGGTTTCGCTACGTATCAAGGGTAAATCGCCGTTAAGTACCAGCAAATCCCCAGTATAGTCTTCCAAGTGAGGAAGTAATTGCTGGATGGCATGACCTGTCCCTAGTTGCACAGTTTGTTCAACAAACTCTAAACTGGGAATTGAATGCATGGCGGCTTGCACTTCCTCGGATTGATACCCTACAATTACGATTCGCCGTGAGGGCGAAACTGGTTCTACACTTTCGAGAACTCTTTCAACTAGCGATCGCCCACCCAAAGAATGTAAAACCTTGGGTAAGCATGATTTCATCCGTGTGCCGCGTCCCGCCGCTAGAATTGCTACAACTACCATAATTAGCTATCAGCTATCAGTGAAACTATGATTAACCTAGTTTGGGGATTTAAGTAAAGAGCTTCTATCAAGCAGCGCGAATGGAAGCCTAAATCTAAATCTCTGTCACAAAACGTAATTGCGTAAAGCCTGCGGCATAGCTGCGCTTAGAGCTAAGCGGGGTGTAGCAAGAGTGCGAATTGGTTTAATGCTATTGGTACTTGAAAATATTGGCTCAAATTATACCAGTTAATCATAGAAGACTGAAATATACAATGAGTCAGGATTATACCAATTTTTGCTCATCACGGCAGCTACAAAATTTTTTACTCCCTACTCGTTTTCATAATAGGAGAGAATAAACTTGGCAAATTGCCACATTAATTTGGGATTACGCCAACCGGAATCAGTTTCTTGTTGCATCACTGAAAGTGCTTCTGTTGAAGTAAAAGCTTTTTTGTAAGGTCGTTCGCTGGTTAGGGCATCGTAAATATCAATTAACTGAAATACTTGCGCCAGGTAGGGAATATCATCCTCTTTGAGTCCATCAGGGTAGCCTGAGCCATCCCAGCGTTCATGGTGATGACGAATAATGGGAATTACACCCCGCATACTGCGTAGTGGCTGGCAGATTTTTTCTCCAATCAAAACATGCTGCCGCATGATCTGCCAATCTTTGGGGGTAAGTTTGCCTTTTTTCAGCAGCACAGCATCGGGAATACCCACCTTGCCGATATCGTGGAGATAACCACCCCACATCAAATCTCGAATTTGGTAACGTGAGAGGTTGAGGTATTCACCAAAAACTTGTCCCAGTTTTACCAGGCGTTCACAATGGTCGCCTGTATTGGGATCGCGACTTTCAATCGATATAGCAATAGAAAATAGTACTTGTTCGGCATGGTCTAAATCTTCGTTCAGACGCTTCTGCCGCACTAAGGACTTTACACGCGCCGCCAGTTCCACACGATCAAAGGGTTTGGTGAGAAAATCATCTGCTCCAACTTCAATTCCCCGAATACGCGATCGCCTGTCATTTAAGGCCGTAATAAAAATCACTGGAATTAACCTAGTCTGTTCATCCTGCTTGAGTAATTGGCACACTTCAAATCCATCCATTCCTGGCATCATTACATCCAGCAAAATCAAATCTGGTTGTTTTTGAGTTACCAACCCTACAACAATGGAACCACTATCCGCCTCAATCACTTCGTATCCTTCCATCCCCAAGAGGGCAACAGCAGTCAGGCGACTGGCGGCATGATCGTCAACTACTAAAACCTTCGCCGGATCTAAATCAAACTCATTCACTTTAGAACCTTTGGTTTGTAGTGTTCTAGAGACCAATGAATCATCAGCACAATTAACATCAGGTTTTATCCAAGAAGACACTGCTTGGTTATCTTTAGGTATCAGGTCTTCTTGAGATAAGCCTAAAGAATAGCCCTCAACATTATTTTGCAATCCTACGGCAAGATTTGAACCGATACTCTTCACTATGCTAATAGGGTTTGGGTCACTAACAATTTGTTCTGTAAAGCCTGTATGGTTGGATTTCCATTGAATCACAAAGGCACTCCAGTTTTTTGCACAAGTTAACAGTGTCAGATTTCAAAAACAAATTTAATATTCAACTATATCTGAGCCAGAGTTTTAATAAAGATTATGCATTATATCAAGCTACGTATCTAAGTTTTTCGCAGCATCTATCTTTTATGTTACAAACAAGGGGTATCTTGTTGTCAAATTTTTTGTTTTGCTTCTAATTCCAGTATGATTAATTGGTACAAATCTTAAATCAGGTTTTCTACGGACATTTTTCATCTAGCGAAGCTAAAAGCCTTTAATTGCTTGTTTTATATCGAGATAATCGGTTTTGAATGTTAAGTCTCTATACTAATCATTATGTATATCACTTTTTACTTACTCAGTTATAACAATATTTATATTACTTTAAAATGGTATGTAGTATTGAATACTACTGAAAACATAACTACAAACTCATCAAAATTAATCAGACAGACCACTAGTTCCTATAAAATCTCTGCCTTGTGTTTCTAATAGCCACCTTTTTCGCCAATGGGAGGTAGGTTCGAGTGAAGAGGCTTGTTGCTCTTGTTGTCGCCGCATCACTATGACTTCGGTTGAATCGCTTAATCCAGGATCGCGATACGGAATAGCAGCACGGGTTAGCAAGTGTTCTTTTTCAGCTTGTGAGAGCATAGGGAGTGCTGAGTAGTCTTTAGACTCAGCACTCTTAGAATGGGCTGCCAAAGTACCAGGCGATCGCCTTCCCACAGGTAGGGTAGAACCGATTGCCAAACCAGCAGACAAAAGTGCTGTGCGTACAGCAGCAGCACAAGAATAGGTAGCTAATAAACCATCTTGATGTAAACACAATGACAGTTGTTTAATAAATTCAACAGTCCATAATTGAGGACATTGAGGTGGTGAAAAGGGATCAAGGAAAATTGCATCTGCCCAGAAACCCGAGTGACGTAGTAGGGTTATCGTAGTTCTAGCATCGCCAATTAATAGCTTTGCTTTTAAACAAGGTGTTTGCACTTGATGCTCAAAAGCTAGCTGGGATAAAATTTCAATATAGTTACAGTTCCAATTGTCGAACAAGTGATGAGCGATCGCAGCTTGTGGCACTGCTGGATTCAGTTCTAAACCGATTACTTCAACACAACAGTTAGGATTCACTGCCCAAATTGTCTGCAAAGCAGCAACTGTGTTATATCCTAGACCATAACAAATATCCAATAGTCGCAAAACTGGTTTTTGGGCAGCTGTAGTCAGTTGAGTAGGTTCCACAAACTTGAAAAAACTCTCCTGCTTTGCACCATAATGGCTGTGAAAGGATTCACCAAACTCTTGAGAGACAAAGGTGAAAGAACCATCTGCTGTTAACTTAGGTGTAAAATTTTCTAAGTCTGACATTTTATCAAAAAACTAAATAATAACCAATGCTATTCAAGAGTCCTGAGTGGGGAGTGGGGAGAATAATTCTTAACTCTTGTACAGACGCGATTAATCGCGTCTCTACTCCAAACTCAGCACTGTTTTGCCCCATGCCCAATACTTCGGCTTCTTTACGAGACGCACTCGCGTTCGCTTAGTACAAGTGCCCCACTCCCAATGCTCAATCCTCAATTTGTTATTTCGCCAGCTTGGCTGTTTGAACATCTAGAAGATCCGCAAGTCGTTATTGTGGATTGTCGCTTTTCTCTAGCCGATCCACAACTAGGGCGACAACAGTACCAAACAAGTCATATAAAAGGATCATATTACCTAGATTTGAATCAGGATCTTTCCAGTCCAGTGAGTAAACATGGTGGGAGACATCCTTTACCTAACCCTAATGATATAGCTAACAAATTTGCAGCGATTGGGGTAAATTTCCAAAAAAGTTTAGTTGTAGCTTATGATGATTCGCGCTTTGCCTTTGCAGCTCGTCTATGGTGGGTTTTGCGCTATTTAGGGCATGAACAAGTAGCAGTAATGGATGGAGGCTTTGCTGGATGGCAAAAAGCTGGGTATCCTGTTACAGATATCATTCCTCAGCCCCGGATGGGTACGTTTGTAGCTCAAGTACAAACAGAAAAGGTGGTAGATATTACAGAGGTAAAAAGCCGAAAAGATAGCCATGAGGTAGTATTGGTAGATTCAAGAGAAAGCGATCGCTACCGAGGTGAACGAGAGCCAATTGATAAAATTGCTGGACATATTCCTGGTGCAGTCAACTATCCTTGGCAAGAAGTTACAGACTCTTCCGGCTACCTACTGTCTCAACCAGAACAACGTCGTCGTTGGGAACAGCTAGAAACAGCCGAGGAAATCTTGGTTTATTGCGGTTCTGGCGTTACTGCTTGCGTAAATTTACTTTCTTTAGAATTAGCTGGTATTAGCAAGGGTAAACTTTATGCTGGCAGTTGGAGTGATTGGATTAGTTATATGTAGTGAGGAGTTAGGAGTGAGAAGTTAATAATTAAAAATCCAAAATCCAAAATCCAAACTCCAAACTCCTAACTTTTATCAAAACTGACCTAATTGCAAACTGTAATTAATAGTGAAAAACCAGCCATCAAAATCAATGTTTTCGGCGGTTGAACTACCTAAACTCACTCCAGCCTGTACACTCATATTACTGGTATCAGATATTCGGTAATTTAAATGCCCGAATAGCCGATGAAATTGGTCTTCTCGATCGCGCTGTATAAAGTCCGAAAAGTTCACCTGATAGTCAATACCAACCTGGAGAGGCTGTTGCAAGTAGTAGTTTAGAGACACCCAAAAAGAATTGATTATCCGATCACGACTTTGGGGATCAGCAAAATTTACACTCAATTCGTAAAAGCTATTTAGTACTAATTTTGAAGTTAGGGGATCTCGCCGTCCTAAAGACACTTGGAAGGAATTCTCATTTAAAAAGCGATCGCCTGCTTTGAAGCTATCCAGGCGATCGCTGTTGTTGGCATAAAATAACTGTTGATTGCTCCAACTAACTTCTCCATACATTCGCTGCGATAGCTGCTGGTAAATACTGAGATTAAATCTTACCTGGTTGTAATCGTATTGTGATTGATTGATATAACGAATGAGATTGCCATCAATTGAGCCGTTTAAAAAAGTCTTAGTTCCCAAAGGGAAATATGCAGAGGTTAACGTCAGCCCAGAAAAAATTAAACCATCTTCTATAGGAATATCTTTTGAGGAAAAAATATTACTCGTTTGGAAGTAGGCTATATGCCCTTGTAGATAGCCTATAGGTTTAAACTTAATTACGGGTTGTTCTATTGGTGGCAAAGTAGGCTGTTCTAGGGGTCGTAACCGCACTCGCAATCCCAATTGGCGATCAATATCAGATTCAGGTGGCTGTTTTGGCAATTGTAGCAGCTGCATTAGCCTCTCTAGCCTTTGGGACTGATTTATCTTAGGTGCATTCAACAGTTCTTCTTTTGAGTCAGGAGGAGATGTAGGCAAATTACTTGGTTGCGATTCTAACTGTGGCGGGTCATTTTGCTTTTGAGTATCTTCAGGTTCTTTGGTTGTGTCTGGAGCTTGAGTAGTTTCGGGTGTTTGCTGCGCCAGCTTTAACGAAGAAGCAGACAAAAGGGGGCAGGGGACAAGGGAAAATGAGTCTGAATCCCCCACTTCTATAAATTGGTTATCGTACCCTAGGGGAAGCTGGCGCAACAGGTGGGGTCGAATCCCAATATTTACTATCTCCCCTGCTTTCTGCTCCCTGCTCCCTTGCCTCTTTTTCAACGGCATCTGCGAGTTTGAAGGATGCAATTCACTGGACTGCTTGCACAAAAAGTTAATTACCTCTTGTTCCAAATTCTCACATAGCTGATAATTTACCTGTGTGCTTGCTAAATTTTTAGAATGCAAAATATCTGTATTTGCAGATTCTGCCGCATCTACTCTAATGCAACACCAGCTTCCACCACTGGAAACTAATAAAATACAAAAAAACAAATTCTTCCAGTTTTTGAGTCGCATCTGTTAGATTGCGTTGATCGCCTTAAGCAAATGTATGTATAAGACCCACAAGCTGTATCATAAGTTCCAACTCAGAATATATTAATTGAGTACATCTATCTTAGCTTTGAAGGTATATACTGAAACTACAAACTGGAATTGTTACTTTTCGGATTTTTTCCGAGATTATTTTGCAAAACTGAGATGATCGGATACAGTTACAGTTTATGCTCAAATGTAGTTAAATCCAGACGGTGAGTTATTTTACAACAGATACCTAACTATTTTTTGTCCCTGTAGCTGATCTGATTAAAATGGATTATTTATAAGGTACTCCTGATTTAATTATTATTGATATCAAGTATTAACCTTGAAATTTCCCGCAGGCTTTATTTTATGTAATGCCATTTTCATAAAAAATTAAACTAACTAAACATATAATCTATTTGTTGTCAATTTTGTCTATTAAATTTAGACTAAATTATAGATAAATTTATTAAATAAATTAGCTATAAAAATTAGTAGCTGCTTAAAATATTAATTTTTTGGTAATAATTGAAAATCATAAGTTATCAAATTATGTTTTATAAATCGTTTCCATTGTTAGTGATTGGTTTATGGGGAGCTATAGTACTACCTTTGCCAAATAAAGTAAATGCCATAACCCCTTTGACACGAGCAGAGATTCAAGACCTCCAAAACATCGTACAACTAATACCCAAAGATAAACTCAAGAAACGTCCTGCACGTAAGTTAGATGCAATGACTCCTGGGGACGGGCTGTCAACTGGTCGAGCTTCGTTAGCAGATTTGCGTTTCAATGATGGCTCT
This sequence comes from Nostoc sp., assembly GCF_036916735.1. Taxonomy (GTDB): domain Bacteria; phylum Cyanobacteriota; class Cyanobacteriia; order Cyanobacteriales; family Nostocaceae; genus Nostoc. The sequence continues at coordinate 124,672 of NZ_JBALFV010000121.1, forward strand.
TTGGCACGAGTTGGAGAACAGGCATTATTTCAATTTTTGCCGAAGACTCGTGACTTTAAACTGTCAAATGGGACTGTATTGCTGCTCATCCCCGCAGGAAGGGGGCAAACACGTATACAAACGCCAAGTGCAGCAGCAGCAATTCGTGGTTCAGCATTATTTGTACGCTACGACCAACAAACAGACACCACAATTGTGGGTGCGCTCACAGATAGTGGCATTGAAGTTTCTAACAAGGATGCTTCTGAAACAAAAGTGCTAAAAGCAGGGCAGATGATAATTTTAATTAAAGGGGAATTTCAGAACTTATACGATTTTGATTTAAGAAATTTTTATGAAACGAGCCAACTGGTTCGGGAACTTGATTTGAACAGGCAAAGTCCTGTCCCCACACATCACGATCCAGCAATCACCAGTGTTCAAGCTGAAACTACTGCGGCTTTGAAAGCACAGCCATCGGTAAAAGGCGAGGGAGTAATTGAAATGCGGCTAACTCGTCCTAATAACCCAATTGAGAAATCACCCAACACTTCAACTGAGATAACATCCGTAACCTCAACTGAGAAATCACCCAACACTTCAACTGAGACAACATCTGTAACCTCAACTGAGAAATCACCCAACACTTCAACTACTCCAACGCCCGTAATTCCAACTACTTCAACATCCGTAACCCCAACTACTTCAACACCCGTAATTCCAACTACTTCAACATCCGTAACCCCAACTACTTCAACGCCCGTAATTCCAACTACTTCAACACCCGTAACCCCAACTACTCCAACGCCCGTAACCCCAACTACTCCAACGCCCGTAACCCCAACTACTCCAACGCCCGTAACCCCAACTACTCCAACACCCGTAACCCCAACTGAGCCAACACCCGTAACCCCAACTCCTCCAACACCCGTAACCCCAACTCCTCCAACACCCGTAACCCCAACTCCTCCAACACCCGTAACCCCAACTGAGCCAACACCCGTAACCCCAACTGAGCCAACACCTGTAACCCCAACTGAGCCAACACCCGTAACCCCAACTGAGCCAACACCCGTAACCCCAACTGAGCCAACACCCGTAACCCCAACTGAGCCAACACCTGTAACCCCAACTCCTCCAACACCCGTAACCCCAACTGAGCCAACACCTGTAACCCCAACTGAGCCAACACCTGTAACCCCAACTGAGCCAACACCTGTAACCCCAACTCCTCCAACACCCGTAACCCCAACTCAGCTTCCAAGCACATAAAAACTGTTAATGGGGGTACAAGATGCTCTGCAAATGCCGAACGCGGTTGGTTTTGTCATAATTTTAATTTTGCATAAGTACTGTGGAACTTAGCTACTCCAATGCAATAGCACAAACTTATGCCCAAAACCAGAGGCAGAACCATAACGAAGAATTTTAGTTACTGCCTCTACAGCAACCAAAGCAAAAAGTGATATTCCCTACGACCAGAGAACATCTGCTAACGCTAGATTAAATCAAGGACAGGACTTACACAGGGTTCACCGGATATCCTTATATAGTTCAATGACGTTTTCTGTGTAAGTTACCAGGAACTGATTTATTGCTAAAGAGAACATAAATTTATGACTTTTGATTACGACCTGTTTGTAATTGGTGCGGGCTCTGGAGGCTTGGCGGCTTCCAAACGGGCGGCTAGCTATGGGGCAAAAGTGGCGATCGCTGAATATGATTTAGTTGGTGGCACTTGTGTGATTCGTGGTTGCATTCCCAAAAAACTCATGGTCTATGCCTCTCACTTTCCTGCACTATTCAGTGAAGCTTCAGGCTATGGCTGGAAAGTAGGTAATGCCGAGTTAGACTGGAAATATTTCATTACATCTATAGATAAGGAAGTTCGACGACTGTCGCAACTACATATCAGCTTTTTAGAAAAAGCGGGAGTAGAACTAATTTCTGGTCGCGCTACATTGGTAGACCCCCATACAGTAGAAGTGGATGGACGCAAAGTTACAGCAGATAAAATTTTAATTGCTGTTGGTGGGCGTCCCATTAAGCCAGATTTACCAGGGATGGAATATGGGATTACCTCTAACGAAATTTTTCATCTAAAAGAACAACCAAAACACATTGTCATTCTTGGCGCTGGTTATATTGGCACAGAATTTGCGTGTATCATGCGTGGTTTGGGTTCTGAGGTTACACAAATTACCAGAGGTGAAAAGATTTTGAAGGGGTTTGATGAGGATATCCGTACAGAAATTGAAGAGGGGATGACGAACCACGGAATTCGGCTAATTAAGAATAATGTGGTAAAAACAGTTGAACGCGTGCCGGAAGGTTTTAAACTGATTTTATCAGGGAAAGACCAAGAACCAGTAATTGCCGACGTGTTTTTAGTGGCAACTGGTCGAACTCCCAATATAGATGGACTAGGTTTAGAAAACGCTGGGATTGATGTTGCTGCTACTTCTATGGAAGGGCCCGGGTACAATACCACAAATGCGATCGCAGTCAATGAATATAGTCAAACTAATCAACCCAATATCTTTGCCGTTGGCGATGTCACAGACCGAATCAATTTAACTCCCGTCGCCATTGGCGAAGGTCGCGCCTTTGCTGATAGTGAATTCGGCAATAACCGCCGCGAATTCAGTCACGAAACAGTTCCTACAGCCATATTTTCTACCCCAGAAGCCGCTACAGTCGGCTGGACAGAAGCCGAAGCACGGGAAAAACTCGGTGATGCCGTCAAAATTTTTCACACTCGCTTTCGCCCCATGTACTATAGTTTGACTGGTAAGCAAGAAAAAACAATGATGAAATTGGTGGTTGATAGCAACACTGACAAAGTGCTAGGCGCTCACATGGTGGGTGAACATGCCGGTGAGATAATTCAAGGTGTAGCGATCGCACTGAAGATGGGCGCAACTAAAAAAGACTTTGACGCCACCGTTGGTATCCATCCCTCAGTAGCGGAAGAATTTGTCACAATGCGGTAATCAGATTTAGGAGTTAAGAGTTAGGAGTTAAGAGTTAGGAGTTGAAGAAAGAAACTCATAATTTAAAACTTAAAATTCTTAACTTCTTACTCCCTACTATCTACGGCTTTGCAATATATATATCTTCACGGTTTTGCTTCCAGCCCTAATTCTGCCAAAGCGCAGGATATAGGCGATCGCTTTGCCCAAATTCACACAAAGCTAAAAATTCCCGATCTAAATGCTGACGATTTTTCGCAGTTGACAATCACTCGTCAGATTACTCAAGTTTTAGCAGAATTTAGTAATAATTCTACGCCAGTAACGCTCATTGGCTCCAGTTTAGGCGGCTTGACCTGTGCCCACTTAGGACAGCAATATTTACAAGTGCAACGTCTTGTGCTACTAGCACCAGCTTTTGAGTTTTTATCCCATTGGTTGCCCAAACTAGGTTATGAAGAAGTACAACAGTGGCGGCAAGAAAAATATATTATGGTCTACCACTATGGGGAGGAGCGAAAACTTCCCTTAAGTTACGATTTCGTTACAGATGCTGGCCAATACCAAGAGGAGTTTTTGCAACGTTCTATCCCCACCCTGATTTTGCATGGGAAAAATGATGAAGTCATCCCGATCGAAGCTAGTCGTGACTTTGCGCGTTGCCGTTCTTGGGTAAAGTTAGTCGAATTCAATAGTGACCACGCCTTGGGTAATGTTATGGAAGAAATTTGGCAGGCAATTCGCCTCTTTTGCCAATTACCTTGAAGCTGTAAAATATTAAACTCGGACTTAATCTAATATTTTTCAGTAAGTACTACTTAACTCGTAGATCCAAAGAGGCTATATTTACCCACTATCAAGCATGGATAAGGGAAAGTAAGTCTTTTGTCAACAGTATTGATTTAAAATCCAAAATCTAAAATCTAAAATTAATATGCTTCCCTTTATCCGGTCAGATTTAGCCAAATTTACCGCCTACAAACCTCACCCCAGCAGCGATACAGCCGAATCTGTCCCTGTGCAATTTGATCGGCTAGATACAAATGAAAGCCCTTATGATTTACCACCTGAGTTGAAAGAGAAGCTAGCCTGGACATATCAGCAAGTAATTGAAACAAATCGTTATCCTGATGGCGGACATGAGACACTTAAAGATGCGATCGCCCAATACGTCAATGAATCAGCCGGTCTGTCGCTATCCAATACTACTGCCAATATTTCTGTTGGAAATGGTTCAGATGAGTTAATCCGTTCTTTATTAATCGCCACCTGTCTAGGAGGAGAAGGTTCAATTCTAGTTGCCAATCCCACTTTCTCTATGTACGGGATTTTGGCGCAAACTTTGGGTATTCGTGTAGTGGGGGTGGGTAGAAATGAAACAAATTTTGAAATTGACTTAAAAGCCGCACAGGCTGCGATTGAACAAACTCAAAATCCCCCCATTCGCGTAGTTTTTGTAGTGCATCCCAATTCACCGACAGCCAATAGCTTAACTACGGCAGAGTTGGCATGGTTAAGAAGTTTGAGTGAGCATATTTTGGTAGTAATTGATGAAGCTTACTTTGAATTCAGTCAAACTACTCTAGTAAGTGAATTAGCACAGCGCCCTAATTGGGTGATATTACGTACTTTTTCTAAAGCCTTCCGGTTGGCAGCTCTCCGTGTTGGCTATTGCGTTGCTCATCCTGAAGCGATCGCCATCTTAGAAAAAGTTCGCTTACCTTACAATCTCCCTAGCTTTTCCATAGCAGCAGCATTAGTTGCTTTACAAAACCGCACACTCTTATTAGAGTCAATTCCCCAAACCCTGAGTGAACGAGCCAAACTCATCGAAATTTTATCCCAGCAACCAGAACTACAAATTACTGCAAGCACTGCTAACTTTATTTACCTACGTCTTAAACCAAATAGCTTTAAGTCACCAGATGCTGCGTTAAAAACTTTCCACCAAAAACTTAGAACACTTGGCACCGTTGTGCGACACATTAGCGGAGGACTGCGAATTACTGTAGGAACAATTGAGGAAAACGCCCGCACCATTAATCGAGTACAAGCTGTTTTAGCAAATTTAGAATTTTAGCAATTCACTCAATAATTAAATCGGCTGTTCACCTCACTGCCCAAACGGCGTACTATTCCCACTGTTTGTGGCAGCACACCTACTAAAAGAGCAAAAGCAGCATCCGGCAGAAGAGTCACTATATCTGGTGGAAAGTACTGTTCAAATTGATCGAGAATTTTCTGAACTCGCTGCCCAGGCACTGGGTTTTCTGTAATTTGTTTGATCAATCGAATCCACTGTCGTCTAATCAAGTAAGCCTTCTGGCGTTCTTCATTAGATTCGGGAGTTAATAAAGACAGATTCCCTATGGGCAGTGCCCTTTGGCAATCACAATCGTAATCCCCACCTACAGCAGCCCCAGGCCCAGCAAACTCTGCATGATAGCGTTTAAAGAGGATTAATCCATTTCGTCTACGACTATTGACGATGAAAACTTCCCCACTGTGTAAACGCGTAAGGATATCCGAGCCTTGTGATTGCTCAGTTTCATCTGGCATGACAAGATAGTCAAGGAAACTAGCTTCAGGGTAATAAGTTGATACCATAGAGGTCTGATAGCGCCGATGCTGTTCGCTATCCATGTTTTTTAAACTTTCAACGAATTTGGTAGTAGTATGCACTTCAAAACAAAATTAACTGTTATGTCAAATCAGGTTTTTGAATTCTTTATATTATCAAGAGTCTTTTGACCAATTTTACTAAGATAGTAATAAATAGGCATTGTTTAGTAATTGAGTGATCATATTTTATGAGATATAATTAGATTTGTCTTCCAATTTCGAGAGGGTTTTATTAAAGTTTTTATAAAGATAAACATCTTAATTAAAAAGTTATTATGAGCTATTGCTAGTTTTACTAGGGCAATTGTGCAGCTATATTTTATTATAATTAATTTATTTGTCTATAATAAAAAATTTTAAAATACTTGTCGTTTAATATCAAACAAAAAAGACAAACTTTAATAAGTTAATTATTTCAAATAATTTTTTCAAAGTTATATATTTATTAATCTTACGAATAATAAGTTCCGTAAAAAGTCCAAACAAAATATGCTTTAAATAATTATTCAAAGCTATGTAGTAGCCCTAAATAATTCGTAACTTTTTTTGCTTCTTTTCTTTTATAAGAGACGCTACGCATTGGCAGATACCTTTTATAGAGATAGTGGTTCGATAATTTTTTCAAAAATCTAAGTTGATGTAGGGTGTGTTAGGACAGAGTCAGTAACAAAGTCTTTAGACAGTGTTATACTATCGTCTGACACACCCTACATGTATTTCAAAAATAAAATATCAATCCTATAATTAATACTAGCTTATAAGAATCATATTTGATTTCTGAAAAATTTCAGTAGTCTTGTAGTAGCGTATCAAGGCTAAATTTGTACAATAAATTTTGTAGGTTGGGTCGTTCGCGTCAGCGTCGCGCAGCGAAGAATGAAACCTAATACCCCGATGAATGTAGGGTTTCACGTTGCTCAACAACCTACGTTTAATGCATTATTTTAGCCTTGACACCCTATGTATATTTCAAAAATAAAATACTAATCCTATAGTTTTTAATTAAGTTAGTTTGTGCTTTGATTGTCTATATTAGTGATAAATTGTACCAAAATTAATTACAACATCAGAACTTACTGCAAAAAAATTCAAATCGTGAAATCAGTACTCAGATGCTTGTGCAATAACATTTGGCTTGAGCGTTTTAGGAAAAATTTATTCCAATTCGATTCAACTTTATGCACCCGATATCCCAACTTGAAATAAAGTTGCCTTGCTTGATGGTTATTTTCCAAAACGTGGAGATATAAGTCTTCAAATCCCCAATCACGAGAAATTTTCTCACAGCTAGTTAGTAACCCTGAAGCAACACCGTGTCTACGGTATTGTGGGTGAACCGCTAAGTTAGATAAGTAAGGAAAACCCATGCCAATCTGGCTCCATGAATCACTGTAACGTACACCCAGTTCTACACTTCCTACTAAATGATTAACCGCACCAGTAGTAGCTTCAAAGGCTACTAAACAAATATGACGCGACGGAGGTGATGCCATGCGATGCCTTAAGTCTTCGTAAATACCCAGACGTAGCAATGGAAAAGCCCATCCCCATATACCCTGTTGGGAGTGAAAGCTTTCAGCAATAATTTGAGAAACACTGATCAAATCAGCAGGTGTAGCTGTACGAATTTGAAATTGCCAGCAAGCTGGATTGATTGGCTGTTGCTGGCATGGATGAAAAAACCGATATTTCAAGGCTAATTTAGTATTGATTTTATTCAACGAAAATTTTCTCAAATATCCTTAAACGCCATTTAAACTGAAGAAAAACTTTAATCTGCCCAGGAGATTGAACTAACCTAAGATTGCTAATTCGCTTTTGCTTGTGGAGCATACAAAGTTTTACACTTTAGTTTGAGGCTTCATAGCCTGTATTGTTGGAAAAGTCTTAGAAGTTACAGCTTCATCAATCTACTATCTTCAGTTCAGGTGCATCCCTTGCTTTAGGTAGGGAGAATATCAATCTGTTTACCACAAAAACATCTATAAAGTCGAACAGGTTTAGGTGAATAGGTAGATAAATAGCATAACCTGTCCGTAAACATTATCTACAAAATTGTTAAGTAAGTACACTACCGACAAATTCTGCTTGCAAACCACTTTTAGTTACATGAACTCGCTTAAGCAATTGCCGCTACACTAACAGGATTTTACTACTAGTACAGGTCGGCAAAAATAAACCTACCATTTCATTACAGCCAAAAAGTTCAAAATTAAAGGCTTTTGATTTTTGAGAGCCAGTTGCTACCCTGCCTTAACGCTAAGAGCGAACAAGTCAGCAAAGCCGCAAGGGTACACTGGTTCCTTTTGACTTCCGCCTTGCGGTAATAGGTTGTATTAGTAGGCTGGCAGTTACTGGAGCAGAATCTCCAAGATCCCTAACTTCTTAACTCTACACTTGTCTTAATGATAGTTCTGATTGCTAAATTAGAAGGAGGTATTTGTCTAATAGTATACTTTGGCTTTAAATTTTTTTATTTTAATATTACTGACTCTACCATGACTACCATAAATAAAATTTACCTGCAAGTGTTATTACAACTGCCGCAAAGGGAAAACTTAATATGCAGCTTCATCTGGATTTGTCAGCTAGCTATGAGCGCTGTATGTAGTATCAGACATTGCTCACAGGAGGTGAAGGAAAATTTGGCAAGCAGCGACTCTGTAACCATTGGTGTCAACTTAAGAAAAAATCTGCTTTGAGAGGACGTTTTGCCTTCATCCCCTAACCCCTTCTCCTAACTTGGAAGAAGGGGAACTAGAGAATTTGCTCGTCTCTGGCAAAATTGCCTTCAGGGTTGGGGGTGAGGGTCAAAACTGGAAAGTTCACCAAATCTAGCTTATAGGTTAAGTTGACACCTATGCTCTGTAACCCTCAAACTGATTATGAAAAATTACACTGCACCAACGCAAATGGTAATAGGCATAAGCCATTGAGACGAATTACTGTGCGTAAACGCTCCTACACTCAGCAGTCATGTAGCCAAACAGCCTTATTGGTCAAAATGCTCTGCTCTTACCTGACTCAGAAAAATCCTTACCTGATCAGATTATTCTTTATCCGACTGCCGTTGCAGCAGGAAAGCGGTGCATGAAATCCCAAGCAAACAGTAAGCCTAAAATTTTGGTTGTCGATGATGAACCAGACAACCTTGACTTGCTTTACCGCACTTTCTATCGCGACTATAAGGTGCTAAGGGCGAATTCTGGTCCTGCGGCACTTGATCTGCTGGCTCAAGAAGGGGAGGTCGCAGTGATCATCTCCGATCAGCGGATGCCGATGATGAGCGGTACAGAATTTTTGAGCCTGACAGCAACTCAATATCCAGATATTATCCGGATTATTTTAACTGGCTACACCGATGTCGAAGACCTGGTGGAAGCTATCAACGCTGGTAAGGTATTTAAATATGTCACTAAACCGTGGGAAGCTGAGGAACTCAAAGCAGTGGTACGCCAAGCTTTGGATACTCATAATGTCCTCAAAGCCCGTACCCGCGAGCTTACCCGCACACTCCGACAAGAATCGTTGCTGAATACTGTTACAAATACGATTCGCAGTGCTTTAGACTATCGCCAAATTTTGCAGGCAATTGTAGATACAGTGGGTCACATGTTGGAGGTGGATGTTTGCCTGTTGCGTCCTTTCCAAGATGAGCAGTTAGCAGATACAGGATTTATTTATCAGAAGCCTCTTTCTGAAGAAGCAGGGGAACAGACACCAACAGAGGTACAGACAAATCATTCTTCTGCTGTGCCTTTCTCACTCTCTGCTCCTCTGCCTCTTTTGGCTGAAACTGTATGGGAAACTCGTGAAGTGCAGGTGATTCACGATGTAACTGATGATGAGCGTATTCACGGTCATACTCCCGAACTGCGTCAACGTGGGGAAGCTTTTGCTGCCGCTAACATTTGCTCTAGTTTAGTTGTGCCATTGATCTGCCAACAAGAACTGATGGCAGTGCTGGCACTACATCAGTGTTCTCTGCCTCGCTTCTGGGGAGATGATGAGGTGCAGCTAGTGTTGATGGTGGCGGATCAGGCAGCTTTAGCTTTGTCTCAAGCTTATGCTTACGAACAAGTACGTGCCCTTGCCAAGCGAGAAGCCCTAATTAATACAATTACTAGCGCGATTCGCTCTAGTTTAGACCCCCAAGATATTTTTGCGGCGATCACCCAGCAATTGGGACAAGCTTTACAAGTCGATGGCTGCGTACTGTCTTTGTGGACAGAGGAAAATGAGTTTGTCCAGTGTGTGGGTTTGTATGACAGTTTTCAACATTCGGAAAATTTGCGTAGGGATAGCCCAACCCAGGCATCGCCAGCCCTAAACAATAATCAAGGTAGTCAAAATTACCTAGTTCCTCTGAAATTACCCTATTCTCAAGCATCTATACAGGAGAATCCAATCCTCCAACAAATGCTACAGACACATGAACCTGTGGTAATTGGTAATGTAAGCCATTCTCTGTTAGATATGCAGGGTTTTGATTTACCTTTAAAAATGCCAGCGCGATCGCTAATGTTTGTGCCATTATTGGCTGATGGTAAATGCATCGGTAGTATTACTTTACATGAAGGTAAAAAAGTACGCCAATGGCTCTCATCTGATATTGATTTGGCGAAAGCAGTAGCATCTCAAGCAGCGATCGCTGTGCAGCAGTCATACCTATATCAAAAAACTCGTCAACAAGCTGAACGCTTACTGGAATTAGATAAACAAAAAACCGAATTTTTCCAAAATATTTCCCATGAGTTTCGTACACCCATCACCTTGATTCAAGGGCCTTTAGAGTCGGCGGTGGCTGCTAGTGAAGGATTATCTTACTCCCAAAGTGCGATCGCCCTGCGTAACTCCCGCCGCCTCCTGCGACTGGTAAATCAACTCCTAGATTTACAACGCCTGAATGCGGGGAGAATGCAGCCTAGTTTCCATCGCTGCGATTTAGTGGAATTTGTCAGCCAAATAGTGGAATCTTTTCGTCCCTACTGTGAGAAAAAGAGACTGCATCTCGTTACCCAGTTAGATGAATGTTCTCCGGTGTACTTGGACATGGAAAAATTTGACAAAGTGGTTTATAACCTCCTGTCAAATGCGATGAAGTTTACTCCCGAAGGTGGGACGATTAGTGTCAGATTAAAATCTGAGCGCGATCGCTGCATATTACAAGTACAAGACACTGGAATTGGCATTATTAAAGAACAAATTCCCCACCTCTTTGAACGCTTTCGCCAAGCTGAAGGTTCAGCAAACCGATCATATGAGGGTAGTGGTTTGGGTTTAGCTTTAGTTAAAGAATTGGTCGAATTACATGGTGGTCAAGTCACTGTAGAATCAGTTTACGGACAAGGCACTACCTTTAGTTTATGGCTGGTGACAGGAAATGCTCATTTACCTGCACAGCAAGTACTAGAAACGCCTAGCGAACTGAATACTAGCCGCGCTAGCGTAGAATTGGCTGATTTAGAAGTAGTAGAGTCAACAACAGACAATATTGAAGATATTACAATAAACCTCTTCCCCTGTATTGATAATCAAGACTCAGTACTTAAGACTCAGCAACGCCAGACCGCTCAACAGGAGGAACCCCTGCACACGGCTGGCTCCTCAATTTTAGTTGTAGATGACAACCCGGATTTACGAACCTATGTATCTGCTATTTTCCGCCGTAACGGCTATCATGTGCAGACAGCTCGTAACGGTTCTGAAGGGCACAGTATAGCTAAGGAAATTATACCCAGCTTAATTGTGACTGACTTAATGATGCCCTTGGTGAGCGGACTTGAGATGATTCAAATGATCCGCAAAGAAGAGAAATTGAGAGGAATACCAATCATTCTGCTGACAGCAAAAGCTGACGAAGAAACCCGCATCGAAGGTACAGAACATGGCGCAGATGCTTATTTAGCAAAACCATTCAATGATCGGGAACTTTTAGCGGAAGTTCGGAATCTTTTGGCATTGAAGGAAAATGAACGGCGAATTGTGGAGTTAAATACTTATCTAACAGAATCTGTGTTAAAGCGCTTTTTACCGGCTGTATTGGTACAAAAAGCTGCAACTGGAGATTTGACGTTAGATTTGCGCCCAGAACCACGCTTAATTACAGTTTTGTTTAGTGATATCGTAGGTTTTACACAGCTATCAAATACTCTCAGATCCCGAAGAGTCGCAGAGTTGCTAAATGAATATTTAGAAGCCATGACCAAGGTTGTATTTGGCAATGGCGGCACTGTAGATAAGTTTATGGGAGATGCTATCTTAGCTTTATATGGAGCGCCGGAAGAGTTAACCCCCAATGAACAAGTGCGTCGTGCCATTAATACAGCAAGAGCAATGCACCGCTCACTGGCTGAGTTGAACCAGCGCTGGCGAAACCAAGGTGTATTCGATGGTGACAGACTTAATAGCGTCCAGTTTCGGTGCGGTATCCACCAAGGGACTGCTGTTGTGGGGATGTTTGGTAGTGCTCAACGGGCTGATTATACTGCCATTGGTCCAAGTGTGAATATTGCTGCAAGGTTGCAAGCTGCTGCTGTTCCCGGTACTATCTTGGTTTCTGCTGCTGTGGCAGATTATTTGCAGGAAGAAGAAATTATTAAAGGTAGTCCGCTAGAACTGAAAGGAGTAGATGAAACAGTTTTGACTTTTGCTGTTACACCAGAGGTAATGGTTAATCGCTAAAATTTAGACTGGTTTTTTAAAGCATTAGCAATGAGTAAGAGTGCCTAATCATATCCAGTTTATAATATAATATGAGACCATCAGTTGCAGACAAAACCAAAATTCCAAGCAAAGTCTGGAGGCGAAACACTGATCCACCAGCTTTATGGATTTCTGTCTTTATAGGTTCAGTCTCTCTGCACTTGCTAGCGTTTTGGCTGATGCGCTCATCTAATATATTCAGTCTGTGGTTTCCTCAACAAAGTCAATCTGTTGTTCCCATTGAATTAATAGACATTACTCCCAAAACAAAATCAATAACCAAATCAAAATCAACAGCCAAAACAGCTTCGCCAAAGCCAGCATTCACAACTCAAAAGTCTGTACCAGCACGTTCACCACAAATAGCACGACGAACTACACCTAGAAATCAAGATTTTGGCGCAAGAAATTCTGCGGATAATCTCCAGCAGAAGAAGCAAACTTACGCCTCTCAACCTAATAGCCAACGCATTAGACAACAGAGAGTTGCTAGGGCGACACCGACATTGACACCGAAATCTACACCGACACCTAAACCTACAGTTCCAGTCGGTAATCTACCTTGGAACCGCCGTCAAGAAATCAAACTGGGAAAGGGAACGCTACTACCAACAGATAATCCATCAAATTCACCGGGTTTGGAAGCCGAAAACAGAGAAATGCCACGTACCCCCGCTCAGAAAACTCCAGCAACAGCGATAAAAAAAACTCCAGCAACTTCGACTAGCCAAACTCCAGCAACACCGATTAGGGAAACTGCACGCACTCCCACTCAGGAAACTCCAGCAACAGCGACTAAAAAAACTCCAACAACTTCGACTAGCCAAACTCCAGCAACACCGACTAGAGAAACTACACGCACTCCCACTCAGGAAACTCCAACAACTTCGACTAGAGAAACTCCAGCAACTCCTATTGAGGGAGCATCGGTAGCAATAGTAGCTCCTTTGCTTAGAAATGAAGTTAGTAGCTTGATACAATCAGGAGAATTACGACAAGATGCTTTACCCGACGTTATCGCTTTATATAGGGGAAGCAACACAAAACAATTAGACTCAAGTTTTCTTGTCCACAATTCTGGACTTGAACCAGCACAACTCTTGGCTAGCTTAATAATTGATAACAATGGCAATTTTCAACAGGCTGTAGTTTTAGAAATAGAACCAGCAACATTGCGAAGTGAAAAAAGCACATACCAGCGAGTCCTTAGCGAAGTTTTTAAAACAGAAAACTTTATTGCTGCTCACAACAACGATGGCACAAAACCAGAATTAAGCAATCTGTATGTCAGGATCAAAATCCAACCTGCTAATTCCAACTAAATGCTTGAATTTCTACGAAAACTGTGTTAAATTTAGAGAGTTGGGATTTTGCGGGCGTAGTTTAGTGGTAAAACTATAGCCTTCCAAGCTATTAATGCGGGTTCGATTCCCGCCGCCCGCTTAGAAAAACTCTGAAATGCACTGGTTGAGTATGGTGTAATTCCACCTGATATTTTAAAGACAAGGGGCAAGATACAATTCTCGTCAAAGCTAGGCAAAAATAAACAGCTTAATTATTCCTTTTATTGACTAATAAACAACCATAATTGATCAAGCAATGCCTGCGGCGGGGTACGCCTACGCTAACCTTGGCAAACAAATAAAAAACTAGAGGAATATCGCCTAGTTTTAATTTTCGAGTATCCCTCATTGTTCTAAAATCAACAATGTATATTTATCTATTTATCCAAATCTGCCACTAACGTAATCTCTGGTATCTTGCTGCTGAGGATTGTTGAAAATTAGTTCTGTTGCGTCGTACTCTACCATGTAGCCGTTACGGCCTCCGCCCTCTGTAGTCCGAACGTTAAAAAAGGCTGTTTTATCAGAAACCCGTGCTGCTTGTTGCATATTATGGGTAACGATAACGATTGTATATTGCTCTTTAAGTTGGTGAATTAGTTCTTCAACCCGCAACGTAGAAATAGGGTCAAGGGCAGAGCAAGGTTCATCCATTAATATAATTTCAGGTTGGACTGCGATCGCACGAGCAATACATAACCTCTGTTGTTGTCCACCAGATAAAGACGAACCACTTTGTCGCAATTTATCTTTTACTTCGTCCCACAAAGCAGCTTGTCGCAAACTCCGTTCTACCAATTCATCCATATTACCTTTGTAGCCGTTGATTTTGGCTCCAAAAGCAATATTGTCATAAATTGATTTTGGAAATGGGTTTGGTCTTTGAAACACCATCCCAATTCTCCGACGTACTTCTACAGGATCAATGTCGGATGCATATAAGTTTTTATCGTAAAAAAGTATTTTACCTTCTGCCCGAAATGACTCAATCAGGTCATTGAGACGGTTATAGCATCGCAACAAGGTACTTTTACCACAACCAGAAGGGCCAATAAAGGCTGTAACCTGATTTTTTGGTATATCTAGCCAGATATTTTGCAAGGCTAAAAATTTGCCGTAGTAAACGTTGAGGTTTTCGGTGCGTAAAACAGTTTGAGTATCGTTGAGTGTGCTAATATTGTTAGCCATAAATTAAATGTAGTATTAGTTTTAGCGATACAAATCCGCTATGTAGATGCTATTTCACTAAGCTTTCTTGCGAGTTGCCCAGCGAGCGATGATACTTGTGATTAGAACCATCAATACTAAAATCAAAGATGCTGCCCAAGCTAGTGATTGCCAATTTTTGAACGGAGAAATAGCATATTTGTAGACCAAAACAGCAAGGGAAGCTGTTGGTTGGAATAAGCTATCAGGCCAAAAATTGGAAAACAGCGCGGTAAATAGTAAAGGTGCGGTTTCTCCAGATGCTCTGGCGATCGCTAGCGTTGCCCCTGTTACAATTGCAGGTAAGGCTGCTGGCAACACTACTTGTGTTACTGTTTGAAAGTTAGTTGCTCCTAACCCTACAGATGCTTGTCGCAAATCTTGGGATACTAACTGCAAGGCTTCATCAGTGGTTCGGACAATAATTGGCAACATCAAAATTGCCAGTGCAAACCCTCCACCGAGAGCAGAATACGATCCTAAGTTTAACTTTACCAGTGTCAAAACTACAATGCCATAGGCAAATACTCCAGCAATAATTGACGGGACTCCACTCAGGACGTTAGCCGCAAAACGTACCCATCTCGCTACTTGGGCCGAGCTAAATTCTGTAATGTAAATCGCCGCCAAAACACCAAATGGAATACTAATTAGGGCAGCAATTCCTACCATTAATAGGGTACCCAAGATTGCATTACCAAAGCCTCCTCCCTTTTGTAAAGCTTTGGGTGGCAGTTCAAAAAAGATACTAGGACTCAAACTGCTAAAGCCTTGAATAATAACGTAAGAAAGTACTGCTAGCAAAGGCACAAGTGCCAATACCCCACAGATAAATGCGACTACAGTCATTACTGTATTAAACAATGTCCTTTGAGACATGGGAGCGCGAGTGAGACTGCGCTCTGGAAAACTAGAAGTCATAATTCAACCCAAAAATAAGCTACAGTCGCTTGACTCTCAAAACAATAAACTCTGCCATGATATTGACTACCAAGGTCAAGAAGAATAGAACTAAAGCAGCATACATTAAAGCCGAAACTTGCAAACCACTAGCTTCTGAAAATTGATTTGCTAGTAGAGAAGAAATCGTATTGCCTGGTGCTAACAGTGAGATACTAATGTTGTTGGAATTACCAATCAACATCGTTACAGCCATTGTTTCTCCCATTGCCCGACCGAGTGCCAACATCACAGCACTAACTATCCCCGAAAAGGCTGCTGGAATCAGAACTTGTAAGATCGTTTCCCATCGGGTTGCTCCTAGTCCTATGGCGGCTTGGCGCAAACTAGGAGGTATAGAAATCAAAGCATCGCGCGATAGGGCTGTGATAATGGGCAAAGTCATAATTGCTAATATGACTCCCGCCGGTAACATTCCCGGACCTGTAGGGGAGGTGCTAAAAAATGGTATCCAGCTAAAGTAACTATTGAGCCATTTTCCCAAGTTAGTTAAGATAGGCACTAAAACAAAAATACCCCAAACGCCGTAGACAACGCTGGGAATAGCTGCGAGCAGTTCTACTGCAAAAACCAATACCAACTTCACTTTTGCGGGTAAAAAATCCTCGCTTAATACAATCGCAGTACCAACTCCAATCGGTACAGCTATTAGTAAACCTATAAAGGAACTCAAGAGAGTTCCATAAATCTGAGGGAGAACCCCGTAGCTATCATTAACTGGGTTCCAAGTGGTGTTAGCTAAAAAGCTAGCACCAAACTTTTGGATAGCTGGGCCAGAAGCAATTGCAACTTGGAAGCCGATCCATAATAAAGTAGCAGCGACCCCAAAGGCGAAAATTTTAGTAAGCCAAATAAAACCCCGATCTAGGGACTTTTCTACATCAGAGCGATTTTTTGTCGCTGATGAAAGGTTTTGAGAATTTGTAGTCATGACTACCGACTTTCACAATTAAATCAGAGGAAGATATAGGAGGCAACCATATCAACAATTTTGTTGCCTCATCGTCTTTTGAAACTGAGATATTGGTAACCTAGAGTTCTAAATTACAAATGCCTATAGTCCACTAAGCAGCCTAAAACTATTGTTTAAAAATGCCTATAGTTTGGACTGTAGCTATTTGCTAGCGTTAGTACTATTACCAACAGCGATTTTATAATCTGGACTAATTTGATCGGCAGCAGCAGCTACCTTTGTGATGACGTTTTGGGGTAGAGGAACATAACCTAGTGCAACAGCCTGTTTTTGTCCCTCATTTAAAGCGTATTCGATCGCAGCTTCAACTGCCTTACCTTTTGCCGCATTGGCATATTTCTTGTAAGCCAAAATCCACGTATAAGTGACGATAGGATAGGAATCAGCGCCTTGTGGATCGGAAATGAAAACACGAAGATCGGGCGGTAGAGTTGCTGATGCCAAAGTTTTAGAGGCTGACTCCTCACTAGGTGCAATAAACTTACCACCTTTATTTTCTAAAGCAGCAAACTTAAGACTATTTTGTTTGGCATAGCCGTACTCGACATAACCAATAGAACCTTGTGTTTGTTGGATTTGGGCGGTAACACCCTCATTCCCTTTCGCACCAACTCCTGTAGGCCAGTTGACAGTTTTGCCTTCACCAACTTTAGTCTTCCACTCTGGGCTAATAGCGCTGAGGTGTTTTGTAAACACACCTGTTGTTCCGCTACCATCAGAACGATAAACAACTGTGATTGGCTGTTTAGGAAGCTTTGCTCCTGGGTTAGCCTTAGCAATTTGGGGATCATCCCAAGACTTAATTTTGCCTAGTAGAATATCAGCGTAAACAGTTCGTGGTAGTTTTAGTTCTGGAACATCTGGCAAGTTGTAAGCTAGCACAATGCTACCAGCAGTTACAGGCAGTAAAATAACACCTCTATCTGCTGGCACTTTCTGGATTTCTTCATCCTTCATGGCAACATCACTAGCACCAAAGTCTACAGTTCCTTTAATAAACTGCTCAACTCCAGCACCACTACCAACTGAAGCATAGTCAACTTGCAGATTTGGATATTTTTTGTTTAAATCCGTAAACCATGTATCATACAGTGGTGCTGGGAAAGACGCACCAGCCCCGCTTAACTTGAGATTTCCACCCAAATCTAATTTGTTTGTGCTAGAGGCTGTGGTATCTGTAGCTGTGCCAGAAGGAGTATCTTTGGTGGCTGTATTATCTGGGTTTTGCTGTCCGCCACATGCAGCTAGGCTGATTGTCAGTGCTAACACTGAAACTGAAGCTGTGAGGCGATGAATTTTTGTTACACTCAGAGGCAAGGGCATCGCTATCAATGTTTGTATAACTTTTCAGGTGAGCGCTTCTCAGGATACTCCTAAAGGATGAAGGTTAAGGTAAAGGATAGGTTAACAAAATAAAAAATACTTATTTTTTTTTGATGAAGAACAAACACTTATTGCTACTTTTACTTAATAAAATTTATACTACTGCTTTAGTTACATTTTAGAAAGAGTATCACAGTAAATTGATTATAGATATTTACAAAACTCTATTATTAGAGTAACTTTATTTGTCAAGTGAGAAAAAATGTCTCAAAAAATCACAAATTCTGGTATGATTTAAAACTATTATATAAAATTAATAATTTCTGAAAGTTCTTGCTGCTTAGAGGTCTAAACAGACTTAAATTCATAATTAAACAATCTAAGTTTAGACAGTGAACTTATTGTTTAGAGAAAGCAGAAGAAAAACCATAAATTGCCTCTTTTATGGAGAGTAGGCGGGGCGATCGCTAACAAAATAGCGAATTAAGCAACTACCTCTACCACTTTGTACAGAAGTAAGCATTGAATCTAAAAATTTAGTTGAAATACTATATTTTACTAATATTAAATTAGGTCAAATACTATATTTAGACTACGCTTCAGTCAATAAATTACAGCTATAGACACCTAAGCCATAATTTACACAATAGAAAAATTACATACCAAAAAGGCAAAAAAAATATGTTAATTCTTAAAGGTGTCAGCACAAGCCTTATTTTAACACTAATGAATATACTAGTTGCTGTTGGTTTTCCCTTTTGCCTTTCCCTGGTTGACTGATAAATGTTTGCTGCTTCCAATCAATTACTATGGTCAATGATTGGCTTGCTCCTGACAATGGGTGGTACTTTCCTAGAAGCTTATGGCATCACCTCACCTTGGAATTGGAGTAAGCACGGAATTCAGACTTTTTCATTAGGTGTCACTTTTCAAGTTGGCGCAGTATTGTTGGTAGGTTGTTTAGGGGGCAAAAATGCTGGAGCGCTCTCACAAATTGCCTATTTAGTCATGGGGTTGACCTTATTACCTGTATTTGCCGATGGGGGCGGTATTGGTTATATTAAGCTATCCCAATTCGGCTATCTCTTAGGCTTTATTCCTGGAGCTTGGATTTGTGGCTTGTTCGCTTTTAAAGCTAGACCTCGACTAGAAACTCTCGCCTTTAGTTGCATGTGTGGCTTGTTAACTCTCCACCTATGCGGTATTAGTTATTTGATTATTAGCTATATTTTTCAGTGGAAAGGTACAGAAAACCTACCCTTAATCCAAGCAATCCTCAAATACTCCTGGTTTGCACTACCAGGTCAACTAAGTGTGGTCTGTGCCGTTACTGTAATAGCATATATATTGCGTCACTTAATGTTTTATTAGTCATCAAGGGGCTAAGGATTAAAATTCTTTTAATCTCTAGCTCCTAGTCCCTAATCCTAGCCCCTAGTTTCATGCGTTTAAAAAATCGCCTTTTCTGGATCGCTGCCTTCATAGCTTTTTTCTTAGATCAAATAACAAAATACTGGGTGGTACAAACCTTTAGCTTGGGGCAAACACTGCCACTCTTACCTGGAATATTTCACTTCACTTATGTCACTAACACTGGTGCTGCTTTTAGTCTGTTAAGTGGGAAAGTAGAGTGGTTGCGCTGGTTATCTTTAGGAGTGAGTTTAGTATTGATAGCGTTGGCCTTGTTTGGCCCAACCTTAAATTTTTGGGATCAGTTAGGCTATGGCTTGATTTTAGGTGGAGCTATGGGCAACGGTATTGATCGCTTTGTTTTAGGCTACGTCGTTGATTTTCTTGATTTTCGCCTGATTAACTTTGCTGTATTTAATGTAGCAGATTCATTTATCAGTATCGGTATAGTTTGCCTTTTAATTGCTTCTTTCCAAAAAACACCGACTTCAATTGACAGGTCGCATTAAACTCTTAAGCCTGGGATGATTAATCCCAGGCTATTGATTACTAAAACCTTTGCTCAGTCTTATATGCGAAGACTTGATCTATTGGTTCGAGGTATTTTTAAATTATTATCTTACACCAGGTTGCATAACTGGTGTAAAAAGTTAAGATGCACTGGCGATCACTGATGGCAAACTATTATTCAGATTAATTATCGGCTAGGAGTTGGCGAACTAGAGCCTGGAGTATTATTGGGAGAACCTGTACTTGGTTCGGGATTGCTGTCAGTAGTACCAGATTCAGGTGTAGTTGGGTTTCCTGGTACGGTAATGCTGCCAGGAGCGCCAGACTCAGGTGAAGTTGAGCTACCTGGTTCGGTACTGCTGCCAGGAGTGCCAGGTTGAACTGGAGTAACGCTTCCTGGTGGAGTTAAGTTGCCAGGAGCGCCAGAATCAGGTGGGGTAACGGTTCCTGGTGCTGGAGTTAAGTTGCTAGGAGCGCCAGGTTCAGGTGCAGGTGTACTGCCTGGTGCTGGAGTGGTCTCAGGAGTGGCAGTTCCAGATCCAGGTGCAGTTGTGCTGCCTGGTGCAGTTGTGCTATCTGGAGTGGTAGTGCTACTGGGCGTGGTTTCTGTTGGTGCGGTAGTGCTACCAGGAGCGCTAGTGGGTGTAAGTGCTGTGCCGCCGGGACAGCGGGAGTTGAGTGGAAAATACTCGCACAGAATTTTCATCCCTTCTGGCGACATCTTAATTTCCGTTGGTGCACTAGTTGAGTCGCTACTGGATTGGGCTATGGAGGATTTACTAGATTCGGCCACAGCAATGTTAGCGGTGAATGCTAAAGATAAAGCTGCACCAATCAGAGTCAGAGATTTTCCCATCATTACTGTAATTAACCTCAACGGAACACTCGGTTTATTAAAACAGACAATTAAGATTTAGAAAATCTTCCTAAATGAAGATATTTAGGTTTATTTCAGAATATGTGGATATGTAAATTAGTAAAAATTAAATCTGTTATTTTTTATTAGCTAGTATTTAATAACACAAAAAGCCATAGTATATTTATAGTCTTTCTAAGATTAATAGTAGATATCACAAGGCTTTAAAAATTTATAAAGAAATTTTTCTTATAACTAAGTGACGTAAATAACAAATAATTTTTGGTTTTGAGCTAAAATTAAGTATAAATTAGCTCAAAAAATTCCGTATAGATAATTTATGCTTTGGCTTATGAGTAAAATGATGAAAGACTAACATCTAAATTGTAATTCGCCCGATTCTTCACTAAAAAGTGTGATGTGAATAGCCGATGAGTTCTCCCCAACCCCCTCAAAAGCCACAAACTTTACTTGGTCAACTGACTCAAGCGGTACATACGATCCAAGCTAGGGTCGATTTTTCCAAATTGGCGCTCAAGCCTAATGCCAAAGTACCGGAACTCTGGGTGCAGGATGCGGGAACGGATAAAGCAGAGGTATATCCACTGTTGGGCGATCGCTATATTCTAGGTCGTAGCTCTAAATCCAGCGATATCGTCATCCGTAACCCTGTTGTCAGCCAGATTCACCTGTCGCTATCGCGGAATTCTACTCAACGCACACCAGTTTTCGTTATCAAAGACGAAAACTCTACCAATGGCATTTATCGTGGTAAGCGTCGTGTTAGTTCTCTAGAACTGCGTCACGGCGATATTCTGACTCTGGGGCCCCCAGAACTCGCTGCTTCTGTGCGGTTGCAATACGTCGATCCACCAGCTTGGTATGTGAAAGCTGCAAGTTGGACAGCTTATGGCGTTGGCGGTACTAGTACCCTGTTAGCGTTAGTAATTGGCGTCGAATGGCTAAAATTTCAAGTTAAACCCCTACCTACAGCTACACGCGCCCCAGTAGTTGTTTACGCTCGTGATGGAGCCACTCCCCTAAGAGAGCCTCGGACTACCTCCCATGTAGACATGAAGCGATTAGACGAATTTGGCCCTTATTTGCCTGCTGCGGTGGTGGCTTCAGAGGATAGTCGTTATTACTGGCACTTTGGGGTTGATCCTGTAGGAATTTTACGAGCCGTATTGATCAATAGCCGTAGTGGGGATGTGCAACAAGGAGCCAGCACTATTACCCAGCAAGTTGCCCGCAGTTTGTTCCGCGAGTATGTAGGCAGACAGGATACCCTTGGTCGCAAATTGCGAGAAGCAGTTGTTGCTCTGAAGCTCGAAACCTTTTACAGCAAAGATGATATTTTGCTGATGTACTTAAATCGGGTTTTTTTGGGCGGAGATACCTCTGGCTTTGAGGATGCATCGCGGTATTATTTTGAGAAGCCGGCTAAAGAATTAACTTTGGCAGAAGCAGCAACATTAGTAGGAATTTTACCTGCTCCCAACGCCTTCGATTTTTGTGGGGATAGTCCAAATAAGCTAGAAGCAGCTGAATACCGAAATCGTGTGATTAAGCGGTTGCTGGAGATGGGCAAAATTAAACAAGAGGATGCGAACCGAGCTAGACGCTCCACTGTGCAAATTAGTCCTAAAGTCTGCGAACAGCAAGCTAAGACGATCGCTCCTTATTTTTACAGTTACGTCTTCTCTGAACTTGAATCAATCTTGGGGGAGGGAGCTGCAAGAGAAGGAAATTATATCATTGAAACCAAGCTCGATCCAGCCATACAGAGCCAAGCAGAAGCAGCATTGAATAATTCAGTGAACAACGTCGGTAGAAATTTTAATTTTTCTCAAGGGGCAGTAGTCACTCTTGACTCTAGTACAGGCAGTATCCTGGCAATGGTGGGCGGGACTGATTACAGAAAAAATCAGTTCAATCGTGCCGTTCAAGCCAAAAGACAACCAGGTTCCACCTTTAAAATCTTTACTTACACTGCTGCTATTCAACAGGGAATTTCAGAATCCAAAAGTTATTCTTGCGCCCCTTTAACTTGGCAAGGCTTTACTTATAAACCTTGTCGTGCTGGTGCTGACACTAGTTTAGATATTGCAACAGGGTTGGCTCTTTCAGAAAATCCGATTGCCCTACGAGTTGCCAAAGAAATCGGGCTGAATAAAGTGGTGGCAATGGCACAGAATTTGGGAATAAAGTCAAGCCTCGATCCAGTTCCTGGCTTGGTACTAGGTCAAAGTGTAGTCAATGTTTTGGAGATGACTGGTGCTTTTGGCGCTATTGGTAATGGCGGTGTACGGAATCCTCCCCATGCGATTAACCGAATTTTAGACAGTGGTGATTGCCGCGATCGCAATGATATCAAAACCTGTCGTGTAATCTACTCCTTCGACCAAGATCCAAATGCTAACAAACGAGTGCTGTCAAATGGTGTAGCCGATGAGATGACTAGTTTGATGCGTGGCGTAGTCACCAGAGGTACTGGGCGTAGTGCTGCCATTGGACTGGGGGAAGCTGGGAAAACAGGCACGACTGATAAAAACGTTGACTTATGGTTCATCGGTTTTATCCCCAGTCGGCGGCTTGTAACTGGTGTTTGGTTGGGAAACGACAATAATTCTCCTACATATGGTAGCAGCGCTCAAGCAGCTCAATTGTGGGGGAATTATATGCAGAGAATTACAAGGTGAATTGGGCATTGGACACTTGTACTGAGCATATCGCTAAAGCGAAAGCTCCGCTAACGCGTAGCGTCTCCAAGAGTTGCCGAAGTCTTGGGCATTGAGAATTGGGAACTATTGATCAAGAAATGATCAAGGGAATTTTGTGAGAAGACCTGATTTTGAGGACTTAGAAGTTTATCAACTAGCTGAAAAGCTAGCTAATGAAATTTGGGGCGTTGCTCAATCAAAGTATGAATTGACATTTTTGATATAACTAAACAACGATTCTTTCGCCTTTGCGTCTTTGCGTGAGACTAATTCATACTTTCAATCAGCAACGCCAAATTTGGCGTATTATAAGGGATGGAACAATTTCATTAAAGATACACTGGGTAAGCAACTTGTTCGGTCTGCTGATAGTATTTGTGCGAACATTGCAGAAGATAGAGGTAGATACAACGACTTAGACAATCGACGTTTTGTCAAAATTGGGAGAGGCTCTTTGTATGAAACTATCAGCTGGTTAAGGTTAGCCTACGCCAGACAGTTATTGACAAATGAACAGGTAAGCAGATTTAAACCAATTCTTGATGAACTATTACCCAAGCTCAATGCTTATCTAAAATCTATAGGGAATAGGGAATAGGGAATAGCAACTTAATTCTTTTCACAATGCCCCATGCCCCATGCCCAATTACTGATATCCCTGCCAAGGAGTAACTTCCAGCGTGCCATTAGGCCTGAATATCACTTGGAAGTGGGCGAGAGGTTCTTTATTGTTGGGAGCTGCTACATTGGAACCGTAGACAGCGTTGAACATCTTGGGAAGGGGTGTTTCGCGGAAATAGTCAAAGGCGACTTGGTTGAGTGGTTCATAGTCAGCAATTACACCATCTTTGTTAACTGCTACCCGATATTTTAAATCTCGTGTAAAGGTGGGAGTGCCACTCCAAGTTTGCCGAACTGTACTATAAAGCTTTTGGTTTAAACCTTTGACTATATTAGAGTCAGTAATTTTTGCACCTACTACCTCTGGCGTCCTAGCATATCCCCGCCAAGGACTAACTTCTAACACACCTTTTGTAGTAAATACTACTCGGAATTGGGCGATCGGTTCTTTAGAAATGGAAAGGCGGCTAGCTGCATTGTAAAGTACGTTAGGCAGAGGAGTTTGACCTACTTCTGTATTTGCCTCTTTATTCACCGCTTTATAACCGACGATCGCTCCATCCGCAGCTACACCCAGACGATAGATCAAATCCTCTTGCAATCCTGAACGATTATTCCAAGCTGGATGAATTTGGTTGTAAACTTGACGATTTAATGCACGCAACTGGGATGGATCGGTAATTTCTGGAACTGTGTTTAAAAGTGCTTCTAAATCTTTAACTGGCGGCTTTCTATTAGCTGTGGATGTTGGTGTGGGGGTTGCAGCAGCTGATGCTGGAGCAGTGATATTGTTTGTAGTAGAAGAACTAGTTTGCTCATCTGGTTTAGGCTGCGGTGGACGCATTTGGGGAGGTGGAATTAAGTTAAAGGCGATCGCTGCTACTGCTAAACTTGACACACCCACAGCAGCAGGAACAGCCTGCCTGATTACAGCTTGACTAGCACCGCCATAGCGTCTAGTAACTGGTTGTAGTTGTAAGGAAAGTTCAGGTAAAGTTTGGGTATCAGCAAAAAACTGATCCACTGCTTCCACTAAATCAAACAACTGTACCGTATTCAAATCTATTTCGACAGGCGGAAGTTTGGAATTGTTAGAGCGATCAAACCCCTCTGGAACGCCTTCTGAATATATAATTAACCTATGTCGGTTGCTGTCAATTTTCCGAAACTCTACTAGCTCCGATTCCTGGTTGTGTGCCTGCGGATTGGGTACACTACTTAAAAATTCTTGGGCATAGCCACTAACAGCCCTTACCAAACTTTCAAAAAACTCCCGCCCTCCCGTTAGGGGTTGGTTGTAACCAGATAAATAACATTCTACATTTACCAATATTGATAATTCCGGGCGCATTTCCTGGAAGTGTGCAGCCCTACTGAGATCACTTAACCCTTCCAAAAGCAGTGTACAATTAGGCAAACTGTACTTACGTTGAATATTCATTCCACTTCACCGTCAAAAAGACTAATCCAGAATCGCTGCATTCCAGCTGTACCAGTACAAAATAGTAATTGTCCTAACAAATTAATCGCTAGCTCATCTAATTTTGCATCAGAAGTTAATGCCAGGACACCAGAACGTCGAGCATTCATCCGGCTCTTAAAATGCGCTCTAAACCGTTCTAGGTAATTAGATAGGCGCAAATTCTGTTCTAATGGAATCTGCTTTTCTTCCATTTGTTGACAGATCATTAGTAACTGGCGAATCACAACAGTTAAACGCCGTGCTATATAGCAAGCAATGACCACTAGAGCTTTTGCTTCCATGATACTTAAGGGACGGCGGATATGCGCTCTCCGTAGTGGATTAGAGCTACGCATCCGCCATAAATTTACCCTGTCTTTAATAATTCCTTTTAAATCCAACTCTTGAGCAAAAGTCAGGATTGCTTCTGAACCACCAAGCTCTAAAGCTTCAATTGCCAGTAAAATCAGGTCAATTTGCAACCGGGTTCTGCGAGGACACGTTTTGGAAGCGATCGCAGGATCTGGCAAAGTGTCCAAAACCATCGGCAGTGAATCTTGAGTTGGACTGTTGAACGGCGTTAAACTTGCTGAGACATTCATTCTACAAATACCTTGTGCGGTTCCAACAGACTAGATAAAACAAATTTAAGATCGGTAGCCAAGACTTAAGCATTAGACTTGTAGCTGTAGCATGACTACCTGATATATACATTACTTAACTCTTTCTACTCAAAGTTTTCTTTATATTGAAATCAAAATTTTAAAACATAACTTAATTCACCTCATTTATTTAGTGCAATACCTCTTCTAGCTTGATTTAGATCCTAATTATCGTCAATAAAGGGCGAAGCTTCAGCCTCGACCCCCAGCGTATGACATTATAGTGTACGATTTTTCAGGTATCTGAAATTGGGCATTGGGCACTTGTACTGAGCTTGTCCTCTTGGTAGTCGAAGGGCGTAGTCGTAAAGCCTGCGGTATAGTTACGCTTAGGGCGCAGCCTCTGGTAGAGTTGGGCGAAGCCGAATTATTGAGCATTGGTTATTAATTCTTCTCCCCCATTCCCTACTCCCTATTCTCCACTCCCCATTCCTCACTCCCCATTTTATGGATTTGAAGTCTCTTGTTCGTGACATCCCAGATTTCCCTAAACCCGGAATTTTATTTCGGGATATTACTACCCTGCTGCGCGATCCAGAGGGACTGCGTTACACTATTGACTTTCTAGCACAAAAATGCATTGAAGCTGGGATAACGGCGGATTATGTCATTGGTATAGAGTCGAGGGGATTTATTTTTGGTTCACCTCTGGCTTATAAATTAGGAACTGGTTTTATTCCCGTCCGTAAAAAAGGTAAGTTACCAGCAGCCGTTTATTCAATTGAATATGAACTAGAGTATGGTATGGACTGCCTAGAAGTGCATCAAGACGGTTTACATCAAGGTAGCCGAATTTTAATTGTGGACGATTTGATTGCCACAGGTGGAACTGCGAGTGCAACAGCAAAGTTAGTGCAGAAGATTGGCTGCGAACTAGTAGGATTTGGGTTTATTATCGAGCTACGGGATTTAGAAGGGCGTAAATATCTGCCGGATGTGCCGATTATCTCTCTTATAGAATATTAGTTATTTGTCATTGGTCATTAGCAAAGGACAAATGACAAATGACCAATGACAGATAATAAAGGACAAAGGACAAATGACATCTACGAAAATTTCAGTGGAGACAGGTCGGGATTGGCTAATAACGCTAGTCACGAGTGAAACTTTTGTTTATGTGGGAAAGCGGGTATTGCAGGCACTACTGACTTTGTTGTTGGCGTCAGCGTTGTCGTTTTTCATTATTCAACTCGCTCCTGGAGATTATGTAGACACGCTGCGGCAAAACCCGAAGATATCGCCAGAAAGAATTGAAGAAATCAAACGGCAGTTTGGTTTGGATAAGTCTTGGCCAGAGCAATTTTGGCTATGGCTATGGCGAATTTTGACAAAAGGGGATTTTGGCACGAGTTTTATTTATCAACGTTCAGTAGCATCGCTGTTGTGGGAACGAGTACCAGCGACTTTGCTATTAGCGATCGCATCTTTAATTGTCACATGGGCGATCGCTATCCCTCTTGGAATCTTTGCTGCTGTTAACCAAAATAAGCTATCAGACCGGGTTTTACAGGTAATTAGCTACGCCGGACAAGGCTTTCCCAGTTTCATCACTGCCTTAGCGTTGCTGGTTTTCGCCCAACTCACCTCTCCTGTGTTCCCAGTGGGTAGTATGACTAGCATCTTTCACTCAGAACTGTCGTGGTTTGGCAGAATCTTAGATATCGGCTGGCACATGATTTTACCCACCATCGCTCTCTCAATTACTAGTTTTGCTGGTTTACAACGCATTACTCGCGGCGAATTATTGGATGTTCTGCGCCAAGATTACATCCAAACGGCTCGTGCGAAAGGACTGCCAGAAAATCGCGTCATTTACGTTCATGCACTCCGCAATGCGATAAATCCCTTGATTACCTTATTGGGTTTTGAATTAGCTAGTTTATTAAATGGTGCTTTCATTGCCGAATTTTTCTTCAACTGGCCCGGTTTAGGGAGGTTGACTCTACAGGCTTTACAAGCTCAAGATTTATATTTGTTAATGGCAAGCTTGGTAATGGGCGCAGTGTTGCTGATTGCTGGTAATTTAATCGCTGATTTAATGTTAAAAGCCGCCGATCCACGCATTCGCCTAGAAAATCTTAATTAGTCACTTGTACTGAGCGTAGCCGAAGTATTAGTCATTGGTCATTAGTTATTAATTCTTCTTCCCCTACTTCCCCTGCTCCCCCACTCTCCCCATCCCTATTCCCATGCTGTCCGAAGTCTATTACTTAGTGCGCTCAAAAACTGACGGTAATTATCTCATAGCTCGTCCTGACACCAAAACATCAGGTTATTTATTGCTGTTTCAGGAAAACTTTGATGCCCTTAGCTATCTCAACACCCACGCAGCAGAAGTGGCAAATCGCTTTTCTGTGGAATCTATTGCGCGTACACAGTTAGGAAACTTACTCAAACGCTGGGGTTTTAGCGGTGTGGGTATTGTGACTGACCCGTTATTGCCAAAGGTTGAGTTTTTGCAGCATAGTTAAGCTCAACTACTGAATAAGGCGAAACTCAAAAGGGGATGTAAAAATCTTACCTACTCAAACATCTTTTATTTTGATCATCTCAGGTGTTAGGTAGTGGGACTTAGACAAAAAGTAGCCTGAAAAAACTCTCAAACGTATATATATAAAGACTTTGACATCGTTTTACCTAGTGTAAACTCACTTTGGTTCTGAAATGTCATCAAGCGGAAGTCCAGCGCGCTTGCTCAGATATCGGCTGGTTCATAAATCATCTTTGTTAGCGGATTGGCCTATTTTAGCCTGAGTGGAAATGGGGCATGGGGCATTGGTTATTAATTCTTCTGTGTCATCTCCTATTCCCTATTCCCTATTCCCCATTTCCCATTCCCCAATTCCTATACCACTACCTTTTCTAAACTCAATTTAGAACGCTTCACTTGCTCAGGAATCGCTACGGGATAATCTCCAGTAAAGCAGGCAGAGCAAAAATTATTGGGGTCTTCTCGTGTTGCTTCTAACATTCCTTCCCAACTGAGATAGGCAAGGCTATCTACTTCCAGTTGCTTGGCAATTTCCGCTACTGACTTGGTAGCAGCAATCAACTGATCCTGAGAATCGGTATCAATGCCATAGAAGCAAGGATGAGTTACTGGCGGGGAAGAGATTCGCATGTGTACTTCTATTGCACCTGCTTCACGCAAAGTTTTGACTAGTTTACGGCTGGTAGTACCCCGCACAATCGAGTCATCAACAATAATTACTCGTTTACCCGCCAGTACATCTTTGAGGGGGTTAAGTTTCATCCGAATACCTGACTCACGCATGGTTTGGGTTGGCTGAATAAAGGTTCTTCCAACATAGCGATTTTTAATCAGTCCCTCAGCATAAGCTACACCAGAAGCTTGGGAAAATCCGATCGCAGCTGGGATACCTGAATCAGGAACACCAAAAACAATATCGGCATCTACAAAGGATTCTTTAGCTATTTGATGTCCTAACCGCATCCGATAGCTGTACAAACTCTCGTTGTGCATGATGCTATCAGGGCGCGCAAAATAAATCATCTCAAAGATACACAATTTTCTCTGGGGCTGTTGACTCCAATGATAGGAAGCCAAACCTTTTTCAGTAATCCAAACTAATTCGCCTGGTTCTACATCTCGCAGGTATTCAGCTCCAATGATATCTAAACCACAAGTCTCCGAAGCCAAAACGTAACGGACTGGATTACCAGCCAAAGTGCCAATCACTAGGGGGCGAATCCCATTAGTATCCCGAACACCCATAACACCTTCAGGAGTGCCAATAACTAAACTAAAGGCTCCTTGGCAACGATGGAATGCCTGAATTGAACCTTTTAACCAATCTGCGCCATCGTTGATGGCTTCTGCGATCGCAAAAGCGATCATTTCTGAGTCTGTTGTCGTAACTAAGTTGTATTTTTTCTCAAGCAACTCTTGACGTAATTGCACCGTATTGACTAAATTGCCATTATGTGCTAGTGCTAATGAACCTAAACGAGTTTTCAACACTGCAGGTTGGGCATTAACTTTGCGGCTAGAACCTGTAGTTGAATAACGAGTGTGACCAACAGCAAGGCTACCAGGCAACTGATCCAAGATGGATTCATTAAAGACTTGAGACACCAAGCCCATATCTTTGTAAAGGTGTACTTGTGTACCCTCAAAGGTGGCAATACCAGCTGATTCTTGACCCCGATGCTGGAGGGCATACAATCCAAAGTAGGTCAGTTTAGCAACGTTCTCTCCTGGTGCGTAGACGCCAAAAACACCACAAGCTTCTTCTGGCTTGTCAGGCTGATTTTCATGACTATTGATTGGGTTGTTGGTCTGGTCGGGGTATTCATCCGAAGTGACAGAATGAATCGAAATCATGCTAGCTTTGCTCCTGGTGGGGGGGTCAAGTCACTGGGATTATGTGTATAGATAGTTGTAGCTTTCTTAATAAATCTTTAACCATCTATTAAAACAGTACCGTAATTCTGCTCATAGAGGCTAACAGTTCTGAGTGAAATCTAAATACTCAGGACTTAGGTAGTAGTGTGGATGGCAAGACGCCTAGTGATCGCGTGGGAATAGCGATCGTTCATATCTTCGATCCTAACTTTGATTAAGGCTTGGTTATCAGTAGTGAAAACCCCCAAACCCGTCTCATAATTATGAACCGTACCCAGTTTTTGCCACTCTTGATTCAGATGTTCCTGTAAGTATGATTCCCAAATTTCTTGTTGTTCTGATGCTACAGAAACAAAAATCCTGCCACCACCTTCGGCAAACAACACCTCATCCAATCTGTTTAACTGTGTTGGTGCTATTTCTAAATTGATTTCGGCACCAAGATTGCCAGAAATGCAACATTCTGCTATTGCGATCGCTAATCCCCCCTCAGCACAATCATGGGCTGAACGTACCCAACCATTACGAATTCCTTCACGACAAACTTTCTGGACGCGGCGTTCTAAGTCAAAATTTACCTGTGGTGGTTTTCCGGCAACAGTACCGTGGATAGTAGCTAAATACTCCGATGCTCCCAAACTGATTTTGGATGCCAGAGGCAATCCGAGAAGATAAATCACATCGCCGACTGCTTGCCAACCTTGACCACAAATTTTGGTGATATCGGGAATCAACCCCACCATACCAACTACTGGGGTGGGATAAATAGGTTGCGGGATGCCTTGGGCATCAAGAGTTTCATTGTACAAAGAGACATTACCGCCTGTAACGGGTGTTGCCAATTCTCGACAACCTTCTGCCAAACCGCGACAAGCTTCTGCCAACTGCCAGTAACCAATCGGTTTTTCTGGAGAGCCAAAATTCAGGTTATCCGTCACCGCCAGAGGTTCTGCACCTACACAGCTAAGATTGCGTGCAGCTTCTGCCACCACTGCCTTAGCTCCCTCGTAAGGGTCAAGATAAACATAACGAGGATTGCAATCTACTGTCGCCGCCACTCCTGATTTGAGATTTTGGACTTCGGCTTCTCTACGAGACGCTGCGCGAACGCTCAGTCGAACGATTTGAGATTTTAGATTGGGAATTTGTTCTAGGGGGCGCAAACGGATAACAGCCGCATCTGCACCACCTGGTAGTATTACTGTATTATTTTGTACTTGATGGTCATACTGACGATATACCCAGTTTTTAGATGCGATCGTGGGTGTATTCAGCAAAGTTAACAGAATATCATTCCAACTTTGCACCCCTTCTGAGAGTTCTATTCCAGCAGTTGTGCAAGGAGGTAAGGAATCAGGTGTCCATTCCCAAGCTTTACGTGCATATTCTGGCGGTTCTGTCAATAATTCCCGGTCATATAGTGGGGTATTCTCTGCTAAAGCTTCAGCAGGAATCTCTGCTGCTACTTCACCTTGAAAGAGAATCCGCACGATGGGTTCAGCGATGACACTCCCAGCGACAACGGCTTGCAGTCCCCAACGCTGAAAAATCTCGATTAATTCCTGCTCACGCCCCTTGTGGGCAACGAACAGCATTCGTTCTTGAGATTCCGAAAGCAGATATTCATAGGGAACCATCCCCCTTTCTCTGACGGGAATTTTATCTAAATCGAGTTCAATTCCCACACCGCCTTTTGCCGCCATCTCTGAGGTAGAACAGGTGATACCGGCTGCTCCCATATCTTGGGCAGCGACAACTGCACCTGTCTTAAACGCTTCCAGACAAGCTTCAATTAACGACTTTTCCAGAAATGGATCTCCCACTTGCACAGCAGGGCGATCATCTATTGACTGATCGCTCAATTCTGCACTGGCAAAACTTGCGCCTCCCATGCCATCGCGCCCAGTGGTAGAACCAACATACAGCACGGGGTTGCCTAAGCCAGATGCACCAGATTTGACGATTTCTGGTGTTTCCATTAATCCTAGTGCCATGACATTCACTAGGGGATTACCAGAATAAGCCAGGTCAAAGTAAACTTCGCCGCCAACGGTGGGTACGCCAACACAATTACCATAATGGGCAATTCCCGCCACTACGCCTTGGAACAGCCTTTGAGTTTTGGCATCTTCTAAGGAACCGAAGCGGAGTGAGTTTAATAGAGCAATGGGACGCGCACCCATTGTAAAAATATCTCTGAGAATGCCTCCTACTCCTGTTGCGGCTCCCTGAAAGGGTTCTACAGCTGAAGGATGGTTGTGGGATTCAATCTTAAAAGCTAGTTGGAGTCCGTCGCCCAAATCTACAACACCAGCATTTTCACCAGGTCCCACGAGAATGCGGGGGCCATCGGTGGGAAATTGTTTAAGTAGAGGTCGAGAATTTTTGTAACAGCAATGCTCTGACCACATCACCCCGAACATTCCTAGTTCGGCTTTGTTGGGATGACGTCCTAACCGACGGACAATTTCTGCGTATTCTTCTGGTTTAAGACCTTCAGCAGCGATTTCTTGCGGGGAAAAAAAAGCAGGAGATGTGGCGGTCATGGATAATAATGCACCAATTGTACAGAGCATTATTCTATCGATTTACTTGCCCTGTAGGTGCAGTTCTACGATGGTTCATAGCTAGATGTTAAAAATCAAGCAAGTAAATTTATCTATTTACTCGCTTGATTTTTGTAATACGTCTAAAAGGAGATTGTATTATATTCTGTAATAATGGTAATTATACTGAGAATTATAAAGTAATAAAATTTTGTTTTATAGTAATGTGCATAGATGATTTCCAGGTTATGGAAATGGCTATTAGCCTGTCAAACGAGCGATTATCTGAAGACAGAAAAAATTCATAGGAGGCGCTCGCAAGTTTTGATGCTCTGAAATCTGATTATTTAGTTGGCATTTTATTCGCCTGAAGTAACTTCTACAACGGCAGACTCAATCACTGAATGACTGTTGAAGAAAGGATTCTGGGAATTTTTTTGATAGACTACTCATCTCAATGAACAAACTGACCGTACTAATCTAATAAAGAGGATTTTGAACATGGCTAGACTTACTGTTCCACCAAATTTCATCGGTACCCCTGGTTCCGACACTTTAGTTGGGAAAGAGTTAAATGGCTCACCGGCAATTGGTATTGATATTTTAACTGGAGGTTTGATTTACACGCTTTCAGGGAATGACACCATTAAGGGCACAGGTGCTGCCAGCATCGGCGTTGCTCAGGGTGGAGAAGGGACTGGCATCGCCAACCGTGGCAATCTGAATACAGGGGATGGAGAAGACACGATTTCTGGCACTGGTACTGGCGGCAATGGCGGCAATCTTGACAGCAATTACGAGGGCGGCGGCGGTGGAGTTGGGACTGGTATCGCTAACAGTGGTAGTCTGAATACAGGGTATGGAAATGACGTAATTTCTGGCACTGGTACTGGGCGTAACGGCGGCAAGGGCGGCTACGTGGGAGGCGAGGGTGGATCTGGGACAGGCATTGCTAATAGTGGCAATCTCAATACAGGGGACGGAGAAGACACAATTTCTGGCACTGGTACTGGCGGCAACGGCGACAACAAGATCAACAGCGATGGCAACGGCGGCAATGGCGGAACTGGGACAGGCATCGCTAACAACCGTGGCATTCTAAATACAGGGGACGGAAACGACACAATTATCGGCACTGGTGCTGGTGGCAACGGCGGCATCGGCAGCAAGAATCCAGGCATCAGCGGCGTTGGCGGCTCTGGAATCGGCATCAGCAACAGTGGCGAACTGGATACCGGAGACGAAGAAGACACAATTATCGGCACTGGTACTGGCGGCAACGGTGGCAATAATACTAATGTCAGCTTTGATAGTAACGGCAACGGCGGCAATGGCGGAACTGGAACAGGCATCAGCAACAATGGGAGTCTGAATGCAGGGGATAGAAACGACACAATCATCGGCATCGGTGCTGGCGGGAACGGCGGTTCGGCCGGCAACGTTGAAGGCGTTGACATTGGTGTTGGCGGAACTGGGACAGGCATAGCTAACAGTGGCAGTTTGAATGCAGGGGATGGAGAAGACGCGATTTCCGGCACTGGTACTGGCGGCAATGGCGGCGGTGCCTTGGCTGGTGGCTCGTTCGGTGGAGCTGGGACAGGCATCGCTAACAGTGGCAGTCTGAATGCAGGGGATGGAGAAGACGCAATTTCCGGCACTGGTACTGGTGGCAATGGCGGCGATATCCTCGGGGGCAATGAGCCTGATGGCGACGGCGGAACTGGGACAGGCATCGCTAACAGTGGCATTTTAAATACAGGAGACGAAAAAGACACGATCACTGGCACAGGTACTGGCGGCAACGGTGGGTTTAATCTACGAGGCGGCGGCAGCAACGGCGGAGTTGGGACAGGCATCAGCACCAGTGGCAGTTTGAATACAGGCTATGGAAATGACACGCTCATCGGCACAGGTACTGGCGGCATCGGCGGTCCCGCTGGCAACGGCGGTGATACTGGCGACGGCGGAACTGGGATCGGCATCGCTAACAATGGCAGTTTGAATACAGAAGACGGAAAAGACACGATCACTGGTATCGGTACTGGCGGCAATGGCGGAAATGGTGTCGGCAGCGGCTACGGCGGAGATGGGATCGGTATCGCCAACAGTACCACTCTGAATGCAGGGAATGGAGAAGACACAATCACTGGCACAGGGACTGGCGGCAACAGCGGCGGTGGGGTCGGCGGCAACGGCGGAGTTGGGACTGGCATCGCTAACAGTGGCGAACTGAATGCAGGCGATGGAAAAGACACGATCACTGGTATCGGTACTGGCGGTAACAACGCCGATGCGGTCGGTGGCGACGGCGGAGTTGGGACTGGCATCGCTAACAGTGGCGAATTAAATGCAGGGAATGGAGAAGACACAATCACTGGCATCGGTACTGGCGGCAACTCTATCGTGAGCTTCTCGAACAACGTCAATGGTACTGGGATAGGCATCGCTAACACTGGCAGTCTGAATGCAGGGGACGGAAAAGACACGATTACTGGTACTGGTAGTGGCGGCAGCAGCGGCTCAGACGACATTTATGACTCCGATAATATCCCAGGCGGATCTGGGATTGGCATCAGCAACAGTAGCGAACTGGATACCGAAGATGGAGAAGACACAGTTATCGGTACAGGTACTGGCGGCAACGGCGGCATCAACAAGACTGAGTTCATCGGCGGCAACGGCGGAGTTGGTACTGGTATCAGCAACAGTGGCAAACTGGATACTGGAGACAGAGAAGACACGATTATCGGCATCGGTACTGGCGGCAATGGTGGCAAAACTATTAGCGGCATCGGCGATGTCGGTGCTGGAACCGGCATCCAGAACAATAAAGACGGCACCATCACTACAGGGTGGGGCAACGACACGATTACGGGTTATGGGAACAGTTCTGGAACAAACTCCACTGCCTATGGCATCGTCAACGATGGAGTCATTGATATCGGCAAGGGTTCTGACAAACTTACCGGACAGGCTACAGCAACAATTGGTGGTACTGCATACGGCATTTATGGACAAGGAATCATCAAGACTGGTGATGGCAATGACGAAATTATCTCCACCAGTATCCTAGATGGAGTTCAACAAAAAGTTTCTATCGGTGGCAGCATCAACATTGCTCTGGGCACTGGGGATGACTATTTCAAAGGATTTGGGGAAGCAACTGTTGATGCCGGAGACGGTTTTGACACACTCGATTTGAGAGCTTTCAATCGCTCTGAACTGATTGTATCTGGTGTTACTTCTGGCAATACCCTTAAAAGTGCCAATATCACTTTCAACAACAATAAAAACCCCATTAGCTTGTCTACGACTGGCTTTGAGAAATTTATCTTTGCAGATAGCTGTTTGTGTTACAGCACTTTAGCAAACGGGGCATAGGTTTGTTAATTCCCCTATCTCGTGTTTCCATTAATCCTAGTGCCATGACATTCACCAGGGGATTACCAGAGTAAGCCAGGTCAAAGTAAACTTCGCCGCCAACGGTGGGTATGCTAATGCAATTACCATAATGGGCAATTCCTGCCACTACGCCTTGGAACAGCCTTTGAGTTTTAGCATCTTCTAGAGAACCGAAGCGCAGTGAGTTTAATAGAGTTGTCGGGAAATAAAAGATAAGTGAGGCAATGCTGGTCTTGTAATTGGGATTCTCTTAAGCAGCCATCAAGTAGAAGTTCCATAATCCTGCTGCGGTCAGCATCAAATGGTCATCAAAGTTTTCAATCCGATTACGAGAAATGACACTGACGGCGTTGTAGCGCTTTAGACCAGCAAAGGCATTTTCGCAAACTACATGCGATTGACTCAATTGACGATTCTCCGTTTTTTGAAGGTCACTTAACTCGCCCCCTTTGGGCTTTTTGTCAGGGAGATGGAGATTGTCATACTGCTTCTGTAATCCCTGAAAGCCCGAGTCTACTTCAATCGGAATTTCATCAGGCACACTACCTGCAATGTCATCTTCCTCATGAAAACGTTTGTCATGCATTTTACCTTCTCGTGCTTTGCTTAAGATCAAGACCCGTTTGGTTTGATCAACTGCCGCCAAGTGTTTACGTGTATGACGTTTCTTTTTACCGGAGTAGTTGTGTTGTTGTTCTCTTTCTTGAGGTCGCGCAATTGGGGGTTCTGTCCCATCAATCATCACTCGTTGCACTCCTGGAGTGCGTGACAAAAATGCTTCAATGTTTTCGAGATGGCGTTCCGGCAGCGAGCGCCATCTTCTGTCCCAAAGCCGCTTCTAATATTTATTGGCTGCAATCGATGCATCCACTCATGTGCCTGGGAGCGATGCATATCAAAGAGCAGTCTTGCCACATCGAAGCTAGGATAACATTTGAAATAGAAAAGGATGAAAAACAATTTGTCTTGGGCTGTAAGTAAGCGGGCTTTGCGTCCTCCACTCAGGGCACGTTGGCGAGGCTTGGTCTGTTGAATATTAAGGTGCATTGTGGTAAAGGTAGGCAAAAGAGCATCAAATGCTTTCCTATTCAACCCAGTTAATGCCCTCAACGGCCGATCTTGCTTCAGCGCACCTTCAATATTCAGCATCATCCTTCCCTACCACTGCTGTCTATTCTCTCTTATTTCCCGACAAGTCTAATAGAGCAATGGGACGCGCACCCATTGTAAAAATATCTCTGAGAATGCCTCCTACTCCTGTTGCGGCTCCCTGAAAGGGTTCTACAGCTGAAGGATGGTTGTGGGATTCAATCTTAAAAGCTAGTTGGAGTCCGTCGCCCAAATCTACAACACCAGCATTTTCACCAGGTCCCACGAGAATGCGGGGGCCATCGGTGGGAAATTGTTTAAGTAGAGGTCGAGAATTTTTGTAACAGCAATGCTCTGACCACATCACCCTGAAGATTCCTAGTTCAGCCTTGTTGGGATAACGCCCTAACTGACGGACAATTTGTGCGTATTCTTCCAATCTTAAACCTTCTACGGCGATTTATTTGGCAAAAAAGGCTGGTTTTGAGCTTGCAGTCATGAAAATGCACTATCGGGGACAGATTGTTGCTAATTGTACAGAGCATTATTCTATCGATTTACTTGCCCTGTAGGTGCAACTTTACGATAGTTCATGGCAATACGGTACAGTTCAGCTAAATAAATCTACTTAAATAAATATCGTAAACGTCTAAAATCTAGATTAGAAATTCTGAAATCCTGCTACTATTATGCTGTTATTTGTGTAGTGTTACTTAGAAAGTAAGAAAATTTTCTTTTCTTTCTTTGTGCATAAAACCGACCATACTAATACCATTTCTTTGTGAGGCTGCGCCAAACTTTCTTTTCTTGCTTTATATCCTTTGCGCCCTATCTCTGCCTTAAGCCGCTTTGCGTCTATGCAGTTCGTTCCTTATATAATTTGGCGCATCTTTATACAGAATTGGTATAACCTAATTGAGAGGATTTTAATCATGCCTAGACTTACCGTTCCACCCAATTTCATTGGCATCGGGGGTGCAGATACTTTAATTGGAGAAGAGTTAAATGCATCACCAGCAATTGGTATTGATATTTTAACTGGAGGTTCCATTCGTACACTTTCAGGAATAGACACGATTACTGGCATCGCTACTGGCGATAACGGCCTTGAGCAGAGCAGCGACGGTGCTTCTGGGACAGGCATTGCTAACAGTGGCGGTATTGATGCAGGAGATGGAAACGACGCGATCACTGGCACAGGCAACGGCGGCAGTGGCAGTGGCGGCCTCAATGACAGCGGCAATGGTGCTTTTGGGACAGGCATTACTAACAGTGGCGGTATTAATGCAGGAAATGGAAACGACACGATCACCGGCACCGCTACTGGCGGTACAGGTGGTGGGGGTTACTTCGGCGGCGATGGTGGTACTGGAATCGGCATCGCTAACAGTGGCAATATTAATGTAGGAGATGGAAACGACGTGATCGTCGGCACCGCTACTGGTGGCGGCGGTGGTGGTGGTTATGTGGGCGGCGATGGTGGTACTGGGACAGGCATAGCTAACAGTAGCAGTATTAATACAGGCTCAGGAAAAGACACGATCACTGGCACAGGGAAGGGCAGCGACGGTGGCAACGACGGCGGCGGTGCCGGTAGTGGAACTGGTATCACTAACAGTAAGGAACTGGATACCGGAGACGGAGATGACACGATCACTGGCACAGGTACTGCCGGCAGCGGCGCCGCCGGCAACGGCGGCAGAAATGGCGCTACTGGAATCGGCATCGCTAACAGTGGCAGTATTAATACCGGAGACGGAAAAGACACGATCACTGGCACAGGTACTGGCGGCAACGGCGGCAGGGGGTTTTTTAACGGCGGTGATGGCGGTACTGGAACTGGTATCACTAACAGTAAAAAACTGGATACCGGAGACGGAGAAGACACGATCACTGGCACAGGTACTGGCGGCAGCGGTGGCGAAAAGGGCAACAATGAGGAATTCGGCAATGGCGCCAACGGTGGTACTGGGACAGGCATCACCAATAGTGGCAGTTTGAATACAGGGGACGCAAACGACACGATTACCGGCACAGGGAACGGCGGCAACAGTGGCACCAGTACTGGCGGCATCGGTGATGGCGGTGCTGGAATCGGCATCCAAAACACTAAAGACGCCACCATTACTACAGGGTGCGGCAACGACAAGATTACCGGTTATGGGAACAGTTCTGAAAAAAACGCCACCAGCTATGGCATCTTCAACGATGGAGTCATTGATACGGGCAAGGGTTCTGACAAACTTACCGGACAGGCATCTTCAACAATTAGTAGTACTGTTTATGGCATTTATGGACAAGGAATCATCAAGACTGGCGATGGGAATGACTCTCTTATCGCCACCAGTATCCTAAATGGAGTTCAACAAAAAGTTTCTATCGGTGGCGGGATCAAGATTGATCTGGGCACAGGGGATGACTACTTCAAAGGCTTCGGTGCTGGCACTGTTGATGGCGGGGACGGTTTTGACACTCTGGATTTGGGCGCTTTCAATCGCTCCGAACTGATTGTATCTGGTGTTATTTCTGGCAATACCCTTAAAAGTGCCAACATCAGTTTCAACAACAATGGAAACTCCATTAGCTTGTCCACCACTGGTTTTGAGAAATTTATCTTTGCAGATAGCTCTTTCTCTTACAGCACTTTGGCAAACGGGGCATAGGTTTGTTAATTCTTCTATCTCGTGTTTTAACAAAGTTTGGGGAGCAATGGAACGTCGACCCATTGTAATAATATCTCTAAGAATACCGCCTACTCCCGTTGCTGCACCTTGAAATAGCTCTATAGCTGATGGGTGGTCAGGGGATTCAATAGACCTCTTGCATATATGCTTAAATATCGTGTCATCTTGAGCAGAGCGAAACATCTGGTGAAATTATTCTCTCCTCTGCGTTTTGCTCAAAATGACATTGCTGATTTTTAACTTTTGGAAGAGTCATGAAAATGCACTCTGGGCGACAGAGCATTATTCTATCGATTTACTTGCTTCGCAGATCCAGTTTTAGAAATGCAGATAATTCTTCTTTGGATATTTATTTTTGGACTACTTGAATCACCAAGTTGTAAGCTTGCTCTTGAGATAAGTTCAAACTGTAGCCGTTTAAGGTTATGAAGGTATCCATAACCGCAAATGCAGTGCATTTATTGCTATCAATAAACAGATGGTTAATCGCTAAATGGTACAGGTATGCTGCTGCTTGCTCAACAATTGTAGGATAGAGAAGTTCGCCGCCAAAGATGGCTTGAGGTTGTGCCAGTGCTGAATTTAGCAACCCTTTCGTCCTTTAGCTTATCGCGCCATTGTGATTTACTCAATGAAGGCAACTGTAAAAACATTTAATTTTCTGGCCAATTAAGCTGAAGGTTGATAATTTGAGTAATTTTACTATTATCAAAAATCAAGGCATGTTTGTAAAACTTAGATTAACTAAATACAACATTCTTGAAGTAATAAAATGATTTTTTCTATAATCTTTATTCTGGCTTGTCACAGTCCTAATCCATTGGAATGAACTATTGTTACTGTTATAGTTGGCGCAGTTTTAGTTG
This sequence comes from Nostoc sp., assembly GCF_036916735.1. Taxonomy (GTDB): domain Bacteria; phylum Cyanobacteriota; class Cyanobacteriia; order Cyanobacteriales; family Nostocaceae; genus Nostoc. The sequence goes on from NZ_JBALFV010000121.1 coordinate 165,952, forward strand.
GTTCGGGTATAGCTGCTACTGGGATTGTTTCTATTGCAAGTACAGTAATAACAATGCTTATAGCAGGAGCTAGATGGAGGCGATATCAGCAGCAATAGCAGCAATGATTAATACAATTACTGCAACCACCGCATCACTTGAATTAGTAGCTATGTTGGTGAATAGCGTTAAAAGTATTTTGAGATGCTAATTAATTTATGTTGCAAAGCGCGATGCCTATAGCGGCAAGCTACGTACTTATACTTATATGTAAATATAAACCTAAAAATAACTTAAGCAATTAAATCAGTATAATTTTTAACAAATTTTTAGATATCTACTGGTACTCAGAGATGATTCGAGTAATGCAGTTTAGATGTAACAATCATGTGACGAGAATCACACTTATACATGATTAGGATCGTCTCCCTGCAATCGCTAACTAGGCATAATTAATGACAACTGAACTCTAGCCGAGTCATTAATAGGGAACACACTTAATTGCCGACAGCCTTAATCAAGGACTGTCGGTTTTTTATGTCTGTATGTTGTTCATCCTTTGAGAAATGCCCCATAGTTATACTTAAATAAATTTCCCCACAACTGGTTAGTAACTTGACAGAGATTTTGCCACAGCCACTACCAAATGTGGGGAAGGTATGAGCAAATTGGGTATCTTATGCCTATCGAGCGCTAAGATATTGCACTCACTCTAGTAGACCGGAAGTATACTCCCAAAACCAGCACACACTTTGTATTAAGACATCGCTTGAATGATGTAATCAAAGTAGGGTCCTGCTTCGGCAGCGTCTTCTGCACTCAGTAAACTAAGGGAGGCTGTTTTGAGGGAATTGATCGCTTCTACCATTCCAGGCACGGGAACGCCCAATGAATTGTACATTTCCCGCACACCAATCAAACCAATTTTTTCAATTGGTTCTTTATCGCCAGCAAGCACACCATAAGTAATTAGACGCAAGTACCAGCCAAAATCGCGGATACATAGAGAGCGTTGGCGTTCTCCGTAAGCATTACCTCCGGGGGAGATAAAGTCAGGACGCTTCTGCCAAAGTTGTTTGGTTGCTTCTTGAACTATCTTTTTTTCGTTTTCGGCTAAGGTAGCCGCAATCCGCGTCCGTTGTACGCCGGTTTCCAAAAAGTCTTTGATGTTTTTAAGTTCGCCACTGCTGGGATAACGCAGTTCGTCGTCGGCTTTGAGAATAACTTGGCTAATTACAGTCATGATTATTGAAATCACCTGAAATATTATCTGTTAGTTTAGCGAGTTGGAGGTACACAAGTGAAGGGATAAGAGCTAGTTATGTATTGAATTTATCTGTTTAGGGAGTGGGGAGAGTGGGGAGCAGGGGAGAAGAAAGAACTATTGATTTTTGCCCAATGCCCCATGCCCAATGCCCAATGCCCCATGCCCAATGCCCAATGCCCCATGCCCAATAACAAATGACTAATGACTAATGACTAAAATAATTTGGCAACAGGGTGAATTAATTGAAGTAACGATCGCTAACCTGAGTGATACAGGTGATGGTGTAGGGCGCGCTGATGAGCGTGTAGTGTTTGTCCCAGATACAGTACCAGGCGATCGCGCTATTGTTCGCTTGGTACATATTAAACCAAAATACGGTCACGGGAAGCTCCAGGAGCTATTGGAACCATCCCCCCACCGTATCCGACCCAATTGCATTGTGGCGGATAAGTGCGGTGGTTGCCAGTGGCAGCATATTAATTATGATTACCAACTAGTAGCTAAGCAAAATCAAGTTATCCAAGCTTTGGAACGCATTGGGGGTTTTGTCCAACCACCAGTAAATCCTGTACTCGCCGCTCCTTCTGCTTTAGGCTACCGTAATAAATCTACATATCCTCTAAATACATCAGCAACAGGACAGGTACAAGCTGGTTACTACCAAAAAGGTAGTCACCAATTAATTAATTTAAATCAATGCCCAGTCCAAGACGCGCGATTAAATCCCTTACTTGCCGAAGTTAAGCAGGATATCCAACAACGGGGTTGGCGAATCTATAACGAACAGCGCCACCTTGGACAAATTCGCCATCTTGGTTTACGCATTGGCCGACACACTGGAGAAATGTTGCTGACTTTGGTGGTGAAGGACTGGAATTTATCAGGAATTGAAACCCAAGCCCAGGAATGGTTAAAGCGCTATCCGCAGTTAGTAGGAGTGTCGCTCAATCGCAATGGCGATCGCACAAATGCTATCTTTGGATCAGAAACTCGTTGCATCGCTGGAGTCCCCCACCTGCATGAAAATTTTGCTGGACTGGAATTTCAAGTGCGCCCAGATACATTTTTCCAAGTGTATACAGAAACAGCAGAGGCACTATTGCAGGTAATTCAATCAGAACTCAATCTTCAAGGACATGAGTTGCTAGTTGATGCCTACTGTGGTATTGGGACTTTAACTTTACCCCTTGCCAAAAAAGTCCGTATTGCTACAGGATTAGAAGTGCAACCAGCAGCAGTGGAACAAGCTATCTTGAATGCTCATCGCAACGGAATTGATAATGTGACATTCCAAGTTGGGGCAGTAGAAAAATTACTGACAAAAATGGGCACAGTACCAGAAGTAGTAATACTTGATCCGCCACGTAAGGGGTGCGATCGCTCAGTCATAAACACTTTACGGCAATTGAAACCATCTCGGATAGTTTACGTCAGCTGTAAAGTAGCCACCCTCGCCCGCGACTTGAAATTGCTTTGTCAAGATGGGCAATATACTATCACACGGGTACAACCTGCTGATTTTTTTCCTCAAACTGCTCATGTTGAAGCTGCCGCCTTTCTTGTGCTATCACATTTGGACAAGGATAGTAATTCCTTTGCAAAAACTGAAATTTGAAATTTTTAGTCTAGTGCATACTAAAGATGCTAAAATTGAATTAAGGCAAAAATAAAAATTCATTTTGTTTAAATAAATTCAAGCTGCATAGGTTCTTAAAAATATGATTTGGATTGTATAAATGACAAATCGGCAATTAAATAGAGTATGCCAATACTCTGTCAAATTAGTAGCATCTTTTTAAGTTGCTAAATCCATTATCAAGACTATTCCAGCCGTTATCTATCTAAACAATTCCAATTCATACTATAGAGCTAATGCTCCCTAGCATTTTCAAAATTTAGTTTTAAAGACGCAAGTTTGAAGGCAGCATGACCACCTCAATTTTATCAGGGTGCCTGTAATAGCAAACTGATGTCTAGCTAACTGAAAGCTATGGGGTTTCTTTTGTGATTACAATTTCACTCCGTCCAGTTGCACGTTATTGGGGCACTATTAGCTTTGCCTCAACCCTCTACCTTTGTCCAATATTAGATTTACTGTTGGCAGAAATCCCATCAAAATTACAAGGAGAACTGCGGCTAGGACTTCAAGAAGCCCTAGTAAATGCAGCTAAACATGGCAATAATCTCGATCCTAGTAAAACAGTTGTAGTCCGTTTTTCCTTAATAGATAATCAATATTGGTGGATAATATCAGACCAGGGTAGCGGTTTTACTCCTTCATCTACTAATGAAGAAGAACCAACAGACTATCTCCCACCAGATGAGTCAGAAAGTGGTCGTGGTTTATGTCTTCTGCATCAAATCTTTGATCAAGTACAGTGGAACCACAAAGGCACAGAATTGAGACTTTGTAAACAAATGGAAAATCGTCCTCGCTTATCTCTGCGACGGTAGCTGATTTAGAAGTTAGGAGTAGAGACGCGATTAATCGCATCTGTACAGGAGTTAATAAGTTAAAACTTTTAACTCCTCACTCCTAAATTTTAACTTTTTCCATGAGTTGGACAGGGAGGGGCAGAAATAGAGCGATCTAACCAACCAATAGCCTGTTCTAATCTAGCTTGAGCTTCTTGTGGCTGATTATTTAAAAGATAGATAATAGCTGCTGCCACTTGTTCATTAGCGCGGGAATTGCGGTTAGACTTGAGGCGATGCCAATCGTTAGGGGAAATAGTTAGCCTTTCCATGAGAGCTTGAGCTAGTTCCAAAGTACTAAGTTCATTCAGTTGACTGGTTTTCGGCAGTTGGGTAGATTGGGACATAATTTTAAGTTTTTTGTCATTTGTCATTTGTCCTTTGTCTTTCGTCCTTTGGGAAATTACCAATGACTAATAACTAATGACAATTGGTTTACATTTAATCTTAGTTTACTACTTATACATGAAGCCGTCTAAACAATCACAACAGCCAGGAGAAACTCCTGAACCAGATTTTGAACAAGAACTAGAAGAAGTAGAGCGATCGCTCGTATCCTTAAAAGAACGTTACGATCAAGTACAACGCGATCGCCAAGAACAGGCACAATGGCAACAGCGCCGCGATCAACTAAAGCACAATAAATCTCAGACACTAGAAATAAAAGCAGAGTTACGGCAAATTCAACAGCAGTTAGAAATGCTAGAACTAAACTTGGAAAGCCAGTTATTTTCTTGGCGTAGCCTCAAAAAACCTTTCTGGCAAGTTGTCCGCTTTGGTGGAATGGGCGTTATCATAGGCTGGATATTAAAGTCTTATGCTGGATAATTCCAATTTTGGATTTTAGATTTTGGATTTTGGATTGGTTTAACTGGTTTAAAATATGGCAAATCGACGGATTGCAGAAATATTGCTAAGTGGTCAACCTGATGAGTCTCTCCTAGTACAAGGCTGGGTACGGACGAAGCGCGAGTCCAAAGGGTTTGCTTTTATTGAAGTCAATGACGGCTCATCACTAGCTAATTTGCAAGTCGTCATCAATCAGAATTTGCCAGATTACGAAGCTATCTTAAAAAAATTGAATACGGGTGCTGCTGTTGAGGTGACAGGGGTACTAGTGGCTTCTCTTGGGAAAGGACAGCGAATTGAGTTGAAAGCCGACTCCGTGAAAGTTTACGGAGAAGCTGATCCCGATACATATCCCCTGCAAAAGAAACGCCATTCCTTCGAGTTTCTGCGAACCATTGGACATTTGCGATCGCGTACCAATTCCTTTGGTGCAGTTTTCCGCGTCAGAAATGCTTGTTCGACAGCAATTCACCAATTTTTCCAACAAAGAGGCTTTTTATGGGTACACACACCCATTATCACTGCTAGCGACTGCGAAGGCGCGGGTGAACTATTTAGCGTTACTAGTTTGGATTTAAAGAATATTCCCCGCACAGAAAACCAAGCAGTAGATTACAGCCAAGACTTTTTTGCTAAACCCACATATTTAACAGTTAGCGGCCAGTTGGAAGCGGAAGTAATGGCGATGGCGTTTTCTAACGTCTACACCTTTGGCCCTACCTTCCGTGCAGAAAATTCCAACACCTCCCGCCACCTAGCAGAATTTTGGATGGTTGAGCCAGAAATGGCTTTTTGTGACTTAGAAGGCGATATGGATTTAGCTGAGGCGTTTCTCAAACACATTTTTAAGTATGTGTTGGAAACCTGCCCAGAAGATATGGAATTTTTCAATGAACGCATTGATAAATCTGTGTTGGCAACAGCCGAAAATATTATTAATAATCAGTTTGAACGCTTAACTTATACAGAAGCCATCAAACTTTTAGAAAAAGCCGATGTTAAATTTGAATATCCTGTGAGTTGGGGTTTAGATTTACAATCAGAACACGAACGTTACCTAGCTGAACAATTATTTAAAAAACCTGCAATCGTTACAGATTATCCAGCGCAAATCAAAGCTTTTTATATGCGCTTGAACGACGATGAAAAAACCGTCCGTGCAATGGATATTCTCGCACCTAAAATTGGCGAAATTGTCGGGGGTTCTCAAAGAGAAGAGCGTTTAGAAGTTCTAGAACGCCGGGTATTAGCGCAGGGTTTAAACCCAGAAGACTTGTGGTGGTATATTGATTTGCGTCGTTATGGTACTGTTCCCCACGCTGGTTTTGGGTTAGGTTTTGAACGACTCGTACAATTTATGACTGGTATGGGAAATATTCGTGATGTGATTCCGTTTCCCCGTACACCACAAAGTGCTGAGTTTTAGTTTGAGAATTTGAAACCCAGGCGATTAGAAATCGCGTCTAAATAAACCAAGTCCGTCTGCGCGTACTCATAAGAAGTTTGAAACCCGCGAATGCAGATTTTTGCTTGTATAGCCGCGTATTTTATAAAGCGATTAGTTAAAGTTAAGATTTTTGAATCTCCTCTTGTAAATCTTGAATTTGCTCAATAGGTAATTCAGTAACTTGAGCAATTTGTTCTAAACTCATTCCAATTCGCAACAAATTTAAAGCCAACTTTCTTGTTGTTTGTGCTTTACCTTTGGCTTCCCCTTTCGCTTCCCCTTTCGCTTCCCCTTCTTCTAGGATTTGTTGATAAATGACTGATTCGCGCATAATCTCACTCCTTAAAATCTTGCTAATTACATTTTTATTTAACACCAGACCTACTAAAATGCCACTGGCAGCAGCTATATTTCTTTGTAACTGTTGATCGCTAATTGCTTCAACTGCTTTAGCTACTTGGGTTAATACCATTGTAGGATCGTTTGTCTGACTTAGCACGGCAAAGGGTAATAGACCTGGAATACTCATAAATCTTTCTGTGGGTTGTTCCCACAGCCGTATTACCTCAAACTGATGGTAAGTGTTGTTTAATTTAAAACTGTTTTCAGTAACTAATTGTGAACTTGTTTTTCTCAAATAGATTACTATTTGACGCATTTCTTTGTGAGGAAACCGACGATAAACCCTAACTCGATAATCTAACATCCGAAAGGGGATATCTTCATCAAGGTCGGTTTGAAATTCGGTATGCAGAACTAAGTCATCTGATTGTAATAGTATTAGCGAGTCAGCACGAATCGGTTCGTTTGATAATTCTGTGGGGCTTAGTTCTGTTAATTTAATTGGTGAACCTAGTAACCATGTTGCTAAGTCATCTTTGAAGTTTTCAGCAATGAATTTGCAAATGTTGTCATACATAGTGATTACAATCGAAACTATTTATTTTTTTTGAACTTAAGGATGTTTAACTTCTACCTACTTACTTGATTACTTTACTTTTCTTCCTTCTCTACATATCTTTACTATCTCTTATTCACTATTACATTACTAAAATATGTTTAATAAATTTACTACTATCTTTGGTTTCCTTTTAATTATTACCGGGTTCTCCAGCCTACAATTTATTCATATAGAGGATTACCATATTTTTATGTAGGTTGTTCAACTTAGTATTACTATGGTTACTCACAATTCTAATGATTACTAGAACTGATGTATCTAAATGATGTATCTAACTACATACATAATTTGCTATAATCTTTTTTAATGAGTAGACACAAATTTATTGAATGGCTTTTGAAGAGAAATTAGGGATTTTTAATTATGCTTTGGTTGGGTTTCCTTGCGTCAACCCAAATGTTTTACTATATTATATTGTTTGAAGGTTCAAATATTACTGAAAGCTATGCCTGAAGAAAACTATATTACATATCTCCAAAATCTGTCTTCATTCGAGCTTGAACAAGAAGTTAACAATAAGATAGGTGACGTAATACAACAAATTCTAGATGACGAAATAGTGATTTCTATACGCAATGAACTACCAGGCGTTGATTATAGTAGTTGGGAAGTCGTTGATTTCAAAATATCTGAGCCAAACTTGGAAGAAGATAGCTGTACTTTAGGATTGACCTTTGAAATTAAAGGAGAACAGGATGAAGATAGCGGCTATCTTGCAGATACTATAAATGGAGAAGCAGAAGCAGTTATAGATGAGTTGGGAAATGTAATATTTCGTAATATTGATCCTGATATTGCATTTGATAGCTATGAAGATAATGACTATGATGATGATATCGATCCTGACGACGAACCTGATGATAGTCCTGATGATGAACCTGATAATTACCCTGATGATAGTCCTGATGATGAACCTTTTTGATCATCATCAAGAGTTGTGCTTTAAGTAGGTTACTAGAGAAACCCAGCAGGAACTTGAAAATCTTGGGTTTTCTTGCACCAACCCAACCTACTACTAAATTACAAAAACCTAATTACCAAGTAATTCTTGTCTACGTCGTTCCTGTTCCTGTTGCTGAACCCTTGCACGTGCTTCCCGATATTCTTCTACTGCTTTTTCAGAGTCATTATTTAGTGACCGTATCAATTGGCTTGCTTCATCGTCATCCCCTAAAAGAGAAATCACTTCTCTTCTTTGTGGTTTATCAAGTTTAATAAACCATTCGATAAAAGCTTTTAAAATTGTCTCTTGTGAACCTGATACTTCGTCATGAGCTACAACACAAGAAGGGCAAACATATGGTAAGTAGTGTGATCTTGAATACCAATCAGACCTATATTTACTATTTGTGTAGTTAGAAATCATTCTGCTCATGTTGCATACGTCACTAGAGGGATTATTAGAAATAATACAGTCTAACAACTGCCTCTTGTAAGCATAATGACTAAAGGTGCTTGCTAGTTGTCCAACAGCTACAGAACCAGGATAACCTGGCAGTATTTCTCCTGTTGAAGCGAGTTCAGTAAATTTATCCAAAATTAAGGAGTAATGATATCGAGAGTAGATACATTCTTCTAAATCACTATTAAACCACTGAGCGACATTTAATAACATTTGTTGATAGTATTTTTTAGAAGACACATCCTTCTGACAACTTTCAGCCACCTCAGCTAGTGTCTTCATATTAACCTGTGCATCACTTCTCATTGGCGTTAAAAACAAAGCCAAGCTAGTCACAAATAAAGCAATTAAACCTTTGACTGTGAATTTTATCATTGATTTCCCTCTCTAATTACTTGTTCTAATTCATCGGAAGCTTTAGGAATAGGATATGTAGTTTCCCAAGTTTTAGCAGCATTAACTACATTATTATTTGCACGTTGTATATTTTCTGGTTTCTTGCTTGTAACTTTTCCTTTAGTAGATGATTGTCGTTTCTTTGGAACTGTCACAATTGTTGTTTGTGATTTTTTTCGCAAAGCTTGTTTAGCATTTTCAGCTTGTATTGCTGCTTGTCTTGTTTGTTTATCTTGCAGTGCAGCTTGTTCTTTCAGTTGTGCCAATATAGCAGCCTCAAGTTCTCTTTCCTGTCTCTCTGCTTCTTGTTTTTTTTCTGCTTCTTTAGCTGCTGCTTGTAATTGACGTTGTTTTTCTATAGCCGCTTGTCTATATTCTTCAGCTTTTAAAGCAGCTTGCCGTTTTTGCTTTTCTATTTCTTCCCTTCTCGCTTTTTCAGCTTCCACATCTTCAGATGAAACTACATTTACCCGACTTGTTTGAATTTGTGGTTTAGTCTTTGGTGTAGATTCAGGAATGAGGATAACTGGTGATGAATTAGAAACACCAGGACTAATAGGTGTTGTATCTACATTTTTCAAAACATCTTGATTATCATTTTTAGTTAATACAGAATTAATAAAAGGAGCTAAAAACAAACTAATCATTAATGTCCACCAGTTAAACCTTTTTTGGGTTTGTTTAGCCGTTGTTGTGACTGGTTTACCTAGACTAACTGCAACAGTCCCAGAAGCACTATTTTTAGATTGACTCTTTGTAGTATTTTTGAAAATGTGAACTTGATTTAACCCTTGTTCAATGTCCTTTAATTTCTGTAAAATAACTCCGGTATTTTCAGGACGCTGATTTGCAGTATAAGCCATCAAATGGTCGATTAAGTCTGCTAAAAGAGGAGAAATATTAACTGCATAGTTTCGCCAATGCAACTCATTAGTCAGAGGATCATAAATAGCTTTATCTTGGGGTTCTTTACCTGTAAGCAAAAATATAAAAGTCCGTCCCAAAGCAAAAAAGTCTGACTGTTGCACCGAATAACCGTTTTGTTGTTCTGGTGGTGAATAACCTTGAGAAATAATCCTGGTATGGGAATTTCCCGCCAAAATTGTTGTAGTAATTTGTCGCACTGCGCCAAAATCAATTAACACAAGTTGCCCGCTTGGTCGCAACATGATATTCTGAGGTTTAATATCACGGTGAAAATATTGATGAGCATGTACTAAAGCGAGAATTTCTACAAGTTGTTTAAGCCAATTGAGAGCTTGAGTTTCAGAAATACGTTGATAATTACGAAATTCCATCCACTGCTCTAAATTTACGCCTTCAATTTTCTCCATTGCTAAACAGTGCAATGGAACAGAGCTATTTTTAGGTAAAATAGTAAAATAACCATCTGGTTCTACGTTGGGAATACCCGCACTGTTTAGCTGACTCAAAACCTTTGCTTCCTGCTGAAACAGTTCAATAGCTTTGGGGTTCTTGTCAGTCAGCACTTTTAAGACTTTAGTTTTCCCAGACTCGTCAACTTCAAAAGTGTTACTAAAGCCACCTTGTCCTAGTTGTTTCAGTACCCGATAGCGACCTTGCAACAGTATTTCTGACCCACAGTTACGGCAAATAAGGTTGTTTGCATTCGCTGGGTCAAGAGGTTTTGGACAATTGGGATTTATACAATAGGTCATTACACAGAAGTAAATATCCTAAAGAATCTATTTTTATTGATATTTAAACAGAGGGCTAAATCTACAAGGTTCTAGTAATAGAGTTCCCTAAAACTTTGACAAAGTAACATATATAGCAGTTTTGACTTCAGTATTAAATCTCATACACAATAAATTAGGGTTACAACAATTGTTGTAACCCTACAGATTGGCTATATTAAATCTGCTCGAAAACCACTATAAAATGACAATCAACCTCGTAAATAGCTGATTAAGAGCAATTCTTCACATTTACTACATCTAAATTAATGGTTTGCAAAGGCAAATACTTTCTTGCTTGCCTGTGTAGGATAAGTGACGCTAGTGTTAAAAGAAATCGTGCAAAGCAAAACCCTCATCCAAGAAGTCGAGTAGGAAGTTACAATAGCAATTCCAAATAAACACGTAAAATTTAATACTGATATTTTAGATAATAGACGCACCCAAACTTGTATCCAAGTTCGCATTCCTAAAGATTTGCATGAGGAACCAGTTATTTCACGACTGGTTTCTCACTTTCAGGTCACAGTCATTATTGCTGATGCTCAGGTAAGCGCAAACGTGCCACAAGATAGCTGCTTCGATTTGGAACTACGGGGCACTGTTTCTTAGATTGAAAGCGCCCTAACTTACCTGGATGAACTGGATTTAGAAGTTTTGCACCAATCCAGCCCTGAAGAAGATGGTTGGTAAATCTTAGTTAGGAGTTAGAAGTTAGAAGTTAAAAAATTCATAACTCCTAACTTTTAACTCTTAACTTTGTTTAAGCCATTTGATTTTCAATCGCCCACCGCGCTAGTTCAGTGCGGTTATGGAGATTAGTTTTGCCCAACATATTGGACACATGGCTTTCAACCGTGCGCTGACTAACATTGAGTTCTTCAGCAATTTCTCGGTTAGCTAAACCCCTAGCAACAAACTGAACTACTTTCAATTCAGTTGGGGTTAATTGCACATCGAAGGGAACTTGAATACGGGAACCGTTTTCGCCTCCTTTTGCTTGGTGTTCTTTCCAACGGATAGTTTGTTTCAGCGAGGATTCAACTTGCGCTACAAGTTCTTCTGGTTCAAAGGGCTTGACCATATAAACATCAGCACCTTTGTTCAGACCCTTAACTCGGTCTGCACTTTGTCCCTTAGCTGAAAGGAAAAGAACCGGAATCCAGCTGGTGCGTTCGTTTTGCCGGACTTGTTCCACAAAAGTATATCCGTCCATTTCCGGCATCATCACGTCGCAGATAATCATGTCTGGAACATCTTGCTCTAAAATTTCCAGAGCTTCACGTCCATTTTCGGCGGTGATGACTTCATATCCCCGGAACTCTAAGTAATCCTTCACCAGCAAGATGAGGTTAGGGTCATCATCAATCAATAGAAGTCGTTTGTGATCTTTCATGCTGGGCTCTTTCATAGCAGTGGCACTTGTTGCGCTTCGGTCCATCAAAGTCTTGAATATTTATCCTCTATGGTGGGTTATTTTGAGATGTTGTCCTTTTTCCTACTTAACTTGCCTTTGCTGTCTCGAAGTCTCAAAAATGCCGAGCGCTTTCAAGAGACTAATAGCTGGATAGCAAAAGTCCAGCAAGGATACGTATAGCAGTAGTATCTATAATGCGCTATTATATATCGCATTGAAAGTGACGGGCGAAAAAACACTGATTAAATAATAATCCTTCTGACTCACAAGTAAGTATTGGCTTAAAGATGACCCTACCTCAAAACCAACCCGCACTTTCTTAAAGCTTACTACTGTACCATATCCTTCGGTTGTTAAGCCTCTATGAGGTGTTCACAAGAAACTAGGGAAGTTTCTGGCAAAGGATGGGTTAAAAACGAATATTCTTCTACCACCTTATTGCCTATTAAGTGTTCTTGGATGATCCGCTCAATAACTTCCGGGCTTGCTTGACGATACCAGACACCATCAGGGTAAACCACCATTATGGGTCTAGAACAACAAACGCGCAAGCTGTTGGCTTTAGTTCTATAGACGCAAATGTGATTACTCTGTTGCGGCTCATCAAATTTTAACTCTATAAGTCGCTTTTTTTAAGTATTCCCAGGATTCCAGACAAGCTCGTTTTGAGCAGTTGTTAGCAATTGTCTGGTCAGCGCAAATAAAAATGTGTCGCTGAATTTCGGCAACTCCTAAAATTTCTAAACAATTACTCAGGGCTTTATATTCTAGTAAATTAGCGGTTTTGGGGATTTGATGGCTAGAGTGGATCACTGTAATGTTACTTATCGAGCGGCTCCCTGATTACAGTTCTATAACAATTTCTAAGCTTTGCAAATAAAGTTGATCCAGAAGGAGAGTAGGAAATGAGGAATGGAAAAAGAATTCTTATAACTCCTAACTCTCCACTCATTACTCTCTTCGTAACTTACGGAACAAAACCTGAAGGGTAGAAATAATTAAGCATTTATACTTCAGTACACCCGCGATCTTTAAGTGCGGGAACCCGTACTCAAAGAATTCTTGCCATTGGACGCTACTTTTCGGTAGATTAGCACTCAGGAGTTGAGAGTGCTAAACTCTAAGGGAAAGAAATAATATGGCAGCTTTATCTCTAAGCGTTTCTACAGTTAAACCTTTAGGCGATCGCGTTTTCGTAAAAGTGAACGCCTCTGAGGAAAAGACCGCAGGTGGTCTGTATTTACCCGATACTGCCAAGGAAAAGCCCCAAGTCGGGGAAGTAGTCGCCCTTGGCCCTGGCAAGCGTAACGACGACGGTAGCCGTCAGGAATTGGAAATTAAAGTCGGCGATAAGGTGCTGTACTCTAAGTACGCTGGCACTGACATCAAACTCGGAACTGAAGAATACGTACTGCTTTCCGAAAAAGATATTTTAGCAGTCGTTATCTAGTGGGGAGTAGGGAATGGGAAAGAGGAAATGTCAAAAATGAAGACAATGCCCAATGCCCAATGCCCAATGCCCAATTCAAGAAAAAATTGACTTACTCCCGGAATTTAGACACCTATGGCAAAGCGCATTATCTACAACGAAAACGCCCGTCGCGCTCTAGAACGAGGCATTGACATCTTGGCTGAGTCTGTAGCTGTTACCCTTGGCCCTAAAGGTCGTAACGTAGTTCTAGAAAAGAAATTTGGCGCACCGCAAATCGTTAATGACGGTGTAACGATCGCTAAAGAAATCGAATTAGAAGACCACATTGAAAATACTGGCGTAGCTCTGATTCGTCAAGCTGCTTCTAAGACCAATGATGCTGCGGGCGATGGCACTACAACTGCTACCGTTTTAGCTCATGCGATCGTCAAAGAAGGCTTACGGAACGTTGCAGCTGGTGCTAACGCAATTTCCCTCAAGCGTGGTATTGACAAAGCTACTGGCTTCCTCGTAGACAAAATTGCTGAACACGCCCGTCCAGTGGAAGATTCCAAAGCCATTGCCCAAGTTGGTGCGATTTCGGCTGGTAATGACGAAGAAGTTGGTCAGATGATTGCCCAAGCAATGGACAAGGTGGGCAAAGAAGGCGTAATTTCCCTAGAAGAAGGGAAATCTATGTTCACCGAGTTGGAAATCACTGAAGGGATGCGCTTTGATAAAGGCTACATCTCTCCCTATTTCGCTACCGATGCTGAACGGATGGAAGCGGTTTTTGATGAGCCTTTCCTACTGCTAACTGACAAAAAAATCGCTTTGGTACAAGACCTTGTACCAGTATTAGAGCAAGTAGCTCGTGCTGGTCGTCCTTTGGTGATTATCGCCGAAGATATTGAAAAAGAAGCTTTAGCAACCTTGGTAGTAAACCGTTTGCGCGGTGTACTCAACGTGGCTGCTGTTAAGGCTCCTGGCTTTGGCGATCGCCGCAAAGCTATGCTAGAAGACATTGCTGTTTTAACTGGTGGTCAACTAATTACTGAAGATGCTGGTTTGAAGCTAGATAACACCAAGCTGGATAGCCTGGGTAAAGCTCGCCGGATCACTATCACCAAGGACAACACCACAATTGTTGCTGAAGGTAACGAAGTTGCTGTTAAAGCTCGTGTCGAACAGATTCGTCGTCAAATCGATGAAACCGAATCTTCTTACGACAAAGAGAAACTGCAAGAGCGTCTTGCTAAACTCTCTGGTGGTGTCGCTGTCGTGAAAGTGGGTGCAGCGACCGAAACCGAAATGAAAGACAAGAAGTTACGCCTAGAAGACGCTATCAACGCTACTAAAGCTGCTGTAGAAGAAGGTATCGTTCCTGGCGGTGGTACAAGTTTGGCTCACCTAGCTCCCGACTTGGAAACTTGGGCAAAGAGCAATCTTCAGGATGAAGAGTTGATTGGTGCGTTGATTGTCGTTCGCGCCTTACCTGCACCTCTAAAGCGGATTGCTGAAAACGCCGGTCAGAATGGTGCTGTAATCGCTGAACGCGTGAAAGAAAAAGAATTCAACGTTGGCTACAACGCTGCAACAAACGAATTTGTCGATTTGTTAGCTGCTGGTATTGTTGACCCTGCGAAAGTGACTCGTTCTGCTCTGCAAAACGCTGCTTCGATCGCTGGTATGGTATTGACAACCGAATGTATCATAGTTGACAAGCCTGAGCCTAAAGATAGCGCTCCTGCTGGCGCTGGCGCTGGTGGCGGCGACTTCGATTACTAAATACTTTGTAGTTACATAATTTGTAAAACAGCTGCTTCCTTTATGGAGGCGGCTGTTTTTTTGTTTGAACTGTCTTTGATGAAGCTGTTGCCGGAGGCTAGAAGCGCAAAATAGTAGTACAAATATTCTGCTAATGAATGAACAGTATGAAAATAACAGTTATAATATAAATATTTAATGACATTAACCATGAATTACATAGAAATACAAGCAAGTTATGCTAGAAAAAATATTGAGCAAAGACTAGAAGATTTTATTAATGCAGTTAATAATGATAAAAGCCTAAGTCTAGATATAAAAGAGCAGCTCGATTTTTTAAAATATGCTTATGCTTGGGAATTAACATCTATTGTAAGTAAGTTTAGACAGCAATTGTCAATAAGTCCTTATATACATCCCGAAGTGGAAATAAGAATACGATTGTTAGACATATCTATCCAAAATTGGGCAAGATTCTTGGATATTAATACCTTATTTTTGTGCGATTTTTAGACGCTTAAATAGCATATTTATTAATATTTTTTATTTGTAAAAGCAGCTAGTTTTTTTAAACTAGCCGCTTTTTTAATTTTTATAAACTCAAGTAATTTCCTCGCGTGCTTTGGTCTATTAAATCGGCGTTTTGGATAAATTGACACATCATTAATATAATAAGTATAATCACGTAAAAAAACACTAGATTGGAAGAGATGAGTAGCAATAAAACTAAAGTAATTTCAATTTTTAACAATAAAGGCGGTGTTGGCAAAACAATTATTACATGGAATTTCAAAGATGCGCTTGCACGATTAGGCAAAAAAGTACACGCCTACGCACTTCTACTTTTACACCAAAACCCATGAGCCAAATTAATCCTGAAACAACCCCCTTACATACCTTAAACCCACTCAATCGATTTTCTGACAGAGCAGAAGATTATGTGAAATATCGACCAAGCTATCCCGCAGATGCAATTAATATTATCTTGGAAGGATTATGTGAAAATTCACAACTCGTAGCAGCAGATATTGGTGCAGGTACAGGAATTGCTTCAAGATTGTTAGCCGAACGCGGAGTTAATGTCATCGCCATAGAACCAAATGCAGCAATGCGAGAAGCCGCCCAAGCACATCCTTTGATTAAGTTTCGTGATGGAACAGCAGAATTTACCCAACTACCTGATAATTCAGTTGATTTAGTTACTTGTTTTCAAGCTTTCCACTGGTTCAATCCTGAACTGACTTTATTGGAATTTCACCGTATTTTAAAACCATCAGCACGCTTGGCTGTAGTGTGGAATAATCGCGATCAAGAAGATGCGTTAACTACAGAATATAGCCGAATAGTCCGCGAAGCATCTAATAATCACCCAGCAGAATCTCGAATGCAGTCGGTAGAGCCACTGTTAGTAACTCCTTATTTTATTAACATTCAAGAATATATTTTTACTCATAAACAACAGTTGGATTTAACTGGACTTATTGGTAGAGCAATGAGTGTTTCTTACCTCCCACATGAAGGTTGGGCATACGAACAGCTTATTGATAAATTTCAAGAATTATATCAGCGCTTTCGTGATGAAAATGGTTTTGTCTATATGGTCTATTGCACTAGCGTACACCTTGGTGAAGCAATTTTAAAATAAAAATGGGAATCATAAAAAGTAGGGTGCGTTAATTCACTCTCAATAAATATCAAGAGTTACATGGCACAACCAAAATATCAAGGTTATTGCGAATGCATTCCTACCAAATTAATCAGAGAAAAGTTTGGAGATGCCAATGTTTATGCACAAAATGCTAAATCACTTTTAACAAAAGCTACTGGTTTTATTGGTAATTATGATTTTACTCTAAATCCTTATAGGGGATGTCAATACGGTTGTAGTTATTGCTATGCTGCTGCATTTAGTCCTAATGCTCAAATGCGCGAAGATTGGGGTAAATGGGTAATTTTTAAGGAAAATTCTGCTGATATTTTAGCGAAAGAATTAAAAAAATGGTATGAAAAAAATCCCCAGATTTCTCCTAGCATATACATGAGTAGCGTTACCGATCCTTATCAACCACTTGAGTCTAAACATCAATTGACTCGTCGGTTGTTGGAGGTAATGCTAGATGTGGGAATTGACGGTTATCCAACACCAACTTTGGTGATTCAAACTCGTAGCCCAATTATTATTAGAGATATTGATTTTTTACAGCGATTTAAGCGATTGCGAATTAATATGAGCATTCCCACTGGTAGTGAATTAGTGAGAAAAGATTTTGAACCGCGATCGCCCAGTATTAAAGCCAGACTAAATGCCATCACTAAAATTAAACAAAGTATTGATTATTATAAAGGTTTTCTTCCTAAAATTTCTATCACAATTACCCCTTTACTTCCTACTTTACCAATAGATGAAGCTGCTTTTATTGATAAACTAGCGCTCGCCAATAGAGTTGTAATTCAAGCTTTTCATCCTAGCGATAGTCGTTCTCTCATCGCATCAACTCGTCAAGAAGCTGAAGAAATTAAGCAAAAATACGCTTGGTGGTATGAAAATGATAAATTAAGCTATATGAAATTTAAGGAAAAGTTAGTTTCTCAGCTTCCAGGTGTAGAAATTATGGAAGGTAAACAGGGATTTGGTTATGAATAATCTTATCGTTAATTGGTGGCAAAGTCAACAGTTCAAATTATCTTTAAAACGTGGAGATGTCCGACGTGCAGTGCAGCTCTTGCAAGAGATTCAAAAATCAGGTGCAAAATTCTCATGGTTAGAAAAACTATTTAGGGATAAACTTCAACTTGAACGTTATTCCCAAGAATACAAACGACAAACAGAAACTTTAACTAGACAATTAACAGAAACGTCTCAACAAAAAGATAATTTCATCTTAAAGCCAGATGAAGAATTTATTAAATATATCTATAAAGTTTTTAATTTAATCCAGCATGATGAATATAAACTACAATCTACTGGTATTGATGAACGGATATTTGATGATTTTGAATCAAGGCTAGTTGAATATCTCAATGAAGAATTTAGTAAAATTCCTGATAAACAGTTATTTATCAAGTTAGAAGACGCTCTTGAGGATATTAATAACTTAAAAAATGGACAAGATCCAGACTATCGTTTTAGTCTAACTCCTCATGTCTATTTTATGAAGTATTTTTTAGAAAATGTATATTGTATATATTTAGCTTGGTTTCTCATTTACCAGGCTGCTTTACTACCAAGTAAGGTTAATATCCTTGATATTGCAGCAGGCCCAGGAACAGTTGCTTATGGTTTAGCTTTATTTCTCCAAAGTAGTAGCGGTTTTTTTGATATACCACAAATGCACATATCCTATTACTCTTTAGAAAAACAAGATGCCTTTCAGTTTCGGGGACTTCAGTTTTGGCGACGATATATAGAGTCGCGCCTAACCGCAGTAAATGCTTATTTCCGTTTTGTTACTACTGATATTTTTAATTGGAAAACTCAATATAATAATCTACCCAAAGATTTTTTCGACTTTATCGTAATTTCCCACTGCTTCTTTATAGATAAAGCTAAGAGGGTTGAAGCTAATAATACTTACAAGCAAATATTTGCCACAAGCTTAAAAAACTCAGGTTATATTCTGCTGATTGTGCAAGATAAGAAGCTATTCAAAATTTACGATGTTCACCAAGTTGAAAATCAAGAAAAAGAAAAAAACGTAGTGGATAAATTTCTGGCAGAATTGGGATTAGAGTTGGTCTGGTATAGATATCTAACCTCAACAGGTTTAAGAACACCTTTGCCCATTGCCGAATTTGGTAAATTTGCTCGAGAAAAGTTACCAAAACAACTGTACATGAGTCCAATACTCAAAAAGTATTTTGGTCATAAGCATCAGTTACACTATACATTAGATGATTATGTAATATTGGCGAAAAAGTCATAATAAATTGCAAGTAAAGAGCAAAGAATGCATTAAAAAAATATAAAATATCTGAACTTTAACCTTGAATCTATAAATGATCTGCAATTCACAAATAGCAGAAGGTTGGCATGGCAAACTTAATTTAGTCTATGCCGATCGCCAGGGTAAAACCCAATTAATTTATAACCACCAACAAGCGCCCCTGAAGGTACAACGCCCATTTTATCCAGAAGGGGAAATTTGTCATAGCGTAATTTTACACACGGCAGGGGGAATGGTGGGAGGCGATCGCTTATCCTCTATCATCCACCTCCAACCTCAAACCCAAGCCTTAATCACTACAGCTGCTGCAAGCAAGATATATCGTAGTAATGGCTTACAAGCTAGACAAACCATCCAGATGCAAGTTGATGCTGGTGCTTGTTTAGAATGGTTGCCCCAAGAGACAATTTTATTTAACGACGCGATTTATCGGCAAGATTTACGGGTAGAATTAGCAACCGGGGCTAGTTGGTTAGGCTGGGAAATTACCCGATTTGGTCGCAGTGCTAGAGGAGAAAAATTTTACCTTGGAGAATGGCGATCGCACACGGAAATATGGCAGCAAGGTATTCCTTTGTGGATCGATCGCCAATATTTACCAGCTAGTGAAGATATTTTTCACAGTCCTCACGGCTTGGCTGGAAAACCAATAGTAGGTAGTCTAGTTTGGGTTAGTAGTGCAGTTTCCGCAGAAATTGTGGAAAAAACGCGAAATTTATGGCATGGGGAAGGAGAAGCAGGTGTTACTAGGTTACAACATGGATTATTGTGTCGATATCGTGGTATTTCTACATCTGAGGTGAGAAACTGGTTTATTGATGTTTGGCAGTTGCTTCGAGTTTCTTTTTTGAATCGTGGTAATTGTATACCAAGAGTGTGGCAGGTTTGAACGAACCACAGAGGAGGTACGAATGCAACTTACACCGCAGGAAAAAGATAAGCTATTAATTTTTACAGCTGCTTTATTAGCAGAAAGACGTAAAGCAAGGGGTTTAAAACTGAATTATCCCGAAGCGATCGCTTATATTTCTGCTGCCATTTTAGAAGGGGCGAGAGATGGGCAAACTGTAGCTGAATTGATGAGTTATGGTACAACTCTCTTAACGCGGGATGATGTCATGGAAGGGATATCAGAAATGGTGCATGAAGTGCAGGTAGAAGCAACTTTTCCTGATGGCACAAAGTTAGTAACAGTACATAATCCAATTCGTTAGTTTGGAAATTTGAAATTTATTATGATTCCTGGAGAAATTATCACACCAGCAGGTGAAATTGAACTAAATGTTGGTCGTCCAACTATAAAATTACAAGTATCAAATGCAGGCGATCGCCCCATACAAGTCGGTTCCCACTATCACTTTCATGAAGTCAACACCGCCTTAAACTTTGACAGAGAACAAGCCAGAGGAATGCGCCTCGATATCCCCGCCGGAACTGCAGTCCGCTTTGAACCAGGCGATGAAAAAGAAATAACTTTAATTCCCCTGGTTGGTACTCGTCAAGTCTACGGCTTCAACGCCCAAATTAACGGAAATCTCTAAAAACCTTCGCGTACCTTTGCGTTTAAAAAAAGGATTTTATATGCCTTATAGAATGGATCGCCGCGCCTACGGCGAAACCTACGGTCCAACAGTAGGCGATCACATCCGACTTGCAGACACAGAATTATTTATTGAAGTTGAACAAGATTTCACCACCTACGGCGATGAAGTGAAATTTGGTGGCGGTAAAGTTATCAGAGACGGAATGGGACAATCCCCCATTTCTAATTCCGATGGTGCTGTAGATTTAGTGATTACTAATGCCTTAATTCTCGATTGGTGGGGTATTGTCAAAGCAGATATCGGCATTAAAGATGGTAAGATTTTCAAAATTGGTAAAGCTGGAAATCCTTATATTCAAAATAATGTAGATATCATTATTGGCCCTGGAACTGAAGCCTTAGCCGGTGAAGGAATGATTCTCACTGCTGGCGGTATCGATGCTCATATTCATTTTATTTGTCCTCAACAGATTGAAGTGGCGATCGCTTCTGGGATTACCACAATGATCGGTGGTGGTACTGGCCCAGCTACAGGTACAAATGCCACTACCTGCACCCCCGGCCCTTGGAATATTTACCGAATGCTACAAGCTGCTGATGCTTTTTCCGTCAACTTAGGATTTTTGGGTAAAGGTAACGCTAGTCAACCCCAAGGACTTGTAGAACAAGTAGCCGCCGGTGCAATGGGGTTAAAACTACATGAAGACTGGGGAACCACACCCGCAGCAATTGATACTTGTCTTAGTGTTGCGGATGAATATGATGTGCAAGTAGCGATTCATACTGATACCCTGAACGAAGCCGGATTTGTCGAAGATACGATCGCTGCTTTCAAGAATCGTGTCATCCACACCTACCACACTGAGGGTGCAGGCGGCGGACACGCACCAGATATCATCAAAGTTTGCAGCCAAGCCAATGTTCTGCCATCTTCCACCAACCCTACACGTCCTTACACCCTCAACACCTTAGACGAACACCTGGATATGTTGATGGTATGCCATCACCTCGACCCTGCGATCGCCGAAGATGTCGCTTTTGCTGAGTCCCGCATTCGCCGAGAAACCATTGCTGCTGAAGACATTTTGCACGACTTAGGCGCATTTAGCATGATTTCTTCTGATTCCCAGGCAATGGGACGAGTAGGCGAGGTAATAATTCGCACCTGGCAGACATCTCATAAAATGAAGGTACAACGGGGAACTTTGAACCCACAAGGAACTGAGGAAAAAGCAGACAATTTTAGAGCAAAAAGATATGTTGCTAAGTATACGATTAACCCAGCGATCGCTCACGGAATTGCTCAATATGTGGGTTCAGTGGAAGAGGGAAAACTAGCAGATTTATGTTTGTGGCGTCCGGCATTTTTTGGCGTCAAGCCAGAGATAGTAATTAAAGGCGGAATGATTGCATGGTCGCAAATGGGCGATGCCAACGCCAGTATTCCCACACCGCAACCAGTGTATATGCGACCAATGTTTGGTAGTTTTGCAGGGGCGCGTCATGCTACATCATTAACTTTTGTTTCGCAAGCAGCTTTAGAGAAAGAAATTCCCAGCCAGTTAGGTTTACAAAAGACAGCAGTTGCAGTTTCTGGAACACGCCAATTGAGTAAGCGAGATATGAAGCTGAATGATGCACTACCCCATATTGAAGTTGATCCAGAAACATATCAAGTCAGAGCAGATGGTGAGTTGCTCATTTGTGAACCTGCGACAGTTTTACCAATGGCACAGAGGTACTTTTTGTTTTAATTCATCAAAAACTAATTTACTGAAGTCAGAAGTTACCAATAAGGGATTATCGAATTGCACACTCCCTTTCATAAGCAAAATATGGATAAAGGTTTAAAATGCAAAATTAGAAAATTTCTTTGTTATTTGCCGTTTCTAATTTACTTATTGGTAATAGCAAGTTATGCTCAATCTCTTGTCGAAGTTTCTCGCTAATATTACAATCGCTGTTTAAGCAGTTTACCAAAAGCTTGTTACTATTATAATACTGTTGTAGTAGTTGAGCTTGTCTAGAACTAAACTGCCACTTATGACCAATATTACGATGTTCAATCATCAAAGCTATTAATTGCTCCGTCCAAGTTTGACTATTTTCCTGCCACCATTCTCCAAATTCTTATAATTTTTCAAATAGGTTTTCCCATTCTGGTATTGCCTCATTTAGTTTATCTCTTAGTAACTGCAATGCGGTTTTTAATTCTGATTGAAAAGAAGAAGCTAAACCTGTAGCATTTATAAGAAAATCATCAAGATCAGCTATATTACACCAAGCATCATCTCGAGCAACTAACGCTTGTCCACGGGATGATTTATCAATAGTTTCATCAAGAATATCAGTAGCATTAAGACCTTGAAAAAAAGCGCTAGCTAAGTCATCACTAAGAACAAGAGTATTTGTGAGAGCATTATTGAGTAACCAATCTATCTCTATATCATCTAAAGTGTCTTCTGAATCCCATCCCAAAGCATTATCTAAACCATATAAAGTACTTTTTGAATCCCATCCTAAAGCATTATCTAATTTATTTTGCTCGCTATCTAAAGTCATTTCAAAATATAATGCTCTTATAGCAGCTGGCTTGTAAAAATATTCAAATGAACTAGATTTACAATCGAGCCATTCTAAAAAATGCTGTAATTTTTCATCCGACAACGTTAAATTATCAATTGCTCGTTTCATTAATAATACTAAATTATCTACATTTACCATAATTTCAAACGTTAGCAAAAATACCTCCTGCCAGCGTTTATCATTGATATGTTGCACTAAAGTTTCATATGCTAAAATTGCTACAATTTTTTTAGCACAGAAATACTCTTGAAAAGTAAGATGTGAAAAAGAATAAATTCCTTTTGCTCTTTCCACCAATAACCCATGCTGGGCTTCAATAGATTTCAAAACGTCTTCGCTATCAAATCTCAAAACCTCTGCATCTAAATTAGCATCTTGTAAATTACTGAGAAACTCGGCGATATATGCCTCTACATTTTTTTGTTTAAAAAAATAGTTTTTCTGCTCAAAGGTAGTAAAAGCAATTTCACTAAGTAAATCTTCTTTACAGTACAATGATAAATTTTTATAAACTTGATGGCGCTCAATACTACGTTTGGCATCCCACTTCTTAAGCAATATATCTAACCCTTCTTTATAAAGTTCTGAACGATTTTCTGGAAAATCTGCATTTTCTTCAAATACCAAACACAGCAAGGTTAGCAATAATGGATTAGTTGCTAGTTCAAAAATCCGTTTGTTAGCTTGTAGTTTTTCAATAAATATTTCAGCTTTCAGTTGGTAGTTTAAGCGGAACCAGTTGTGAGCAAAAATAGCAATCTGTTCTTCGTCAAAATCTGCCACTTCCACTTCAGTAAACTGTTCAAATGTGTATTTTTTAGCAGCTATCCGACAGCTTATAACAAATTGATTGGTGTGGAACTGTTCGGAAATCTCCCGAGTTTGCCATAAAATACGCTTTATATCTTCTTCCCTAACTTCATCCAGACCATCCAGTAAAACCAAAACTTTACCCTGTCTCAACAATTGCTCAGTTTTCACGCTGCTATTGTGGATACCACAGATAAATAATTGTTGAGTAATGTACTGGAAAATATCTAGCTGTTTAGGGTCTTGTGCGAAGTCCTTAAAGATGATAAATACGGGAACTCGGTTTGTCAAAAACTGCCCCTCAATGCACTGCATCGCCACATACTTCAAAAATGTGGTCTTTCCCGCACCTGGTTTACCCAAAACCATTAGTTTCTTGTGACGCTGCACTGCTTCCAGTCCTGGCACTCGCTTTTCAGTAGCTCCATTGAGTCCAAAACGATCAAAGTCCTCTAGATCAAACTTTTGCAGCAGTTCCTCAATTTTCTGTCGCCTGCGTTTTGTTGTTTTCTCCAGAATGTTAACGTTAGTATAGATGCCTCGCTCTCCGGTTAACTCAATAGGCTGATCCATATCCAGCACGCGCATCGTTCCACACTTTTCTTTAATGCTGGATTTGACCTTTTCGCGGATTTCTTGAACTAGAACATCAATACCATCCTCTGCAAAATCAGCCGTTGAGTTACCACAAGGTTTCTGCTGTATATATCGCTTTTCGAGATACTCTCGCAAGCAGGTTTCTTTCACAGGCCCACTGCCATTGATACAGAATTTCTTGTAAATCCCCGTTAGACAACTGCTGAGATTGCTGTCAGAAATGTTTAGTACTTGTGTAACTTGAACTCGACTCTTGCCATTACCAAAGATTTCCAAAAAGACCGCCTTTTCTCGGTTTGACAATTCGCTGTATTGCTCTAGTTGTGTCAGGAAGTCCCTTGGTAACGACATATACCTAATGTGAAATTGCCTTAAAGTTCAGTTTAGCTTGCGTTTCCAGAGATTGGCGGCTAATAGAGATATGTCAAGACAAGTCAATCTAAGTCATTACAAGTCAAATAAATAACTACAAAACAAAATTGCGACATTGAACTCAATCAAGCAACTGAGGCGATCGCAACGCAATGCTAGAAACACTAATCCCCCTCGTTATCAACAAGTTTATTGAAGTCATCCTAAAACTACTACTGGAAAAAATTTGGGCATGGTTGTTGACGGATAAAAGCTTCCAACGCCTTAACCACTTTCTGAAAATGCAGATTTTTGTACTCTCTTTGGATTGGATTTTGATCAAAACATCTCTAAAATCTCTGCCGGAGCTAGCAAAAGAGAACAATTCAGACACAAGTGGCTAGTTGTGAAGGAGGCAACAGTTTCCTCTATGCTCTAATTTTGAAAACAAATTGTGCAGAATGCTGAACAGGACTTATCCTAAATACGGGAAAGTTCGCTCTACCATAAGAAGTATATTGTCCTAAATAACTCAGAAGGCATTCTTAACTCTTGGGCGATCGCCTACGTAATTATATCTTCAGTTACTTACGAAAATCGGTACATCAAAGGCAACATAAGTCATTCCACCATCTGCTGTATCCAAAGCTAAAATTTTACCAGCCATAATTTAATAGTAAAAAAGACTTTTTAGGTAGGGAGACTTACTAAAAAACTTGGCAGACAAATTGTTACAAATACAGCTAGTCTTACAAAAATTTACTTTTACCCCGTACCTTGCATCTATATGACTTCACAATCTTCTCGCTCTGACAAAATTCTGGTTGTCGATGACTCTCCTGATAACGTGTTTTTGATCAAAACTATTTTGGAGGAAGAAGGTTACACCATTAGCACCGCAGAAAATGGGATTTCCGCCTTGGCAGAATTGAAAGCATCCCCTTGCGACTTAGTTCTACTGGATCTGATGATGCCAGATATGGATGGGTACGAAGTTACTAAGCACATTCGCGGTGAAATGAAATTGCCGCAATATATCCCCATATTGCTGATAACTGCCCACGATGCGCCCAACGTCGCCCACGGTTTAGATTTGGGTGCTGATGATTTTATCCGCAAACCTGTAACAGTAGATGAATTGCTGGCACGAGTGCGATCGCTCCTGCGCTTGAAGCATAGTATGGATGAACGTGATGAAATTGCCCGCCAGCGAGAAGATTTTGTCTCCCGCCTCACTCACGACTTACGCACTCCCTTGGTAGCCGCCGATCGGATGTTAATGCTATTTCAGCAAGGTGCATTGGGAACATTATCAACGCAAATGCAGGAAGTAATCGCCATCATGGCCCGTAGCAATATCAACCTGCTTTCTATGGTGAATACTTTATTGGAAGTTTATCGTTTTGAAGCAGGTCGTAAAAGTTTGGCATTTCAACCAGTTAATCTGGGTCAATTGCTAAACGAAGTGACTGGAGAATTAGCACCTCTAGCTCAAGACAAAACACTGTCCCTAAATTTAGACTTTACTGAGGAGTCAAGTACAAAAACAGTGATGGGCGATCGCTTAGAATTGCATCGTCTATTCACCAATCTTATAGGGAATGCGATCAAATTTACCGACTCTGGGTCTGTTACTATTCGTTTAACTTCTCAACCCCAGTTTGATAAAAATAGTCAATCTCAATT
Source organism: Nostoc sp. (assembly GCF_036916735.1). Classification (GTDB taxonomy): domain Bacteria; phylum Cyanobacteriota; class Cyanobacteriia; order Cyanobacteriales; family Nostocaceae; genus Nostoc. The sequence goes on from NZ_JBALFV010000121.1 coordinate 192,537, forward strand.
CTCAGGAAAATCCAATTTTGTTGAATATATTAGTATTGAGATAGCGGATACCGGCCCAGGTATTCCTGCTGAAGAACAAACAACCATATTTGAACGGTTTCGTCAAGGTAGCCACAAGAGTTCTGGTAGTGGCTTAGGACTCTACCTTGCTCGCCGAATTGTCGAGGCGCATCAAGGCATTATTTTGCTAAATTCTGAGTTGGGCAAAGGGAGTGTATTTATTGTCATTCTACCCACTAAAAAATGAGAAAATTAGCAATTATAAATTATGAATTATCAAAAGTTTTAGCAGATATGATAATTCATAATTTATAAATTTATTCATCTTTAACTAAATGTTTAAATAAATATTAAAGCAATAAAGTTAAATACTAAAAAATTATAAATAAAATATACTTATTTAGCAACGTTAACATAAAATAATTATTTTTTTAGGAGACAAAATAATGATTACCACTGAATTATCTAATGTTGGCGATATTATCCAGAATCAGCGTGATTTTTTTAATAGTGGTAAAACTAAAGATGTTACTTTTCGCATTGAACAACTGAAAAATCTTAGGCAAGCAATTATTGAGCATGAACAGTCAATAGTCGAGGCATTACAAGCAGATTTACATAAACCAGAAATGGAGACTTACCTTACAGAAATCGGTGTCATCAAAGAAATAAATTATGCCATAAAACATCTCAAAACCTGGACTAAGCCCAAAAAAGCAGCCGTTTCCTTTGATTTTTTTTCTTACTCAGCTAGAATTCATCCAGAACCGTTGGGGGTTGTTTTAATTATCGGCCCTTGGAACTATCCATTTAACTTAATTATCTCACCGTTAATAGGTGCGATCGCAGCTGGAAATTGTGCAATTATCAAACCTTCAGAAATTGCTTCTCATACGTCTGATATCATTGCTAACATTATTGCCAAACATTTTGACCCTGCTTATCTTGCAGTAGTTGAAGGAGGCGTGGATGCAAGTCAAAAACTACTAGCAGAAAAATTTGACCATATCTTTTTTACTGGTGGCACAGCCGTCGGCAAAAGCGTTATGGTAGCAGCAGCAAAATATCTCACGCCAGTTACTTTAGAATTGGGTGGTAAAAGTCCTTGTATAGTAGATAGTGACATTAATCTTGAACACACTATCAGACGAATTACTTGGGGCAAATTTATTAATGCTGGACAAACTTGTATTGCCCCTGACTATCTTTTAGTTAATAAAAAAATTAAAAAAGATTTAATAGATGGGCTGGAAAAATGCGTAAAAGAATTTTATGGCGATAATCCTGTAAACAGTCCTGATTATGCCAGGATTGTCAGTCAAAAACACTTTGATAGATTAGTTAACCTTCTCAAAGATGGTGAAGTTCTCATTGGTGGAGAAACTCAACCTTCAGAGCGTTATATCGCCCCTACAGTGATTGATAATGTTTCCTTAAAATATTCTATAATGCAGGAAGAAATTTTCGGGCCTATTCTACCTATTATTGAATATACTGACATTGCAGAAGCAATCGCTTTGATTAACTCTAAACCTAAACCCTTGGCATTATACTTATTTTCTCAAAACAAAAACCTGCAAAAGCGAGTTTTGCAGGAAACTTCATCTGGTGGAGTCTGTATCAACGATACAATGATGCAGTTTGGTGTCTCTTCTTTACCATTTGGTGGGGTGGGAGATAGCGGTATTGGCAACTATCACGGCAAAGCCAGTTTTGATACATTTTCCCATAACAAAAGTGTATTGCAAAACTCTTTCTGGCTCGATTTAAAATGGCGATACGCTCCATATCAGGGCAAATTGCCTCTAATCAAGAAATTTCTTGGTTAAAAAAGTTACGAGTTAAGAGTTAAGAGTTATGAGTTATGAATTTTTAACTCTAAATTCTTAACTCCTGTACAGACGCGATTAATCGCGTTTCTACTCTTAACTATTAATTATTAAAATCCAAAAGCGTTGCTGTAACGCTCCTCAGCCCAAGGTTCACCACGGCGATGGTAGCCATTGCGCTCCCAAAAACCAAGTTCTTCAGCAGCTAAAAATTCCAAACCATTAATCCACTTAGCACTTTTCCAAGCGTAGAGGTGGGGAACAACTAGCCGCATCGGGCCACCGTGTTCAGATGGAAGGTCTTCACCAAAGACTTTAAAAGCAAAGAAGTTTTCTTCGCGCATAAAATCTTCTATAGAAATATTGGTAGTGTAGCCGCCGTAGCAGTGTTCCATAATGTAGGCTACTTTGGGGTCTAGCTCAATCAGACCCATGAAATCCGTAACTTTTATGCCAGTCCATTTGACATCCAGTTTAGACCAGCGCGTTACACAGTGAAAGTCTGCCGTAAATTCGTGTTGAGGCAACCCCATAAAGTCTGACCAACAAAAGGTAGCAGGTTTTGCCAAACCCCAAACTCGAAATTCCCATTGTTCAATACTGACTTCGGGAGTTGCACCGTAAGTTAATACGGGGAAACCTTTAGCTAAGTGTTGACCAGGAGGGACACGTTCGCTCTCTTCCTTCCCTGGTTTCTGAAAAAATTTTCCTAGCATAGTTTAGAGAAAAATAAGTTTTCTCAAAATGTTTACAAGCTTTTTTGCTGAGTTGTTAACAGAACCTAGATGTTTAACTCTTTATATGATTACTTGATCGTTACTTGTAAATGATAGGTAATGGGTAATAGATATTCTCAATTACTCACTACCAATTTTTTCGCTCTAATGAGCTTGTGTAGAGTATCTAAGATTCATAATGCAATTAGGAAAGCTAAAAAAAGCATTTATCCAGTGGTAAGAAGTTTGATTGGTGACTTTGGCAATCAAATCTATCAGTGCTGTTCACGCTTTTCCTAACTAAGAAATTATGATTCTTCTTCCTCTTCTTCAGCAGCTGGATATACAAATGTAGAACGTCCAGTCAAAATTGATTTGCCCAGAGACAGGGCTTTCTGAGCTTCGACGACAGCTTTATGCCTCCAAGTAGCTCGACGTTTATCTCGTTTTGATTTTGAAGTTTTCTTCTTAGGAACAGCCATGTCAGCAGATATCGCAATTCTTGACAACCTTACTATTCTAGGCCATCCACTGACGCCAAGGACAACAGTAAGGGCAATACTCTGCAAAAAGCCCTCCGGGTTCAAGGTGATGCTCGAAGACTCGCAAGCGTTCGCGTAGTGTCTCTCTCGTAGAGAAGCTATGCTGAAGGCTTTACGCTTCACTATCGCAAGACGCTCTCTAAGCGTTCGCGTAGCGTCTCGTAGAGAAGCTATGCCGTAGGCTTTACGCTGCACTAACGACGGGAACCGCCAGACGCTCGCGGACTCGCTAACGCTGCGCTATCGGTCTTAGCGTCTCCCCTTGGGAGAAGACTCCGACCCCCTCACCGATGCAGCGTCTACATGAATTGCTCTTACTGAAAATAAGGGTTTCGACTATTTTTTGGGTAAGTCCTGGCTATTTTCCAAGAAAAGTAGTGATTGCGCCGTTTTGAAGTAAGTCGCCCAAATTTGAGCATCGGGACGCGATCGCCATTGGGGACGACTGACATCTAATGCCAAAACTGGTGCGATCGCTCCATTATTTTGTACGGAGACAATGATTGAAATATCTGTCACCAAGATATCTTGATCAAAACTCCGTTGAGCAGATGCTCTAGCGGCTGCTTCCGCCCTTCTGAGAACGGTTTCATAGTTTTCATTTGGCAGGCGGTCAATAGCTAGATCAACTCTGGCGGTGTAAGCTCGCACAACCTGAGGTGCGATCGCTTCCATCAAAAACCACGCAGGAACAGTAGATATGAGCAAAACTACTAAAGGAATTATCCGGATTCTTCTGGCAATTTGGCTAATAACTGAAAAGGGAGTGATCGATGATGGTAGGTGAGCAGAAATTTTGCTCATAACCTTCTATCTCCTTAGTAATAATCTTTTATTGAAATTACGTAAAAGGTATTTTCCGGTTTAATAACGTAATAAAAATTACATCATAACTGAAGATTCGATCAGAATCACCTAGACTATAAGACATAGGTTAGCTTTGTTTTTTGGACAAAGCCAACCGCAATTTTAAGACCAGCAAACAATAACTGACAAATACCGGGATGGCAAATTACTGGGTGATCGCGATTGGCATCAATCAATATCAGTTATTTCAACCTTTAAGTTGTGCCCAAGCAGATGCTGAGGCAGTAGAGGATTTTTTGGTGACAGAGGCAGGTTTTCTCGCCAAACACTGTCTGCTAATGACGGATACCTCCCCGCCGATTGGGGATAGATCAACTTATCCGACTAAAGAGAATATTTTGTTGCTGCTTGAAGATTTGGCAGCGACAAGTTGGCAACCAGAAGATTATCTGTGGTTATTTTTTAGCGGTTATGGGGTCAACTACAAGGGCAAAGATTACTTAATGCCAGCAGAGGGCAACCCCGAGCTGGTGCAAGAGACTGGCATAGAATTGCGATCACTAATGCAAAGTCTGCAACTTGCTGAACTAAATGTATTGCTACTACTCGATATCAACCGCGCTTTTGGCACTCAAGCGGATGCTCCCGTTGGTGAAGAAACAATAGAATTAGCCCAAGAACTACAACTGGCGACAATTCTTTCTTGTCAACCAGAGCAATTTTCCCATGAAAGTAGCGAATTAGGTCACGGATTTTTTACAGCAGCCTTGTTAGAAGCTTTGCGTTCTGGTAATGGCAACAACTTGGCAGATTTAGAAAACTATCTAAGTCTGCTCATGCCAAAATTATGTCACCATCACTGGCGTCCTGTGCAAAACCCTGCCACTATTATCCCATCAAGGCAGCAGGTAATCTTACCAAAATTGGCAATAGAAAGCGACTTGCAATCAGAACCGGTGATTTATCCCGAAGAATCTTTTGCTATTGCCCGTGCCGCTCCTCCCCTCGATGATTACTCTAAAACTTCAGCAGAACAGGGCAAATGGGGAGAAACTACTGTGAACTCCTCCCAACAGGTGAAGGCTAATAAGGTCGAAAAATCTAAAAATCAACAAGGAAAGGAATCAGCCACAGGCTTAGTTTCTCAGCCAATGGCGGAAACTTCTTTAGGAGTGAATCCAAGCGGAAGATTTATCCCCAATTCCTCTAAAGGTTACGTCTCTCGATTGCCATCGAATCAGCCAAGTATCTCTTTTTGGAAACAATTTATTTTATGGGGTGGAGGCAGCCTGCTAATAGCAGGTTTAATCGCCGTAGTTTTTCTCCGTAATCAAGAAACTTTTAAAATTAAGCAAATATCAAGTACATCACCCAATGCTGCTGCCAGCGATCGCCAGGTTATCCAGAATTTACCAAGCGATCCCACTCTACCAGTTAAACTTAAAAATCAATCTAGCGCCCAAATAACTTCTAGTTCCGAGTCAAAAAATCGCAATCAAGCAGTATTAGACCTGGCGAAAATGTCGCTCAGACAAACTCAGGCTAGCGATTTGAGCATGGCGATTGCTACAGCTCGGAAAATTCAACCTGGTGAACCACTCTACGATCAAGCTCAGGAGAATATTAAGATTTGGAGCCAAATGATTTTAGATTTAGCAGAAGGACGTGCTAAACAAAGACAGTATGCTGGCGCTATTGCTGCCGCTCGATTAATCACCAAAGATGAAGCTTCCTATGCCAAAGCACAAGCAGCAATTAACCTGTGGCGGTTAGAGGGTAAACAGTATGTAAGTAACAAAACTCTTTTAGATGCAGCCAATGCCTTAATCAAGTCTGGACAGGCATCTACCTACAATCGTGCGATCGAAGTTGCGAAGAAAGTACCATCGGGTCAACCAGGCTTCGATACTGCCCAAAAATCGATCAATAACTGGAGTGAGAAAATTTTAGATATGGCCAAGCGTCGCGCCGCCGAAGGAGAACTTAATGCTGCAATTGCGACTGCTGCTTTAGTGCCAGAAGAGACAGGTGCTTACGAAGATGCTCAAGATGCTATTCAAAAATGGCAGAAAAAATAGCCAATAAATAGTTAGGAGTTAGGAGTTAAAAGTTAGAAGTTTTAATTCCTCACTCATCACTTCTCACTCTCCACTTTTTCCTCACTACTCAGCAGTACTGCGATATATCTTCGCCGCATTCGTCGGCTAGATAGCACAGCGCTCGGAAACGTAAACCAACCACTTCTTCATATAAGGGGTTAAGCTTGCACATTGGCGGAATGTGAAACAAGGTTTTCCCAAATAATTTGACATCTCGCTCAAAGGGACACTGAGATGGAATCAGCTTGCACAAGCGATGAGCTAGTTGGCGATCGCGTACTTGAATGTTTTCTACCCTCTGCCGTAGAGGTTGGAGAATGTTCCAGTAAGATTTGGAAACAGAAGGGTTTAGCTGGGTTACTTTAGGGTCAATAGTCTCTGCTTGATTGATTGATACCCAGCTTGCTAGAAAAATCTTTTTGGTGGTATTGTCGAATACCTTCATGGTTAATCCTCTGTGTTATTGAGGCTATTCATCTTTTTGATGAATATATACAATGTGGCAACGAAATTTCCCGGAAAAATCGCATTCTGACTACGATATAATGTAATACCTGATTAGCCACTTGGGTCAGAATCTGCTTGATTACTACGTCAAGTTAATCTCAATTTTTTGGGGATCGGTAGTGTAATATTACGATCTTGTTCATAACTTGATATAGTTTAAATTTTAATAAAGACATCCATCATTGGATAGGTTTTAGTGTAACATTTACAGAACTTAATCTTAGATATTTTTTAAAGCATTTTTGCTAAGTAAAAATATCAGTAATACCCTAACAGGCGTCTTTTACCCCTGTATTCCCACTTCCCCAGGTAAGAGCATCCTTATTTATTAATGGCTCAATGGCGTAGAAGCAGAGAAAAGTCTATTTAAAAAGAGGAAGGGGGCAGGGGAGACAAGGGGACAAGAGATGAGAACTTGCAACAAGTCTTTCCCCTTGTCCTCCTCCCCCTACTTCTTCGTCGTCGCAAAGTTTTGGTAAAGAAAGTGATTCTTCTCCAATTTGCAATCTATAGCGTCTTAGGGCTAACTTATCTGGGGTTAGCATTCGGCTATATTCCTGGTTTACGCATGAACCGCGCCACCATCGCTTTGGTCGGTTCTGCCTTTTTAATTGCTTTAGGTGTTCTGAATTTACAGGAAGCATGGCAGGCTATTGATGCCAATACCATCGTATTTCTCTTGAGCATGATGGTAGTTAATGCCAACCTATCCTATGCAGGGTTTTTTAGGCGATCGCTATCAGTGATATTGAGTATCACTCGCAGTCCTCTAGGTTTGTTAATTGCCTTAACTTTTGGTAGTGGTATTCTCTCCGCCTTTTTTCTCAATGACACTATAGCGTTGATTTTCACACCTTTAACTTTGAGCCTGACTCAAGCTTTGGGCTTAAATCCGATTCCTTATTTACTAGCGATCGCAGGTGCAACTAATATAGGTTCGGTAGCAACTTTGAGCGGTAATCCCCAAAATATCCTGATTGGCTCCTTTTCAGGCATCTCCTATCTAGATTTTCTGCGTGTATTGACCCCAGTTGCCCTAGTAGGCTTGGTAATTCAGGTAATATTACTGTGGCTATTTTACCCAGATGTGCGCTCAGATAAACCTTGCCAACAGGTAACAGTTAGCAACCAACGGATTTTTAAACCCTTATTAAAAAAAACATTAGTCATCACAATTAGTCTGCTGATTGCATTTACTATCGGCTTACCTTTAGCGGAGTCTGCTTTAGTTGCTGCTAGCTTATTACTAATCACTCGCCGGGTTAAACCGCAACGCATTTTGCAAAAGGTCGATTGGAACTTGCTGGTAATGTTTTCTGGATTGTTTATCCTGACGCGAGTCACACAAAAGTTGAATTTGCTCGAGCCATTTACCCATGCAATCAATTCTGCTGCGAGTTTTTTGGGTGTAACTGTTATTTTATCTAACTTAATTTCTAATGTGCCTGCTGTACTTCTGCTGCATCCCCTGGTTTCTTCACGTGACACTAAGTATTGGCTATTGTTGGCTGCTGGATCAACTTTGGCTGGTAATTTGACTTTGTTTGGTTCAGTCGCTAACTTGATAGTTGTAGAAGCTGCTACTAATTTAGGTTACAAGCTAACTTTTTGGGAACATTTGCGCTTTGGAGCGCCGTTAACAATGTGTACTTTAGTTCTAGTATACCTCTGGGTTCATTGAGGGCGATCGCTCTAATTACTAAGGTGAGTCACGAAATCAAATTATCTCAGTGTATGTTGCTAACTCTAGTTTACTTTGGGCCTGTCCCCTTTCCAAACGTTATGACTCCAGATGAAGTGTCTGCACTAAATAAAGGCAATAAGATTGCAGTATCATTTGAATAACAAACTGCCCTGTAATTAGAACTCGTATTATTGCTTTGCTCAACCCAGGTTACTGAACCATCGGCTGCAAGCGTTATACCGATGGAAGCTGGTTGATTGATGGAGAAGGGTTGAAAAGGCCCACCAAGAGGCCCTCCTCCTGGCAAACTAAGAAATCGGTTACTCAACAGTTGTGTAAAATCACCTGTGAGGTTGTTGCCATTTAGATTGAGCGTTCCGGTGGTGTAAGTAACTAGATTGTTTGCTGCGTTGTTAAAAACTACAGAGGCGGTTACAAAATTGAGAAAACTTCCCCTTTCCCAATCAAAGTAGGGTTGGAAAAATGTTGAGCAAGGCACTTCGCTCACCGGAGCTATCGCTTTGATTACCGATGAATAATTTGTTATTCTCAATGAATATGGATTTTGCTTTAGTTGTGCATTTGCTATCGGAATATTCAAGGTAAGTCCGGTATAAAAAAGAAACGCAGAAAACATAGAACCCCAATAAGTCAGTCGGTTGTACATATTTTCTCCTCTTATGAAAAAGAATTAGTGTTCGTCAAGCTAACACATGATATTATTCAGCTTTAACACGTGGTTTGACGCTAAATCTGCTAATTATTTACATAAGTTTATACCTCAAATGTATTTTTTCGTTTCTGTATACGCAGGTATAAAAAACTGAGAGATTTATGAAAAATATTAATTAAGCTAAAAGTATCTGCTGAACAGCCAGGCTTAATTCTGGAAATATTTGAGAAACAATCTGTTGGTTTCCAGCAAACACAAATTGTTTGTAACTGCCTTGATTTAGCAAACACACAGTTACTTTATTTTCCAGAGGGTCAACAATCCAATATTCGACCACACCCATAGCTGCATACTCAGAGGTTTTTTGATTATAGTCCCGGTCAATAGATTCAGGGCTTACCACTTCAACTAAAAGAGGTGGAGCAGTTTTGAGGATAGCCGAAGTACTCTCAATACTTTTTGCCTGTTCGTTGGTAATCACACAAATATCAGGTCTTCTAAGTTGTTTATTGGTCAGCACCTCAGTACCGTTAGGGCGCGGTTGTAAAGGCAGTCCCATTTTTTGAATTTCTAAAAAAAAGCGAACTAACAGTAGGGTGATAATCGCCTCATGTTTGCCAGTACCAGGAGGCATTTCTACCAGTACCTCATCCTCAATTTCATAGCGCTTGTCTGTGCCATCATCAAAATTGATGTATTCCTCAAGAGTACTAATTTTTATTGGTGTTTTAGTCATAGTGATCGCCTCCAAGAACTAACTATAGGCAAGTACTATTTACTGTGATTTCTATACCCATAATAAAAGACTATATCTCACGCCAAAGCGCAAAGACGTTCAGAAAAACTCTGCGTCTCTGCGCTTTAGCGTGAGATTTTTATTTTAAATTCTCTATGATGCTACCTGAGCAGCAGTCCGAGTCCGCCGTCTTCTCCCATCAGCAACTTTCACAGGTGGCTCATCAGGGATTTGCATCAACAAAGTCACAGATGGCTGACATTGCAATTCCCGACGGATGGAACGTTGCAATTCTCGTTCTAAAGTTCCTTGCAATCCACCCCAGTCTATATCTGCTGCTTGACCTTCGCCAGGAGCAAATTCTGTCCAGCGCACAGTGAGGATTTCTTCAATTCGTTGTTTTACCCAGGTTTGTAGCAGCGATCGCTCTACACTTGTCACTACACCCCGGAGGTGAATTTCTGGTTTTGCCAACAGTTTACCATTCCAATCAATGGCAGCTGCGATCGTAATAATGCCTTCAGAAGCCATGCGTTGCCGTTCTTGCAGCACTTTGGCACTTACCATACCCGAACTAGTCGTATCCACCAATTCGATACCAGATGGCACTTTACCAGCGACGCAAATGGCATCTTCAGTCAGTTCGATAATATCACCATTCTCAATAATTATCGTGTTTTCTGCGGGAATGCCCATACTCTGAGCCGTTTCTGCGTGCTTCACCAGCATCCGATGTTCGCCGTGAAATGGCACAAAGAATTTGGGTCGAGTTAAGGCAATCATCAGCTTTTGTTCTTCCTGACAGCCGTGACCGGAGACGTGAATTCCTTTATCCCGCCCATAGACCACTTTTGCCCCCTGAATCATCAATTTATCAATGGTGTTGACTACTGCGATCGTATTTCCAGGAATTGGGTTAGCAGAGAATACTACTGTATCTCCTTGGCGGATTTTGATGTGAGGATGTTCTTTGTTGGCAATGCGGGTCATTGCTGCCATCGATTCACCCTGAGAGCCTGTAGTTAAAATTAAAACTCTCTCATCAGGCAGATTGCGGACTGCGTGCAATGGTTGCAGCAGATTGTCTTCACACTTGATGTAACCTAAATTGCGGGCATGAGCAATCAAGTTCAGCATCGAACGCCCCACAACTGTCACTACACGATTCTGCTTCTTCGCAATATCCAAAATCATGTTGATGCGATGCACGCTAGAAGCAAAGGTAGTGACAAATAATCGTCCAGTGGCTTGATTAAATACTCTCTCCAAATTGGGATAAACTGAACGTTCAGAAGGTGTAAACCCTGGTACTTCAGCGTTAGTAGAATCACTTAGCAGGCAAAGAACGCCTTTTTCACCATGTTCTGCTAACCGTTGCAAGTCAAACTTTTCACCATCCACTGGGGTATGGTCAATTTTAAAATCCCCTGTGTGAATGACTACACCAAGGGGAGTATGAATGGCAACAGTAAAACTATCAGCAATGGAGTGGGTGTTTCGGATATATTCAACTAAAAAGTTTTTGCCAATCCGCACCACATCGCGTGGTAGAACTGTTCTGATTTCTGTGCGATCGCGGACTCCTGCTTCTTCTAATTTACCCTCTAGCATTGCCATTGCTAGTCTGGGCCCATAAATCACCGGGACATCAAATTGCTTGAGATGGAAAGCAATCCCGCCAATATGGTCTTCATGACCGTGAGTAACGATCATCCCTTTAATTTTATGGCGATTTTCCCGCAGATAGGTCGTATCTGGCAGAACAATATTTACTCCATGCATCGCCTCTGTGGGAAAAGCCAATCCTGCATCTAACAGGATAATTTCATCGTCATACTCAAAAAGACAGGTATTTTTCCCAATTTCGTGCAAACCGCCCAAAGGAATAATTTTTAAGGCGGAATTATTAGCTTCGTTTTTAGCCATTTTCTCCTTAGATTGTTACTTGTGGTTAATTTAGTTGATAGTTAACGAACTTTATTTAAGACAACATCATTTGTGTCTTAATCCAGTCCCAAAGCAATCAAGTTTTAATTGAAGATTTCAATTTTTTATTAAATAAAATCGACTGTACACTGAAGAATTTATAGTATGTTTATCAGTCCTAACACAGATTTTTAAATTGCAACTTATGAACAATTATGATCATTGTTTATATGTATCATTAGAAAGCAACAGATTAACAGCGCTTAATCGGATGGTGGTTAGATTAAACTAAGTTCTTTCAGAACCGCTTCTAACTTTTGACTTACTTCTAAATCAGGTTCACATAGGGGTGGACGAGTTGAACCAACTTGCCAACCTTGAAGTTTCAGTGCTTTTTTCACTGGAATGGGATTTGAAGTGAGAAATAAAGCTTTAAATAACGGGAAGAGTTGGAGATGAATATTGCTGGCTACCTCGATTTTCCCCGCACTAAAAGCTTGGATCATCTGCTGTAGTTGGTTTCCTACCAGATGAGAAGCCACACTTACCACGCCCTTTGCTCCGATTGCTAACAAGGGCAAAGTCATGTAATCATCACCAGAATAGATGTGGAATTCTTTTGGTGTCAAGCGACGAATTTCACTTGCCTGATCTACACTACCAGTGGATTCTTTAATTCCAACAATATTGCTAACCTCAGCTAACCGGGCAACTGTTTCTGGCTGAAGGTTTTGTCCGGTACGACCGGGGACATTATATAACAACAAAGGTAAGTCGGGACAGGCTTGTGCTATAGCCTGAAAGTGCGCTTCCAATCCCGCTTGTGGCGGTTTGTTGTAATAAGGAACAACTTGTAAGGAACCATGTACTCCTATTTTAAACGCTTTTTGGGTGGCTGCAATCGCTTCTTTGGTGGAATTTGAACCACAACCTGCGATCACCTTGGCTTTTCCTGCTACGGAGTGCAATACTTCAACAAATAGCTGGTATTCCTCATCCCAAGTTAAAGTAGGGGATTCTCCGGTTGTGCCGCACACCACCAATGTATCTGTTCCGTTGTTAGCTAGATGTGCTGCCAGTTTTGCCGCTACATCATAATCTACACTACCGTCTGCTTTAAACGGCGTAATCATAGCGGTTAAAACATTGCCAAAATCTCCCACCCTTTTTTCACTCCTGATTACCCATGTTTTTATATCTTGGTGGTCTCTATTGTAATAACCTATATGCAAATTACTTTCAACAGTGATTTGCACATTTGCTCTTTTTCATTAGTTGTTTATTTCTACTAATGACTAGCTTGAAACGTAAGTTTTAGCAGGTTTGAGTAGATTTTTTTCTACTAGCAATTCAGCGATTTGTACTGCATTCAATGCTGCACCTTTGCGGATTTGGTCACCAGACAACCATAATTCCAAGCCACAGGGATGAGAAATATCTTCCCGAATCCTTCCCACTAAAACTTCGTCTTTACCAGTTGCTTCAATTGGCATCGGAAAATAGTTAGTTTTCCAATCTTCTACCAACTTCACTCCAGGGGAGGAATTTAAAATTTTCCTGGCTTCTTCTGCACTAAAAGGAGTCTCAAATTCTAAATTAATGGCTTCTGAATGGGCGCGTAGTACAGGAACCCGTATACAGGTTGCAGTAATTCTGATTTGCTGCCTACCAAATATTTTTCGGGTTTCGTTAACCATTTTCATTTCTTCCTCACAATAACCCAAATCGTTTAATGGTGAGTTATGAGGGAATAAATTAAATGCCAGTGGGTAAGGCAATATTTCAGCGACTGGCGGCTGTCCTTGTAGTATAGCGCTTGTTTGCCTTTTGACTTCTGCCATTGCCCTGGCACCAGCACCACTAGCAGATTGGTACGTTGAGGCTACGATGCGTTGCACTGGCTTAATTTTATGCAATGGCCATACTGCCACACTCATTAAAATTGTCGTGCAATTGGGGTTGGCAATAATGCCTTGGTGATTGGCTACTGCTTGTGGATTCACTTCTGGCACTACTAAGGGAACTTCCGGGTTCATTCGAAAGGCACTGGAGTTGTCAATTACCACTGCGCCCTTTTCGACAGCAATTGCTGCCCAAGCTTTGGATGTGGAACCACCTGCACTAGCTAGTACTATATCCACATTTTCAAAGGTGCGATCGCTCACTGCCTCTACTGGTATATTTTCTCCTTTAAACCGTAGCGAGCGTCCGACACTTTGCTCTGATGCCAATAGCTTCAAATCAGAAATCGGAAAATTACGGATTTCTAATAATTCCAGCAACTCTGTACCAACGGCACCAGTCGCTCCTAAAATAGCTACACGATAGGATTTAGACAAACTCACTTCCTCCTTTAAGAGGTTTTTTGCAATTTGGAACAGTTGAAGATTTACTTATATTTCAATAGCGATCGCACTCTTTAAATGCATTTTGAATAAATTTAGATTTTTCTGTAATTTAGTCTATAATTTGTTGATTTATAAATATTATTTTATATATTTATTTTCTTGGTTATTTGAAACATTAAGTTATGTTGCACTATCCAACAATGGTTATCCCTTTTCTACATCGATTTCAACTATATATTATTATACAACAAACAGCCATTCAACAGAAAACTGGAGATATCTGCACTCAGGCGTTTCATAGGCATCTCACTTGTAATGTGACTGAACGTCTTAGTTTCAAAGTTGCTGACCAAAATTATCAATATACTACGCTCAAAGTGGATAAAATTAGCACAGCATAAAACTGAGCTATACGGTTAAGTAATAAATGCGCTCTTGTCCCACAACTTAATAATAGCTAGACTCAACACTAGAACTTTAACTTAGGAGTACTAACTAGTCGCTGAGAACCAGGATATCACGATGTTAGCCCACTGAATAATTAATTCCTAAGTTTCAGAGGGAGTGGGGAGGCAAGGAGCTGGGGAGGCAGAAAGCAGGGGAGCAGGGGAGAATTTTCCCTTCAGCAAGAGTAGCGTCCCGTCCCTCTCCTCTTTTCAATGCTCAATGCCCAATGCCCCCATTAACTAAATTGTTATAAAGGGAAAATGTCAAGTCCTTAGTGATTGGCAGTAAACTGGATCTTTGCCCCAGGACAAACATCCATCCTTGGATGTCATAAAGCCTTTTGGCATCCCATTTCCTATAAGACACATCAAGCCATAAATGCAAACAATTATTATTGCATCTTGTGTGTACTTAGAGTATAAAATACCAGAAAACTAGAGACGAAGCATGAAAGTTACCCAGGAAAAACTTCCCGCCAGCCAAATTGGCCTGGAAATAGAGATTACGCCAGAAATTACCAAGCAAACTTACGAACAGGTCATTAAAAACTTAGCGAGTACTGCCAATATTCCTGGGTTTCGTAAAGGCAAGGTACCTCGGCCGATATTGCTACAACGGCTGGGTACAACTCGTATCAAGGCAGCAGCGCTGGAAGAACTAATTCAAGACGGTATTGAGCAAGCGGTTAAACAAGAAGCTATCCCGGCAATAGGCCAGCCACAATTGCGCTCCTCTTTTGAGGATTTAATTAAGAATTATGAACCTGGAAAACCTCTGACGATTTCGGCTGCTGTCGATGTAGAACCAGAAGTGAATCTAGTTCAGTACACTGATTTGCAAGCTAAAGCTGAAGAAGTCAAGTACGAGCCAGAACGAGTGGACGCTACCCTTGATAAAGAACGTCAAGAATTAGCAACATTGATTCCTGTGGAAGGACGTGCAGCCCAAATCGGTGATGTTGCCGTAGTCGATTTTAAAGGTTCATTCGCCATAACTGAGGGCCAAGACGAAACAGCTGAACTAGAACCGATTCCCGGAGCCGAAGCAACTGATTTTCAAGTTGAGTTGCAGGAAGATAAGTTTATTCCAGGCTTTATTTCGGGAATAGTAGGGATGAATCCAGAAGAAACCAGAGAAATTGCGGCACAGTTCCCAGATCCTTATGCTAATGAAGATTTAGCTGGAAAAGCGGCAACTTTCACAGTGACGCTCAAAGAATTGAAGGAAAAGGAATTACCAGAAGTAAATGACGATTTCGCCCAAGAAATCAGCGATTTTGAAACCTTAGAGGAGTTACGCGCTTCTTTGGTAGAGCAATATCAAAAAGAGGCGGATGACAAAACAAAAACAAATAAACAGGAAGCGTTGTTAACGGAACTGCTCAAGCACGTAGAAGTTGACTTACCAGCAACCATGATTGAGCAAGAAGTGGATGCAATGCTAACGCAAACAGCAATGCGGCTGTCTCAGCAAGGATTGGATGTGAGGAAGTTGTTTACTCAAGATATTATTCCTCAATTGCGGGAGCGATCGCGCACTGAGGCAATTGAACGTATCAAACGTTCCTTGTCGTTGCGCGAAGTCGGTAAACGCGAATCTATCGAGGTAACACCAGAAGAAATCGCAGCCAGAGTCACAGAACTTTTGGAACAGTACCCAGAGGAGCAAGACGTTGATGAAGATAGACTGCGCTCAATCGTGGAAAACGAACTATTAACCGAAAAGACCATTAATTGGTTATTAGAACACTCCTCAGTTGAACTTGTACCCGAAGGTTCCTTAAGTCTTGCAGAAGAAAAAGAAGCAGCAGTTGTGGATGCTGATGCTGATGCACCTCAGACAGAGCAAGAAACAAGCGTTGCTTCGACAGAAGTCACAGAAGGATAATTAAAAATCCCACAGCCATAAGTTCACCAGTTCTGAGTTAAAGTACTGGTGAAATGGGTAAGTTAAAAGAGATGAGAGAGCAGGGAGCAGGGGGAGATGAGGGAGCAGGAGAAGCAGGAGAAGAACTATTTATTGTCCAATGCCCAATGCCCAAATGCTCAATACTTCGGCTGCTTTCGACTTACTTCGACTTACCTCGGCAACGTTTGGCACAAGCTGCTCAGTACAAATCGCTCAAGGCAAGTCGCTCAGTACAAACAACTGCCCAATGCCCTATAACTCTTAACTCTTGAAAACTTAGGGATAAAGGCAGAATAATTAAAGAATGAATAAATTTTCAGCAAATTGTGACAGATGTTATCGCCTGAGCTTGATACTGTGTTACACGAGAGGAAATTATATGAGGCATAATGGTTAACACGTACCTATAAAAATCCCATTCGTCGAAAAGGCAGCATTTGCTGCTGAAACATTTGTCCTAAAATTATCGTCAAAGAAAGCTTGTATGCTTGTATCGCAGTCGGGAAATAACCCCATCAGCAACCAAAGTCGAATCAAGATTAACTCCCAGTTAAACAGCCCTAGCAACATCGTGCCGATGGTGGTGGAACAGTCTGGCATGGGAGAAAGGGCTTTCGACATCTACTCCCGCCTGCTGCGAGAGCGGATTATCTTTTTGGGAACGCCAATAGATGATACTGTAGCCAACTCAATTGTGGCTCAGTTGTTATTCCTAGACGCCGAAGACTCAGAAAAAGACATCCAATTGTATGTTAATTCTCCCGGCGGCTCAGTCTACGCAGGGATGGCAATCTATGATACAATACAACAAATTCGCCCTGATGTTGTTACCATCTGTTTTGGATTAGCCGCGAGCATGGGGGCATTTTTGTTGACAGCAGGGGCTGCCGGTAAGCGAATGTCTCTGCCTGACTCCCGAATTATGATTCACCAACCACTTGGTGGCGCTCAAGGTCAAGCCATTGACATTGAAATTCAAGCCAGAGAAATTCTTTACATTAAGGCTAAGTTGAATCAGTTAATGGCTCATCATACTGGTCAACCCATAGAAAGAATTGAAGCAGATACTGAGCGCGACTTTTTCATGTCAGCAGAAGAAGCCAAGAACTACGGTTTGATTGATCAGGTCATTTCCAGGCAAAATCTTCCCACAGCAGGGGAAAACGTCACCATTCTGAAATAAGAGGCTGGTATGTCTAAGTACGACTCCCATTTAAAATGTTCATTTTGCGGCAAGTCTCAAGAGCAGGTGCGTAAATTAATCGCGGGGCCGGGAGTCTACATCTGCGATGAATGCGTTGACTTGTGTAATGAAATACTAGACGAGGAGTTACTCGATACCAATGGTGCGGCAGCACAACCGACACCAAGAGCAGAACCACCTCAAAAACGGCGTACTCAATCTTCTAGTATTTCATTTAATCAAATACCCAAGCCAAGAGAGATTAAAAAGTATCTAGACGAACACGTTATTGGTCAAGACGAAGCCAAAAAAGTGCTGTCAGTAGCCGTTTACAATCACTATAAGCGGTTGGCGGTTATTCAGTCTAAAACCAGTGGCAAAGCTGCGGCAGATGATGCTGTAGAACTGCAAAAGTCCAACATTTTGTTAATTGGTCCAACTGGTTGCGGCAAAACTCTCTTAGCGCAAACCCTAGCGAAAATCCTGGATGTACCCTTTGCCGTCGCTGATGCTACGACGCTGACAGAAGCTGGGTATGTGGGAGAAGATGTGGAAAATATCTTGCTGCGACTATTACAAGTGGCAGATTTAGATATAGAGGAAGCGCAACGAGGAATTATTTACATTGATGAAATTGACAAAATTGCTCGCAAAAGTGAGAACCCGTCAATTACCCGCGATGTTTCTGGCGAAGGCGTACAGCAAGCCTTACTGAAAATGTTAGAGGGAACGATCGCCAATGTACCACCCCAAGGAGGGCGTAAGCATCCTTATCAAGACTGCATCCAGATTGATACAAGTAATATTTTGTTCGTTTGTGGTGGTGCTTTCGTAGGCCTAGAAAAGGTTGTGGATCAGAGAGTTGGTAAAAAAGCAATAGGCTTTGTGCAACCTGGAGAAGGCCAATCGAAAGAAAAACGGGCGGCAGATACTCTTCGCCATTTAGCGCCGGACGATCTAGTAAAATTTGGCATGATTCCCGAATTTATTGGGCGCGTGCCAATGGTAGCAGTAGTAGATCCGCTAGATGAAGAAGCGTTGATGGCGATTCTCACCCAACCACGCAGCGCCTTAGTCAAGCAGTACCAAAAACTGCTGAAGATGGATAATGTCCAGTTAGATTTTAAACCAGATGCTTTACGAGCGATCGCTCAAGAAGCCTACCGTCGTAAAACTGGTGCCAGAGCATTAAGGGGCATTGTCGAAGAATTGATGCTTGATGTAATGTATGAGTTACCATCCCGTAAGGATGTGACACGCTGTACAGTAACACGGGAGATGGTTGAGAAGCGATCAACTGCCGAACTGATAATACATCCATCTTCACTACCGAAGCCAGAATCAGCCTAATAGTCATTAGTCATTGGTCATTAGTCATTGGGCAAAAACTAAGGAATAATAACTATGTACCAAGGACAAATGACTAATGACAACTGACAAAGCGCAAAGTCTGAGCGGAGGTTTCCTCCGATAAGAACTTTGTAAGAGAGGATTAATGACTAATGCCTTATATTAAAGTTCGTGGCGTTGAGCATTATTACGAATGGGTGAAAAAACCATCTGGTTCTTTGGTAAAACCAGTGATGATTTTCATGCATGGTTGGGCTGGTTCGGCTAGATATTGGCAAAATACCGCTAATGCTTTATCAGAGCAATTTGATTGTTTACTCTACGATTTGCGGGGATTTGGCCGTTCTGGGGGGAAGCCAACCATAGCTGAAGCAAGTGAAGCTGTTGCTGAATCTGAATCCGTTCAGGAAGAATTAGAGGCAATCAGAGAGTTAACCTATGAGTTAGAGGAATACGCTGATGATTTGGCAGCTTTGTTAGATGGGTTGCATCTTCAGCGTGTTTATATCAATGCTCACTCAATGGGCGCATCTGTTGCTACTTTATTTTTTAACCGCTACCCCCAACGAGTGGAACGAGGAATTTTAACCTGTAGCGGCATTTTTGAGTACGACGAAAAATCCTTTAGTGCTTTTCATAAATTTGGTGGCTATGTAGTTAAATTCCGTCCTAAGTGGTTAAGCAAAATTCCATTTGTTGACCGGATGTTTATGGCCAGATTTCTGCATACTTCCATACCAAATTCTGAGCGACAAGCTTTTTTGGAAGATTTTCTCGAAGCAGATTACGATGCGGCTTTAGGGACAATTTTTACTTCAGTCAGCAAGGCTCAATCTGAAGTGATGCCGCAAGAGTTTGCCAAGCTGACAGTGCCAACTCTGCTCGTCGCGGGGGAGTATGACAAGATTATTCCAGCCGAGATGGGGCGTCAAGCAGCGTCACTGAATGACAAAGTGGAATTTGTGATGATTCCCAACACAGCGCATTTCCCAATGTTGGAAGATGCACCAACTTATTTGCAACGGGTACAAGAGTTTTTGCAAATTAACACACCAAAATCACAAGTAGGATAACTGATAGCGGTTGTTTAAACAGTTAAGTGTACCTGTGTGATGCCTTGACGCATTTTATATTGTCGCTTTAACCAAGACTTTTTAATTATTTTACCAAGCAAAGGAGCAAGTTGAATCAACAGCGATCGCAGCAGTGTATTTTTTCGCAGTAGTTCGCCTTGTTTAGCTTCTTCTAACTGGAGTTGCTGGGCGCGGATAATTTCTGGCTCACGTTCTGCTTGGATGTGCGATAGTGCCATATCAATATCCTGGTGTCCAGTTTTTTTGTGCAATAGTGGCACAAGATGATTAGCAGCAACAATCACATCACGGAATGCGAGATTAATTCCTTGAACGCGGACAGGAGACATTGGGTGTGCAGCGTCACCCAGAAGCAGTACCCCTGGTGCGTGCCATTGTGGGCAATAACCAACCACAACAGAAAGCCGAATGGGGGATTCGATGGTTTCTGCATGATTACGGAAATGCTCTGCTAGCCATGAGGGTGATAGTGAGGCAAAAATCTCTGCCCAATTGGCTTGCTTGAAGTCGGTGTTTTCGGTTGCGGATATCACCCAAGCCAGATGCAGTTTTCCTGACTCTGCTCCATGAAAGATGGTAAATACACGATCGCCATTTACAATAGTACGAAATACATTATCGCCTGCAAACTCAGGACTGGCGGCAAGTTTAAACCAGAGAATATCAATATTTTTGGGCTGGCGGACCAATTCCAATCCTATACGTTGTCGCACAAGAGAATTTCGACCATCTGCCCCAATCACTAAGTCAGCAGTTAGTTCTCTGCCATCGCTTAGTACTACACCTGCGACACGTTGATTACTCCAGCGTAAATCTTTGACTGGAACACCCTGGATAAATTCAAACCCATCACTGGTTTGAGCTTCCAAAATCAGTGCATTGAGTAGCGGTGGTTGTGAAACCAGGGTACAGGGTCGGGTTGCTCCCATTGGTTCATCAACTCGAAACAACTGCTTTTCACCCAGAATAAATTCCCAGGCGTCGAGTTGTCGATGGGGAATATGCTCTAACAATCCCGATAGACCCATTTGCTCTAGTGCATCTAACCCACTGGGCATTAATCCTTCACCGCGAAAAACACGATGAAAGTCTTTTGCTGCTTCAATTAACGTAACAGGAATACCACGTTTTGTAAGAAGCAGGGCAAGGGTTACACCTGTTGGGCCTGCGCCTACAATCACAATCTGCACTATCCCATCCCTCCTTTATAAATCTTGGTTGAATTATCTTTGGATTAACCCAAACCCAGTTCTCGTTTTAGCAAGTTAATCGAGTTAGTGCCGATATAATTTTCAACCTTAATCAGCTTTGGTGGACGAATAATATCTTCATCAGATGCTTGCACGGCTGCTTGCACTGCTGCAAAACTGGCTTGATCGCTGATGATTACCTCAGCCCGTTTAACCATTGCTTGAAGTTTATAAGCATCTTTTGGTTGTGAAGTCATCACTAATAGTTCATCTCCTCGCAGACCGTGCAGGATGACTTCTGCTGCTCGTGCAATCCCGGAACTGAGACTAACTATACCTACACAGTTTTCTTTTGGTAGGGTTTTCAAAAGGCTGAGTTCTTTGCTGTAGTCGTAGATATCCAGAGGAATTACCCGTGCAGCTTTAGGAGCTGCGATCGCTTCTACATTACTGATAAAATATCGACTTGTAACTACTGTCGCAGAGGTAGTTTTATCTAACACTGCTGTTAATTCTTCCATTGCTACCAACTGGACTGGGATTTTTAGCGATCGCTCTAATTCATACACCATCAACTCACCAGCACCCATATCATAAGATGGAACTGCAACCAGTACCCGCGCACTACAACGCAAGCGCCAGTCAATTTCTGCTAAAAATAGCTCTCTGGCTTGATTGAGCGAACATCCTTGCGAAAGCAACTCGTCAAGTGCTTTCTGGACTACTTGATATGCATCAGGATTTTGTTTGAGTATTGGTGATTGTAGCCTGCTACCGCCCTCATGACCTTGGGCACGAACATAAATTCCTGAACCAGCCATACTTTCAACAAATCCGTCTTCTTCTAGTTGACGGTAAACTTTGCTAATGGTGTTACGGTGTAACCCAGTTTGCATTGCTAATGCCCTTGTGCTTGGCAATTTGTAAGCAGGGGGATATTGTCGAGAAGCGATCGCAAACCGGATTTGATTAAACAGCTGAGTTGATGCGGGAATTTCGCTGTCTGGCTGAATACGGAATTGAATCATCAGCAAACCTCCTGAATACTGAGTGGGGAGAGACGCGATTGATCGCATCTGTAAGGAGTGGGGAGTATTTAAGTGTTGCTTTCCTACTCAGCACTTTTAACTCAACACTCTTTTACTGACCAGCTGCATTTGCTACATGTCAAATATTTTATTTACATATAAAGTTTTTCTGGTACAAATTTCTAATGCGCTCCTATTGACAATTGATAATTTCAATGGAAATAACCTGGTCATACTGGCATAGTTATATCAAATAAACACACGGCTAATCATACAGCACTGGTAAAAATTATTATGACAGAGCAAGCAATAATTACCACAACAGTTAATCTTTTGCAAGATAATATTCAAATTTCCGCTTATCTGGCAGAGCCAAAAGAAGCTGGATCTTATCCTGGAGTGGTAGTATTACAAGAGATTTTTGGTATCAACGTTCACATTCGGGATGTTACAGAACGAATTGCCAAACTTGGGTATGTAGCGATTGCACCTGCACTTTTTCAACGGACTGCTCCTGGCTTTGAAACCGGATACACACCCGAAGATATTGAAACGGGCAGAGGCTACGCTATGCAAACTAAAGCCTCAGAGTTATTGAGTGATATTCAATTAGCAATTGACTACCTCAAAAATCTGCCCCAAGTAAAAAAAGATAGTTTTGGCTGTATTGGTTTCTGTTTTGGTGGTCACGTTGCATATCTTGCAGCCACCTTGCCAGATATTAAAGCTACGGCTTCCTTCTACGGCGCTGGAATTACCACTCGCACACCAGGAGGTGGCGCTCCCACTGTTACCCGCACTAAAGAAATTCCAGGCACTCTCTATGCCTTCTTTGGCAAAGAAGATGCTAGCATTCCACCCGAACAAGTAAAGGAAATTGAAGCAGAGTTAGAAAAATATAAAATTCCTCATCGTGTGTTTCGCTACGATGGAGCTGACCACGGATTTTTCTGTGACCATCGTGGCAGTTATAATCCTAAAGCTGCTGCTGATGCTTGGGAGCAGGTAAAACAACTCTTTGGTCAACTGAACTGAAGGATACACAATCAAGTTTGTCATTAGTCATTAGTCATTAGTGAATAATAAAGGACAACTGACGAATGACAAATGACAAGTGACAAATGACAATCTAAACTCCAGTTGCACCATATCAAATAACAATTAATCTTCAAAAGTCATGAATTCCGAATCGAAACTTTCTCAAACAGCCAATTCGTCGTTTACGATGGATGATTTTGCCAAAGCACTAGAAAAACACGACTACCAGTTTCAAAAGGGACAGGTTGTACATGGCAAAGTGTTCCAACTTGACCATGATGGAGCTTATGTCGATATTGGCGGCAAGTCGTCAGCTTTTCTACCGCGCGATGAGGCTTCTTTGAGAGCAGTTACCGATTTATCGGAGGTGCTGCCATTACAAGAGGAAATGCAGTTTTTGATTATCCGAGATCAGGATGCAGAAGGTCAAGTCACCCTTTCTCGAAAGCAGTTGGAAATTCAGCACATCTGGGAACGACTAGCCGAAATGCAGGAAAATGCTCAGACTGTGCAAGTAAAGGTTATGGGTGTGAACAAAGGTGGTATCACCGTTGATATCCTCTCCTTGCGGGGATTTATTCCGCGATCGCACCTGGCAGAGCGTGATAATTTAGAAGCACTTAAAGGTCAAAATCTGACTGTAGGCTTTTTAGAAATTAATAAAAGCACCAACAAACTCATCCTTTCCCAGCGATTAGCAACTCGTTCTAGCAATTTCAGCTTATTAGAACTAGGTCAACTGGTGGAAGGTAGAGTTACTGGTATCAAACCTTTCGGTGTGTTTGTTGATGTAAATGGTATAGGGGCTTTGCTTCATATCAAGCAGGTAAGCCAAAAATTCATCGACTCATTAGAAAAGGTATTTCAAGTTGGTCAGCCAATTAAAGCTGTAATTATTGACTTGGATGAAGGTAAAGGGCGGGTTGCTCTTTCTACTAGAGTTTTGGAAAACTTCCCTGGCGAAGTGCTGGAGAATATGGAAGAGGTAATGGCTTCGGCTGAGGCGCGTGCTAATAGAGCTAATAACAAAGCTTCTGAATAGTTTTGAGATGGGCTGCTTGTACAAAGCATTTAAATCCCCATCTGAAACAATTTTGAATTTTGTTAGTACAGCGTAAAGCCTTCAACATAGCTTCTCTACCAGAGGCTGCGTCAACGCTTAGAGCGAGTCTGCTAGCGTCATTTTGAATTGTTAATACTCCCTCTACATTTACAAAAATGTGGGGGGATTTTAAATTGGAAAAGCTTTTTCCAGACTCCTTTCTAGGCTCTGGCAGGAAATGCAGGTAAAACAAGAATTTCAGTCAGCTTCAGATGACTTTCGCTATGAGCCGCAGAATTTATTCTGAGGCGGACGTGTGGAGTCGAATTTAATAAGCAAAATGGCATTTGACTTACTCCAACTTGCCGGAAGTACAACCACTAATATCCAATTTCAAAAATGGACACTACGATTTTATGTTCACGCGTTCCGAACTTGAAATCAAAACTATTAAGGAATTACGCGACTTGTGTCGTAGATACGGCATCAAACAAACTGGGAATGCAGAATACAAAACCTCGTACATGGTAACTCTAATGGCATTTCCACTTTTAGCCCTGCAACAAATGAACCAAGGTAAAGGGTTAAAATTCCCTAACTTTAACGCTATCCAGGTAATCAATTGTGCTATAGATGAGATGAATTCACCCACAGATGAGCAAGCAGCACTAATTCGGATAACGCTTGAGGGCAGGAAAATGAGTTATCCTGACCGATACGACCAAGAAAACCTGCTAAATTTGCACAAGGCTAAGATGTCGCTTGAACAAGCTGTTGACTTATTGAGCCAGTAAAACTAATCCCATTACCCCATCCCCTGCATCTACAAAGATGTAGGGGATAATTTTTTGAGATTAAGATAAATAAGGTGTGACTTATTGGCTAATAAAGACCTAACCCCCAACCGCTTCCCTACCAGGGAAGAGGAGTAAGATTCAAAGCCTCTCTCCTTTTACGAGAGAGGAATGGAAGTGAGGTCAAAGTGTATTGCATACAAACGAGC
This sequence comes from Nostoc sp., assembly GCF_036916735.1. Taxonomy (GTDB): domain Bacteria; phylum Cyanobacteriota; class Cyanobacteriia; order Cyanobacteriales; family Nostocaceae; genus Nostoc. Next base: position 217,687 of record NZ_JBALFV010000121.1, read on the forward strand.
GTAGGCGTAGCCCATCGTAGACATCGCTATATAAACCCTGTAACTATTCAATCTAGGTATTTATATGTTTCTGGTAACTGGTGCAACGGGAGGAATTGGTCGCAGAGTTGTGCGACTCCTACGACAAAGAGAACAGTCTGTGAGGGCATTTGTCCGCCTGACATCGCGCTACAGCGAGTTAGAACACCGGGGTGCAGAAATCTTTATCGGTGACTTGCTAGAAGAAAAAGATATCCAGAAAGCTAGTCGGGGTGTCAAGTATATTATCAGCGCCCACGGTTCTGATAGTGATGCCTTATCTTTAGATTACCGCGCTAATATTGAACTCATCGACCAGGCGAAAGCCAATGGTGTAGAGCATTTTGTCTTCATTTCCGTACTAGGAGCCGAGCGCGGATATGAAGATGCTCCTGTGTTCAAAGCCAAACGAGCAGTAGAGCGATATTTGTCAGCTAGTGGCTTAAATTACACTATTTTACGCCCATCTGGATTAGCATCTAACTTGCTGCCACTAGTAGAACAATTTCGGGAAACGGGATTGTATTTGCTCATTGGCGATCGCAAAAACCGTACCTCAATTGTCAGTACCGATGATTTGGCAAGGATAGTAGTAGATTCTGTGACAGTTGAAGGCGCTCGTAACCAGATTTTACCAGTGGGAGGGCCAGACATTTTATTACGAGAAGATATTCCCCGGATTTTTGGTCGGATCTTCAACAAACAGCCAGTAATAATTAACTCACCACTATTTGCTATTGATGGGTTACAGAATGCATTAGGTTTAATTAATCCCCAAATCCAAAAAGCTTTGGGAACTTATCGCACATTGCTAGCAAATGAATTTTTCTGTACAAAAGATGAAATTGCCAATTTAGAAGCAACTTATAACTTCCAGTTGGAAACATTAGAAGGTTTTTTGCGGCGTTATCTAGCAGTTTGAATAGTCATTAGTCATTAGTCACTTGTACTGAGCGTAGTCATTGGCGTAGCCTCTGGTAGAGAAATATTGGTCGTTAGTCAATAACTAAGAACAAATGACAAATGACAAATGACAAAGCACAAAGGACAAAAAATATATGGTAAATGCTGCTCAAGCACGTCAAACAAAAGAGCGATTCGCCCAACCAGAGGAACAACTTACTTATGAGTTGGGGAAAGCAGTACAGGAATTGCCACCCCTGTATACAAGATTATTAGCAGGAACGATAAGCGTCATTGTATTTGGAACGCTCGCCTGGGCGTACTTTTCGCAAATCGATGAAGTAGCAACAGCTCCAGGGGAATTAATTGCTTCCACACAGGTAAGACCGGTGACATCCTTGGGTGGGGGGTCAATTGTTGGTGTTAAAGTCAGAGAAGGCGATCGCGTTACTAAAGGTCAAGTTCTGATTCAAAAAGATCCAGACTTGCAAATAACTGATGTATCCCGCCTAGCCAAATCTAGTAGATTGATTCAGGACGATTTGCAACGTTTAGATGCAGAACGCACCGGAGGCAAAACTGCTGGGACGAAACTGCAAGATGAACTTTTAAGCTCCCGTCTGCAAGACTTCCAAGCGCGTCAAGCAGCAGCAGAAGCAGAAGCAAATCGCCAACAAGCACTCATAGATCAAGCTAAAGTCCGTTTGACTCGGTTGCAAGACAACTTAGTTAATGCCAAAAGCAGCGTTGTCAATGCCAAAACCAACCTTGCCAACGCAGATAGCATCCGAGTTAAAATTGAAAGTAATTTGGCACTTGCCCAAGAAAGGGAAAAAAGCCTACGCACCCTAATTACTCCTGGCGCTGTACCTCGTGTCGATTACTTGGATGCCCAAGAAAGATTAACTCGTGCAAAGACAGAAATCACTAAATCGCAAGATGAAGTGACTAACGCCCAAAATAAAATAACAGAGGCTCAAGATAAAGTTACATCATTAGAAAAAGATGTTGCTGCCCAAGTCCAAGAAATTCGCCAAGCAGAACAAGCTTACAATGCTGCACGCAGCCAGGCCCAGCGTGTAGCATCAGAACGCCAAAGTGAAATTTTGACCCAGTACAACAAGCGTAAAGAAGAACTAACAACTATTCAAGGTCAATTAGAGCAGGCGAGGAAGCAGCAAGCTTTAGAAACGATTGAGGCTCCTGTTGCCGGTACAATTTACAGAGTTAAAGCCACCAAGGGACCAGTGCAATCAGGTGAAGAATTGCTGTCAATTTTGCCAGAAGGGGAAGAAATGCTCCTAGAGGTGAAAGTTCTCAACCGCGATATTGGGTTTATTCGTCAAGGAATGAAGGCAAAAGTAAAAATGGCAACTTTCCCCTTCCAGGAATTTGGCACTGTGAATGGAGAAGTTATGCAAGTCAGTCCGAATGCAATTGTTGATAAAGAATTAGGCTTAGTTTTTCCCACCAGAATTAAGCTAAATAAACACTCAGTTAATGTTCGGGGTCAAGAAGTAGAATTTACGCCAGGTATGTCTGCTACAGGTGAAATTGTCACTCGGAAAAAGTCGATTTTGACATTCATCACTGAGCCTGTGACACGGCGGTTCAGTGAGGCATTTTCAGTCAGGTAGTTTTGTATTAAGGACTTCCAGAAAATAAATTATCCAATTTTGATAACAAAAACGATCTTTAGATTCTTCCTCCCCTGCTCCCCCGGTTACTGAGCGCAGCGATGCACTGAGCTTACCGAAGTGTCGAAGTATGCTCCTCTGCTCTGGCAATTTTACTAGAGGGAAGCAAATTCTTTAGTTCCCCTTCTCCCAAGTTGGGAGAAGGGGTTAGGGGATGAGGGCAAAACGCCCTCGCAAAGCAGATTTTTTCTTAAGTTGACACCAGTGACAAGATGTCCACCCCACAAGATTGGATAATTTATTTGTTGGAAGTCCCTTAAGCGAGCAGTATTGCAACCCAACCTACAAATTTTCAAAACCTATGTAGTATTGGATACTATTGTATCTGTATCGAATTTAACTATTCCTCCTGATTCAGGCTTGTCAATATTTAAATGCGTTTGCTCTAAGGGAGAAGTTTGTCAAACTCACGTTAAATCACTATAATTTTCAACCGAGACCCAAATATTTTCTAACCTGTTCTAATTGTTTTAATTGTTTTTGGATTTGCTCTCTTAGGTTGTCAAAATCAAGATTATTCTCACTACTATCGATATTGATGCCACTGAATATCCTATTGTAGTCTAGAGGTGAAGACCATAATTCTGGATTAACTAATGTATCATTACCTTCAGATGATGTTAGATATTTTGTTGTTTCTGTAATTTTCTGACCAATTACAGAAGCAACATCTAAATTATTTAAACTAGAAATAGTCGTTGGTGTCAAATATTTTGCATTTGGTGTAATTACCTGATTTGTTGTAGAACCAAAATCGAAATTATTGTAACTAGAAATACCTTGTGCTGTAAAATATTCTCCTGTTTTTGTAATCGTCTGACTCGACAGAGAACTGACATGAGAAATATTCAAATTAGAGGTTGTACTTTGTGTACTATTTCCTGCGGTTTCTGTGACAATCTGACGGACTTGGGCATCAGTCAAGTTGGGATTAGCACTAAGCATCAGAGCAACGATACCAGCAACATGGGGAGTAGCCATAGATGTGCCGCTATAAGTTGCATACTGATTATTCGGAACTGATGAATAAATCTTGACTCCTGGAGCTGTGACGTAAGCGATTTCATTTGTTCCAGAGCGGTTAGAGAAGTCAGCTAAATTATTATTCTTATCTACTGCTCCAACAGCAATTCCTGACTTGGATGCATAGCGGGCGGGATATTCTGGTGATGAGCCACCATCATTGCCTGCTGCCATAACGACAATTACTCCTTTACTGCTGGCATAGTCAATAGCTGACTCTACAGTGCGATTAGAAGATGTGCCTCCTAAACTCAGGTTAATCACATTAGCTCCATTATCCACAGCGTAGCGAATGCCCTTAGCAATGGAACTATAGGAACCAGAGCCAGAGCTATCTAAAGCTTTGACAGGCATAATCTTGGCATCATAGGCAATACCAGTGACTCCATAGTTATTATTTTCTCCTGCGATCGTGCCAGAAACATGAGTGCCATGACCGTTGTCATCTAAGGTGTTGTTATTTTTATCAGCAAAGTTCCAGCCGTAAGTATCATCAATATAGCCATTGCCATCATCATCTATACCGTTACCTGCAATTTCCTTGGTATTTGTCCAGATATTGTTTTTTAAATCCTCGTGGTTATAGTCAACCCCAGTATCTACAACAGCAACAACTACACCTTTACCCGTGTATCCATGTGCCCAGACTTCCGGTGCTTTAACCAGGTCTGCTCCCCAGTTATTGCCACCAAGATCAGGAACATCAGCAAAGGTATTCTGATTAATAGCTCTAGCCACTGCTGCCGCTCCATTAATTAAGCCATAGCCATTAGTGGAGTTATAATTTTGAGCGCTAAAAGTATTAGCAGTAGCATTATTACTATTTTCAAAGTCACCGTGATTTAGCAACTGCACATCAGCATCACCTGAATTATAGCTACTAGGTCTGCTGAAGTTGAGGCTATGGTTATCTTTCGTTTTAAAGCTATCTAATGAGGAAATTGAAGTGACATTTAGCTGTTGATTTGATAACATACTGTTCTTAACATCATCTATGAGCATAAGTATTTCTTTTAAAAGATAGCAATCGTTTATTGACAGTTTGAAGCTTAAAATATCGCTCAGAAAAATTCAATATGTGAATAAGCTCTATTGTCATAATTACTATGAAATTTTCTAATAAAATGCTAAGTTTATTACCAAAAAACCTTCTGAAAACTATGGTTTTTATTAAGAGTAAATTTCTCAAATGAATCTTAGATATTTTAAATGTATTAATTGAGACTAATGCAATGATAAAAATGTTATGAATGTTACTAATATTCAAACTACTGCGATCGCTACCTATAAAAGTATTTACGCTACTCAAACTGGAGCAAGGCTAATAGGCTAAAGATAATCACTCGATAAACAAGCTAACCAAACCGTATTGCAAGCGAGGGTAAGACAATTTTGGATTTTATATTTTAGATTTTTGATTGGAAATCGCTTTCTATTTGCGAGTTAAATTAATCCATCTGTATTAATTATTTTTCCAATCGGTATAATTATTAAAATGATTGCTAAAAATTAAAATGGCGAATTGAGTATAGCTCAATTCGCCAAAAACTATTATTAAGAGGCTTTCCAGACGTTTATCTTTTATGTAACTAGAAGCATTGAGTTAGTTAAATATTTGCCTGCTGCCGTTGATATAATGACCAATACAAACCCTTTTGTTGCAACAATTGGGAGTGAGTACCACGTTCGGCAATTACGCCTTGCTCCAACACCAAAATCAAATCAGCACGTTTGAGAGGGGCAAAGCGGTGAGCAATTAAGAACACGGTACGATTAGCAGAAATTTTTTGTAGGTTTTGCAGTACTTGTTGTTCGGTTTCACTATCCAAAGCGCTGGTAGCTTCATCCAAAACTAAAATTGGTGCTTGGGAAAGAAATAACCTTGCCAGGGCAATACGTTGTCTCTGTCCACCAGATAAAGCGGTACCGCGTTCGCCAACATTGGTTTCGTAACCGTAGGGTAATTGACTGATAAAATCGTGTGCTACTGCTAATCTTGCCGCCTCTACTACTTGCTCTGCGGTAATGTCGGGACTACCGAGAGTAATATTTTCTAGAATGGAACCGTTAAATAAAAAGTCTTCTTGGAGAACTACACTAACTTGTTGTCGCAATGAAGCTAAATCGGCACTTTTTACATCAAAACCATCAATGAGGATGCGTCCTGATTCAATTTGATAGAGGCGTTGCAATAGTTTAGACAGGGTACTTTTCCCAGAACCGCTACGTCCGACAATGCCAACAAATTGCCCTGGTTCGGCATTGAAAGATATTCCCCGCAGAATTGCTTCAAAGTTCGGCTGATAGCGGAAAAAGACTTGCTCGAAGGTGACTTGTCCTTTCAGGGGTGGTAAAACTAAACCAGTTCCCAGTTCAGCTTCAGGGGAGACGTTGAGAATATCACCAATGCGATCTACAGAAAGTAGCACTTGTTGGAGGGTTTGCCACAACTGTACTAAGCGCAAAAGTGGGCCTGTGACTCTACCAGACAGCATTTGAAAGGCAACAAGCTGTCCGACTGTGAGCTTTTGTTCGATGACTAATTTGGCTCCATACCAGAGAATCAGCATCGTGGAAAAATTGGTGAGAAAGTCACCAATATTGCTACTGATATTGGAAGTGGTAGAAGCTTTAAAACCTGTGCGAATGAAGCGAGCAAATAAACCTTCCCAGCGATCGCGGGCTACTGGTTCTGCTGCATGGGCTTTAACGGAGTGAATTCCGGTGATTGTCTCTACTAGAAACGATTGACTATCGGCACTCCGGTTAAAAGTCTCGTTGAGCCAGTTACGCAGAATTGGTGTTGCAACTATTGTTAAAGTCGCAAATAGCGGCAGTACTGCTAAGGCGACAAAGGTAAGTGGAATATTATAGTAAAACATCAATGCTAGGTATACCACAGCAAAGATGCTATCTAGAATCACAGTTAATGCTGTACCTGTGAGAAACTGACGTATTTGTTCGAGTTCCTGAACTCGTGCTACTGTGTCTCCAACGCGCCGCGACTCAAAATAAGCTAATGGCAGTCGCATCAGATGACGAAATAGCTGTGCTGATAAACTTAAATCCAGACGACGAGCTGTATGGGTAAAGATGAATAGGCGCAGAATGCCAAGTATGGACTCAAATATGGCTACGCAAAAAAGTGCGATCGCCATGACATCGAGAGTCGGCAAACTCTCTTGCACCATTACTTTATCAATGACAACTTGTGTAATTAGTGGTGTTGTTAAACCCAAAAGCTGCAAGGTAAAAGATGCTACCAGTACTTCTGTGAGCAATTCCTTATACTTCCAAACTGCTGGGGTGAACCAACTAAGGTTAAATTTTTCTTGCTGGGATATGAGTTCTACTTGCCACAATCGTCCATCCCAAGATGCCTCAACTATCGACTGCGGTAAGCTTTCACAAATGCGATCGGGATTTAGAGGGTTAGCGATAATCAGGCGATCGCCTTTAACTCCATAAGCTACCACCCAAGAAGGACTCTGGGGTGAATCAGAATTCCACAGTAGTAAAGCTGGGAATGACAACTGTCGCAACTCACCCCAACTCACTTGTAACCGCCGCAACACTAACCCTAACTTTTCTCCTGCTTCCACAACCTGTTTTGGGTGTTGTCCTCTGAGTTGGCGCTGCACCCATTCCAGTTGCACAGAATTTTCTAACTGTTGCGCCACCATTGTTAAACAAGCAGCAGCAGTATTCCAGCTAGCAACAAAGGGATAACTTGAGACGATCTGATTGGTGGTTGGAAGTCCTCTTTGGGGTTGGAGGCTGTGGGGGCTGGAAGTTCCCTCTGAGGCTGGTGCCAGTGAAGAAGTAGAAGAGAAGGAAAATGTGTCTTTCTTTCTCTCCATGTCTACTGGTAACACTTGCCAGAATTCCTGAATTTGTGGGTTAGAAAATTCTGCCCACAGCGCTGTGTGCCAACATACTATTACTACTTCTTTACTAGCAGCTACAGCTTTAAAATCCGCAGATAGCTTTTGGAAGTCACCAAACCAATCCCCTACATCTAGTAGGGCTGCTAAAGATTTACCAACTCCCTCTTGAGACAGCGCGTTGGACGGCTTTGCCGACTTGTAGCGACTATCCTCTCGTAAGCGGACTTTCCCAGCCACAATTAAGAATTGGTAACCGCCAACATCGTTTGACCAGATTTTCTCTCCAAGACGATACTGACGAGTTTCGGACTCCTTTTCTAATCGGGATTGTTGTTCGGGAGTCAGCCAGCATAATGGTGGCTGATGCCAAGGCAAAGAAGCTAGCACTTTTAATCGTAAAGATTCATTATCCAGAATATTTAACTCACTTGTAATTTGACTGTCAGTTTTTGAATTTTCTCTGCTAGCCATTTCTCAAATAACTCATTTTGTAGTGCTTGTTTTAGTTGAGTATCTTCTAAAGACGCTGGCAGAAATTGTTCTACTCGAAACAAACCATAAGGTCCTTCTCCTTGGGGAGAGTCTTTGCCAACGATTTCTATTGGCCCGATCAATTGTCCAGGACTGGCCACATCAATAGCTGCCCGTAATATATCCGGCATAGTTCCTCGACTGACTATTCCCATCATGCCGTTCACAATTCGGTCATCTGAAAGGGAATACTCTTTAGCTAGTTGCTCAAAACTACCTCCTTCTTCAATTTGGGTGTGTAGTTCGTCTGCCAATTCTCGATTATCAACAACGATCCGAGAAAGTACCACCCGATCTAAAAAAATTTTGCGTTCAATAAAATATTCTGGGACTTTTGCTTCCGTCACTACAGTTTTTAGCTTTTCTAACTTGTAACCAAAAGCCACCGATGTCTGAAAGGTAGTGTAATCTGTGTTGTTGACCTTTAACCATTCTTGAAAACTTTGGGGGTCAATCAGTTGGTTTTTTAACCTAAAGTCAATAATTGCCTGTTCAGTTATTGCTGTACCAACCTCAATATCGTCTCGTGTTTGAATTTCTTCTTCAATTACGTACTGACGGAGAATATCGCCAATGAACTGTCCCAATTTTCCAGAGGCTTGCAGGTATTTTACTGCTGACTCAATAGAAATTATTTTGTCATTGATTGTCAAAAATGATAAAGATTCCATGAACTAGCTATGTAAAAATGATTAAGAACTTATAAGACTTTTAAATTAAATCATATAAAAATTATTTGGTTATTGAGGATTAAATATGATAAAGATTTTATAAACTAATTACATCTAAATGAGCAAAAAATCATATACCTAGTAAATAAAATAATTTCTCATAATTACTTTTACGGTCTAGCGGGGACAGAACAGGATTTAAAATATCAGTTATAAGGCAAAACCAGTTGTATAACCAAATCTTTATAAATTCAGAGAAATAATCAGGTAGATCAGCTAATGACATTTAAGTTGCATAAAAGCAGGGTTAGAGCCATTTACCCTTTAAGTGACGCTCCTACCGATGCTGCGCTATCGCTAAGGGACTTCCAGAGAATAAAATACTCAATTTATTCAGATGATATTTTTATTTTCCCCCAGCTAATAGCTCCCTGCTCCTCTGCCTACACAGCGATTGATTATTTTTTTAATTGGAAGTCCCTAACGCTGCGCTGTCGCTCTAAGCGTACTTTTTGCCTACGAGACGCTGCGCGAACAAAGAAGCAAGCTACGCGTAGCGTCTCTAAGAGTTGCTATGCCGGAGGCGTTCGTTGCCTCTCGTAGAGAAGGCTTTATGCTGCGAAGACAGTTAATCGTTCATGGGGGGAAAACCCCTTGGCGCTAGCCTCTGCCTTTGGGAGAACACCGCGCTAACTCACCAGAAGCTAATCGTTCTAGAAAAATGAATGATGATTAGTTTAGATAGGTGAAAATAGAGTAAAACATATTAAGAATTGTTTCTTGTCAGTTGCTTAACATAACCAAAGTTGTATCAGCTAAGGGCGTAATCTTAATAAGTAATCTTTTATTCTCACCTGTCTACTGAATTATACTTATCCATGTCCAGGCAAGTAGAACAGCTGTGATCGCACCGATTAACGTATTAAAAATATTTACGACTTCATTGGTCAGCCAAGTATACTTAGATTGCAATGTTGCCCCAATCACGCTTTCTAAGTTAGTGGCAATAAATGCTGCTAGTACACACCAAGTTACTCCCAATAGATCAATTAAACCAACTCTCCAACTAACAAATGCGATCGCTACAGAAGCGACAATCCCAGCTAAAGTCCCTTCCAAGCTTACCGCTCCTTCTGTACCGCGAGGCACTGGTTGGAGTGTGGTAATTAAAAAGGTGCTTTTACCATAGGCTTTACCGACTTCACTAGCAGTGGTGTCAGCCAGCTTGGTACTGAAACTCGCTACATAGGCTAACAACAATAGGGACTGGGGACTTGTACTGAGCAAAACCGAAGTATTGGGTACTACAGATTGTGGATTAAATACAATAAATCCCGAATTTATTATCCCTACTCCCAAAGCACACAGCGCCCCAGTCAAAGCCGAACCCCAAACATTTTCTGGGCCTCTTGCCCCAGAACGTTTTTCGGCAATTCCTTCAGCCTCCTTCTGCGCCATTCCGATGCGGGTAACGCCAGAACCAACAAGAAAATAGAACATTACGACTGCATATCCTTGCCAGCCTAAAGTTACCCAAATTAGGATGGCCAAAAACCAGGCATGGAATAATCCAACAGGGGTAAGCAGCTTTTTCGGAGCAATCCAAGCTAAACCCAATAGAATTGTGTTTAATACTACCGCCACCAACCACGGATTAACAGAATCAATTAAGGATGACATCAGCAATTAATCAATGAGTAATTTTGTCTGAATATCAACAGAATAACTAATTTGTTACCCCTAGTACCCCAAGGCGGAAGTCAAAAATTAAAATGAATACAACGTAGCGAAAGTCGTAAGTTATTAAATCTACGTTCCTAAGTCTGTACCCATGCAAATCTAAATTAGTATAGCTGCACAAGACTAAATAATTAAGTGTAAATTATCTAGATGCAGGGCAAATTCTACAGGTGCAGGGTGCAGGAGCTAAAGTGGTACTCAGTCTCCAATCTTAGTCATAAAGATAAAGAATATAAGTTAATGTCAATTAAAACTGTGTTCAAGTTGACCATAATGAAGATTTAACAGCAGAAATTGTAGATAGCATCAACTACTAGTCTTTTCCAGACAACCTATGAGCAAAACTTTATTCCATCTTGCTTTCCCTGTAACTGACATTGCCCAAACAAAAGCATATTATGTGGATGGCTTGGGCTGTATTCCTGGTCGTGAAAACCATCACGCCCTGATTCTGAATCTCTACGGTCATCAATTAGTGGCTCACGTCACCAAAGAACCCTTGACACTGCAACACAGTATATATCCTAGACACTTTGGGCTAATTTTTACCCAAGAACGTGACTGGCAAGACTTACTAGAAAGGGCACAACAACAAGAGCTACTTTTTCGTGAGGAAACTAAAAACCGCTTTGTTAGTTCTCCTCTTGAGCATCGCACTTTCTTTTTAGAAGATCCTTTTTATAACCTCATGGAGTTCAAGTATTATCGTCACCCAGAGGCGATTTTTGGGAGTTATGAACATACGCAAATTGGGGATAGGACTTGAAAAATTCGTAATTTGTAATTAAAGATGAATCGAGCGTGGCAAGCATTCTATAAGAATTGTATTTGATTTTTGAAATTATTTATGTGGTGCGCGTTCGCGTTGGCGAACGCAAGTAGCGTGTCGCAGACAAGCCTCTCTGCAAAGAGAAGCGTCTCGCACAGAAGCACAACGCAAGCACTAGAGGCAGCAGTAGAGAGTAGGAAATAGGAAATTAGGCTTTTCGAGTTGTACCGAGCTTTTTGAGAAATTAAATATTAGTCCTATAGTAGAGCGAACGTGGAAATAAACATACCATTTCAAATGGCGCAAGAGCTTGGAATACAATTCTTTCAACTTTTGAATGGGTGAATGCGTGACTTTTGCCTTACAGTACTAGCTACTGACTGGATTTTTTATTCAGTAATGGTAACTTAATAGGCTCTGTTAAAGCTGCTTTTACTACTGCTAAACTCCTGGGGTCTGTCAGCATCCAAGGGTGTAGAGCAACTGGTACTATGACTTCGCTTCCTACAGACATTTGTGAACTATTGGCTGGGACAATCATCAAATCATAAGGTGTCCAGATAGATGTAAAATTTAGCTGCCCCAACATTACAGCATCAGAATTTAAATCCTTGAGAAAAACGCTCTCAGGGCGCATTTGTAAGCAACCAGGACGCCAGGAACCATAAGCAACCACAGTTCCATGATGGGGCGAAGATATTGTGATAAACCTCTGAACGCGGTTAATTCCTCCCAGTCGCTGGACATAGTAACGGCTAACAATTCCTCCCATGCTGAAGCCTACTAAATCCAGATGTTGTTCTGGTGCAAAGGTGGCTTTAACATAATCTGCTACTTGCTTTGCCAACTCATCAAGACCCACATTACCATTATTAGGTACGAGATCCAGGGAATATACAGACCAACCCTGTAATCTTAACTGAGCCGCCATTTTATAGAAAACTGCCTCTGTGTCGTCAATCCCATGTATTAACAAAACGGGATTACGTTGTTGATTTTCAATGTTCATTTACAAAATCTGGCTAAATTAAGGGGTGTATTTCACTTTTGTAGGTACATACTACTTTACAAACTGAAGCTGTTGCTTTTTGGTTTACTGTTAAAAGACATTTTTGCAAAACTGAAATGCTCCCAAAGAGAGATTGTATAAAATTTAACTTATAGATAGCACTATTTGCTAACAGTCTATGACACTCTCCTCAGTGGTTGTTTTCTTCAATCAGCAATTTTAAAACAAAGAAATGTTAATTTTTGTAAAGCCTGCTTTTAGAATCTTGCTCTTAGTTACAGTAAAATTTAATAATTAGTTCTCGGTGTATACAGGTGCAAGTGCTTGCAAAAAAAACATTTGCCTTGTGGTTTTACTAAAATGTTGATTAAGCACAAACCTATAAGGGTTGTCACCACAATGGGGTGGCACAAACTAGAAAATGTAACATTTTGTCGTAATTTTTAACAATTACGGTCGAGTTTCAAATATAAAAGGTAAAAGGCAGGAGTAATTGTAATGGATTTTATCAAAAAGTTAATTTCGGGTATTCTTGGTTTCATTACCGGACTGTTACCAGGGAAGAAGAAAAGCAACGGCTACTTCATGGAATTGGACGAAGCCAAAGATGCTGCTAAAGATGCTGCGAAAGAAGTAGCATCGAACGCAAAGAAAGTAGCAGAGACAGTAGCAGATACAGTTGTATCAAATGCTAAAAAAGTAACGGCAACAATTACATCAGAAGCACCAGAAGCACCAGAAGCATCTAAGCCAGCTTCATTGAACGGCACAAAAACCGCCGCAGCTAAGGGCAAGGGTAAGGAAAAATCAGCTAAAAATCCCAAACCAGCTGATGTTACGCTTGTCCAGACTGCTGAGGGTCTTAAAGTTGAACCTGGCAAAAATGCAAAAGCCGCAGCAGCCAAAGTCCTCAAAGAGGAGCCAAAAGAAACTACCTTTGCGCCTAAATATCTTGCTCCTTCGGCTACTAGCTCTAATGGTCGTCGGCGTCCAGGGGCAAATATGAGCGCTTATTTAGATATGGCACGTCAGGTTAAAACCCCTGGTTAAATCACAGAGACGCGAAATTCCGCGTCTCTTTCGTGTCTATATACTACCGATGAGTTAGTTTCTGTCACTGCTTCTACACTAATTTTCGTTTCAAAACTTACCATTTGATACATCAAGTTTTTAATGCAAGCACGTTCCCATAACTGCGCTACAGCAATATTTCCTGTTTATTAAAATGTGAGATAAAACGTTTTTTCATAGTACTTAGCACCCGCAGCAATGCTAGAAATTTGTAGATTACCTCTGGCTTTATCCTGTTTGCGACCAAACAAGACTAATACTATATTTATAGACTTGATATAGCACTTCTATTTGATTTGTGAATTTACTTCTAAAGGTAAATAACAAGTAACTCAATTACGAATTATATTACCGTAAGTAAGTCGGTGCAATAAAACCAAATTGTGTCAATAAAAGTAAATAAGGTTTAAACTCTTTTTCTCCCTGCTTCCTGCTCCTTGCCTTTGCCTTATGCCAGCAATAATTATTTACGCCAACCTACTTAGTGAGGTGTAGCCCATTACAAATTATTTAACAAACACTAGTCCACTATATAAATGAAAAGCTGAGTCCCAATTAGTATGTTTCCTACGCAACAAATTAATGTGAGACTTGATATGGCCTAGCATTTCTGTTTTATCTAATGTTGTATCTGCAAAGCATGTGAAATCTGACCAAATTTTGACTTGAGGTAGTTGCTGGTCAATCCAACTTGATAAACTATTCCAATTAATTCTGATTGTATTTTGGCTAGCCTGGGGAATAATTTCTAAACCTTGTTGAAATTCATAGCCGTTATCATAAAGTCGGAGAATGGAACGTCTACCAGGTATGTGTAAATCACAAAACTGAGCATAGTCTTGTGTTTGAGTTTTCCATTCCAGTTTCCGGTGGGCATCAACATCTACAACTTGTTCAAAAATGGGCAACAGTCCCAGTACTCTTGCTCTGACTTCTGACCAGTCAAAGGTAAGAGAACCGAGTTGATTTGTCTGATTACGGCAAACAACAGTAGCTTGTGGGGTAGATTTTTGAAAATATTTGACTTGATAAACTTGAATTTGTTGAATTTGAGCTATTGTTGCCCAAAAGCAAGGAATGCCTGCCTGCTGTAACTGTTTCCCGTAAAATTTTAGTTCTCCTACTAGGCCAATGCGGTACAACCTCCAGCCACGACTTGGCAGTACCAGCCGTGCAGTGTAGGGGTCTAGCTGCATAATCTGAGCAAATTTTCGAGATGCTTTTGTTTTCAGTTCGTTACTGAGTGGCTCTAAAACTAGTACGCCAAGTTCGCTGTTATTCCCTTCGGCTGTTGCTCGGGAAATAGCTCTTTGTCTTTCTTCTAGTTCAATTTCTTGTAGCCGTCGCAAACCTTGACGTGCGAGGGTCACTATTCTACTATTCCTCGTATCTCGCAGAAGTTGCCGATAAACTTTTTCCGCATCCTGGAGTTTTCCAGATACTTCATGTAGCCGACCGAGATAAAATTGTACCCAAGGATGTTCTGGCGATTCTACTAGCAACTGTTTCAGTAATTTAGCAGCTGTTTGATAATCCTTACGCTCAAAGGCGATCGCAACTTGCTCAATCATGTTTCAATCCACTAGATCAATGTCTCGCGCAAAATCATTTTTGCGTGAGCTATAAATCATTTATACTTCACAAGCTGCGGTAATCAAGGATAATGCTACTACTGGGGCTGTAACTGCTCTCAGGATGCGGCGACCAAGGGAAACAGGCTGAAATCCAAATGCGATCGCATTATCTACTTCTTGTGTTGTCCATCCTCCCTCTGGGCCAGTAGCAATGACAATCGTTTCTTGTCCTGTCTTACAAAGTTCTGAGCAAAGGAAACCTGCACTCTGACTTTGCGCTATGTCATTTGTCATTTGTCCTTTGTGCTGTAAGCAATCTTTTAAATGAGGAAACTCACCACGCGCCACACAAATATATTGCTGACTGTTTGCAAATGACAAACCCGTATTAAAAGTAACAGGTTCTAAAATTGTCGGTACGAATGAGCGTTCTGATTGCTCGGTGGCTTCGGCAGCGATGCGCCGCCAGCGTTCCAGCTTTTGAGGACTAGGATGAAGCAAAGTGCGATCGCTCAATACTGGTGCAATACAAGTTACTCCTAACTCCGTACAACACCGCACAACTTCATCAAATCCATTGCCTTTAGGCAACGCCACCATCAGCGTAATTGATACAGGTAATTCAGTTTCTACCAAAAGCGTTTCTAAAACCCGTGCTTGTTCCCCTGCTAACTGTGCTAACCACCATTTTCCTTTACCATCCATTGCAATAAAGCGATCGCCTTCACGCAAGCGCAACACACGCCCCAAATAATGTTGCTGTTCTTTGGTGAGTAAAATTTGCCCTTGTTGGAATTGGGATGGGGCGATCGCAATTCTTTGCAGTTGAGACATTCTCTTAATAAACTACTGCCCTAGTCTAGAAATATGCCGCCATAATATTACCTATTTATTCTTCTTCGGACTTACGCAAAATATCTCTCAAACTCTGATTTCTCCGTGTCTGTGCGCCTATGCGGTTCGTTATTCCGTAACTCGTGCGTAAGTCCTATTTCTGTTTCTTCCTTTGCGTCCTTAGCGTCTTGGCGGTTCGTTAAAAAAATTAAGTTCTTCTAGCGCGATAGAAGTACGACTTATGCAACATAGATCCAAATGAACACAGATAAGTCATCTGTGTCCATTCATGGTTTAGTTTTTTATTCGGTTTACGAAAGATTCTCGAAGTAAGCCTCTAGCGCTTCAGTCACTAACTGAGTCATCGGCTTACCTTGGCTTTCTGAGACTTTCTTCAACTTGCTATAAACCTCTTCTTTCAAATTTACTCGATGGCGCGATTTGTTTGCACTATCGGCTGTTTGCGGGTCGTAGGTAGCAGCAAATTCGCGGATGGCATCAAAACCAACGCGATCGCAAAAATCACCAAACTTTTCCCTCGATTTCCGAGATTTTTTAAAGTAAACAAAAATCGGCTCTAAGAAGGTTTCTAAGTCATTATGGTGCAGCTTTTCTACGTAAGGTTGTGCCAATCGAGTCTGATTTGGCGAACCACCTAACCATAATTGGTAAGATTCTGGAGCGCTACCGACAAAGCCCAATTCTGCTAAGTAGGGACGAGCGCAACCGTTGGGGCATCCTGTCATTCTTACCACAAAATGCTCATTTTGTAAACCTACTTTATCCAAAAGGGCGCGAACCCGCTCCAAAATACCTGGTATTGCCCGTTCTGATTCCGTGATTGCCAAGCCGCAAGTGGGCAAAGCCGGACAAGCCATTGCATATCGTACTAAAGGTTCGATTTTGCTAGGGTCGTCTCCAACACCGTGACAGCTGAGAATATCTTGAATAGCTTCCTTGCTATCTGGTTCGATATCGTAAAAAATCAGGTTGTGGTTGGGTGTCAGGCGGATGGGTAAGTTGAATTGCTCGACAATTTCCCGCAAAGCGGTTTTCAGTTGAAACGAATCTTCATCCTTGATTCGACCATTTTCAATGGAAATTCCTAAGAATAGCTTGCCATCACCTTGTTCATTCCAGCCGAGGAAGTCGTGATATTTAAAATCTGGCAGTGGTTTGAAAGCTTCAACTGCTTTACCAAAATATTCTTCAACTTGGGCGCGGAATTTATCTACACCCCAATCGTTGATTAGATATTTTAATCTGGCATGACGACGGTCAGTGCGATCGCCATAATCTCTCTGGGTAGCAACAATTGCTTTCACTATGTCGTAAACGTCATCCTTGGCCACATAACCGATGGGGTCTGCTAACCTAGCGAAAGTTTCTTCTTTACCGTGTGTTCTACCTAAACCACCACCAGCAAAAATATTAAATCCTTCTAGCTGTTTCTTCTTATTAGTAATTACTACCAACGTCAGGTCTTGGGAATATAAATCTACCGAATTATCCCCTGGCACAGTCACGCAAATTTTAAACTTGCGGGGCATATAGTGAGTGCCGTAAATCGGTTCTTCGTTGTTATGGATAATTGTGCCATTGCCATTGCGCCCTCGTGCTGCCTTCACCTTTGGGTTTTCTTCAGCACTAATTGCTTTTTCCCCATCCAACCAAATTTCGTAATAAGCACCTGTTTGCGCTGAGAGCAAGTCAGCAATATTCTGGGCATACTCCCAAGCATATTGATACTCTGGGCGATTCTTAAAAGGGGCTGGTGGTGCCATCACGTTGCGGTTGATGTCACCACAAGCTCCCAAAGTCGAACCCAGGTTCTTGACTATAGTGGCGATCGCTGATTTAAGATTCTTCTTTAAAATACCGTGCAGTTGGAAACCTTGACGGGTAGTTGCTCGTAACGTATGGTTGCCATACTCATCAGCTAATTTATCTAAAGCCAGATACAACTGCGGCGGCACCAAACCACCCGGATTTTTTGTCCGCAGCATAAACTGGTAATCTTTTTCCTGTCCCTTGGTGCGGTTGTCGCGGTTATCCTGCTGGTAAGAACCGTGATACTTCAAAAGCTGTACCGCATTTTCGGTAAAATGGGTTGTGTCTTGAAGGATCTCAGTTGCTACAGGTTCACGCAAAAAATTACTATTTTCCTTGATTCCTTCTAGTTTGGAAGGCTTACGGCTAGCGATGGGGGAAGGAGCAGATTTAACCATTATACTTGTATAGTATTCTCAATAAAGCATTACGTAGACACCGAATCAGCACCCTTTGGCTACTTTATCCCCGGTAATCCGGCCGGAATAATGAGGAATATTCTAATTTTACCACGGCAAAAGCCGGCTTTGTCAGTGATGTAATACTTAACAAAACCAGCTTTTTGGAGTAGTGAGTTTTTCGTGCTGAGTCCTGAGTACTAAGTAAAGTATAGAGCGATTGAGGACTCAATAATTTTTTATTTGAAGCGATAGCCAATACTACCATTGATGCTAACAGCAGAAGCATCGCTATTTTGGTAGGCACCAAGTCCGACTTTAGCATTAGTGTAGACAAGGAAATTGTTAGCAACTTCCGATTCAACACCAGCACATACCACTACTGAATCTCTGTTACCTATAGGAGTTGGTGAGCCATCTTTTTATACAAAAGAATAACCACCAGTTAAATAGGCATTAGTTCTATTAGCAATGGGCACATCCACAGAAAGTTCTGGGATGATAGCACTCGTTTTATCACTCCAGAGGACATTACCACCAAATGTGGCATTATCGTTGATACCTTGTCCGCCACTGGTAACACCAACTGCAACACCAGCACCAACATAGCTAGCATCAGTACCTTTTTTGGTTTCAGCAGAAGCTTGACCAGCTAATAGAACAAGAGGAGCAATTATTAAGGAAGACAATGCAAAAATTGCTATGAAAGACTTGAGTAAGCATTTCATGATTTTTCCGAATTTTTGTATTTTTTACTTGTCTATTTCCAGTTGATAATTGTGTAATAATGTTCCAAATTTTTTCCAGCTTTTATTAACTTAATGTCGCTATTAATAAATGAGGTTTCGAGGTGAATTATCCGTGAAACTAAAAAAAAGCTGTTATAATTACATTCAATGTCTTTTCATCTAGGTTCTTTGTGCCAAAAATAGACGCTTTTAAAACTGGCACAATATTTGAAATTAAAACTAAGTCGAGAGATAGTAAATAAAATACTCGGTTAACAATTTTTTGCCGAGCTTTTCACAGATGATGAAAATTAGGCTGTAGCATCCGTTGCAACAAGGTATAGAGGGAATCTATAAAGTTAATTTTGAGCAATTCTTGTGGAGATTTAATAATGCTAACCGCTACAAAAACGTTGTCTGGTTTGATGGGTTTATGTGTCGGTGATGCGTTGGGTGTGCCAGTGGAGTTTACTAGCCGCGCTGAACGAGTAAAATCTCCAGTGACAACGATGCAGGGTTATGGCACATGGAATCAACCACCAGGAACTTGGTCAGATGATAGTTCATTAAGCTTTTGCTTGGCAGAATGCCTTTGTAGGGGATATTCGTTGGATGCTATAGCCAATTCCTTTTGGCGCTGGTACAAGGAGGCTTACTGGACTCCCCGTGGCGATGTCTTTGATATTGGTCAAACTACCCACACAGCTATTATGCGCCTAAAACAGGGGATTGTTCCCCATCAGGCGGGTGGGAAGGTTGAAAATAGTAATGGCAATGGTTCGTTAATGAGAATCTTGCCGATGGCTTATTGTCATAGAAATTTCACTTTAGGCGAATTGCTGGCGCGGGTGCATGATGTTTCGGCAATTACTCATGGTCATGCGCGATCGCAAATGGCCTGCGGCATTTATATTAGTATTGCAGTGGCGCTTTTGGAAGGGGCTGACCTTCAAACAGCTTATTTACAAGGATTGCAAGATATCCAAACAATTTATTCTGTCCGAGAATTTTTGTTAGAGAAACCCCATTTTGGCAGAGTTTTGAGTGGTGAGATTGCCAAGATACCAGTGGAAGAAATTAATTCTGGTGGCTATGTGATTGATACCTTAGAATCATCTCTATGGTGTTTATTAAATAGCTCGTCTTATTCTGAGGCGGTACTGAAAGCTGTCAATTTAGGCGGAGATACCGATACTACCGCCGCTGTTACTGGTGGGTTAGCGGGAATTTACTACGGGGTAGAAAATATTCCCAAACAATGGATAAACCAAATTGTTCGTAGACAGGACATTATTTACTTGGCAGAGCGTTTTGCAAGGGCTGTTTACACTTAGAGTTATTAGTTGATAGTAAAGAGTGGAGAGTTATGAAAATCCTAACTCCTCACTCTTTACTTTTAACTTGCTGAAAAATCCACTGCAAATAGGCTTGAGAACCGGCAACAATTGATAAAGCAATAATTTCTGGCACTTCATAGGAGTGCAATTCCTTAATTTTGGCTTCCAAAGCCGGAAATTGCGCCAAATCAGTTTTAATCAGTAATTGCCATTCTTGCTCATTATGCAGTTCCCCTTGCCAGGTATAAATTGAGTGGATTGGTAACAGACTCACACAAGCAGCGAGTTTTGCTTCCACAAGGGCATTTGCAATTGCTTGTGCCTCCTGGATGTTGCCAGTTGTCACCAATACCACACCATAGCCAGCAGGTGTCTCCATGACCTTTAAACCGTCGTAGACAACGAGTAGACCTGACCATCAATCAGCAATCGTGTGATGCCCTTAGCTTGTAGATGAGTCCGAGCCTTATGGAGCATTTTACTATCAGGAACTTTAATCACGCGATCGCGCTTCGTAGAAAAACGCTTGGCAACACGATGGTTATCAAACACCGGCAAAGTTCTTTGCTGGGTTTCCAGGCTGGGAATTTGCCCCAAGTCACCAAAGTCCTTCAGAGGACGGGTAATTAGTTCCGAAGAACGGTCAATTACCAAATAGCAAGTTTTTGGCAAATTAGCTATTGACAAAGGTAAAACTTGAACTGATGCTTCACCTGGTCTACGTTTTGTGACTAAAGGTCTTTGGTCATCCAGGTCATCATCATCAAAGTCTTCTTCCTCAAAGTCATCATCATCTAAGTCATCATCATCTAAATCGTCCAAATCCTCTGATTCGTCTAGCAAATCTTCGCCCAGCATCTGCGCGATGACGGCGGCTCCTGGATGTTCATTCTTTAGCGGTGGGATGGGAATACTGACTATTTCCGGCGGCTTTGGCTCTAGAGTTTCTAACTTCTCTGTGACTCGGAGCTTTGGTTTTTCTGTCGCCGAGGGGCGTCGCCGCACCCGTCTACTAGCAGCGATTGACTCCGCCGTTTCCTCTGAGTAAAGTTGCTCCTCTACATGAATTACCCTACGTGGTAGTGGCTCAACCTTTGGTACTTCTACAGGTGGGCTTTCGATGGGTAAAACTTCTATCTCTGGCTCTGGCTCTGGCTCTGGTTGAGTCAGTAGAGGTAGCTGCTCGTAGCTTACCTGCGCCCTACCTTCAGGAGTTCTCGCAGCCCGCTTTAATGAGACTAAGTATTCATACTCATCTTCTGGCAAAGTGCTTTTGAGCAGGCGACTAATTGTCGAATTACTCACACCATAGCGGTCTGCCAAAGTTGAGGTTGTTTCGGCAGTCTCTCGATATAACTTAAGAATTTCTTGTTTGTCAGAATCTGTTAGTTTTCTCACGGTAGATACCAAAAATCTTTACTAAGCTCGTTTTCGTCCACTGGTACGACGCGTTCGTCTTAGTGATGCGTCATATTCTAAGACAGCGCCCATACCAAATAACACTCCACTAAACACCCAAAACACTTCTAATATCTCTCCACTTTGATAACTGGGGCCTTGGGCATATTTAAACCACATATCTGCAATGTAAAGCGAAAAGGCCGCAGCTGCAATCATTCGCCAAGACTGAGAAACTCTTCCTCCCCAAAAGGCTAGTAGCAGAGTGGTAGCAATAATTAACAAAATTACATCGCTAACTACGTAAAACCAATTCAAAATAGCGACTAGCAGTTCTGTGGGTTTTTCTTGTTGCATAGAAATCCACCATGCCAACAAACTACCGAACACTGCAATTGCTAATACAATTAGCCACTGCCATTTTTCCAGATTGATTCGCCTGGAAGCCACAGCTAAAGTCATGCCTGCGCCAAGTAATAGATAAGTTAGTACAAAAAATATATCGCCTACAGACACATCCGGTTCATCTTTTAAAACTATTTCGGTATAGCCGAAAATTATCCCCCCGACGAAATAGGAAAGCATACCTAAGCCAATCAAGAGCCAAACATTTCGACCACTGACGATTTGCGGACTAAGCCAGTTCCTCAAGCATAAGATACCGGCAGCCAAATAAGCGAAAGCTTCAAAAATATTTGTGCCAATCACATACCACTGGGCACGGCTTTCTATGCCATTTGCTCCGGGAACTTTGGCACTAAACAACAAAAAGTATAGCAGTGCCAGTACGGCCCAGCCAATATTAGCTAAGACAATGTTCTGAGTGTTGAAAATGGATTTAGAAAGGAACGAATTCTCGTAAGAGTTATTCATAAGACTTGACTATGTAGATGCTCTCTGGCAATATTTTGAGTTAAAAGACTGTATATCTAGCACTGTGTCTGCTAAGTGAGTTACAATCGGACACCAAAAGCAAGTGCCATTGGCAGGAATTTTGTTACTG
The DNA here is from genome assembly GCF_036916735.1 of Nostoc sp. Classification (GTDB taxonomy): domain Bacteria; phylum Cyanobacteriota; class Cyanobacteriia; order Cyanobacteriales; family Nostocaceae; genus Nostoc. The sequence goes on from NZ_JBALFV010000121.1 coordinate 240,108, forward strand.
CCATAGTTTACCCAGTGGCGATTGATTTAGCCAAGTGATAAACAGCGATCGCTCGGCTTCTGGCATATCTTCTAGCTTATAAATCACTTGTTTGGTAAAATTAGCGTTGCCAAAATAAGCTTTTCCTAATCGATGCAGTTCTTGTAACAGGATAACTACATGATTTTCTTGCCAATCAGGTATTTTGGCTGTCGGTAAAGGATTAGTAGATACCAAATATTTAACTGCTTCTAGGGAGGATGTTTGGGGAAATTGCTTCTGCTTAAATACCTCTGCAATATCTTTTTCAAATAATGCAGCTTGCCTAGCACCTAAAAACTCTTCAATATCGATAGAAACACCTTGCAACAGCAAAATACTGGCTTGGATTAAAATCGCCGTTTTGCCATGACCACCTGTGTCACTATCTAGCTGCTCTAAACGGATTTTACCCCAAACACTAAAGCGTTCCGGTTCCTCTAGCAAAACACAGGCTTTGCCTCGGTTATCCGTTAATTCTCTCCATAAGCCTCTAGCTTCTTCCTCTTGACTAGCTTTGAATACGCTAATCAAGCGAAAAGTCTGCCCTTGATAACTAAGGATCGGCACCTGCTGATCCTTTTTTGGGTGCTGAATGCTTGATATTTCAACATCCTGCCGTTTGAGAATAAACATGGCACTAGCAAATAACTCCTCACAGGGGCACTCTTAATATGGAATATATAATGGCATTTGGCAGCATCGCCAAGGCTGAAATTACCTAGCATACTGTGGAAATGAGCCTAGCGATCGCCAGTCCTTCCCGAAGCTAGCCGCCCAGAGGACGGTGGCGTTAACAGGCAAATAACTTGTTGACAACTCAATATATCTAAACCAATACCCCATCTGTTTCGTTTTCGGTGTAGATTAACTAACTAGCGACTAGCATCTTAGCCTTGCTAGTGGTAAATCTGCAATTTTCCATTGCTTGTTGGTACGCGAAAACGATATAATAGTTTAGATGACTCTTTTGGGAGCCATGAATTTATGTTGGGCGCGTAGCTCAGTGGATAGAGCAATTGCCTTCTAAGCAATCGGCCGCAGGTTCGAACCCTGCCGCGCTCGTTTTAACTCAATATGAACCCTTAAGCACTGTAAAGTGATATGATTATTTTCTCGATTGAGGGTTCGTTATTGCTGCATCATACTAAGAACAAAGGTGATATTGCTGCTACGAAAGCAATTGCCAATCTAACACTTAAAAAATACTTGATTCTCACACCAGTTGTTTGTGAGCATTTACCTTTTGATTTTGTTGCTTACAAAGACGATAAATTTTACAAAATACAAGCTAAATATGCGGGAGATAATAGAGTAGTCAATAAAACTATTTGGGTAGATAAAAATGGTACTCATCAGAAGAAGTATAAAGTAAATGACTTTGACTTTTATGCTGTTTATCTGCCTGATATAGATAAAGTTGTTTATCCATCAATTAACTTTAATGGTTGCTACATAACTACTCAGATACCTAATTCAGCTACACCGTTTTACTGGTAAGGAGATTTTACAGATTTAACTGAAGTGGCACTTAAACGGACCTACAAGGAGTTTGGCGTTGATTTAACAACTAGAAGGGTTAACTCAGACTCTAGAATTCATACAAGAAAAGTTGAAAGGCCATCGAAAGAGAAATTATAAATACTAGTTTGGGAAAAGCCAACCGCACAAATTGGGAGAGATTTTGGCGTGTCTGATAAGGCTGTGAAAAGTGGTGTAAGGCTTATGGGGTAGAAAAACCACCTAGAGGGTATTGAGTGAAGAAAACTTGTAAAAAAGTGAAAACACAGTTAACAGAAACTGGAGAAGATATTAAATCATCAATAATTAATGCTTCTTAGGGAGCAAATTTAGAGAACTATAAAAGCAACAGACTTAGCTTTTGAACCTCAAGTCTGCCAATAAGGCTAAAACTTTTAACTTTACGCTGACTGCTTCGTGAATACCAAAAGCCCGTGACGAGGATTGAACTCGTGACCTCACCCTTACCAAGGGTGTGCTCTACCACTGAGCCACACGGGCGAAATATGATTCTGATTTCTTGGTTGTAAGTTACAATGCTGGTAGCTTTGCTCTTTACCCAGTCATTATAACTTATAACTTCGTAAGTGGTGGGCCGGGCTGGATTTGAACCAGCGTAGGCGCTAGCCAACGGATTTACAGTCCGTCTCCATTAACCACTCGGACACCGACCCAATTTGTCTCACGATTTAAAATATTAGCATCATGTTTTATAAATTGCAAGTGATTGGAAAAATAACTTATGGATAGAGACGCAATAAAACTGCGTCTCTACCAGATATATACAAAATACTAGTTACACGCTCATCTCCAGCATTCGTTGCATTGGTCGCAGTGCAGCAAGGCGAATATCCTCTGACATGGTAATTTCGGGAGTACGATTTTTCATTGCCCAGTAGAGCTTTTCTAGGGTGTTTAACCGCATAAATGGACATTCATTGCAAGCACAGTTATTCATCGGCGGTGCAGGAATAAAATGCTTGTTAGGGGCTAATTTTTGCATTTGGTGAATGATTCCCGGCTCTGTAGCAACAATAAATTCTTTGGTGGGGCTGTTTTGACAATACTTGAGTAAAGCGGCTGTAGAACCAATAAAGCTGGCATGACGCAATACACTGCTTTCACATTCTGGGTGTGCGATCACTTCTGCTTCGGGATGAGCAATTTTTAATTGGACAATTTTCTTTTCCGAAAAGGTTTCATGGACAACACAGCTACCTTGCCATAGCACCAAATCTCGCCCAGTCTGTTCCATCACATAACGCCCTAAATTCCGATCTGGAGCAAAAATAATCGGCTGTTCCTTTGGTATTTGCTGGACAATTTTCACAGCGTTGGAACTAGTACAAATAATATCGCTCATCGCCTTGATATCAGCAGAGCAGTTGATGTAAGATACCACTAGATGATCTGGATGCGCTGCTTTAAAAGCTGCGAATTCGTCTGGTGGACAACTGTCTGCTAAAGAACAACCAGCATCCAAATCTGGTAAAAGTACTAATTTATCGGGATTGAGTATCTTTGCTGTTTCTGCCATGAAGTGAACACCAGCAAAGACGATCGCATCCGCATTGGTTTTTTCGGCGGCTCTTGCCAGTTGTAATGAATCCCCAATAAAGTCGGCAATATCCTGAATATCTGGCTCTTGATAATAATGTGCCAGGATAACTGCGTTGAGTTCTTTTTTGAGACTCTCAATCGCCGCAAACAAATCTAGTGGTAGTTCACCCGGTTGGGTTTTTTCTCGTTGAGCTAATGCAGTGGTAAACACAGTTTAGGGGTGCTTTATGTTGCAAATTTATGTCCTGTGGATTCAATTATAGTAGTTTTTACCAAAAATAGTGGACGGTTGATATTTTCGGGTTGTGTCCAAATCGGGCTGAGTTTCATATCCTGGAGATAGACGGCAAGGAAAGTGGCATGACCAGTCAGAAAACTCAATCGATAAACCTCAAAATTGCTGTAGTTGGAGATATTCACGACCAATGGGAAGTGGAAGATAGCGTTGCACTCAAGCATTTGGGTGTTGACTTAGTGCTGTTTGTGGGGGATTTTGGCAACGAGTCAGTGGAAGTGGTCAGAGCGATCGCCTCTCTCGATATTCCCAAAGCAGCCGTAATGGGCAACCACGATGCCTGGTACACCGCTACCGAGTGGGGACGCAAAAAGGCTCCTTATGACCGCTCTAAGGAAGACTGGGTACAAAAACAACTTGATTTATTAGGCCCGTCCCATGTCGGTTACGGTAAGTTAGATTTTCCCGCCTGGAATTTAACTGTAGTGGGGGGTCGTCCCTTTACCTGGGGTGGCCCGGAGTGGAAATTCGCGGAAATCTGTAAAGAACGTTACGGTGTGAGGAGTTTGGAAGAATCTGCTGATCGCATTTTCAAAGCAGTTAAAAGCGCCGCTTACGAAACGATTATATTTTTGGGTCACAATGGGCCTAGTGGGTTAGGCGATCGCCCCGAAGATCCCTGCGGCAAAGACTGGCATCCAATTGGTGGCGATTTTGGCGATCCAGATTTTGGCGAAGCGATTTCTCAAGCCTTGACTGCTGGTAAAACCATTCCTCTGGTGACATTTGGTCACATGCACCATACTCTCAGACATACTAAGGTGCTGCGGAAATCTATCTTTAGAAGTCCAGAAGGGATAATTTATTTAAATGCGGCTAGTGTACCACGGATTGTGGAAAATGACAGCGAGAAGTTGCGTAACTTTTCCATTGTCACCCTAGAAGCGGGTATGGTTTCGCAAGTTTCCCTCGTTTGGGTGGGGAATGACTTTCAGGTGGCATCAGAGGAAATTTTGTATGAGCGATCGCGTAGTGTGTCGTAGACATTCGCATTCAGTAGTGCAATCTGCGTAGATGATAGGGTATAGTATGAGCTGTCAGCTTTAGTGCTAACCAAAAAAAGCGCCTGAATAGCGTCTGAAAGTAGGGTAGGCACAAGTTTGACAGATTTACTGGAGAGGTGGCAGAGTGGTCGATTGCGTCCGACTTGAAATCGGATGAGGCTAAAACCTCCGGGAGTTCGAATCTCCCCCTCTCCGTTGAAAGTTAAAGCTAGATTATTCTTTGTTCAGTAAGATGTGAAATATTGATTGCACAGTAAACATACTGAGCAATATTCTGATAAATTAACAGCTAGTTGGTAATCGTTCCCTAATTGAACTTTCCAGAAGTCACTGGCTCAGAATAGAAACATTTGCAGAACATTTGTACTATTATAGCCTATATAAGTTAAATACTGGAGGAATTTTTAGATGGTAAAAGGGAGTCGTTTCCTCCGGTCGAAACGACTACGCGCCAGCCTCTGGTATGCGGCTGATGGAAAGTGTCAACTGTGCGGGTGCGATATGCCTTCAAATTGGTATGCAGATCATATTATTCGGTGGGCAGAAACTCACCGAACTAATGTTCATGAAATGCAGGGATTATGTCCTCAATGCCATTACACGAAAACCGCACAAGAGAATATAAAAATGACAACTGCCAAGCAACTCGACTTATTTTCAGAACCTTCCCATCAGCAGCTAAATTTAAGTCAGCAAATAAATCTAAGAAAACATCAAGCCGAGTTTCTAGAGATATGTAAACTTATCAAGGCAGGACAGCCTATCAAAAAAATTTTAATGTTGGTTACATCAGGAGGTGGTAAAAGCTTAATTCCAGTAATTGGTGCCGCGCAACTAATTCCAAATCAGCCTTTTCAGCGAGGTTTATATGGAAGTATTGCTGATGCAATATGTTGGATAGTCCCAAGACGAAATTTACAAAAGCAAGGAGAAGAAAATTTTGATGATGCTTTTTTTAAACAATATTTAGCGCATGAACACAGAGTGATGGCAAATAAAAACGAGCCTAACCCATGTAAGGGAATGTCAGGCTATGTAGCTACGTACCAAGCAATAGCAGCTAACCCTGACCTTCATGCTCAAGAGTTTCGGCACAAGCGCTACATTCTGGTGTTGGATGAGTTTCATCATGTTGAAGAGGGGGGAATTTGGCATCGAGTCTTACAACCATTGGTAGATGAAGCAGTTTTACTAATTCTCGTAACAGGAACCCATGTGCGTGGAGATCGCCAGAAAATTGCTTTTATGCCCTACAAACAAACTCCTGCTGGTCTTACTCCTAACCTGACTTGCACTGACGAAATAAAAGTGATTGAATATACGCGAAGTCAAGCTCTTAGAGAACGTGCTATAGTTCCTCTTCATTTTGAGTGGGGAGATGGAAAGGCTGAGTGGATTGATGAAACGGGACAGAAATGTTCAGTGGAAAGTTTTGCAGACGCTGGAGATTATACAGGTATAGCACTTCAAACAGCGCTTAGTACAGGATATGCTCGTCAGTTATTAAAAAACTGTGTTAATAATTGGCAACAATATAAAAAAAATAACCCTCGTTCCAAATTACTTGTACTTGCACCATCAATTTCAACAGCTAACCAATATCTCGACTGGTTGAAAGAGCTAGGAATTAACACAGCTGTTAAAGCAACAAGTGATGAATCGAAAGACGCGCAGTCTGCGATTAAAAAATTTAAGAAAGACTATCAATCAAGAGATACAAAAGCAGTTGATGTTTTAGTAACTGTGGCAATGGCATATGAAGGGCTTGATGTTCCAGCTATTACCCACGTTGCTTGCTTAACTAATATCAGAAGTGTACCCTGGCTGGAACAATCATGGGCAAGAGCAGCAAGAGTTGACAGAAAAGCAGGACAATTAAAAAATTTAGGATTAATTTTTATTCCCGATGATCAGTTAGCTCGCCAGTGTGTGGAGAAAATTCTTACAGAGCAAGAGATTGTCTTAAAAGAAAAACAGCAAAATGAAAGAAAAATTTCTGGTGCTGGCAATAATGGCATTAATGAAGAAAACAGCAATCAGCAAATAAATAATTCTATTATTCCATTATATTCAAGTTTGACCCGCTCAAGAGCATCTGATCTAAGTACTGGGGAATCTGTTGATTATATAGAAACAGAAATAATTCAATCAACGGCACAAACATTGGGAATTAGCAGTAGCACAATTACTTTGAAACGATTCATAGAAATGTGTAATTCAAAGTTAACACAAAGAGAATTTAACAATATAGAAAGTCTTCCACAAGAATCTTTAACTGGAAGTGAAGAAATAGATATTATGCGGGACAACATTGAGAAATATGGCCGCAGCTATGCAATGAAAAATAAACTAGACTTTAAAACCATAAATAGGCAGATTGTCAAATATTTTGGCAAGTCTCGTAAAGCAATGACACTTGAGGAACTGGGACGTGTGTGGGCATGGCTACAAAACAACTATCCAATTACCGATTGAAGGCTCACATAGAAACTTTAGGAAATGCTGGAGATTTAAACGCACTACCTGGTTCACGGTCTTGGGCAATTGCTGTCAAATTAGAGTTGCAAGCAGTTCTACATGATGCCATGTTTAATGCTCAACAGTTAAAAGCATGGCGTGACTTGATGAAGGAATACGATGGTTATCAGCAACTTGTTGATGAGCATGGAAAGCCTTTCAAAACCTATGAAGAATTATGCAAAGCACAGCCACCTTTTGGATTGGGTTGTGAAGCATCAGATATTGACAAAATTATTAAGGAACTAGAATCAAGCAATACAAAAACATTTGAGATAGAAGATAATCACCTAAACAATTGGGGAAGTTCATCAAAATATTTGGAGAAGTTTTCTAAGCTCATTCAAGATTTACCAGATGAGCAACCTATCAATGCAGCATACATTGCTAAAGTGTTGCAGACCGTACTCAGTACCGGACACAATTGGAGACAACGTTGGCTCGATTTAGGATGGATTGAACGATTATCAGGTCAGAAACGTGGTTATTATCAGATTACAGAAGAAGGACGAAAAGTGGCCAGAGACTGGCTAGAACGAGTACCATCTGCTACTTTGAAAGGCGGATTATGGCTTAACATACCTCGTCATAACTCTAAGAAAGCAGCAGAGGAACTAATTCAAGCTTTAGACTCTGAGCAATTAAGAGAACTTCACAGCCTGATCAGTAAATCGCTCAATCAGGATTCGCCCTAATGGTTATGCTTACTCACTAACGTTGCACAAGCGTTGTGTTGTAGAACCTCAAGATACGTAGCTAATTATAGAAATCTCAGAAACCAAGTTATCCAAGATGTATGGCAATTTGTTAAAGAGGAATTTAGACTACAGGCGATCGCTCCTTCTTGTTTTCTGCCTCTCTCCTCATGCTTGCATTGTGCTAGCATAAGTAAAAACCCTACTTTGAGGTAAAGCGATGGCTACCCTTTATGTAAGAAATTTACCCGATGATTTGTATGCAAAACTGCAAGAGTTAGCGGCATCTGAACACCGTTCAATTAACGCCCAAGTTATAACTCTGTTAGAACAAGCTTTGAAAACTGAAGCGCAGCAAATAGAAGACCAGAAACGACAGAATGTACTTAAAGTTCTAGAAGAAAGCCGTCAGCGTCGCCGTGTGAATCCAGCAGACTTTGGATTACCTGATAGTACTGAACTGATTCGAGAAGACCGCGACAGATGACCACCCCTGTAAGATGCGTGTTAGATACCAGTGTGTGTATCAAGTATTTTATTGCTGATCCACTAACCGCCAAAGTTAATCAACTTTTTGACCATTTTGCTAATCCACAGACGGAAATATTTGTTCCAGACCTCTTTTACATTGAGTGCGCTAACGCCTTATGGAAGTATGTCCGTGCAAGGATGTACACTGCTGTTGAGGTTCAGACAGATTTAGCCACTCTCAAAGCTTTTCCGTTGCGTGTTGTCTCCACGGCTGATTTGATGGCGGATGCAGTTGCGATCGCCTTAAATTATGGAATCTCCGCCTACGATGGCTCTTATGTCGCACTTTCACAGCAGGTTAATGCTACTTTGCTGACTCTGGACGGTAAGTTGGTAAAAGCTTTAGCACCTTCGTCTTACAATGTTTCCTGGTTTAATGACTTCGAGGTTCCGCCGTTGGAGTCAATGTAGAAGCGATCGCTTTTCTTCACTATATGTATTCAACCCCAAAGTATTGGATAAGACTAAACATCTCAATACATCAGGGTTAGGGATGAGTTCAGACTATATTACACTGAAGTCAGAATCATTTGGAATAATTAAGTTGCCCGATCAATTTTTTGCACTTCTTCATCAGATAGTTTCACATTAATAGCTTGTGCTGAATCTTCAATGCTAGAAACCTTGCTAGCACCAGGAATTGGCAAGATAGCGGGCGACTTGGAACGCAACCACGCTAAGACGATATTATATACTGAAACGCCTTTTTCTTTAGCTAAGTTACCGATCACAGGGATATCTTGTAAGTCCTGATGGCGACGCCTACCACCAAAGGGACTCCAAGGCAAAAAGGTCAATCCTTGCTGGTCGCAATACTTCAATACGCCGTCATTTTCTGGCTGTCGTTGCCAAGGGCTGTATTGATTCTGCACCGAAACAATATCCACCACATCTCGCGCCCGTTTAATTTGTTCAACGGAAAAGTTAGAAACTCCTACAAACCGAATCAAACCTGCTTCCACTGCTTCTTTAACTGGTGCAAGGGATTCTTCAATTGTGTAATTAGCATCGGGAGAATGGTATTGCCACACGTCGATGGGTTTAGCACCACCAAACGCCTCAAAGCTGACTCGAATTGTTTGGCGCAAATGTTCTGGATTGCCGTTGCTTGTCCAGTTTCCATTAGGACGCATTAACCCGCCCTTTGTTGCCACAATTACTTGGCTAACATCGCCTTTATAACTAGTAAGTGCCTTGTGAATTAGCCGCTCGTTGTGGTGCTTATCTGACTCATCTTTACAGTATGAGTCGGCAGTGTCAATAAATGTAATACCAAGATCCAAAGCCCGATGAATAACTTCGATTGATTGCGATTCGGGAGGGCGATTAGAAATTGACATGGGCATACCACCCAAACCGATCGCACTCACAAAAATACCAGTTTTTCCTAGCTGTTTGGTTTCCATGCTTCTAGCTCTAGCTTCCTGCCCCAATTATCTATCAGCTAGCCAAAGCTTTTTTCACGATTGATCATAAATCCTCCCTGGTACTTAGACTCGGTGTTGATTGAATAATCCATAAGTGCAATACTCTACTCACGGGTTAGGTATTAGCCCTCTTGCATAAATCAACAAGAACCCTACCCCCAACCCCTCCCCTTGCTAAGGCTATCGTGTATATACAAATTATTCGATCCCCCTAAATCCCCCTTAAAAAGAGGGACTTTAAGAACTTTCCTCCTTGAAAAAGGGGGTTAGGGGGATCTAAACGCTGTTAGGCAACTTTATGAGACTTGTGTATACACCGTAGCCTTGCTAATGGGAGGGTAGCTAAAGCGCAGCTTTGGCGCGGTGGGGTTCCCGGTATTATGCTTAATTGGCTGGACATGATATTACAGCATTGCATCGACTAACAATGGCATTGCATCGATTAACAATGGCATTGCATCAATTAACAATGGCATTGCATCAATTAACAATGGCATTGCATCGACTAACAATGGCATTGCATCGACTAACAATGGCATTGCATCGACTGACAATGGCATTGCATTGACTGACAATGGCATTGCATCAACTAACCAAGATGCTCCTACTAGTTTTAAAAAGTATGGTTCTCAAATATGTAGATTTTCTAAAAAATTATGTATTAAATAGCTACTAGCACTATATTGCAAAGTTGATAAAGCTGATGTAATTAACCAAAAATTCATTGAATTATGAAACCATTAGCATTAGGTAGTTCCTTGTTAGCTATTGTTGGATCGGTAGTTAGTTTAACACTGCCTGCAACAGCAATCAACGCAGCATACTTTGCCAAGACAACACAGAATCTTTATTTGCCTACTACTGCATTTCAGGAACTCAGGCTAGGGGAAATTCTTCTTCCCCGTGGTAAGTGGATAGTTAATTATTCAGCGACAGCTGTAAATACTGGATTCAATGCTACGGTGCGATGCTATGTCCGCGCCAAAGAAACAGGTGAGATTCTTTCTATACACGCAGCAATCGTTGGGGTACAACTGGGTGCATCTGTGGCATCTACAATCAGTGGGGTTACACTCGTTAATTTAAATGAGCCAACTAGAATGGTTCTTACCTGTTCCCACGATGACACTGATAGGACACCTTACATTGATAGTGGCGCTGAGATAGCCGCTTACTAAGCAAGCCTTTAAAGGATATTTCTAAAGTCTAATTTATTACTCGTCGGGCGAATATAATTCGCGGCTACACGAGACTTTACCCATCTCCGTGGGTCAGCAAGCCCTTGATTTTGCATTAGTCCACGGAGGTGGACTTCGCTTGTATAGTAGCGAATTCTATTCGCCCAATACTTTAAAAACCTTATTGCGTTATGGCAGCGACTTTAGGATACTGGAGTCGTTTTGCTCATTAACACAACCTAGTCAACTACAAATACCCACTTTGTCAGTTTGTCTAATTAAGCTATGTTTGGTAAATAGAATAAGTAGCAAGCCTATATAAGCGGCTGTTATTTCACATTTGACATAAAGCATTGTGAGTGCAAAACGTCTGCCAGAAACCATTGCCCATGTCAGAATTACCCGCCAATCCTGGCAACACGGCTTTCTTGAAGGTGAAGTGAGTGCGGGTGAGTTTGAGTGGCATTTCCAGTGGCATTTTCGCCGGGGAGAACTTGCCGTCAAGCCTTCCCAAGGTCGCGCCTTAATCAAAGAACCCCTCGGTCGATTCTTGGAGCAACAAGATTATCAGCTAGAACCTGGAGGAGATTATGCTTTTACTATTCGGGCGCAACTTTAAGCGCAACTTTAAAAGTTAAAAGCCATTCAATTTTGGATTTTAGATTTTAGATTTTAGATTGAATCCAAAATCTAACAATTTTGAATTTTAGATTTGAAATTTTTCCTTTAATCCAAAATTCAAAATTCAAAATTTATAATTGGCTGATTCAGTGAGGCGATTTAGGTATCTTTCGATTAAGAGGATGGCAACAATGTCATCTATCGGTCTTGGTGGCTGTCGCAGACCCTGTGGCAATAGCTTTATTAGCCCTTTGGGCGGGAACATTTGCCAATAGCGATCGCGTGCTTCTAAGGTTGTGTAGCGCTCATCTACTAAAATGATACTCAACGGTTCTGTCAATTCCTGATATAATTGCTGTCTCCACTGCTTGGCTGTAGTTTGGTCGCCCATCACCATCAAAGAAATCGGAAACTTTTGACGCAGTGTCTCAATGGTAGCGATCGCCTCTTTTGCTAGCACAACCTGATGATAAAACAATTGCCGATCCAGTCCCATCACCGCTAAACCACACTTATCTCGACCTGGATCAAAACCCAATATGACTGGTTGCGTTGGTGGAAATTCCCGGAAAGTCATAAGAAATTAAAAATTAAAAATTAAAAATTAAGAATTAGAAATGAATAAATGCAATCACAGCAATTATTTTCAATGCTGTTCGATATGTTTAAATCTTACTAATAAGAGTGTGCAAATAATGTTTTAAGTACTAAAAATAATTTGTCCATTGACTATTGCCACTAATTTTACTCTCAATGGTCCGGCTGTATAAGTGTCCTCTGCTGCGATCGCTTTAATCTCCAATGGTTGATTGTACTGTCTTAATTGGCTGACAAAGCGTAAGAAAGTCCCTTCTACTTGCACATCTTCGACAATTCCAGCATTACGGGCCCGAAATTGGGAAGCAGAAATCAGTATTTCTAGTCGCTGCTGTAACTGATAAGATGTCATGGTTTTGGAATCAGCAGTCGTTGTGGCCAGCACTGCGCCTCCCGAAAAAACCAGTTGATTGCGGGCTGTATCGGTAAAAAATTCTATCTGCTTTTCTCCCCTAACGTAATTACCAGCCGAGAAAATTCGCACGACGTATTCTTGACCATCGCTAATCGGCTTGCTCAATTGGTCAACCCTATCTTGAGTTACGCGCAGTAGCTCGACATTTGCAGGATTTGCCCCAGGCTCACTTAATTCGAGGTTAGCATTGCGATTAGCTTCTTGTAAAAGTTGTACCACTGCCTGACGAGCAGCAGCAGGTTGGGTAACACGAATTACAGCAGCAGAGAGAACTTGACCGCGAACTAAGGCCAGCTTACCTAGACGCAGGTCGCGGTAAGACTGATAATATTTTTCCAACCTTGCAACTTCCATTTCTAGTTGCTCTTGTTGTGTTTCCAAGTCTTTGAGGCGTGATTCCCGTGTGGCAATCACTTGCTCTCGCGCTGCAACTTCTACATTACGCTTTTGAATCAATTGATCGAGTTGGGAGATTTTTTGATCGCGCACTTTTATGCCTTCTTGACGATTAGCAAGTTCGTGATCGCGTTTTTCAATAGCTGTTTTGGCTTCGTCAATAGCTTTTTTAGCTTCAGCGTACAGTCGTTGACGTTCTGTCTTCAGTAGTTCAACAGCCGCCTGTAGCTCCTTTCTCTGATTGTAAACGCTTTGCAATTCAGCTATAGCTTTTTTGTACTGAGTTACAACTTGTCCTAGCTGCCCTTGAGTGCGTTGGAGTTGAGTTTGAGTTTGGGCTTGTTGACTAATGGTGCGGTTCAACTGAGCTTGTGTTTGGCGTTGTTTGGCATTCGCCGCCTGCAAATATTGATTAATTACCTGCAAGTTTTGTTGTGCTTTTGCTTGGGCTATTCTTGCTTGGTTTAACTCACTCTCTACCTGACTTTTTTGAGTTTCTGCTGTTTTTAGCTGTTCTCGCTTCTGTCTAAGGTCTGTTTGAATATCTTCTAACTCAAAAACTCCCTTTCGCAAACCTTCGTCGGCAGCGAATAAAATTCCTAAAGTTGATGCTGAAATCAAACCGCCCGTAAAAATAGTTACTAGTACAGCAGTATTTTTCGGACGAAGGTTAAAAAGTGAGAGGCGGGCTTTGCCAACTCGTGTGCCAATGCGATCGCCTACGGTTGCAATTACGCCTCCCAGAATTAAAATTGCTGCGATGAGGATGTATCCGGTGGTCATCTTTAGCTACCGAAATCCTTCCAGATACAGCCTACTACTTTTAACCATTGTCTGGAAATAAGTGGAAATTGGCAATAGCTGAAATTATTCAATTTTAGATTTACCTCTAGCTATTAGTGTCATTTTTCAAAATACAACACGCGCCGATTCCCCTTTCTCCAATTGTTTTTATGTGAACTGCCTACTTAAGGTAACAGGCTTATGCACAGTAATCTTCTTTTTGTGGATAGAAATCATCTTTTTCTCACGCAAATCTCCCAGTAGCCTAGTAACGGTAACACGAGTTGAACCAATTGCTTCTGCGATCGCTTGATGAGATAACTTCAAATCAATTGTGATTCCATCTGCACAAGGAACCCCAAAATCTCGACAAAGAATTAACAAAAAACTCACCAACCTAGAACCCATATCTCGGTGAGCGAGAGTTTCAATCATCATCTCCGTCTGTAAAATGCGCGAAGACAGACCTCGCAGCATTAACATTGATAATTCTGGATTTTCCTTGAGTGCTTGCTCTACTTGTTCAATTGGCGCTGACAGTAATTCCACAGGCGTAAATGCAACCGCATGGTAAAACCGATCCGACTTATTTCCCGTCAGCAATGACAATACACCAAAAACACTATTTTCCCGCAGCAGCGCTACCGTTATTTCCTCTCCTGCCTCATACACCCTGGAAAGTTTAACAGCACCTTTCAAAAGAAAATAAACTCGTTCGGCAGGATCGCCAGGAAAAAAGATCGTTTTATTGCGTTCAAACGTTTCCACAACTGGCGGAAACGCCCCGGTCGCCATCTGACGAAATACATTTGCTAGGGCTTTATCTTGTGTCACGATCATCTCCCTTCCCCTACCCAATGCCGGAAAAACAAAAACTGATTATCTAAGAATACACCTGAAAAATGAATAAAGCACCGTCAACCTTTCTGTACTTTCCTATACTCAAACTAATCTCTTCATAACTCTTTGTTTATAATGATACATAATTGTTGATCCTTTCAGCTACTAATTGTTGATAAGTACTTCCAATAGCTATATTTACAAGGGTTTTTTAAAGAACAAATAAAGTTATTTTGAAAATATCTTTAGGAAAAATCAAGATTTTTGTCACAGCAAACACTCTTACCAATATTCATTTTTGCAAATCCTGTATAAAACAAAGACAAAACGTGCCTCAGATTCTAGTATGCTCCTAGATGATCGATCGCATTAACAATTTATATGCTAAATCTGACTGGAAAAAATGCTCTTGTTACAGGTATTGCCAATAACCGCTCGATCGCCTGGGGCATTGCCCAACAGCTGCACAAAGCCGGAGCAAACCTGGGTATTACCTACCTACCCGATGAACGCGGCAAGATGGAGAAAAAAGTTGCAGAATTGGTAGAACCTCTCAACCCCAGTTTATTTCTTCCCTGTAATGTTCAAAATGATCAGCAGATTGAATCTACCTTTAAGACAATCCACGAACAGTGGGGAAAGCTAGACATCCTGATTCATTGTCTTGCTTTTGCCAGCAAAGATGATTTGAGTGGAGATTTTAGCCAAACTTCTCGTTCTGGCTTCAACACCGCCTTAGAAATCAGTACCTACTCATTGGTGCAGTTAAGCGGTGCAGCTAAACCTTTGATGACCGAGGGAGGTAGTATCGTCACTTTGACGTTTTTAGGCGGTGTCAAAGCAATCCCCAACTATAACGTTATGGGAGTTGCTAAAGCTGGGTTAGAAACAAGTGTACGTTACTTGGCTGCTGAACTAGGGCAGCAAAATATCCGCGTCAATGCCATCTCTGCAGGCCCTATCCGCACTTTAGCATCTTCAGCAGTAGGTGGAATTTTGGATATGATTCATCATGTAGAAGAAGTAGCTCCCCTACGACGCACCGTCACTCAGCTAGAAGTGGGCAACGCTGCCGCTTTCTTATGTAGTGATTTGTCTAGTGGTATTACTGGACAAGTTCTATATGTAGATGCAGGATATGAAATTATGGGAATGTGACGCGATAAAGTTAGGAGTTAGGAGTGAGGAGTTAAGAGTTAAAAATTTATAACTCATAACTCATAACTCCTAACTTTTAACTCTTTCCACTCCCCATGCAAACAACCAAACTAAATTCAAACTACGACCAGTCAACTAAAACCCCTCGGATTGCGACTGTTCACCGCACCACTGGGGAAACTGCTGTGCAAGTTACCATCAACCTGGATGGTAGAGGAACTTGCACGGCAGCAACAGGCGTTCCGTTCTTGGATCACATGTTGCATCAAATTGCCTCCCACGGGCTGATTGATATAGATGTTCAAGCCAAGGGAGACTGGGAAATTGATGACCATCACACCAACGAAGATGTAGGCATTACCTTGGGCCAAGCTTTTAACCAAGCATTAGGTGACAGAAAAGGTATTGTCCGCTTTGGTAATTTTCTCGCGCCACTGGATGAAGCCTTAGTTCAGGTAGCACTAGACTTTTCTGGACGCCCTTACCTCAGCTACGGTTTGCAAATTCCTACCCAGCGTGTAGGAACCTATGACACTCAACTTGTGCGCGAATTCTTTGTGGCGCTGGTGAACCATAGCCAAATGACACTGCACATTCGGCAACTAGATGGCATTAATTCCCATCACATTATTGAAGCGACATTTAAGGCGTTTGCGAGGGCAACGCGGCTGGCGGTGGAAATTGACCCTCGTCGTGCTGGTCTAATTCCTAGTTCTAAAGGTGTTCTGTGAAAGGAGTCAAAAGGGGCATGGGGTATGGGAAAAAGGACTTGAGGACAAGGAAAATCAGAGACAAGGGCAAAGACTTGTTGCAAGTTCTCACCTCTTGTCACCTTGTCCCCACTCCCTACTCCCCAGTTCCCGATAATTGACACACTGCTCCGTGATGGTTATTATCAGCCTACTGGGTAATTAGTAATTGAACCGAGATGAAGTCTGTTGCAGATGACCCTGATTCTCAACTTAGTACGACAGACACTTTGCCAGTAGTGCTGACTTCTGAGTTACGAAAAGTCTATCGGACTGGTTTTTGGTTAAATCAAAAAGTCGTATCTCTCAAAAACTGTTCTTTAACAGTTTATCAAGGCGAAACCTTTGGGTTGCTAGGGCCAAACGGTGCTGGTAAAACCACCCTTTTAAAATTATTGCTGGGAATTATTCGCCCTACCTCTGGACGGGGCTTATTATTGGGTAAGCCAATAGGCGATCGCACTATCAAGCAACATATCGGCTATCTGCCAGAAAATCCCTATTTGTATGACTATCTCACTGGCTGGGAATTTTTGCAGCTAACCGCCGGGCTATTCCAAATTCCCCAAAGTGTCCAACGCCAACGCATTCCCCAACTGCTGGAATTAGTGGGTTTATCCCAAGCAGATGCCCGCAAAAAGCTGCTGCGTCGCTACTCTAAAGGAATGCTACAGCGTGTCGGTATGGCACAGGCGCTAATTAACGAGCCAGATTTAGTTTTTCTCGATGAACCGATGTCTGGTCTTGATCCTGTGGGACGCTACCAAATGCGGGAAATTATCCTGGCGCTAAAAGCTGCTGGTAAGACAATTTTTTTCAACAGCCACGTTCTTAGTGAAGTAGAACAGATTTGCGATCGCATTGCCATCCTCGCTCAAGGTGAATTAATCTGCTCTGGTTCCCTGAATGAACTCTTAGGCAGAAACAACACATATCACGTCAAAGGTCAAGGTGGTGACTGGGAAATTCTGAAAAAATGGATACCCAGTCTCAGATTTGAACCTGATGGTTCCTGGCAAGGTACACTACAAGACGATTACTATGATTTTCTCGCCAGTCTTCGTCTTATGGAAGGTAAAATTATTGCCATGAACTTGTCGCGTTACTCTTTAGAAGAGTTTTTTATTCAACAAATCCAAAAAAAAAATAACTTACTGAATTAGTCTTCCTGTTTATTGCCAAAAGTAAGTTTTGGGTTAGCTTAAGAAGCAAAAACCAAATTTTATGCCTTTTGGAGTTAATCTTTCTGAAGCCAACCGACAAAAAACCCAATTAAAATCTCTTGTTAAGTTTAGTTTTATTGAATGAAGTTGCTGATAAGTTTGGTACTAATAGTAAGTTTTAAATCACAGTTAAAATGTCATATAATTGATTTTATAAGAAAACTTTCTTCATCATTGCCTGATTAATTAATAAAAAAATCTTGGCTCAACTGCGTTTATTTATGTAAATGCTAATATTTTTTATAATTCCTATATTCAAATTGGCTTAACTTTAAATTATCTTCATTAAAAATTCAAATTAAATAAACAAATTTTCTCCGGAAAATCACACTTTTCGAGGAAAATAAGAGTGTTGGGGAACTTGAATACTTAGGTATAGTCCAAATAAAAATGTTTAGACAGTACATTATTGATTGTAGTTTCAGAGTCTCAGGTAAATATGTTTAATACAAGTTTGTTTAAATTCCTAACTCAGCCAGTTGTGGGTGTGGCTTTGTTAACTACTGTCAATGCGGTTGTGCCATTTGCCAGTCTAGCTCAGGGACAACCATTACCACCAACAACACAAACACCAACTACATCAACACAATTAGATACTAATTATTCATTAGGAGGCGGCGATCGCATCCGTGTAAATGTATTTGAAGTGCCTGAATACACAGGCGAATATCAAATTCCCCCAGGTGGAGCAATCAACCTACCTTTAATTGGCAGTGTGTCAGTCCTTGGTCTAACAACTGAACAGGCTGCTGACGAAATTGCTAGAAGATATGCTCGCTTCCTCAAACGCCCTTTGATTTCAATAAATTTGTTGTCGTCTCGTCCTATCAATGTTTTCGTTGCCGGAGAGGTGACACGTCCAGGAGCTTACACTCTCAACTTGAGCGGAAGCGCGGGAGACAATCCAGGCGTACAATACCCCACTGTATTAGCCGCACTGACAACAGCGCAGGGGGTAACCTTGGCTGCGGATGTGACTCAAGTTCAGTTACGGCGTAAAATAGGACGCTCCTCAGAGCAAACCGTCAGTATTAATTTGAAGGAACTCATCCAAACAGGCAGGTTATCACAAGATATTACCTTGCGGGATGGAGACACTATAGTTGTGCCAACTGCAACCAATTTCAACGTCGCAGAATCCCGCAATATATTTGCATCTAACTTTGCCGCTAGCCAAACCACACCCCGCACTGTAACAATTATTGGTGAAGTTAACCGTCCCGGTTCATATCTTGTCACCCCAGCTAACGCAGATGCACAAGGAGGAGGCGCAACTACTAATAGTGGTACTGCTTCTCCCTCAGGTCTACCAAATGTAACACGGGTAATTCAACTAGCTGGGGGAATTACAGCACAGGCTGATATTCGTAATCTCAAGCTACGCCGACCTACAAGAACTGGCTCAGAACAAGCTATAGATATCAATCTTTGGCAATTATTGCAAAGTGGTGACGCCAATCAAGATATTATTGTGCAAGACGGAGATACAATTGTTATTCCGACGGCAACTGAAATCAACCCCGCAGAAGCTACTCAATTGGCTACCACTACTTTATCTCCTGCACGCATTCAAGTTGGTGTGGTAGGTGAAGTTAAAAAACCAGGGTTAACAGACGTTCAGCCGAATAGCTCTTTAAATCAAGCTATACTCGCTGCTGGAGGATTTAATGATGCTAGAGCTAGTAGTAGTGCTGTTGATTTGATTCGCCTCAACCCTAATGGTTCTGTTACTAAACGTATAGTAAAAGTGGATTTCTCTGCTGGTATTAATGAGCAAACTAATCCCATACTCCGCAATAATGACGTTGTAGTAGTCAACCGATCTGGTTTAGCTAAAACTGGCGATACCACAAACACTATAACTGGGCCTCTAGGTGTTATATTTAGCATTTTGAGGGTGTTCGGACTCTAGTTTAAGATAAGGATTAAATTCGGGGCGTCGGTCAAATCTTTGCGCCCCAAAATTGCACTAACTATGAGTCACGGCTCAATAGTCAAGAGTCAATATAGCCCTATTTAATCATTTGTGAGAGACAAAAAAGTTGAAAAGCTTATAAATCGGTCTTTTTATCTCCGTCTTTTTTCACAATTTAATTTGGATTGCTATAGAAAAGAATTATAGAATATTATCGTACTTTTATGGGAAAGCAAGCTACGCAACCTCTCCACAGGATAAAACAAGACTAGGGTACAGAACTAGCTTGTATGGAGCGATCGCTTCCTCGAAAATTGTATTTTATATCTCAATTTTAGACTTTTTTAGGTAATATTACTCGCTTAAAAATACTGTAGACCTAAAGTCTTCCCTGAAAATTCTTAATTTACTATTGATAGGCTTTTTAAAACTTTATTTTAGTTACTTTGATTTTGATGATAATGATAATCATTACAAGAATAGAGTACTAGATTACTAATCTATGTATAGGTTTTGAAGATTTATTTATTATCATAATGATAATAAATATGTAAGTAAATTAGCTGATTGATAACAGATATATATCTTTACCACAGAGATCGCGTATACACAGTACAATAATGTCGAAGTTGGAAATGACGCCATTTGTACAGTTGCTTGGTGTCCATTAATGGAATAGCTCTGCATACTGAATCATTTTCCTTCAGTACTTTTACTATACAATTGCTATTTTTTTAGAAGACAAGCTAAAAAGGCTTTTCAGGTATATCTACGTGGGAATTCTCAGGTTGAAACCTGATAAACAATGTATAAACTTACAAATGGCAGTTACACAACTGTATCCAATACTGAGTTACTGACTAAGGCTAGAGTTACTGACCGTTAACGAATCAGTTTTTGCAACATACCCTATTTTTCCCTATGATGATTCATGGTTTAGGTTTTCTCAGTTTGAGCGCATCTCTTGTACTTCCCTGGGCATTAACAAGTCTAGTTCAAGCACAGAGAGTAACAGAGTCTTTTGTTAAAGATGTTCGTCACTCATTCACAGATCAAGAAATGCCACTACCAAGCCGCAAGCTGGTCAGTGCTATTTCAACTGCAACAACATACTATGTTAGTGGTAAAGGAAACGATAAAAATAGCGGACGCACTACCTCATCCGCTTTTAGAACAATTCAAAGGGCGGCAGACCTGACTAACCCTGGGGACACGGTACTTATTATGGACGGGGAATACAACAATGCATACCCATCTGGAGCAGTGATAGATATTGAACGCTCTGGAAAGGCAGATGCATGGATTACGTATAAAGCATACCCTGGACATCGACCGAAACTTCAGCATAATGGATGGCATGGAGTTTGGATTAACGATGGAGCATCATATATTGAAATTAACGGGCTGGAGGTTGCAGGGAACAATAGCATAATCAAACCTAAGTATGCGCTGAGTCAGAAGAATAACGACTCAAACCCCTTGACTAATGGAAATTGCATCAGCATAGAAGGAGGAGAAAATGGTCACTCCCATCATATAAGAATTCTCAACAACAAGGTACATGATTGTGGAGGTGCAGGCATTACAGCCATTCAATCAGACTATTTAACAATAGATAATAACGAGGTGTTCAATAATGCCTGGTACTCAGTTTATGCCTGTAGTGGCATTTCGGTGCTTAACAGTTGGAATTCTGACAACAACCGAAACTACAAGATATTTGTGACCAGAAATAAGGTCTACAAAAATCAAATGTTTGTTGCCCCAATTTCTAATCACAAAATCCAAGACGGTAATGGCATTATTATTGATCGTGGAATGAATAAGCAAAAAGGATCAAGATTGAGTGCGTATCAAGGACGTACTTTGATTGCCAGCAACATTACATATAAAAATGGTGGTGGCGGCATTCACACATTCCAAAGTGAGAATATCGATATTGTCAACAACACTAGTTATATGAATAACCAAAGTCCGGAAATTTTATACGGACAAATATCGATTAATGCTTCAAATAATGTCAACGTTTTCAATAACATCCTTTATTCTGAGCGTGGGAAACCGATAAACGTAAGATACGGTGGTAACAATGTCAGGTTTGATTACAACCTCGACGCTAATAGTTCCTTGATAAATGTTTCTGGGCCTAGTGATATGATTGCAGATCCACTATTTATGAATGCTCCGGGTGGTGATTTTAGGTTGAAGTATACCAGTCCGGCAATCAATAGTGGTATGAATTTCAAGAGTGTGAAAACCGATTTTATGGGTGGCTCTCGTATGAAGGGTTCACGACCCGATAGAGGAGCATACGAAATGCGGTAGTAACCTAAGTTGCGGGTTATTAATCTCTAAGCTCGACTTTATCCATTTGTTTCGCAACGCCATTGCTTCAGATGAAACCTTTGTGGCACAGTAGTTTTACTTTTTTAACTTCATCTATAATCGTTGACGTAGAAAAAGTATTTGCCAAAAAGTCAGGGTTTTCGCCGGAGAAAGAAAATCGAATTCTTAATTTTGGATAAAGTCGAGCTAAGAACTTGTGGTGAAAAGTTGTGCGATCACTGACGACAAAGTTTGCGGTCGCGCGACCGCAACCATTTTTATATGTTACTTTTATTTTCTTGTTTTCGGTTAATACTGATTATTTTTATCAGGTGCAAGATATGAGCCTCTAATTAGCGGCGCTCGCCACTAACAATATATGAAAGATGCAGATTTTTCATCACTTTATGAAAGCCTTGCTGTATAAGGGTTCCAAAATGTGCATCTTAGGAGTCATTTCTAAAACTTCCACATCGGTATAAGTAAGTTGGCATGATAAAACCGATGTATGTTTAGTTTTATAAAAACTCTGAAATGAGCAATTTATAAGCTGTTTCCTGATTTGATATTTCATCAAATAGGTCGATTTTTTAAAACCGACTTATTTAGCAGTAGATAGACGAGTTTATCTAATTTAGATTTACAAATTATATGTGGAACAACTTACTGGCAAAAATATCTTTACAGGTGGTGCAGGTGGCGTTGGCGTAGCGTCTTGCACAGAAGGTATTGCTTTGTTTTCAATACATACACTTTGAAAAATTTTTCAAAGTGATAAATAGTTGACTAGCCTTTTAATATGCTGTAAGTTGATGTCTTGTAAGCTAATCTGTGAAACAAGCAAGAGATCAACAAGCAAAATTTTCGATATTACTTGAGTTTTGATAAGTTTTTCTTATAATTTCAGCATTAACGATAAATAAAATATTTAAATTCGCAGAGTTGCGTTGACTACAGCATCTAAGTTTGCGTGAAGGAGCGCCTTTGGGTGAATAAAAGCTAGTACTGCAAGGCGGAAATCACGCATTCAAAATTTCAAAGTCAAAAAGCTTGTGTTGTCAGCTTTTCCCTGATTGTGAATGGTATCTCAATTTACGCCGTGCTGTACTAGGTTGATTAGAACAATTAGTCTAGCTAGTTTTGCTCATGTAGTTTCGCTTTTTCAATATCGAAAATTCCTCAACAATTCTCTAGCATAAAAATATGAGATGGTTCCCAACAATAGCATTTGCAACTACTATTAGTATTTTCAATTTGCTAGGAAGCTCAGTTAAACAAGTGCAAGCTGTATCTCTGGACTACGCCTTTACACAATTAGGCTGGGAAGGTGGAGGTGTCTTGTCTGGTTCATTTTCTGGTGTAGATCAAAATAATGATGGGTTGATTTACACAAGTGAGTTAAATAGGTTTGATTTGATATTTTCTGGGAACTCCAAAGTTCCCCAAGAAAAATGGTCGGGTGTATCTAGTTTAAGTTCTTTTGGATTTAACTCTAGTAATTCTAAATTAGCTTTCTCAACTTCTGAAAATTTAGATGAGTATACTGCTAATATTGTTGGTTTACCTTATCTTAATTATATTGGCAAGCCTTTTCTTACCAACTATATTTCCTCTTCTGAAATTCAACCACTTATAGATGCAAAATCTATTCCCGAACCTACTTTTGGATTTGCTAGTTTAGCTGCTTTGAGTTTTGTTATATTACTTAAATTTAACAACTCCCGATAATGGTCAACAGCTAGCTTTTATCTCAATCAAACAATAGCCACCTCTGGAATTGCACCCTGGATTTTCCCGAAAGCATCAATCAAATTCTGCAATTGTTGATCTGCTTTAAAAACTCCTAACCCGCGCACTGTAACTTTACCAGGAGAGTACACAAAGCGCGTCTTGAGATTGTCTGGTAAATTCGCCGCCAATAAATTCCAAGCGGGTTCTTCCATTGGTGTTTCTAAAACAACATGCTGCTTGTTTTCTGGTTTAATCCGGCTAAAGCCGAGTTTTTTCGCTAGCTGTTTGAGTTCCATAACTCGCAAAAGTTGATTTGCAGGGACTGGTAAACTACCATAGCGATCGCTCCATTCGGCTGCAATCTGTTTTAATTCTGATTTAGATTTAGCTGTGGCTACCGCCCGATAAGCACTCATCTTCTGATCCAAATCAGTAATATAATCTGCTGGGATAAATGCTGTCAGGTTGAGGTCAATCTGAGTATCCTCCACTTTCGGAATTTCTTGTCCTCGGATTTCCCGAATTGCTTCTTCCAGCATTTCCATGTATAAATCAAAGCCGATGGCATCCATTTGACCGGATTGTTCTGCACCAAGCAAGTTACCCACGCCTCTGATTTCCATGTCGCGCATTGATAGCTGATATCCAGAACCTAACTGAGTAAATTCCTGAATCGCTCGTAATCGTTGCCGTGCCGCATCAGATAATGCCCGTTGCTTCGGATAAAATAACCAAGCATGAGCTTGAATACCTGCACGTCCCACACGACCGCGTAATTGATACAGCTGTGCCAATCCAAAGCGGTGAGCATCTTCAATCAAAATCGTGTTGACTCGGGGAATATCTAAGCCAGATTCAATAATTGTTGTACAAACTAGGATATCTGCATCGCCATTGCTGAAGGTGAGCATGGTTGATTCTAACTCACTTTCATCCATTTGACCGTGAGCGATCGCAAACCTAGCTCCCGGTATCACTTCTCGTAAATTGGCCGTTGTCTCTTCAATTCCGTCTACTCGTGGAACTACATAAAAAACCTGTCCACCTCTGTCTAATTCTTGACGAATTGCAGTGCGGATACTTTCAGAATTTATTGGTGATAGATGGGTTTTAATCGGTCGTCTAGTTGGGGGTGGTGTGGTAATCAAACTCATTTCCCGAATTCCCGACAAGGACATATACAAAGTCCGGGGAATGGGTGTAGCTGAGAGGGTAAGCACATCCACTTGAGTTTTCAGGCTTTTAATTTTCTCTTTCTGGTTCACCCCAAAGCGCTGTTCTTCATCGACTACCAACAGTCCTAAATCCCGGAATGTCACGCCTTTACCTAAAATTTGGTGCGTACCAACCACTACATCTAATTCACCCGTTGCCAATCGCTTTTGAATATCGCGGCGTTCTTCAGCAGACCGAAAGCGGTTGAGCAAACCGACATTTACCGGGTAGGGAGCAAAACGTTCTTTGAGTGTATGGTAATGCTGTTGTGTTAAAATAGTCGTCGGCGCAAGGAGTGCCACTTGTTTCCCGGCGGTGACTGCTTTAAAAACAGCACGAATCGCCACTTCCGTCTTGCCAAAACCGACATCGCCACAAACTAAGCGATCCATTGGGCGATCGCTTTCCATGTCGCGTTTTACATCTTGAACAGCTTTGAGTTGATCCGTTGTGGGTTGGTAGGGGAAAGAATCTTCTAATTCCTCTTGCCAAGGCATATCATTTGGGAAGCTAAAACCTTGTTGTTGCGATCGCGCTGCATACAGTTTCAACAAGTCCACTGCTAACTTTTTAATCGCTTTGCGGACTTTATTCTTAGTATTTTCCCAAGCTTTGCCAGTCATCCGATTGAGTTCCGGTGCTTTATCACCTCCGGCGCGAAACCTAGATAAAGCACCTACTTGATCGGCTGCGACTCTCAATAACCCATCAGCATACTGCACCACCAAATAATCACGGGTTTCATTATTAATCGTCAAACTTTCCAGCTTGACAAATTTACCAACACCATGATTTCTATGAACCACATAATCGCCTGGACGCAGTTTATTTGGATCGACTTGTTTTGAAGTAGCTTTGTGGCGCTTGCGGATATAGCCGGGAGTCGCCAATGAATGCTGCCCAAAAAATTCCCGATCTGTAACGATTACCAATCGGTATGTAGGTAAGATAAAACCTTCTAATTCGGCTAGACCAGAATATTTTAAGGCTATGGGAGTATGGTTGATTTGCAGCTTATCTATCGCTTGGTAGTCGCGGGGATTCGGGATAAACTGAGCCGGACAGTCATGTTCTTGCAATAGTGAGACAGAACGCGAAGGTTGAGCAGAAATTAGCCAGATCGAGAAATTGCGATCGCGTTCTTGGCGGATGGTTTCAGCTAGTTTAGCAAACTGGTGCGGCGTGATTGGAACAGGTCGGCTGGCAAGATTAATCCCATCATTTTCCTCTGACAGTTCCGATAAATATAAGGTTTTAAACCTGGCAACATCAGCCAAACACTCATCAAAAGAACGGTGAATTTTCGGCAATGTTAGGGGAGTGGGGGTAGATTCTTCCCCATGCCCCATTCTCCATTGTTCCTCGGCATTTTCTACCCAGCGATCGCTATGAGCATGACACTGTTCTGGTTCATCAATGGCAATCAGGGTATTTTCTGATAAGTAGTTTAGCAGGGACGCTGGTTGCTCGAAAGCCAACCCCAAAAAGCGACGACTACCCTCCAATAATGATGAGTTCTGAGTGCTAAGTTCTGAGTCAGAATTTAACTCATAACTCATAACGCCTAACTCATAACTATTTTTCAGTGCCGCCATGACGATGGGAGCAAAGCTAGTGGGGGTAAGAATTAACTGGTCAACTTTGTCAAGGGCAGAACGTTGGGTTACTGGGTCAAATTCCCGCATTTGCTCAATTTCATCGCCAAACCATTCCAGGCGGACTGGAAACTCAGATGAAACTGGGTACACATCAACAATATCGCCCCGCCGGCTCCACTGTCCTTCTGTTTCCACCAGAGGTACTCGTTCGTACCCTAAAATAGTTATTTTCTCACTGAAGGCATTCAAGTCTAATTCCATCCCCCGCTTCAAGGTAAGACAGAATTGCCCAAAAGCTTCTGGTGGAGGTAAGTGGGGTTGCAGCGCCCCTTGAGTAGCCACAATCGCCAAGGGTCGCTTCGCTCCGGTACTGGGGATTAGGAATTGGGGCTTGGGAACAGACAAGGGAGTAACTTTTTCAATAATTTCCTCTTGTCCTCCTAGTCCCCAGTCCCTAGTCCCCAGCTTTCTATCCCTCATGCCCAAATCTGCCAATACCTGCATTTGCCCCCAACTCATCTCAGTTTCCGGGTCAAAAGGTTCGTAGGGAGAAGCCTCAGAGGTGGGGTAAAAATGTACTGTTTGCCATCCCATTGCCTCCAGTTGTGCGTAAATGCGTCCAGCTTCTTCCAGAGTGGCACAAACCACAAACAAATCCTTGCCCATAGCCTGTGCCAATGCCGAAGCCACCAAACCCTTGGGTAGTCGAGGAACGCCATTTAACCGCAATTCCTGTTGTCGGTTTAGCTTAGAAATAAATTCAGTGGTGAGGGGCGATCGCGCTAAGGCACGCACAATAGAAGAAAATGACATAAGTACTACTAGCGGTGGAAGTCTTTGTGGATCGGAAAATCTTGAGGCAGTTTATCTCAACTATTTTAAAAGTGTTAACAGCCTTCTTATTCTTTCGCTGGAAGAATAATGCACGGAAACTAATAAACTTAAGAACTATAACTATTATTTTGTGTACAGTAAAAGCATTTATAGAAGCACCTTTAATACTAGATACTAGGTATTGAGCTACGTTCGCTCTGATAAGCGGCAATTTTAAACATGTCCTCCATAAATTTTGAAATTTTAATCATTTTGGTGCTAATTATTGCCAACGGTCTGTTTTCGATGTCTGAGATGGCGATTGTCTCGGCACGGAAAGTTAGGCTACAACAGCTTGCTAATCAAGGAGATGCCAAGGCAAAGGCAGCATTGAAACTAGCTGAGTCTCCAAATCATTTTCTGTCAACCGTGCAAGTGGGTATTTCCTTGATCGGTATCCTGACTGGTGCTTTTGGAGGAGCAACAATTGCCAACCGACTGGCAATCTATGTAAAACTTGTGCCCTTGTTAGCACCTTATAGTCAACCGCTATCATTTGGAATAGTGGTTTTGATCATTACCTATTTGTCACTGATTGTTGGCGAATTGGTACCAAAGCGTTTGGCATTAAACAACCCAGAAAGGATTGCATCGATTGTAGCGATTCCTATGCAAGCTTTGGCGGCGATCGCTTCTCCTGTAGTCTATCTCTTAAGCGCTTCTACAGATTTGATCCTGCGAGTACTGGGAATTACAGCTTCTACCGAGCCGCAAGTCACCGAAGAAGAAATTAAAATTTTAATTGAGCAAGGCACTGAGGCGGGAACCTTTGAGGAAGCTGAACAGGATATGGTGGAGCGAGTTTTTCGTTTAGGCGATCGCCCTGTCAGCTACTTAATGACGCCCCGTCCTGATATTGTCTGGCTAGACTTGGATGACACTGCCGAAGAAAATCGCCAAAAAATGGATGATAGTGCCTATTCTCGGTATCCAGTTTGTCAGGGAGGACTTGACAATGTGCTGGGTGTTATGCCTGTGACCGACTTATTAGCCAGGAGTTTTCGAGGAGAAGCACTAGATTTAACAGTGGGATTGCGACAGCCCGTATTCGTGCCAGAAAGCACTCGTGGTTTGAAAGTTTTGGAATTGTTCAAGCAAACGATTACTCACATGGCGCTAGTAGTCGATGAATACGGCGTGATTCAAGGATTAGTCACTCTCAACGACATCATGAGCGAAATCGTGGGTGATGTTCCTTCAACAGATGGGCAAGATCAACCACAAGCGGTGCAACGCGAAGACGGTTCCTGGCTTTTGGATGGGATGTTACCTGTAGAGGAGTTTTTAGAACTGTTCGGTATGGAAGAGTGGCAATCGGAAGAAAGTGGCAGCTATCAAACCTTAGGTGGTTTTGTCATCACCCATTTAGGCCGTATTCCTGCCGCAGCAGATTATTTTGAATGGCAAAGTATGCGAATAGAAGTGATGGATATGGATGGTAACCGCGTTGATAAGGTGTTAGTCGTACCAAAGGGAATTAAATCACCGGATACAAAAAAATCTGATTAGCACCGCCAGGCAAAAGTCAAAAAGCTTATTGGGCATTGGGCATTGATAATTATTGTTTACTATTTCCCATGTACCACACCCAATGCTTTATTTATGCAATTTGTCAAGTTTTAGATAGACGTTGGACAGCCTCACCCGCCAACAACTGATGTGCTTGTGCCAAAACTTGGGGGATTTTATCGGCGTGGGGACTGCGGGCGAGACATTGCCGCAAGTCTAATTCATCTAGCCGATCGGCTTTGTTACCGGGGAACCAGTGACTGGCATTACCAAGCAGGTTATAGCGCATTTTGGCATAGTCTACCAGATCGTAGGCGATCGCTAAATTTTGCAGCCACAAAATTACCTGAATATTTACCTGACCAGGGGTTTCCTCAAAAGTTGGTAAATTTGTCTGCCAGGATTGTACCCAATCTTTTCCTAAAATAGCGATCGCTTCTGACTCCAACCTTGCTAAAATTGGCGGTAAAATTTCTGATGCCCGATCTACTAACTCTAAAGTCTTCAGGTGTTCATCAAAATCTTGCGGTTTTGCTGCTCCCACACTCAGAGTATGCACCTCTTGATGACTCAAACAAAACAAATCATTAAACACCATTGGACTCAACGGGGCGCAAAGATTTACTAATTTTTGTGGTGGTTTATATAACAAACCTCCTTTATCAGATGGGCTAATAATAAACACCCCCATATCCTGGCGTTTAGCTGCTTTGATTGCCGCCCAATTCCATTGATTAATGTAGTACCAATGCAGGTTCACATAATCAAATAGATTGGTATTAATTGTCTGCACAATCATATCTGTTGAGCCGTGTGTGGAAAAGCCAATAAATCTAACTTTTCCCTCTGCTTGCAACTGCTGTGCTACTTCCAAACAGCCACCGGAACGGATGCTGTAGTCTAATGACTCAGCATGATTGATGCCATGCAACCCTAAAAGGTCAACATAATCTAACTGGAGATTTTGCAATGATTGTTCAAATGTATCGCGGAATTCTTTTGCATCTGCCTTTGGATTTATTTTGGTCTGAACAATCAACTTTTCGCGGGGAAATTTAGGTAGAACTCTTCCCAATTGCATTTCGGAAGTGCCATAACCACGAGCAGTTTCAATATGATTAATCCCAACCTCAACTGCCTTTCTAATAGTCGCTTCCAGATTTGCCTGGTTATCAGCAGGAATTTCATGATTGGGAATATCCTCCCATTTGAAGTGATATCTCATGCCACCGCAGGAAAACACTGGCATCTGTAATTCTGTGCGTCCAAATCGTCTATATAGCATCAGTAGATTGTGAATTGCTTGCCATTAATTTTTTGGAGACTGCGCTTGGATTAAGCAATTTCTCAATGTATTGGCTAACACCTGTACATGCGGCTCATTAAGTAGGCCAAGGTGAGATCCGGGAATATAATGGATATCTAATCCTTCAGTAACTAGGTCGCCCCAGCCGAATTGAGGATCGTATTGTGTACCTATAGCTTCATCCCGATTTTGATCTTCCGTTCGCAACAGGATAGCTCGACCAGGGTAAACTGGGAAAATATATTCACTAACGGCTTGAGTGTTAGCATCTATAATTTTTAAATGCTTGTCACTTATAGGTATATCTAATGCCACTTCCAAGTAACGGTCGTATGTATTTTGCAGAAGAGACTTACGCCAATAACTCCATCTCACAACCCTTTGCCAAAGGTAGGCTGGCCCTTGTTGAACGATATTATTTAAATGCAAGAAAACTCGTTGGAAAAATGAAGCCCGCCAGCTATAACCTGGACGGCAACTATCAAGCATAACTAGAATACCAACTTGTTCGCCTTGCTCTAGCAGTTGTCTAGCCATCTCGAAAGCAACTACACCTCCAAAAGAATAACCACCCAGAAAATAAGGGCCATTGGGCTGAAAGGTCTTAATTTCTTGAATGTAGTGAGTTGCCATGTCTTCAATCCGTGTATGGAAAGGATGTTTTCCATCTAGCCCTTGTGGTTGTAGTCCGTAGAATGGTTGGTCTGGCCCGAGATGCTGTGCCAATTCACGGAAACACAAGACTTCTCCACCCAGTCCGTGAATACAGAAAAAAGGTGGCTTGGAACCATTGGGTTGAATTTCTACCAAGGATGACCAAGTAGTTCTTGATTTGTCTAAGGTATTTACTAAAGTCTTGTTTGCTGCTAAATCTTCTTGGCAGATTATTTGGGCTAAAGCCTCTATAGTTCCTGACTGGAAGAGAATGGCAAGGGGCAGATTTTTCTGAAATGTCTTCTCAATTTGCCAAAACAGTTTTGCTGCTAATATGGAGTGTCCTCCAAGCTCAAAGAAGTTATCCTTGACGCCAATGGGCTGTATACCTAAAGTTTGTTCCCAAATCTCTATTAGCTGGCGTTCCACTTCATTGCGGGGAGCAACAAAGGTGACTTCCAATTCTTGCTTTGATAAGTCAGGTGCTGGTAAGGCCCGGCGGTCTACCTTGCCGTTGGGGGTTAAAGGCATGGTGTCCAGCAAGACGAAAGCCGAAGGAAGCATGTACTGTGGAAGCTTTGTTAAAAGGAAGCTCCGTATGTCACTAATTGTAGATGCCCAGTCTTGATTCGGGATAATGTAAGCTACTAAACGTAGATCGCCAGGAACATCTTTACGGGCAATTACTACAGTTTGGAGTACATGGGGGTGTTGGGCTAATACCGTCTCAATTTCCCCTAGCTCAATGCGTATCCCACGGATCTTGACTTGATCATCTCGGCGACCGAGAATTTCCAGAGAGCCATCTGGACGATAGCAACCGCGATCGCCTGTATAATAAAGCCAATCTCGTTCGTCATTCCGAAAAAGGTTTTTGACAAACCGAGAACGGTTTTCTTGTTGAGCATTTATGTAACCCAAAGTGCAAAATGGCGTTCTCATCACGATCTCACCTGGTTCACCAATGCCACACAGCTGGTTATTCGGTGTTAAAATTAGTGCTTGGGTTTCAGGAAGCGGCAATCCTACTGGCTGTACCCCTGGTGTACACTCCACGGGTATTTTATAATAGCACTTCGCCAAAGTTGTCTCTGTCGGCCCATAGAGATTGACAATTTCACCTGATTCTGGAAAAGCATCCCGCCAGCGATATATCAGTGTCTCCTTGAGAGGTTCTCCAGCAAAGAACAACCAGCGTAAGTTACGTAGAGAGACTCCTGACGGCACATTAGCTAACCATGATTGCGCCAGCGATGGAACTGTGTGCAGCACAGAAATTTGCTCATGTTCCAAGTAATTGAGAATTTTAGTTGGTTCTAGGTTATGCCCTTCTTCTGGCAAACACAGGGTTGCACCACTAGTCAAAGGTAAGAAGATATCTCTGAGAACTACATCAAAGGAAAGACCTGTTAATTGGGCTACCCGGTCTTGCTGACCAATTTCAAATGTCTGCCTCTGCCAGTTAAGAAAATGCGCCATCCCTTTGTGACATCCCAGCACTCCCTTGGGTATACCTGTGGTGCCAGAAGTAAAGAAAATATAAGCTGGATCGTCGGCAGTGATTTCAGGCAAGTTTATTGCTTTACTGCTGTCTTGGAGGAAATTTATCGCTTCTCCTGTGTCTGGGTTTACACTGATGATTGTTAAAGATTTGTATATTTCTTTGATTTGTGGAAACTGATTATCAATATATAATATATATTTAGCTTTAGCTTCCTTTAGCATGAGCAGGTGGCGATCGCTAGGAAGTTTTGGATCGAGAGTCAGTAGAACACCGCCACTCAAAAGTACAGCGTTCATACTCGCAATCAGTGCAAAGCTTCGTGTCCCGAATACGGCTACAACATCTCCTTGTTGGACTTTGTTGGATAATAAAACCTGTGCTAAAGCTTGAGCGCTTTTGCCCAATTCCCCATAGTTCCAAATGCGAGAACCTTGACGCAGTGCCGAATGTTCTGGGGTGCGATTTACCCAAGAGGTAAACATTGTTGTTACCAATTCGTACCCAGGTTCTGGCAAAACCGCCCTTGGTTCTGGTAGCAAAGTTCGCGCTTCTGGTGTCACAAGAGAATACAAACTAATCTGGCTATCCGAAGTAGCAACAATTTGATTCAACAAATGATGAAATTGATGCAGCATTTCCATCATCCGCTCTGAAGCAAACAGATCGGTGTTGTAGACTAAATCAAGTTGGATTCCCTGATTTTTTTCTGTTACATATAAGGTTAAGTCGAACTTAGAAGCTGTTTCTAACATCGAAACTGGTTCTATCGCCACCCCAGGTAGTTCCAGTTGGATATCCTTTAAATTGAGCATATTAAACCACACTTGAAACAGTGGGTTACGACTGGTATCTCGCTCTGGTTGCAGTTCTTCTACCAGTTTCTCAAAGGGCATATCTTGATGGGCATAAGCACCTAATGCCATCTGGCGAACTCGATTCAGCACTGAACGAAAACTAGGGTTGCCGGAAAAATCAATCCGTAAAACGACGGTATTAATAAAAAATCCAATTAGCCCTTCAATTTCAGAACGGTTACGTCCAGCAATGGGAGAACCGATGAGAATATCTTCTTGCCCACTGTAGCGGTGCAGGATTGTCCCAAAGGCTGCCAGCAAGGTCATGAATAGGGTAACACCTTCCTGACGTGAGAGTTCTATGAGCGATGCACTCAGGGTTTGAGGTATAATCAGGGATTGGGCCGCCCCTTGGTAAGTTTGCACTGGTGGCCGTGGCCTGTCGGTAGGCAATTCCAGTACAGTATTAGCACCTGCTAACTGGGTTTTCCAGTAGTTTATTTGACTGGAGAGGACTTCACCCGATAGCCATTGGTGCTGCCAGATAGCAAAATCAGCATACTGAATCGGTAATTTTGCCAGAGGAGAAGGCTTACCGCTCAATAAAGCTTCATAAAGGGATGCTAACTGCTGCCAGAGAATGCCCATTGACCAGCCATCTGAAGCGATGTGGTGCATCACCAACAAAAGTATCTGTTGCTGTTCGTCTATCTGGAGCAAGCAAGCTCGCAACATTAAGTCAGATTCTAAGTTAAAGGGGCGTTGCGACTCTTGATTTAGTAAAGATTGTACCTGCTCCTGTGTTACTTTAATTATTTTGAGTTCAACTGGCCGGGGCTTACCAATAACTTGTATGGGACTACCATCCGGTGATGTAATAAAGTTTGTTCGCAGTGCTTCGTGATGGATGACGATGGCATTTAGTGCTTGTTGCAATATACTCGCCCTGAACTCGCCTGTTAAACGCAGTGCATTGGAGATGATATAAGCTGGGCTATTAGGTTCCAACTGCTCCAAAAACCACACTCGCTGCTGGGCAAAGGATAAAGGGACTGACTCGCGGTTGGCTATTAAGGGAATTGTCTGGTTTTGGAGGTCATTTTCTGTAATCTGGGTTTGAGCGTTCCCGCTTCGGGTTGCCGTAGGCATGGCTTGAGCTAAACTAGCGATCGTTGGATTCTCAAATAGGATTTGCAACGGCATTTCTATTTGAAAAGCTTGGCGAACCCTAGACATGACTTGAGTCGCCAGCAGTGAATGGCCTCCCAATTCAAAAAAATTGTCATGAATCCCTACTTGTTCCAAACGCAAAACTTTTACCCAGATGCTAGCTAAGACTTCTTCTGTAGCATTCTGTGGTGGGATAAAGTTAGTTGATAGAGCAAGATCAGATGTATGCGGTGCAGGTAAAGCGCGGCGGTCTATTTTGCCATTGGGGTTTAATGGCAGGTTGTCCAAAAAGACAAAAGAGGCAGGCACCATATATTCAGGCAACCGACCTTGCAAAAAGCGACGCAATTCAACCTGACTAGGAATTTGCTCTGGGTTGGCAATAATATATGCTACTAGTTGCTTGTTACCAGGAACATCCTCTCTAGCTATGACTAGAGTCTCTGTTAGTGATGGATGTTGTCTTAATATCGCTTCAATTTCTCCCAATTCAATTCGGAAGCCACGAATTTTCACTTGGTAGTCAATACGACCAAGGAACTCGATATTACCATCTGGTAAAAAACGTGCCAAATCTCCAGTTTTGTAAAGACGTGCCCCCACTTCAGAGCTAAAAGGGTGGAAAATGAACTTCTCTCTGGTTAATTCTGGACGGTTAAGATAGCCTCGCGCTAGACCAATTCCGCCAATATACAGTTCACCTGATTCACCAACAGGCACAGGCTGCAAATTTTCATCAAGGATGTAAATCTCTGCATTAGTAATGGGGCGACCAATGGGAGCTATGGTATAATTAGTGCCGCGCTGACAAGTCCAGAAAGTGGCATCAATAGAAGCTTCTGTCGGACCATAGCAATTATGGAAAACATTGTCCAAATTCAGTTGGGCAAAGAAGTGTTCTATGAGTTCGCTCGGTAAAGCTTCACCACCGCAGGTAATATGCCTAAGAAATCGGCAATTTTCTATTCCCTTCTCTTGCAGTAAGACACGTAGTATAGAAGGTACTAAAGCCAAGACAGTGATTTGCTGCTCAATAATCACCTTCACAAGGTAAGCAGTATCTTGCTGTCCACCAGGGCGAGCCAGGATCAATTGCCCTCCAAAACACAATGGCCAGAATATCTGCCACACTGAGGGGTCGAAGCTAAAAGAAATAGTCAGTAAAACTTTATCTGCTGGAGTTAATTTAAAGTTTGTTTGCCGCCAGTATAGTTGATTGCAGATACCACGATGAGGGATCATTACACCTTTGGGCTGTCCTGTAGAACCAGATGTGTAGATTACGTAGATCAGGTTATCAATCGTCGTTTGATTTACAGGATTTTCTTGGCTGTTTTGGGTGTTACCTTGCCAATTTGAATCTAGACAAACCACTTGTGCCTGATGCAGTGGTAAGTTCTTGACCAATTTTTCTTGGGTCAACAATACTGGTGTCTGGGTATCTGATAAAATGAAGGTTAAACGCTCTGCGGGATATGCCGGATCTAAAGGCACATAAGCGCCTCCAGCTTTGAGAATACCCAGTATTCCTACGATCATCTCCAAAGAGCGCTCCAAGCAAATCCCCACAAGTACTTCAGGCCCAACTCCCAAAGTACGTAGGTAATGCGCTAGTTGATTCGCCCGCTTATTTAACTGTTGATAAGTAAGTTGTATATCGTCAAATGCTACAGCAATTGCTTGAGGTGATCGCTCTACTTGCCTCTCAAACATCTGATGAATGCACAGATCGCGATCAACTACTTGAGTCTCATTACATCCCTCTATAATTTGAGTACCGATGATGTGAGTTAAAGTATTTAAAGGAATATTTTGCTTATACTCTGAAGTCTGGCTATTTATCTGCATTTTTTATATATCAACTCCATAAACAAATGCGATTTTTTTAATTTATTATTTATTGTAAGTGTTTTTATACAAAATTATCTGTGATTCTGCACATTAAGAAATGCCCTCAGGATAGAAGCCTAGCCAGGCTCAAGGATAATCCGGGGCGCTAAATGTTTCTGAGTTGCATACCCAGGCTAATTATCTGCATCTTCAAACATAATTAATGCCTAAAACTCTAGCTAATCGATAATTTATTAAACATAATAGTCAAGATTTTACCAAACATTTTATTTTTAGCTAAAACTTTAAAACGCATTTAAATTTAAGAACCTGTCGGATTTACAATATTGAGGTACAGTCAGGAAAAGCATTTAATTTCCAGATTTTCGTTTTTCTATGATTATCTATATGATGGTTCAAATACAATGACTGAAAAAACTTTATCTTTTTATACGAAAATTTGCTAAAGGAAAAAATAATTATTACCAAATCTTCATTGTGTTTATTCAAATGTAAAAATAGTGTAAAGTCAAAAAATTGATTCTCTATCAGTAGGGAAAAATGTTTATAATGCAGATATGACAAGACTCACAGATATCTAACACTGATGATATTGTTGATATTACTTTATAACCAATTCTCTTAGAGATGCCGATGAAACTAACTCAAGCTCAACCACCACGAAAAGTTTTGTAAAGTTTTGTAACTATAATCAAATTTTTGATGCATTTTGTTATATGTTATGTGTGTAAGTTTTGTTAATCAGTAATTATGCGTAAACAAACAGACAACTTCTAAGCAAGGCTGAATTAGTCTAGCTAAATATGCTACAGTAATTTCCAAAGACATATATTGTCTAATAAAAGTGGAAATCTGCAATGGAACTGTAGTAACTCAGTTCAACTGTTACGCAACTTAAAAATCCTTCCTAATATTTTTACCTGACCTACTTGATTATTTACGTCAGGGATTTTATTCAACTATTAAGTTAACTCACCAAAAAATCCTTTTTCGCATCTAAAGCTCAAAATTTCCAGGCTAAACTAGATTCTACCTTGCAACAAAAGCTAAGTATCTAGGTAGTAACCGCACTCAAACTGACCCTGGAAGATGCTTTTGATCAAGAATTTAAAGCTATTGCAAAAATGCTTAATTATTAGGCTACAAAGTCCAGGTTTCTTTGAAAGAAAAATGTGAGATACCCCACTGCTTTAATATCAGCTTTCATCAAATTTTAACTACACCAAGTCTTTATAACTATGAGTAATCAAAGCATTACAACAAGTAAATTCAATGAAGTGCCTTTAGATTTACGTGCATCTTCATTTACCAGAGTCCGCAAGGGTTCGTGGTGGTTGAGATTAACAACATTGTTTTTAGTAGACTATACTCTTTTATCATTAGCTTGGATTTTAGCTGGATATCAATCTTTTAATGGAAATTTTACTTCGTACATACAGAGCCATTATTTGCCGATTTTAATAACTATTGCGATTCAAATAGGCTCATTAGCTATCGAGGGTATTTATCGGGAAGGTCAAAAACGTTATGACTATTTCAATATCACAAAATCGCTAACTTTTGCTCATGGATTAATACTTCTAGTTTGTCTTTTATATAAGCCAGTCATTGATATTACAAGCCCAAAATTAATATTATTGTCTTGGATACTAAGTATTTTATTTGTTTGTACTGGTAGATATGCTATAAATATTACGCTTGAATATTTGCGTAAACAGAAAAAAATAGTTCGTTCTTCTGTGTTTATTATTTGTGATTCTCAAGAGCATGAGCAGATAGCTAGCTTTATAAAAAAAGAAAAACATTATATTGTATCTGGAACTGCTAAAGCTAATTCATTAGATAGATATCAACGTCAAAAAACATTGAATCAACTTAATGAATTAGGCGTGACAGAAGTGTTTATATCTTGGGATGCTCTAAAAAATAGAATGTTTTTATGCTGGTTATTTCAAGCATCAGGCATCCAAGTTCATATTTTGCCGATGGAATTAAAACCAATTTATAAAAATATAGAATTTAATAAAATAGGGGGAATGCCTTGTCTGAGTTTGGATTGTCCAATAATTACAGGGAAGGATTTTTGGATAAAGCGTAGTTGTGATTTTTGCTTTGCAACTTTATTTGTAATGTTATCATTCCCTATTTATATAGCTATAGCTATAGCTATCAAACTAGACTCTCCCGGTACAGTATTTTACAAACAAACCCGTATAGGTTTACATGGGCAACAATTTAAAGTATGGAAGTTCAGAACTATGAGGTCTGATGCAGAAAAATTCCAGAAAGAATTAGAAGCATTAAATGAAACGAAAGATGGGATTATCTTTAAAATTAAAGATGATCCTCGCATTACCCGTGTAGGAAAATTTCTTCGACGTTATAGCTTAGACGAATTACCTCAACTGTTTAACGTTATTTTTGGAGAAATGAGTATAGTAGGACCTCGCCCTTTACCTATTAGAGATGTAGATAAGTTTTCTGAGCATCATTTTATTCGCCATGAAGTTTTACCTGGTATTACAGGTCTTTGGCAAGTCTCAGGTCGCTCGGATATTTTAGACTTTGAACAAGTGATAAATCTTGATCTTAACTACATCGAAAATTGGTCGCTTCGCCTAGATTTTGAAATCCTACTCAAAACAGTTATGGTAGTTTTGAAAAAAGAAGGTGCTTACTAAAATTAGAAAAACAAAATAATAGCAGACAGCAATAATTATAGTATTTACATATTGATACAATTATTGCTGTTTTCAATGGAGTTTCTGTTTATCACGCATTAAATTTAAATTTTCTAGTTTCTTGAGTGATTAACTACCTACTTAAGAGTGATAAAAAGTTTTGCGTTTAGTACTCAATCTTCTAATGATATATCAAAAAAAAGTGAGGTTCTGAGATATATAGATATTGGCAATTCAAAATGAGTGAATTAAGGTGAATTAATAATTTAATAATGGTAGAAAAGTACAAATTCATAAGTAATTCCCTCTCAATGATAGTCAATCGGTTAGCGCAAAGCTTAACAGCTTTTGTATTAACCGCAGCTATTGCTCGTAATCTAGGAGCTGAAGCTATAGGTAGGTATTTACTAGCCTATAGCTACTACTTTATCTTTGTGGGCATTGCTTCACAAGGGTTAAAAATATTGTTTACAAGAGAACTAGCCCGTGAACCACAAAAAACATCAGTTTATTTGGTGAGTGGTACTTGCTTACAGTTAATATTTAGTTTGCTCAGTTATGGCGCATTAGTAAGTGTAGTATTTTTACTTCCCTATAGTTCCAAAACCTCGACTCTTTGCTACATAATGGGCTTAACGATAATTCCCTTTGCACTTTCCAACGTAACAGAGGCAATTTTTCAAGCTAAAGAAAAAATGCATTTGATTGCCATTGCCACAGTCCCAGTGTATGTATTACGTCTCATAATAATGATCTGGGCGATGCACCTGAAGTATGGAATTGAAAGTTTGGCAGGGATACTATTTTTTTCGGAAACATTAATTCTCGTAATTGAATGGATTATAATCACACAGTTAATCAAAATACAATGGCAGATTGATAAAGATTTTGTCTGGAATACAATTAAAATTTCACAGACATTTTTTGCTATTGAAGCAATAGCTGTAATCAGTAGTAGAATTGAAATTTTGATTCTTTCATTGTTAGGAAATGAATTTTTAGTAGGTCTTTTCGGTGCAATACTACAATTAATACAACCATTTTTAATTATTGCCAACAGTATAACTGTAGCAATGTTTCCGAGACTCTCTAAAGTAGTAGATGAAGGACGGGAAAAGCAGCAACAAATCACTGAAAGCTTTATTGAAATTTTGCTAGCGATGGGATTACCGTTATTCCTGGGATTATTATTTTTTGGCAAAAATTTACTAATCTTTATTTATGATTCTAGCTTTGCTCAAGGAAGTTTAGCTCTTAGTATAAGCGCTATATCACTGCTTTTATTGCCCTTCATACGCACACTTTGCTCTTTACTTGTAGCCAACCATTTTGAGATAATAAACCTACGTGAACAGTTTATTACAACTACATTAGGAGGCTTAGGAGGTGTAGTATTAGTTTCGCGATATCAGT
Source organism: Nostoc sp. (assembly GCF_036916735.1). Classification (GTDB taxonomy): domain Bacteria; phylum Cyanobacteriota; class Cyanobacteriia; order Cyanobacteriales; family Nostocaceae; genus Nostoc. The sequence continues at coordinate 280,175 of NZ_JBALFV010000121.1, forward strand.
TAGTAGGTGCAGCTATAATGGCATTGCTAATGACTATTCTTGCCTTTAGCCAGTATCTTTATTTCACTTATACTCTTCTATTTCCATTAAATTTATGGCGAGTTATTCGCCGTCCTATAATGATAAGCACTTTGATGATAGTTGTATTCTCGATTTTAAAAAAAATAAATTTAGACTTTTTATCCACTCTAATTAGTGCAATTTTTTTATATATTTTATTTGTTAGTTTTTTAAGTATTCATGCTTTAGGTGGAATTAATGTTGTTAAGGAAAAGTTTTTAAAAATAAGGACAAAGTTTTAATGGTTAACCGTACTTATAAAACATTAAACTAGCAATATTAAAATAACTAAAGCAATGAATACTGAATATCTTCAAGCAGAAAAATCAACAACCAAAAAATTAGCAATGGTAAATGAAAGTAACCAAATAATAGTAAGCGTTGTGATTCCTACACGCAATAGACCACAAATTGTTGCTAGAGGTGTCAAAACTGCATTAGCTCAAACGTTTCAATCAATTGAAGTGATTGTAATAATAGACGGTCCCGATCAGGAAACAGTCAATGTACTATCTCAGATAGTCGATTCAAGATTAAGAGTGATAGAACTATCAAAAAATGTTGGACCATCAGGAGCTAGAAATACTGGTGTGAGAGAAGCTAAAGGCAGTTGGATAGCCTTTTTAGATGATGATGATGAATGGCTTCCACAAAAATTGGAGCGTCAACTTGAAGTAGCAAATAATTCTCATTATAATTTTCCAGTTGTCGCCAGTCGTTTCATTTCCCAGACTGCAAAAGGTGAGTTTATTCGTCCGATAAGGCTACCTAACCTCTCTGAACCTCTAAGCGAATATCTCTTTGCGCGTAACTCCTTTTTTAAAGAAGAGGGCTGCATACAAACCTCAACTATTTTTGTAAAAAAAGAGTTAATGCAAAAGATGCCTCTGGAAGAAAAATTTTACAGACATGAAGATTGGGAGTGGTTGCTTCGAGTTACTGCTATCGAAGGTGTAGGAGTAGAGTTTGTGCCTGAGCCTATGGCTATCTGGCATTCAGAGATGGGAATCAAGCGCTTAAGCAACATCAACGACTGGCAATATTCCTTGGATTGGATTCGTTCCACCCGCAATTTAGTAACACCAAAGGCTTATTCAGGCTTCATTGCAACCATGATCACTCCTTCTGCGTCCTCAGTAGGTGATTGGAAAGCCTTTTTTCCTTTGTTGTGGGAAGCTATACGCTGCGGGAAGCCCCGCCCGATTGATATATGTTTGTACTTAATTATGTGGCTGTTCCCTCAGCAGTTGAGGCAAAAAGTTAGCTCTATTTTGACTAAAAAGTTCAAAAAATAAGAGGCTTTTCACAAAAGAAAAGTAGGGGCAGAAGATAAAACTTACAAAAAACCTTGAAGCGTGAATTTAAAGATTACCAAAAAAAGGAGTTCTGGGCATAGCCATAGTGCTAGATACAAAACGTCTGTAGTTAAATTACATGTTTTTAAACTTAGGTAACTTCTGTCTTCGGGTTAAATGAAAAAATGTCAATCACAAAAATACAGTTATCTCCTCAAACCTAAGGGAATAGATGTAGTTAAGTTTTTTCTAAATAAATGGAGACTATTAATCAAAATTTTGTGACTTGTTTAATATATATACGATGATATTTACACATGAGAAAACATGAAAAAGTTTCTAATTTCTGCTGAAAAATTATTTACAATCATTTGTTTGATGATCTATTCAGGAACTCCACTAGATCCATTGATATCGAATGGCTTTACCATCAAAGAAGGTGATAAATTCATAGGTCGATTCCTTTTCACTTGTACATATATATTTAGCATTTCCTTAATTACTCTACGTTGGAAGAAGGTTGCTCACATCTTTAGCAAAGATAAATTGATTTGGCTATTGCTCGGAGTTTGTGCACTTTCTAGTTTTTGGTCTTTAGATTCAGATACTACTATACGTCGTGCTTTAGGTCTGGCAGGAACAATGTTATTTGGTCTTTATTTAGCTTCACGCTATACCTTAAAAGAACAACTGAAGTTATGTGCATACGTGCTTGGAATCTCAGCAGTAATGTGTTTCTTGTTTGGTTTATTAATTCCACAATATGGTATTGCAGGCGGTGTTGATACAGGTTCTTGGCGAGGAATATACGCACAGAAGAATATTCTTGGTACAAGATTTGTACTTGGTGGAGCAATATTTTTCTTTCTTGCCATGACTAATCGAGAAAATCTGCGGGTTTTATGGCTTGGCTATTTTAGTTCTGGATTACTTATATTATTATCAAAATCAGCAACATCCCTTGGTAACTTTATGATTATTCCAGTTACTTTTTTTATATATTCTCGAGTTTTACATTTAAAATATAAAGTAATGATACCTATTGTAACGTTGATGACAATAGTTGGTATAGGTCTTTATACTTTATTTGTCTCCCAAGCCGATACAATTTTAGGTACCGTAGGTAAGGACACAACACTCACTGGGCGTTCAGAACTATGGCCTGCTGTGTTAGACATGATTGCTAAAAAACCATGGCTAGGATATGGCTATGCAGCATTCTGGCAAGGCAATAGTGAAGCTTCTGTTATTGTACAAACCGTACAATGGAATGCTCCTAATGCTCACAATGGTTTTTTGGATGTCTTATTAGATTTGGGTGTATTAGGAATTTCGATTTTTATAATTGGGTTTGTTCTTAATTTTTTAAGAGGGATATATTTAATCCGGTGGAATCAAACAGATGAAAGTTTATGGCTCTTAATTTATCTAACTTATGTTATTCTTGCAAATTTAACTGAAAGCACATTATTAAATCAAAATAGTTTGGAATGGATACTTTATGTATCAGCAATATTATCAAGCAAAGCTTCTACAAGTAAAAATTTGTCAAAATACAATTCATAGGCTGACTCGATATCAAGAGAAATTTAAGGAGCGTTTTGAATTTAAAAAAAAAAATCGCTAATTTATGATTCTTTCCTTAATATTTAAAATAAAAGATAGACCAAGTATTCAAAAATTACACAATGTATCGAACTAATAGTCTCAAGATTATATGCTCGCATTAAGTTAGTTCTAGCTGATTCCAATATAGTAATATTTTCGATTAAAATAAACTTTCATAGCTGAACCAGAGAGAATTGATTATCTTCTCACATGACATAGAAGCTGAAGGGTGACGCAGAATGGAGAAGAGCGTTGAGTGGCAATATCAATCTATAAAACTGTTTGAGGCTTATGATAAGATTTAGCAAAGCTAGTAATCACTTGAAATTTCGGATGAAAACTAAATTTGTAACTTAGATAGTTTATACTATTGTCAGATTGTCAAACAGATCAGTCTTGTCAATTGCGGTGGTTTGTGCATTCTCTAAGTCAATTTTTAGTTTCTTGCTTAAAACCTGTACTTTTGAAGATTTATGTCAGAAAAATCTATGGAATCTAGAGAATCTATCGATTTAGACCTTAGTCGTTACTTATTGATATTAAAACGATGGTGGCTACCTGCTACTGCGATATTTGCAGCTACAGTTACGCTCAGTGCTATAGCTACACAATTTATGAAGCCATCGTATCAAGCTGAAGGAAAACTATTATTTAGTATTCCTTCTTTTAAAGTAGTAGGCTCTAATCTTTTTCCTACTAACGCTGAAGGAGGAGATCCAGGAGATTTAAAATCCCTGCTAGCAACTCAAAATCCTATAAACACTCAAATAGAAGTTATTTCTTCACCTAGTATATTGCAGCGAACAATAGACAAACTAGGGCTTAAAGACAATGAAGGTAAACCTATAGAGGTAGAGAAACTACGGAAAGATGTGACCTTGAAAATAGTTAATGGCACAGATGTAGTGCGAATTAACTATACCAGCCATGACCCTGAACAATCAGCAGCAGTAGTCAACACAATCATGAATCTTTATTTAGAAAATGATATTTTGACAAATCGCTCTGAAGCAGCAGCAACTCGTCAATTTATGGCCAAGCAGCTTCCTAAAACTCAAGAGGCTGTTAATAATGCAGAAGTAGCCCTACGTATATTTAAACAGAAGCATCAGATAGCTGATTTATCAGAGGAGACAAGGTCAGCCGTTGAAACTATTGGAAATCTAGATAATGAGATGAATACTGTTAAGGCTCAACTGGATGAGGTAAACGCTCAAACCAATGAACTGCGCCAGAAAGTAGAGCTAAATTCTCAAGAAGCGATCGCTGTAAGCGCCCTCAGTCAGTCACCTGCAGTACAGGGAGTTCTTACCCAACTTCAAGATACTGACCGACAGCTAGCGATAGAGCGTAGCCGTTTTCTAGATGACAACCCCGTAGTTATTAACTTAGAAGCTAAGAAAGCTAGCTTAAAATCTCTTCTGCAACAGCAAATTGGTCAGACTGTTGGTAATCAAACACCAATTCCCCAGAGCCTATTGCAGATTGGAGAGCTTAGACAAAGTCTGATCCAAAATTTTCTGCAATCAGAAATACAGCGCTATGGTTTAGCTAAAAGACTCTCCTCTCTATCTAATTCCCGTTCTGCCTACGAGCAGCGAGTGAAAACTATACCCCAATTAGCACAAAATCAGCGGGAGTTAGAACGCAAAGTTGAAGTTGCAGAATCTACATATCAAACTCTTTTGAAAAAGGTTCAAGAATTACAGTTAGTTGAGAATACAAATACAGCCAGTTCGCGGATTATTGTTCCGGCTTTAGTGCCAGATAAGCCAGTAATAATCAAAAAAATTATCGTTTTATTGCTAGGAGTGATGTTTGGTTTATTCTTGGCTACTACAACTGTTCTCTTCCTAAGCATGAGAGATAGATCTTTGAAAACACTTAAGGAAGTCAGAGATGTATTTAGATATACCTTACTGGGAATTATTCCTTCGTCTAGTAAAAAGGTTCGCTCTCGTGAATCAAATGTAGAACCAAAAATTGCTGTGAGAGATACGCCTTACTCTTTAACTAGCGAAATGTACCGAATGATTCAAGCCAATCTGAAATTCCTAAGTTCAGATAAAGTACTCAAAACTATCGTGGTAACTAGCGCAGTTCCTAAAGAAGGTAAGTCTACAGTTTCAGCTAATTTGGCAGCAGCGATCGCTCAACTAGGGCGTAAAGTTTTATTAATTGATGCAGATATGCGAATTCCTTCTCAGCATCATCTTTGGCAGCTAACCAATGCAGTTGGTTTGAGTGAGGTTCTTGTAGGTCAGGCTGAATTTGACATTACTGTATCTAGGGTAATGGATAATCTTGATGTCTTAACTGCTGGGGTTAGACCTCCCAACCCACTGGCTTTGCTTGACTCGAAACGGATGGCATCATTAATTGAAAATTTTTCATCTCAATATAACTATGATTTTGTAATTATTGATGCTCCTCCTCTGCTTTTGGCAGCCGATGCTTTGACTTTAAGCCAAATGACTGACGGGATATTGTTAGTAGCTCGACCTGGGGTAATTGATTCTAACAGTGCTAACGCTGCTCAAGAAATGTTAGAAAGATCCAATTACAACGTACTAGGCTTAGTCGTGAATGGAATCGTTGATAAAAATGAATCTAGTAGTTATTTATATCACGATCATGAATATTTTAAACCAACAAAGTTGCCAAAAGAGTTTCAGGGACTTGCAAAAAAATAAAACTTTCAAAGGTTAGGAATTACTCCAATATTTAATCAACCACAATCCTAATCCATGTGACTGAAGAGGCAGGGAAGCAGGGAAAACTTCTTGCTGTTAAAAAATATTTAAATTACCCTGCCACAGAGGTTTTAGAGCAAATAAATTTATTTATGCCTAACAATAAAAATAATTATTTTCGCGATGTAAGTTACTCATATCTTGGACTTGATACAAATAATCAGTATTAACCGAAAACAATAAAATAAAAGTAACATCTAAAAATGGAGATTATCTTTTATTACTGATATAATCAGCTACATTTTTTTCTAATATTTACAAATGATATATATAGAACTCATATCTGATTTTTGAACAAGATTTCAAAGAAAACCCTGATCAAACGGGCTTTTCAGTCTTAGTATCTTTTCAAAAATCAAATCGGAGTATTATACAAAAATTGGAATAATGTCAAACTAATTCGCAATGGGCTACGCCCCTCTACGCTAACGCAATTTCTTTCCCCACACATATTTACAGATGATTTATAAATATTGAAAAAATACTTCAGGTACTAATTTGAATTCTCTAGATTTCAAGCGAAATATATCTATCCATAAAGCTCTATGTTTATGATTTGATAATTCTGAAAAAACTAAACTTTCTAGTTGGTAAAATTTGGAATCAGCAAAGTCACATTGATAAAGCTGAATAATTTCATGACCTTGCCTACCATTAAATGTAAACAGGTTTTCTATACAACCTAAATATTTAATATTCGTTAAGTCTGCTTGAATTTCCTCTTGAAACTCCCGTTCTAAGGCGGCATGACTGGTTTCGCCAAATTCAACACCACCGCCCAAAGCACGATAAAATGTTTCTTGCTTTACAGGATCGTAGCCTTCAGAAAGAAATATACGTTCGCCATCCCGAATTAGCCCTAAGGCTATTACCCGAATTTCACCTGCTTTATTCATTTTTTTTGTAACTAATTATCGTAAATAGACTGAGGATGACTTTCGCTACCTTCAATAGGCCAATCTGGATTTTCGCCACCGATGTACAATTCTTCAATGGTGACATATTCTTGACTTAGCTGGGTGAGGGCGTTGATTAAAATATCCAAAGCGATCGCATCACTGGTTCCTAAGTCAAACCAACAACGCCCCCACTGTCCCTCATATTCAAACTCACCGATGTTATGCATCAGTGCTAGTAGGCTTTTATCATACCCTTCCTCATCATAATTCATGTAACTGATATCGAGTCCAGTTTCCTGCACCTGAAGATTCTCTGCATTAAATGCACCCAATTTACCCAGATAAAACCAGGAATTGAAAACTTCTTCTACATACTGCTTTTCACGCGCAGAAGGATTTGTGCTGAATTTTAGCCAAATCCACATATCAAAAGGATTAATTTCACGGAACTGAATTTGCATTTTGGTCTAGTATCTCAATTACTGTTCTGCAAATAAGCATATCAAAATGGGGAATGGGGCATGGAGCATGGGGAATAGTGAATAGAGAAAAAACTTAATCGCCAATGCTCAATGCCCAATTCCTAATTATTCAGGATTCTTTAGGCTAACAGCACTGCTGCGTTCACGCTCAATTTGTTTGACTAAATCGCCTGGGAGTTGAGATTTTTTAGTCAATGCTTTGTCAAAATTAGTGATCGCTTCTTCGATCATTTGCTGGCTTTTTTCTTTTTGCCCCAGTTTTTTAAGGATTTGGGCTTTGAGATAATAAATTTCTGGATTATCGGATGTGGTCTTAATTGCCCGGTTGACATACTCTAGCGCCTGTGGATACCGTTTTAAATCCCGGTAAGCAAGAGCAATACCCCGATCTACTAGATACCCAGGAGCAGCATTTTGTTCTAAGCGTCCAATTGCTTGATCTGGGCTAGCAAATGGCAAATTAACCGCCAATAATAAATCCATATAACCCTTGATTAAATTCAATTCTGGATCGTTGGCAGAAATTGCTTCAGCTTTGTCTAAATATTCATAAACTTGCCGCAACCGACTAAAGGCTTGCGGCACTCCCTTGACAGTACCCTCACGGGTGAGAATTACTGCACCCTCTAAAAAATGACCAACAGCAGTGTATAAATTGCCACGCAATGGATCGCTAGAAATTAGTTTTTGTCCAGTTTCTAGAGTTTTTTGGCTGTAAGTATCTAGTTTAGCCCAATCCTTATTTCCGTATGCTAAAGATGCGTTCATCGCATAAGCTAGAGGTTCATTTGGCTCTTTGGATAGTGCTTGTTGCAGATAACGCTTTGCTGCTGGATAATTGCCCTGTTGGAAAATCGCTTGAAAAGCGGCTTCTGTCTGGTCGCCAATTTGATGAGGTTCGCTATTGCGAAACGGATCGCCAGCGAGGGAGGGATTTACCCACAGATTAAGTGCGATCGCAGCGCCAAAAGCAGTCTGAGCAAGCTTAGTGAGTCTAGCAGACACTACTAATCGAGGCGAAGAAAACCTTTTAGTCATTTTAACCCTCAGAATATTTGCGGTTGAAATAGTTGTATGTGTTACTTAGAATGCAAAAATGGTTAATTTTTACACTGAGCGACTTGCCTTGAGCCTGTCCTGAGCGTAGCCGTAAAGCCTGCGGCATAGCTACGCTTAAGGCGCAGCCTAAGAAGAGAAGGGCGCAGTCGAAAGGAGTCGAAGTGTTAACTTGCCTCTGCTTCAACCAAAATTTTCTTATATTAAAGGTTGACTTTGGTAATTTTTCCATGTTCCCAGGTTGGTTATAGCCAAAGTTTTAAGAGTGAGTCTGCCACAATAGAGAAAAATGTGGATGATTCTTGCTGCTAGATTAAGGTGTTAACAGTTATCAGTTATCAGTTATCAGTTAATTTGTTCGTTGAGAGTCAGAGTGCCCCACATACAATTAACAAGTGGTGTGCTTTAGTCGGGAATTTGACCCTGACTGCTTCCAATGATTAACTGTTTACTGTTCACTGTTCATTGATTTAATCCGTTCTTAGAATTTTCTAGATGCTCTCAGTGTAGCTAATCAGTAATTTGCTGACTTTTTGGTAATCTTAACAAATGCTCTATCTCCGAAATCTAAATTATCACCCGACAGCGTGCCCAACAGCGATTCTTAAATCGATCAACTTGGAATTAGCACCCCAGCAGCTAGGTCTGATTATTGGCGCGAGTGGTTCGGGTAAAAGTACATTACTAGAAATTTTGTCGGGACTAGCTGAACCCACTAGCGGCGCCCTCTTCTGGCGGGAACAAGAACTTATAGCTGAACAGCTGCAACAGTTAGCTGGATTGGTATTTCAATTTCCAGAGCGTCACTTTTGCGGTGGTTCAATTTTAGAAGAATTGCGTTTAGGACATCCTGAGTTAGGGTCAGAACGAGTCAGACAGGCCCTAACCGAAGTGGGATTAGAGAATTTATCGCTCTTTGCCGCCCCCCATGTTTTGAGTGGTGGTCAGCAACGACGTTTAGCTTTGGCAGTGCAATTAATTCGCCAGCCAAACTTACTATTATTGGATGAACCCACTGCTGGGTTAGATTGGTCAATGCGTCGGCAACTAGTAAATTTATTAGCGAAACTGAAACAAGATTGGACGCTGTTGGTAGTGACACATGATGCTGGGGATTTGTTAGCGATCGCAGATCGTTGCTGGACACTCAACCACGGTGAATTACAATCAGTAGACCCAAGGACACTAGAAACCAGAGTTAAAGAACCTCTACCAACGGTGTGAGAGGAAAACAGGGAGATAAGGAGAATAACCATGCCCCATGATAAATGACAAATGACAAATGACAAACTATTGCCTGAGATGGTAGAAATCTGGCAGCAAACTCTCAACTGGCAACCAACTGTCCAACAGCAAACGCAATTCCAAAGGCTTTATGAGTTAATTTTAGAAGGTAATAGCCAACTAAATTTAACTCGGATCACTGACCCCCAAGAGTTTTGGGAAAAACATCTCTGGGATTCTTTGCGGGGAATTGCGTCCTTGTTATCAGCAAATTTTTACTCTGCTTCTCTCGCTCTCATCGATATTGGTACAGGTGCGGGTTTTCCGGGTGTTCCAGTAGCAATTACTGTACCTAATTGCACAATTACTCTTCTTGATTCCACTCGGAAAAAAATTATTTTTCTCGACAATATATTAAGTAAACTTGCCCTGACCAATGCCAAAACTCTTGTTGGTAGAGCAGAAGAAATCGGTCAGCACCCCCAACATCGACAAGCTTACGATATTGCATTGATCCGTGCTGTAGGGGCTGCCTCTGTCTGTGCAGAATATACCTTACCACTGCTCAAACAGGGAGGTTTAGCCATAATTTATCGCGGTAATTGGACAAAGGAAGAAACCACGGATTTACAAAATGCTGTTAACCAGTTAGGTGGTGTGATTGAGTTAATTGAAAAATTTACCACTCCTCTAAGTGTTAGCATCCGTCATTGCCTTTATGTGCGTAAAGTAGCAAACACAGCACTTAATTTTCCTCGTGCTGTAGGTGTACCTTCTCAAAAACCGCTCTGAGGAGGAGTCCGTGTACGAAAGAGGGCGTTGCTAAGTGAAAAGATGAATTAACTACATAAAATGACTCCTCCCCGCAAGGGGGGAAGAGGTGAGCAAAAATCAAACTTTATCAGAGCAAGGTTAGTAAAGATATTAGACTTTTTGCAAAAGTCCTTAACATCCCCACTTCTAAGAGGAAATTCTTAGGAGTCGAGTTCTTATTTTTGATTTCTGCAAGAAGTAAACAGAAGTTGAGCAATGGATAAAGACTCTGAAGGTTTTGTCGTAAGCTTTTTAGAATCTCTTGCTATTCATTAATTGATTCTTGCAACTAATATAAATGGGTTTCTCCAAAACGAATCGCACCCCATATCTCAGCTTAACCACTACTTACCAAGGATTCGCATTTTGATCGTTAATTTTCACCCAATAGCGAATACCTGGGCTATTTAGATTAGGATCGTCGGATTGTGCCCAAAAACCCCAACCCGCATTTGGATCGCTGCCATCATGAAACTCTGCCATCCTGAACCCAGATAAATGATAACGTTCTTGACCAGCTTGTTCACATTTACCATCTGCTACTTCTGGAGAGACCAACGAGCTACCTAGAACGTTAGGAATAGCGAAGATTTCTCCACCAGACCAAGAGTTTTTCGATGCACCACCAGGCGTAATGACGGATTGAGTCTGATTTGGAATCGGATCAACGGCGAGTTCCGGTGATTTACGAATGCAAAGTAGTGACAGGGCTTGATTTACAGAAGTATCACCAGAATAGGGATCAGTTTGACTATCATATCTAACTTGGGCGTAGGTTTTGCCACTGTTGTATACATTGGTATATATAACAGTGTTGATAATCCAAGTCATGGCTTTCTTAGTAGATACTGGATTCCATATTGGTCCAGGGTTTATTGGTTCTTGGTCTATTGGTAATTGTTTTGCGGTAACTGAGGATGCTGAAACTATTGAGGAACCTATTAAGACTACAAAAGTTAAAAGTTTTCCGAACTGTTGGATCAATTGCATACCTGTGTAATTTCCCATAGTGCTATTTTTTGTGCTAAGGTCTGTAGTGCCGTGGGTAACTGCCATTTTTTTCAGTCAAAAACTGCTTGTTTAGTAGCTATCAACTTGCTAGCTAGAAATAGTGCAAAAAGTTACATAACTTTATATAATTGGTAAAAGTAGCAGTTTACCTGCTGGAACTCAGCCTGTGGTCAACGTGTGAACGGAGTTCACAAAAACAATTTTAGGAGATCAAAAACTTTTCTCAGTTGACGAAGTAATCAGGGTTTGAGCCGACGTTTTTGGGCTGACGATTGCGAACACTTGCACTACGTTCTTCATTAAAAAACTGGCAGCAGAATATTGTTTCTGTTGCCAGTTTTTAAGCGCCTATAACTCTAAATTGTTGTCTGGTTTCAGGCAAATTTACTTGCTGCTGCAAATCGCTTATTAATCTCATCCCAATTAACCACATTCCACCAAGCATCTAAATAATCGGCGCGGCGATTCTGGTAATTGAGATAATATGCATGTTCCCATACGTCATTACCCAAGATGGGATATTTACCTTCACTTAAGGGAGTATCTTGGTTAGCTGTAGTTGTCACTTCTAACTTGCCACCTTTGTTACGCACTAGCCAAACCCAACCACTACCAAAACGACCAGCACCAGCTTCGTTAAACTGTTTTTTAAAAGCTGCAAAAGATCCGAAATTTTGGTTAATAGCGGAGGCTATATTTCCTGTTGGTTCTCCCCCACCTTTCGGCTTCATAATTTGCCAGAACATTGAGTGGTTCACATGCCCGCCGCCATTATTGCGTACTGTTTTGCGAATATCTTGTGGTACACTGTCAATTTTCTGCAACAGTTCTTCAACACTTTTACCTTTAAGTTCTGGATGTTTAGCTAAAGCTGCATTCAGGTTTTTCACATAAGTTGCGTGGTGTTTATCATGGTGAAATTGCATTGTTTTGGCATCGATATGTGGTTCCAATGCTTCATAGGCGTAAGGTAAAGGCGGTAGTTGGATAGCCCCTGTTGTATTTGCTGTTGTATTTGCTGTTGTATTTCCTGTTATATTTGGTGTTGCAGCGTTTCCATTAGGAGATTTTTCTGCCAGTGCACAAGCATCTAATGCAAAAGCACCTGCACATGATGTGAATAAAAACAAGAAATGGCGTCGATTAATAGTCATATAAGTTTTTGCAGGGAATCCATTAAGTCTCTATTGCAGTTTTTATTTTCTTAGATTTTGGCTACAAAAAATTGGGAGTTAGCGATTATTTTTGGCAGTTTAAGAAACTCTTTATAAGATTCTGTCTCCAGTTTTGGGATCAAACACAAACAATTGATTTAAATCAAGTTGTAGAGAAAGGCGATCGCCTGGACGTGGACGCATATCCCCGCCTACCTGAATATTTAACACCACTACCGAACCAGGTAAACCAGCACGAATCAAAGTTTCCCTTCCCAAAGGTTCCACCACCTTAACTTCCACAATCAGCTGACTCTCATTTACTTCTTGGTGACTTGGCGGTTCGCTAATCAAAATATGCTCTGGACGAATCCCCAAATCATAACTGTGTCCCTGACGCAACTGTAATTTTTGCTTTACAACTGCTGGAATTGCTAATAACTGTCCACTCACATCAAAGCCGTTATTTTTGTAGGTTGCAGGCAAAATATTCATTGGTGGACTGCCTAAAAAAGTTGCTACCATTTGATTAGTAGGACTTGCATAAATACTTTGGGGATCGCCAATTTGTTGAATCCGCCCGCGATTTAGCACAACAATTATATCAGCTAAAGTCATCGCTTCAACTTGATCGTGAGTGACGTAAATAGTTGTAATGCCTAATTTTTGATGTAACTGTTTCAATTCAGCCCTTGTATCATCGCGCAATTGGGCATCTAAATTAGATAAAGGTTCATCAAGCAAAAACACTTGTGGTTCACGAGCGATCGCTCTCCCTAAGGCTACGCGTTGTTGCTGTCCCCCAGAAAGTTGTTTGGGTTTCCGATCCAGCAAGTGATCCAGAGAAAGCGATCGCGCTACATTCATCACTCGTTCTTGAATGATTTTCCGGTCAATCTTCCGCATTTGCAACCCAAAGCCGATGTTTTGGGCCACACTCATGTGAGGATAAAGGGCGTAGTTTTGGAATACCATCGCCACATCCCTTTGTCTGGCTGGGATATTATTCACCAAGCGATCGCCAATATAGAGTTTGCCAGATGTAGCGGTTTCTAAACCAGCGATCGTTCGCAAAATTGTAGACTTCCCACAACCCGATGGCCCGACTAAAACCCAAAACTCGCCATCAGGAATTTCAAAGGTAATATCCTCAATAGCGGTAACGTTATTGAATCTACGTTTAATTTCTTCTAGACGAACGTTTGCCATTATCTGATTTGATATTGTGCTTTTGGAATTGGTAAAAAACTTCCCAACTTTATGATTCCAGTAATGCGATAAACTCTTCTCTGGTGAGTTCAGCATCACGTAGTATTTTGCGTAGTAATCCTTTACCTATTGTTTTACCAGCATGAACAGGAATAGTTACTAAGCGCCCATCTTCACGTTCCATTTGTACATGAGAGCCTTTTTGACGCACCGCTTGAAATCCTATTTTCTCAAGGGCGTTAATAACTGTTTTACCTGTTAAAACTGGTAGTTTTGGCATTAAAGTACTATTTTTTGAATACCTATAATTTCTGGTATTTTCTCATCACTTTTTGTTTCTAAACAAAGTTCGATTACTTCTTTCATATTAGCCATCAACTCATCAATTGTTTCTCCCTGACTGTAACAGGCTTTTAGCTGAGGGACTTCTCCGACATAGTAGCCATCTTCATCCCGTTCAATGATGACGTAGAATTCTCGATTAGTGGGATTGATCATAATCTATTTGTACGTAGGCTCAAAATCATTTTTCTGGATTCTTTGACCAAGCTGGGTGAGAGAGTAAAGAAGCAAAGACTCGTACCCCCCGGAGTTGATTAGAAAGGGGTAAGTGACCTCTAGGCGCACTCAAATTCCAGGTAAACCCGTTAGGGTATCGCGTCCAGTTATTACCTGCTTTCCAGCCAATTTTCGGCCAGAAATTATCCCAATTTTTACTTAAACTTAACCAGATTTCTCGCTGCACTGAAAAGCCAAATTTACCTTCGGAGTGGATTAACCAGAGGTTGTTAATGGTTTGTAAGTCAACAGCCGAGATATTTTCTACCTCTGTAAAATACAACCATTTTCGTTGTACAGCCGTTGGCCCTGATAGTTCACACATTTTTTCTATGGTGACGCGATCAGCTGCTTGGAAGTCTTGAACAGCTAGTAGCTGTTGCAAAGAATTGTAGTTAATCCCGCACTCTGATTTTAGAGGTACAATTCCCTCAGGAAAACAAGAGCGCAGAAATTCTTTGGCTTGAGGTGCATCGGAGTTATAGAGGACTTGGTAAGCTTTGCCATCAACCGAAGTTGCTGGGTTCTCACGCCGTTTCAGTAAAAATTCCATCAACACGTCTAATCCCTCATTACCCAACTCAGCTAACTGTGGGATCATCTGCTGTTGCACTTTTTCAGACCCAGCGATTAACGGTCGTCGGAGGGAGTCGATGTCATTAGCAGGGCCTGATAAAATCATTGGGTCTGTCATGCCATTCTCGTTTTAGCGGTCAGTGAAAGAGCGGTAAGCTATCGGGCATTCTCCAAGGTGAAGCACTGATAGCGAAAAGTAGTTTACTATTTTTGATCGTACAAAATTGCGATCGCTTCACTGATTCCCACACTTAATCTCCAAATAAGGTACAAGGAGAATAGGGGGAAAATCTGCGGATTGGGGACTAGTGACTGGGGACTGGGGACTGGGGGGACATGGAGAAGAAGAGGGAATTATTGAAAAAATCACTTCGTTGTCTTTTCCCAATACCCAATACCCAATACCCAAGCAAAAACATAGCAAAATATACAAGCCTGCCACATAAGGTTTTTTTGAATTGCAGCGTATCGATTAGGAGTGTGTGAACGATGTACGAAAAGATTACTCCCCCCGCAACCGGAGCAAAAATCACCTTCAAAAATGGTGAACCAATCGTACCGGACAATCCAATTATCCCCTTTATTCGTGGCGATGGTACAGGTATAGACATCTGGCCTGCTACCGAAAAGGTGTTAGATGCTGCTGTAGCCAAAGCATATAAGGGTCAGCGTCAAATTAGTTGGTTTAAGGTTTACGCTGGAGACGAAGCCTGTGATTTATACGGTACTTATCAGTATTTACCCCAAGACACTCTAACAGCGATTGAAGAATATGGTGTAGCTATTAAAGGGCCTTTGACTACTCCCGTGGGGGGGGGAATTCGTTCTTTAAATGTAGCGCTGCGGCAAATTTTTGACTTGTATGCCTGCGTGCGTCCTTGCCGTTACTATGCAGGTACACCCTCACCCCACAAAAATCCCGAAAAGCTAGATGTAATTGTTTATCGGGAAAATACGGAAGATATTTATTTAGGTATTGAGTGGCGACAAGGTAGCGAAATCGGCGATCGCTTAATTAAAATTATCAATGAAGAACTGATCCCCGCTACCCCAGAACATGGCAAAAAACGCATTCCTCTTGATGCTGGTATTGGTATCAAACCCATCAGCAAAACTGGTTCTCAGCGCCTAGTCAGACGTGCGATCAAGCACGCTTTGCTATTGCCCAAACACAAGCAACAAGTGACTTTGGTGCATAAGGGCAACATTATGAAGTACACCGAAGGCGCTTTCCGTGATTGGGGTTATGAATTAGCAACCAGCGAATTTCGCGCCTGTACTGTCACTGAAAGGGAATCTTGGATTTTGAGTAACAAAGAAAAAAATCCTAATATTTCCTTGGAAGAAAACGCCCGCGAGATTGATCCTGGGTTTGATGCTCTTACTGAAGATAAAAAAGCACAAATTGTCAAGGAAGTTGAAACTGTTCTTAACTCAATTTGGGCAACCCACGGCGAGGGTAAATGGAAAGATAAAGTTTTGGTAAATGACCGGATTGCTGACAGTATTTTTCAACAAATCCAAACCAGACCGGATGAATATTCGATTTTGGCGACGATGAACTTGAACGGCGATTATTTGTCTGATGCTGCCGCCGCCATTGTTGGGGGATTGGGAATGGGGCCAGGGGCAAATATTGGTGATTCTAGTGCCATATTTGAAGCTACCCACGGTACTGCACCCAAACACGCTGGATTAGATCGGATTAATCCAGGTTCAGTGATTTTGTCTGGTGTGATGATGCTGGAATTTATGGGTTGGCAAGAAGCCGCAGACTTAGTTAAGAAAGGTTTAAGCGATGCGATCGCGAGTAGTCAAGTCACCTACGATTTAGCCCGGTTGCTAGAACCGCCAGTTGAACCCTTAAAATGTTCTGAATTTGCCGATGCAATTATTCAGCATTTTGGTTAAGTTTGCTAGGGTTAATTAGTCGAATAAAAAGACCTCTCGCAGGTTTTACTACACAAAACCTCTCCGTCTCCAAGTCGAAGCTACCATACACACAAGTCTGAAATAGCTGATTTATCAGGGTTTTACCCCACCCTAACCTTTACGCCACTTGCTCCACTTGGGGAAACCCCTTGGCGCTAGCCTCTCCCTTTGGGAGAAGACGCAGTGGCTCCCCGATGTATTGGGGAGCCACTGCGTTGGGCAGCTTTGCCCGAAGCAAATACGGTTTCTTAGGAGAGGGATAGTTTAACTTTTAGTTGTTATTTGTTCGTTGTCTATGGTTTTTAATCGAATAACCAAATAATTTTGAGAAAGCTTTGAGGATTTCTATTCGCTAGGTCAGTATTTTTACTAAATTAAGCATTTTAAAAAAGCGAAATGGCATTTTATTTGCAAAAAACACCAAAATCAGAAAGCAAACTGGGGTTTAAGAAAGCAAAAGCTTATTTTGAGTAAGTCAAAGCTTCTTTTACTTGCGGAAAACACCAAAATGAGAAAGCAAACTGGGGTTTGAGAAAATCAAAGTTTCTTTTACTTGCAGAAAACACCAAAATGAGAAAGCAAAAGCTTATTTTGAGTAAGTCAAAGCTTGTTTTACTTGCGGAAAACACCAAAATGAGGAAGCAAAAGCTTATTTTGAGTAAGTCAAAGCTTGTTTTACTTGCGGAAAACACCAAAATGAGAAAGCAAAATCTTGTTTTGAATAAGTCAAAGCTTCTTTTGAGTAAGTAATTGCGGACTTTACTTATTGAATTTAGTTCAAGTATGAAGTTTAGATAAAATTCTTGAAAAAATCGCTGATAAATGCTGCTTAGTTTTTACTTTTGATTCCGTTTCCCCACTTTTTACAGCTATTTTCGGGTAAATAGCTGTAAAGAAAGGGAGGGGTTCATTGAACTCAATTACACTAATTGCTTTAACTGTGATTTTGCTAATTCATGAGGTGCGATCGCTCCATTCTCTGTAATAATTGCTGTAATCAACTCAGCCGGAGTTACATCAAAAGCTGGATTGTAAAAATCTACACCCGCAGGTGTGAGAATAGTATCACCAACTTGATAAATTTCTGTTGGTTCGCGTTCTTCAATGGGAATTTTGCTGCCATCAGCTAATTCAAAATCAACGGTAGAAAGGGGTGCAGCGACAAAGAAGGGGATATTATGGGCTTTAGCTGCGATCGCTACACTATACGTACCAATTTTGTTAGCAGTGTCGCCATTAGCAGCAATGCGATCGGCTCCCACAACTACAGCATGAATCAAACCCTGTTTCATACAATGGGCTGCCATATTATCAGTAATTAATGTCACTGGAATACCTTCTTGCACACATTCCCAAGTGGTGAGTTTTGCGCCTTGTAAGCGGGGACGGGTTTCGTCGGCAAATAAACGCTCTAAACGTCCTTCCCTCCATGCAGAACGTACAACACCCAATGCTGTGCCATATCCAGCAGTAGCTAGCGCCCCAGCGTTGCAGTGAGTAAGCAGCCTCAGCTTTTCTGGGGTAGACGGTAAAACTGTTAAACCATTGTCGCCGATCGCCTGACAGGTTTGCAAATCTTCAGCATTGATTGCTTGGGCTGTTTGGAAAAGGGTTTGCTTGATCTCTTCTACTGTTCCCAGCGTTTCGTAGGCGGCTTTCATCATCCGGCTAATTGCCCAAAATAAATTTACTGCCGTTGGACGAGTAGAACGTAACAACTGGGCTACTTTATCTAAGTGTTGCAAAAATTCGGTGCGATCGCTTGTTACAATTTCCCTAGCACCAAGATACATTCCATATCCCGCAGCTACACCAATTGCAGGCGCACCTCGCACAATCATAGTTTTAATCGCCCGCGCCATATCTTCACTGCGGTGAATTTCCACAAATGTATATTCGTTGGGTAAGCGGGTTTGATCAATTAGTGACACTGAGTCATTATGCCAAATAACGGGATAAACCTGGTTTGTGAAAGGTATCATAGCAATAGGTTCTTAGTAAACAAGTAACATTTTTTACTGTAATGCATACTGATAATTTTATTTTAAAAACCAAATTTAATTAACTACAGCATTTTCTACCTTAATTAAGTAACTTGTTTAATTTTAAGTACACATAGAATATATAGCAATCCGATTTGATTCGGTGAATTACTCGTAGAGACTCTTTACTGGTGACACTTCGGCGTCGCAGTTGACTGCGGCTCATCGAGCGAAGCCGAGATGCTCACCGTAAACTCAGTGCATCGCTGGGAAGAAGGAATAAAGGTGTACTGAGTTTTTTTCAAAAATCAAATATGAGTCCTATACACTAAAAAGATTAAAGAGGAATTTTTTAACCAAAATTTTTACTCATCTTGAAAGGCTAATTATGATATTTATATCTTGACAAAATAATAATTTTATGTTGAGCATTCAAAATATATTAGTTCCAAGTTAAATCTATGACATTTATGTAATTGTTTTATTTAAATTTAAGTGCTTTAATAAATCACTAAAAGTAAGTAACCTATTATCTAAAACTAGGTTTGAATTTTTTATCTTGAAACTTATTATCCTTTTCAAGTATGAAATTCTTCAGTTTCAACCAAAAGAAAAAAGGGATCAAGCATGAATAAACAAGCAAGTTCTATACCTGCTGCTGATTTAGTTATCTTTATCGATACTAGTCCTTCGATGAAGGATGAAGCCCAGGCTTTGAGCGATGCTGCCCAAGAAGCGATCGCTAAAGCAAAATTTAGTTATATATCAGATTTAAAAGTAGTTTGGTTAGGTCAAGGATATAACTCCGAACAAAGCTCAAGCTGCTATCTAGAATTTGGGAATTAAACAACAATCAGGTACAGGTTCTCCCGAATTGGCAGGGACAAAATAAAAGTCAGCTTTTAATTTGATTGCGATTGGGAAAGATACTTAAGTGAGAATATTTATCTAAATTTTGATGTGGTTGTTCGCAATTTATCTTCAGTTGACAAAGGTGATAGCTCTCATAAAATCTTCTTTTAGTTAGTTAGTAAAAAGTGGTATAACAAACCAACAACATCGTTGATCTAATTACTCAAAAGCTTTGAAATAGAACTATGAAACGTATTGTCATTTGCTGTGATGGAACTTGGCAACAGTTAACAAGTCTTTACCCAAGCAATGTGGTTAAGTTAGCTCAATCCGTGAAATCGGTCGCCCGTGACGGGGTTACACAGATCATATTTTATGACGAGGGCATTGGAACCGAGAGTCAAAAGGTTTTAGGGGGAGCTACCGGACTAGGAATCGATAGAAATATAGAAGATTGTTACCGATTTCTTAGTCTCAATTATGTTACGGGTGACGAAATCTATCTGTTTGGCTTCAGTCGCGGTGCTTACACAGTTAGAAGTTTAGCGGGGATGATCTATTGCTCTGGTCTTCTAGACCGCCCCCATGTCACCAAAGCACATGACGCTTACGAGCTTTACCGTAACCGGGGTATTAAACCCAAGGATAAGGAAGCTGTGGAATACCGTCAAACTTACGGTGAGCGTGTCCCTATCACCTTGGTCGGTTGTTTTGACACCGTTGGGGCCCTTGGTATTCCTGGGATACCCGCTTTCAGCAAGTTAAACGAGCAGCTTAATAAGCGCTACAGATTTCATGATACTACTTTAAACAAATGTGTTCAGAATGCATTGCACGCGATCGCGATCGACGAAATCCGCGAAATCTTTGACGTTACCCCCATGAAAAAGCATCCTGAGGCTGAAAACCAGCAGGTAATTCAAAAGTGGTTTCCAGGTGAACACGGTTGCGTTGGCGGTGGAACAGAAGAACATAGTGGGTTATCAGATGCTGCTTTACAGTGGATGATTGATTCCATCAGTGTCCTGGGATTGGGGCTTGACTTAGATCCGAGTGTGATTCCCACAGGTATTAACCCCAATTATGAATGTGACTTTAAAAACGATGTTGGATTCTTTAAATTGGCAGGAATCAAGTTTCGTGAGGTCAGCGATGTCGTTGAAGACCTTCATGAAAGCACGATCAACCGTTTAAAAAGTCGCAAGGACTATCGACCTAAGAATCTAGAAAATATTATTGCCAAACTATTTACTGATTTAAGTTGAATGAATTTGGGTAATAAAAACAGATAAATTTAGGGTGCATTGAATACGAAATTTAAACAGGGAAAGGTAAAAACAATTATGGCTGGTAAAAGAGACACATCTAAAGACGGGTTTGATAACAAACTTCAAACATTCGTTTTAACAAACTTTAAAGGAATTTGGCAATTAATTCAAAGCAACGAATCTCTAAAACGTAAAGTTAACAAAGCTCTGCTCAATAGTCTCATCTACAAAATTCCTAATCGTCCTAATCCCTACAGTATGATGAGTCTAGATG
Organism: Nostoc sp.; assembly: GCF_036916735.1. Lineage (GTDB taxonomy): Bacteria > Cyanobacteriota > Cyanobacteriia > Cyanobacteriales > Nostocaceae > Nostoc. Next base: position 301,181 of record NZ_JBALFV010000121.1, read on the forward strand.
AGTATATCCCTGATACTAAAATTCCTAAGAAAACTGATACTTATACTTCCTGGGAATCACTCAACGATCGCACTTATACTGGACGACATCTACCACCCGATCCCAAGTTCAACTCTGAGGGAAATCTACCCAAAGTTGAAGACTTAGCTGTTTTATTCCGTAAAAGAGATGGTAAAACCATTTATTCTACCAAATCAACTATGCTGTTTCCCTATTGGGTGCAGTGGTTTACTGATAGTTTTCTTCGCCTTGATCACTACAATAAATTAAAAAATACTTCCAACCATGAGATTGATTTGTGTAATGTTTATGGTTTAACCAGAAAACAAACACACCTTTTAAGAAGCTTTAAGGGAGGTAAACTCAAAACTCAAAAACTCAAGCGCCAAGATGGTGTAGAAGAAGAATATCCCTTGTTTTATTATGCCGATCCAGCGCAGGGTAAAGTTGATGCTCAATTTGACGGTCTTTATGAACCTGTCAATGATGAAAAAAGACAGCCAGTAGATAAAAAACAATATATGTTTGCGATGGGAGTAGAACGAGCAAATGTGCAAATTGGCTATGTCATGCTCAATACTCTATGTTTCCGGGAGCATAATCGTCTTTGTGATGAATTAGCAAGCAATTATCCAGATTGGGATGATGAACGCCTCTTTCAAACTGCAAGAAATATTCTCATGGCGATTATTCTCAAAATTATTATGGAGGAGTACATTAACCACATAACTCCTTATCACTTTAAGTTGTTTGCCGATCCTGAAGCTTTTACTAAGGAAAGTTGGCATCGTCCCAATTATATGGCAATTGAGTTTGACTTTGTTTATCGCTGGCATAGTGCGATTCCAGAAACCTTTAACTATAACGGCAAACCAACCCATATAGTTGCATCTCTGTGGAACAATAAAATGTTTATTGATCAAGGTTTAGGGGCATTGATGGAAGAAACTTGTTCTCAGCCAGGTACAAAAATTGGTTTATTTAACACCCCTGATATGTTGGTTGAGTTAACTGAATTACCCTCAATTAGATTGGGACGACAGCTGAAATTAGCAAGCTACAATGATTATCGCCAATTGTGTGGTTTTCCCAGAGTGACAAGGTTTGAGCAAATTAGTGGTGATGAATTTACTCAAAATAAACTCAAAGAATTATATGGTCATGTTGATAATATTGAGTTCTTTGTGGGACTTTACGCCGAAGATGGGCGGAAAAATTCAACTATTCCTTCTCTAGTAGCACGCTTAATTGGGATTGATGCCTTTTCTCAGGCGCTAACTAATCCTTTACTATCACCCAATATCTTCAAGAAAGAGACTTTTTCTCCTGTAGGTTGGGAAATTATTCAAAATACCAACACTGTCTCAGATTTAGTTAATCGCAACGTTCCTCTCTCTGGCAGAAAGTACAAAGTTAGTTTTGACCTTCATTAAAGATCGGCTTTTAGTGCGATCACTCTACCCTTACTCTTAAATCTTGCTATGTATAGCATATTGTCGAGAAGACGTTGGTGGAGCGATCGCTCTTAATAATACTCTTTTCACTCTGTCACCGGAAGCTGACTGTAAAATAACTGCAATCGCTTGTTTGCAGCTTGAAATAAACTCAATTAATTAATCCTCTTTTCAAAAAAAATGAAACTATTTACCGAATATCCAGAAAAAGATGAAGCCAAATATTGCGCTCTCATGAGTGAGCTAGTCAAAAAGAACATGGAAAATCTTTACGGAGGTGAGAAGAAAAAAACTGCAAAGAGAGATACACACTCTAAAACCAATGCTGCTGTACAAGGAACTCTAGAAATCTTTGACTTTGATGAAGCAGTAATTAAGCAGGAATTGGGCAAACGCACCTCATTAACTGAAGCTCAACTTCAAGCGATTTCCCTGAAACAAGGTTTATTTGCGAAACCAAAACAATATCCAGTTTGGCTACGATTTGCAAATGGTGCGTTTTCAGTCAAGAATGATTATGAAGGAGATACACGCTCCATGTCCATAAAGGTGATAGGGGTAGAAGGAGAACGACTACCGCAAAGTCACGAGTTAAAAACTCAAGATATTATTACCCATAATACCGAATTCTTTTTTGTCAGAACTATTAAAGACTTCCACAGCTTTTTCTTGACGGTTTATCGAGCAGGACTGTTTCCGCTTTTTAAGCTGTTGGTACTTTTATGGCTAAACTTGCATCCCTACGAATCCACACTTCTAAAAAACAGTTTCAAACGCTTTCCCAAAAGTTTGCTTACAGAACGCTATTGGAGTGCTTCAGCATATTCTTTGGGACTCAAATCTGATTTTGACTCATCACAACCAGGTCGAGTTCCTGTGGAATATCCGGTTGTGATTAAATATGCATTTACTCCAGTTTCCAGTCAACCACCTCATCAACAACTTCTTTTAGAATCCAGACCAGAAAGTGAGCTTCAGCGTGCCAAAGCTTCAGGTTCAGAGGACAATTACTACCGAGAGGATATCATTCAAGCTTTAGGAAAATCTGATGCTGAGTATAGTTGGGACTTTCAAATCCAATTTCAAACTAGCCCAGAAATGTCCATTGATGATACCACCATTGTTTGGAATGAAGAGGAATCACCCTTCATTACAGTTGGTCGCCTAACAGTTAAACATCAGAAGGTTAATTCTGCTAAAGAAGATGACTTTGGGGAAAATCTCAGTTTTTCTCCTGGAAATGGTTTAGCAGTGCATCGTCCTGTCGGTGCAATCAATCGGTTACGCAGCACTGTTTATCCTATAGTTGCTAATGACCGTCATCAAAAACGAGGAGTCAAATACCAGGAACCAACTGTCTAACTTTTCACAAGAATTATTAAGTATAACGAAAGAAAAATCTGCCATTAATTTGATTGCGATCGCTCAAGGAAGTTAAGGGACTTCCAATATATAAATTATCCAACTTTGTGGGATAGGCCGAAAAGCCCGCCTTTGATTACTATGCGGGCAAAATAACCACCTCACAATAAATAGTTGGATATTTTTTATTTGAACAGGACTTACGCAATAACTCTCTGAAACTCTTATTCCTTTGTGTTCTTTGCGTCCTTTGCGGTTCGTTTTATCATGATTTTGCGTAAGTCCTGTTGAAATTGGACAAAGCTGTATTAGGCAATTAAACTGAAATTGCTACTATTGAGAGTAATATCAGGATTTCCTAAACGGGCAAACTCAAACACTGTTCCTGCACCCAAAACATTCCCATCCCGGTTATAGAATAACTTATCACTACTTTGGCTAAAGACAATACGCGCCTTACTAGCATTGACGAATTGATCGTTAGTAACAACTGCAAAGTCAGTTAAAGTTTGTCCCACAGTATTAGTAATAGCATTGAAGGTGGTTTTACTCAGCACAATTTGGTCTTGTCCCGCTTCAAACTGGGTGATGTAATCAATACCTAAGCTTGTGTTAAATACACCATTGCCTTGGAATACATATTTATCACTACCAACTCCTCCAGTCAAAGTATCATTGCCCAGTCCTCCCCAGAGAAAATCATTACCGATTCCACCTGTGAGAATATCATTACCATTACCTCCCTCAAGGGTGTCATTTCCTGCTAACCCTTGAAGTTGGTCATTTCCGCCACTGCTAATCAAGGTATTATTTAGTGTATTACCAGTGAGACTGTCATTACCTGTACCGCCCGTTGCATTTTCGATCACATTATTGGCAGAGAGAATGAGTTTGAGATTGCTATTAACCGTTTGCGAGGTGGTTAAACCTAGATTTAGGTTGACGGCAACTGTAGTACCGCTAAAGTTAATAGTATCAGTACCACCTGTTGTGGTTTCTCTAATTGTGTCGGTTCCCAAAGCACTATTAGCTAGGAAAGAATAGGTATCATTCCCTCCTAACCCTTGCAGTTGGTCATTTCCGTTACCACCAATCAGAGTGTTATTTAGCGTGTTACCAGTCAGACGGTCATTACCTGTGCTACCCGTTGCATTTTCGATCACATTATTGGCAGAGAGAATGAGTTTGAGATTGCTATTAACTGTTTGCAAGGTGGTTAAACCTAAATTTAGGTTCACGGCAACTGTAGTACCGTTAAAGTTAATAGTATCAATACCACCTGTTGTGGTTTCTATAATTGTGTCGGTTCCCAAGGCTGTATTAGCTAGGAAAGAATAAGTGTCATTACCTGCACCTCCATACAAGGTATCATCACCCAAACCACCTGATAACTTGTCATTTCCCTGTTCACCAAATAAACGGTCATTACCATCATCACCAAGCAAGCTATCATTACCGAAACCACCAAACAAATCATCATTGTAATTACTTCCTGTGATTGTGTCATTCACAACTGCACTGTTGAAAATGAAATCACTGGCTTGTAATTGACTTTTGCGAATGCCATTGATTTTGAATCGATAAGAATAGCCGTCAAAGAGCTTATAGCGTGTGTTAATGACGGCGTTACCATCCACATCATCACTTGTGAGAAGTAAAATAGTATTTAAGTCACTGATGCCAATATTTCTAACATCAATTTTATCTTCTCCCTTCTTAAAATCAGTGACGATGTCTTGGTCTTGAGTCCCAATAGAATTATCAAAGTACTCTAAGACAAATTGATCTTTACCCGCACCACCGTACAAGGTATCACTTCCAGTACCACCTGATAATTTGTCATCTCCCTTATCACCAAATAAACGGTCATTACCATCATCACCAAGCAAGCTATCGTTACCGAAACCACCAAACAAATCATCATTGTAATTACTTCCTGTGATTGTGTCATTCACAACTGCACTGTTGAAAATGAAATCACTGGCTTGTAA
>NZ_JBALFV010000122.1:0-37714 GCF_036916735.1 Nostoc sp.
AGATGTAATTCTGTTTACCACGACGATGCCCGTTCTTACGGACATGATTAGATGCACAATTAGGACAGTTCATCCCTTAATTATGCAACGCCAAAAGTTTTATCAATTCATACAATGAATGATAAGTATAAACAGTATTGTTGTTTATAATTTGCCACGAAACTTGTTTGGAGTTTGATATTACTTCTACTGAGATTGGTAAGCTATTTCTGCTTTGATGAACTTGAAATCCTACACGTTCTAAAGCACGAATAGTCCATACAGTTGCAATTCCCTCACCTATAACATTAATTTCTCCATTGTGGGATGTATGGAGATGAAATTCTCCAGAAGCAATATCAAACTCTACACCTTCACTACGGAAAGTATCAGTAAACGCACCACTCAACACTAAATCTTCCGGTGCGCCAACGTGTAAAAGACCATTAGTTGATAATAGCCAAACTTTATCTGCAAGGCGCAAAGCTAAATCTAAATCGTGAGTAGAAAGAAGTATCGCTTGATTGGTTTCCCGTCCTAGCTGACGCAACAATTGCATAATTTCTACTCGTCGCGGTAAATCGAGAAACGCTGTTGGCTCATCCAGTAACATGACAATAGCTGACTGAGCTAAAGCACGAGCAATCATAATTTTTTGACGTTCACCGTCGCTGAGTTCGCTAACTTGGCGTTGTGCTAAGTGTACTGCTCCTACAGATTTGATTGCCCAATTTACTATAGCTTCATCTTCAGGTGTCAAATTTCCCCACCAGTCAGTGTAAGGATATCGTCCCAAACTCACCAAGGTGTAGGCTGATAGCATTCCGACATCAACTTTCTCGGTAAGTACCAAACTCAAACGTTTGGCTAGGTTCTGTGGTTGTAAATGATAGATGTTTTCGCCTGAGAGTCGCACTTCACCCGCGATTGGTGGTTGCATTCCGGCAAGCGATCGCAGTAATGTAGATTTACCCGCACCATTAGGGCCAAGTAAACAAACCAGTTCTCCCGCTAAAAGAGACACAGAAATATCCGACGCAACGCACCGAACAGTTTTCCCAGATGTCTTGTAACCAATAGTCAAGTTGTGAGTTGTCAGAATTGCATTACTCATTATAAAAATAATACACTCGATCAATTCATAGCGGATTAACCTTAGAAATCGCAAGCGATGCCGAAGGCAACGTTTGAGAATGCGTAGGTGTAGCCTGCCTTCGCCATCGCTTATATGATATAAATAATAAATATTTTCAATAACTTCATTGCCAAAGAGTTTCTAGATGAAGTTAAGCATCCAGCCGGAAAACATCTTGGATGCAATCGCGCTCCAGAGTCGAAAAGAACTGCAACCTTTTCTCTTATGTAAAATCTTGTAGTCTGCCCGAATTCAATAAACGATTGCCCGAATTCAATAAACGATTGCCCGAATTCAATAAACGATTGCCCGAATTCAATAAACGATTGCCCGAATTCAATAAACGATTGCCCGAATTCAATAAACGACTGCCCGAATTCAATAAACGACTGCCCGAATTCAATAAACGACTGCCCGAATTCAATAAACGACTATAAAAACTTCGCAAATTTGCTTTTATATCATGTCCGGTGAATCACTTATGATTACCGTATCTGTGCAAAAATTGGAAAAGCCTTTTTCCCCCTGCTCCCTGCCCCCAGCAAGAACTGCGCTCTAAATGATAAGTCTTTAGCCGGACATGATATTATTTAACACCGAAGCAATCGCCCAATTCATACTTGCATCAAGTTAAAAAATTACCAGAATCATTGAACAAGCTTTGCTAAAAGCGATCACTATTTAACACTAGAGGAATAAGCACAAATGTTAGTGGGGAGATGAACATTGAGGTGAAAACTGCATTCTTCGCTTGTTGAGCCGAGTTCGCCGTCCATTCCCCGAAATGACCTTAAAACTCCCACCGAATCGTGCCCTGCACCGTGAACGGCTCACCATAAAAATTGCCGACTTTATAATCGGAAGCTTCAAGATAAGTGACATCGAACAGATTTCTAAAATTGAGTCCAGCACGGAAGCGATCGCGCTTGTAAAAAATCGCTGCATCTGTCCGTAGATAGCTAGGGAGTTGATAGCTATTGTCCAAATCGCCTTGCCGCTCTCCCGTAAAAAAGAAGCCCAAGCTAACTCCAAAGCCTTTCATCGAACCACGCTGAATTTCATAACTTGTCCAAAAGTTAAGCGCATTTTCAGGCACATTAGCTAATCGATTACCCACAGGAATTGTGTTGTCTTCAGTGACTTGGGCGTTAGTATAGGCATAGCCTGCAATGATGTTCCATCCCGGCAGAATTTCACCTTGAACGCTCAGTTCAATCCCTCGGCTGCGCTGCTCACCCGTTTGAATGGAAAAGTTAGAATTATTTGGATCATTCGTCAAGACCCCGGTACGGGTCAAGTCGTAGAACGATAGAGTTGCCGAAAGCTGACTATTTAAATCTGCCTTGGCCCCGACTTCATATTGAGTGCTGCGCTCAGGTTCAAACACGTCACCCTCAAAATTTCTACCAGTGACTGGGGTAAATGAGCGATTGTAGTTGGCATACAGAGAAATGGGACCAATCGGCTGATAGACAATACCAACACGGGGACTAAACGCATTTCCCGATTGCTCAGTTCTCGTATCTGTTATAAAATCCTCGGTGGTTTGCTTGAACAAATCAAACCGCCCGCCCAGTAGTAATTTGAGGTTCTCTGCCAGCTTCACCTGGTCTTGAACATAAATCCCTAGAGTGTCTGTTGAATTGTCTTGAACAAACAAGGGGGTATAAGGTCCAGCAGCAGGCTGCCCATACACGGGGTTGAACAAGTCTAGGGGGGGAGTAGGTGCACTCAAGAGATTATCTCTTCGTTCGTATCTACCCAAATCGGTTCCCAAGGTGATCTGGTGACCAATTGAACCTGTTGAAAATCTGCCAGTTAGATTAACGTTCAGGTCATAAGTATTTGTATCATTAGCCTCATCAAAAAGTAACCCACTTAAGATTCGATTATCGGCATCAAGAGAAAAATTATAACGCTCCCTGTCTGTACTGTTGACTTTGCTCAGTCCCCACTGAAATGCCTGTTGCAACGACCAGTTGTTGCTGAACTGATGCTCTAACCGATAGCCTAATCTGTAAATCTTAAGATATTGAATACTGTTAGGGTCTCCAGCAAAAAAACCTCGCCGGATTTTACCATTGAGGTTTGGCAGTACCGTGCCGACTGCCGGCAAGCCTGAGTCAAAAACCTCGTTTCTATCTGTATACTCACCTTCCAAGGTGATGTGGGTGCGCTGACTAATGTCCCAACTGATGACGGGGGCAATTGTGAATCGCTCCTGGTTATAAAAATCAACGAAACTGTTGCTATTTTGGTAGCCTGCATTGAAGCGATATAACAGGGATTTAGAGTCGTTCAACGGTCCGGATAAATCAATCGCCCCCTGATAGAAGTCATAATTACCAATCGTGGTATCAACAGCATAGAAGGGGTCACGCAGTGGTTGCTTCGTCACAATGTTAATGGTTCCCCCTGGATTGCCTATTCCATACAGTACAGAAGCAGGACCCAAAAGTACTTCAATTCGTTCGATATTGGGAGCGAGTCGTGTGTCTACGCGTCCAGCGTCTCTCAGCCCATTTCTGAGAAAAGTGGCGTCGTTGCCACCAGCGGCCCTGAAACCTCGAATGGAAAACTGGGGAACTTCGCTGGTTGAACCACGGTTTGCAGTTAGTCCAGGAACGTTTCTCAAAGCTTCGTTGAAGCTGGGGGCGTTTTGGTCACGCAGTACTTGTTGAGGGATGACTTGAATCGATTGGGGAATATCGCGCAGGGGGGTGTCGGTTCGCGTGCCCACAGAGCTATTCGGCACACGATAGTTATCTTGCTCACCTGTGACAACTAACTCAATCGGCTCATCACCTTGTGTCGATGGTGTCTGGCTTGCTGGCTTTTCTTGCGTTTGTGGTGTTTGAGGTGGCTGCATTGCAGTTGCTGTAGTTGCTACTGCAAAAACCAACCCTGCATCATCATCAAATAACTCAACTGTTGGTAAAGTCTTTTCACCTACCACTGTCACTCGCACAGTATTTGCATCAATATTCTGTGCTGTTATTTCAGTAATTCCCTCTACTGGTTTTTGAGAACGAAACCTAAAAGCATCGCCCGACAGTAAACGCAATTGCCCACCAGATACATCGACAATAAAATTATTACCACTACTGCGATTTGTGACTTGCAGTTGAGTCCCAACAGGTGTCTCTAAAATCACTTCTACACCTTTAGAGGTGGGATTTGCCTTTACCCCCGTAATTGGTACAATTCCTGATGCCGGCGTTGCTTGTGAGGTTGATGATTGCGAAAGCAATCCACTAGCATTGGTGGCTGGGTGTTCAATCTCGCCCCTTCGCCTAATTTTCCTGTTAGTAGAAGAATCGGCAGTCACTTTAAAACTTTCCCCAGTGTTGAATGCTGTTGGCTGATTCTGCTTCACTTCTGCTTGTACAGATTGTGCCATCAACAACGGCAGAAAAACCATTACTAACAATAGCCAACTATTAGACAGCGATCGCTTAATTCTCATTATTCCTCACACTCTACCAAACAACTCTGATTAAATGACAAGAGTTTTTGATAACGACTGGTGTGTATTTTATAGAGACAATAACCGTCATGTCTAGCTACAAAAAACCGCCACATCATCGCTAAACCGACTTTTTACCCAACTTACACTCGCTGGGTGTAATCCCAAATTGGCGTTTAAATGCAGCAGCAAAATGAACAGGATTTGTGTAACCTAGTAAATTAGCGACTTGTGCCACACTCAGATTACCCTGGTGTAACCATTGTTGGGCTTGTTCCATGCGTTTATTAGTTAAGTAGCCAAATACAGTAGTGCCAAATAATTCTCGAAATCCACGTAAGAGAGTGCGTAGGCGTAGCCCGCCGCAGGCATCGCTCACTCCCACCATTTGCGACAATTCTAGTATTGATGGCGGATTATCTAAACGTGAGAGCAAAATTTCCCTAGCGTAATGAATGCGAGCGATCGTTGTATTTCTTAATTTTGTTGATGGTTGCAATCCAGTTTGTTCGGCTAAGAAAGGGGCAAGTTGCAACGCCATCAACTCTAGCACTTTTGCTTGTAAATACAGACGCTTCGTCATCCCTTGGTAGGGACAGTTGACTATTTGCTGTGCGACTGTTTGGATTGCGATTGTGGTTTTTGGGTAGAGCAATGTCTGCCAATCGTTACCCTTTGCCAAAAAGCGCAACTGGGGAGGAATTTCTCCATTCCCTGTTGGGAAAAAGGTTGCCAATAACTCAGGGGGCATATCTATGCCAACACTCACTTCTGATTGTGAATGCCAAAAAGTCATTTTTGGTTGAATGCCGCCACCAGAAATGAGTGTATATCCTTCTCCTATTTGCCCTCCAAATTCATCTCTAGCTGTTCCTGAAAGGCAAACAGCAAATTGCAAAGGGTGATCGCACTCGCAGTCTTGGAACAGTACATTATCGTAGTATTCGTGGTTATCAATCCCCAACCACACTTGGGGATATACTTCGATATCTCGCACATATCCTTTGCCCAGTTGCTTAGGTACTTGAGAATAAAATTCAAAAGGCTCTGATGATTCTTGCAGGCTGTTTTTGGCAGCTTCTGCCCACCATTCATCCCATTCTGGTATCGGGGTAATAGTCATAATTTACAACTGGTAGATCATCAAAAATTAATACTAATTATTTGCAATAAATTTACCACGATTTCTCACTCATTATTGACAAGCAGAGGCGATCGCCTTTAGATTTGTCAGGTTTGATTATTTGATATTATGTCCGGTGAATCACTTATGATTACCGTATCTGTGCAAAAATTGGAAAAGCCTTTTTCCCCCTGCTCCCTGCCCCCAGCAATAACCGCGCTCTAAATGATAAGTCTTTAGCCGGAAATGATATGATTTGAGGTATAAACGCCCTGTACTAAAACCAATTAGACGCAGATGAGTGGGGTTAAACAAAATGATAACTTACTCCCTGTACCTTTACGTTTCTAAAAGCTAACTTCACTCATGACGGAAAAGATTTTTGAGAATTACGCCGCAGAATTACCCAAGTAACAACAGGAGTACCAATTAAAGCAGTCACAGCATTTAAAGGTAAAACCATCTGACTTACCCAAAGTTGGGAAAACAAATCTGCAAACAATGCTAAAGTTGCACCCATGATTATTACACTAGGGATTAACATCCGATGGTCGGAAGTATTAAAAAGACTGCGACATAAATGGGGAATTGCCACACCTAAAAATGCTATGGGACCACAAAAAGCGGTAATTGCACCTGCTAAGATAGATGCACTAGTAATAATATAAAATCGCGTTTTCTGCACTGTTAAACCTAAACTACGTGCATAAGATTCACCGAGTAAAAGAGCATTCAGAGATTTTGATTGCAACAATGCTCCCAATAAACTCAAAAGTATCACTGGAGTTAACACAACTAACTGTCTCCAAGTCACGCCAGCAAAACTGCCAAAAGTCCACATAATATAACTTTGAATGCGTTCTTTGGAGCTAAATTGCAATAAAATACTCACAATTGCACTAGTAGCATAACCAAACAACAAACCTAAAATTAGCAGCGTCATTGTGTCTTGCAGTCGGCGAGAAACAATTAACATCACCCCTAAAACCGATGCTGCACCCAGACTTGCAGCTATGACTAAACTAAAATCACTAATGATTCCCAAATCTGCTAATAATGTTGGTGTTGTCACACTTGCTGTCAGCACAACTAACGCTACACCTAAACTTGCACCAGAACTAATTCCTAATACAAAAGGCCCTGCTAAAGGATTTCTAAATAAAGTTTGCATTTGCAAGCCACTTACACCTAAAGCTGCACCTGCCAAAGTTGCAGTTAAAGCTTTAGGTAGTCTGAATTTGAGAATAATATTAGCCCATGTTGCTTTTTCTGGTTCTTGTCCGAGCAAAACTTTAACTACTTCATTAATAGGAATATTAACGGAACCTAAAGCTAAATCCAATAAACATGTAAATATTAAACCTATTAGTAAGCTTAAAAAAATACTTAATTTTAGAACTGATGCTTTTTGGTTGATTAGTGAGGATTTTAATAGATATTTTTTGCCTAACATTAGTAAATATCATCCATATTGAAAACTTTAATTTTCCTAAATAACATATTACTGTGCTTTTTCTATATAGATCCTACTTGTGGCGTAGCGAAATCTGTTGTGCACTGTCCAGTTATCACTCAAACGATGCTTTAATGAGTATGCAGTACTAAAAAATGTCCGCTCAATATAGTTGTCTGGTTCATCAACGATGCGATCGCAAGGAATTTTGCCGTTAAGGTTTGGGAACACGGTACCCACGGCGGGGAGTCCTGTTTGAGCATCTTGACATTGCTTAAAATACTGTGTCTGTAGAGTTAGCTTGGTGCGATCGCAGATGCTCATATCATAAAGTGCAGATATCTTTAGAATAATCAACACTAAATATAACTTTCTCATCCGCGAATAAATCTATGATAAGTTTGAGAACTGGGCATATACCGCAAGCTAAAAATGGATTGTGTGAACGGAAGGGAGATTATCGGTGAAAGTTCGAGGTTTAAATAAGTTTCCGGTAATAAAACAATTGATGATTAAATAATATTTTAGGATGGAATATCTTAATTAAGTCCGCTAAAACGATATCTGGATTATTAATACCACCTTCCCAATAATCATTACCTCCACTTTCATTAACACGAGCATTATTATTATAAAGATTGACTGTTTTCATCGCTTTAAAATCACCATAGCGATTATCTTCAGTTAATAAATCTTGTAAACTCTGCCAAGATTGACTAAAATTTAACCAGTAGTCAGCGTTTGCCGCACGATCTAAAACAACTTCAAAAGATAGAGGTAGACTACTAGAAGATTTATCAGCACTCCAGAGATAGTTTGCACCCGCATCAGCAAGATATTTGGCTACATAACTTTTACCACCAGGCATAAACCAAGTACCTTTAAAGTTAAATCCAACGAATACTGTAGGAGGATTTTTTACAGATTTGACTTTTTGAGCTACTTGTTCATATTTACGAGTGATTTCTTTAAATATCTTTTCTGCTTGTTCTTCTTTATTAAAAAATAAAGCAGTAAATTTCAACCATTCACTTCTTCCTAATGGCGTATCTTCCATATATTCAGCATTTATCCCCACTTTCAAACCTGCCTCTGTGAGTTTGGCATAGTTATCAGTTTGGGAATTGCCTGTGCCAAAAGTTGTTACCAAGTCAGGATTTAATTCTAATAATTTCTCTATATCTACATTGGCATTATTACCTATTTGCGCCACTTTACCTGCTTTGATTCTTTCTACCACATCAGGCGTATTCACTTGCTTACTATTACTAACTCCTATCAGCTTATCAACTACTCCTAACTTGGCTAAGTGGGGTAAATGAGTAGTAGATAAAGCAACTATAGAATTCACGGGAACTGTAATTACCTGTGCTTGATTAAATCCCTTTGGTGTGGGAGTTCCACATTGAACTAAAGCATATTGAAACGTTGTTTTCGTATTTTGCCAAGGATTTTTAATGGTGACTATTTTGTAGTGTTTGTGATATTCTATTGTCAAACCTGTAGCATGAGTAATTTTAACTTTATTGGGGAAGTAATCAGTACTTTTATCGTATTTGTGAATACAACTATTATTAGTATTTGTAGATATATTGATTGCTGTGTTATGGCAAGCAATGATTAAAGTGGCAATTAAGAAGAATTGACTCGCGCCTACAGCAATACCAAAAACCAGCTTTTGATCGCGAAAAAGCCGCGCAACTATAGCTATCATCCGTACCTCGCAGATGGTGTGAACAATAAGTTAACCATCGGCGGGCATCCTGACTCAGAGGGATGAGCCTCTTCACAGTTGCTCCCAAGCGCCGGATTTACACCGGACTTTCCCCCTTGCGTCTGATGGCTGCTTCCCATTAGAACCGACCTCTGCATTAGAACATATTTTGCAGCGTGCTATCTGCAAAAGCAATAAATTTTTAACAAGTGTACTTCTTGTACGGGTTGATAGAGTTACAGGCGAAGCAAGCATTAATAGCGATCACCCTTCCTTTGATACTCCAGTCAGGCGATTCTATAAAGATAGAAATTATTCTCATCTAAGCGTTTTTCTGCAACAATCTCCATTTGATTCTAAGTCATAGCTTAGGAACATGATCATGAAATCTAAATCACTCCGAAACATTGCATTTTACACCGCTACCTTGGCTTAGTCGCAGCGTTAGTGCTAATCATTGTCGGCTTGACTGGTTCTTTGTTGGTATTTCAGCGCGAAATTGACGAATTTCTAGTAAGTCAACAATTTGGACAAGTTACTCCTAAAGGCGATCGCCTCCCCATAGAATCCGTACTAGAAACCGTCAAAACTTCCTATGCCAAGCAACCAGACATCAAAATCTCAAGCGTTAACACACTCCCAGACCCCTACTTTCCTTGTAGATTTTGGCTACAAGCCGCAAATAATGAATCTCTCCAAGTTCTCGTCAATCCCTACACGGGTATAATTATGGGTTCTCATAATTGGGACGAGACAATTATCAGCTGGACTTTCAAACTCCACTATCAACTCCTTGCAGGTGAAATCGGCACAATCATTGTCGGCATTGTAGCTTTTATGCTGTTGATTCTTAGCATTACAGGAATTGTGCTGTGGTCTGGTTGGCGCATCCTTTCAGGAGTTGCAGAAACTCGGCATATGTATCAAAAAAGTTCTATGACCTTTAATGGCGGAAAGTATTTTTTTACTGGGAGTGGTCTTGCACCTAGTAGTCTGCCAAGTGTGCCTCATAGTTTGTTTTCTACACCTCAAAATTAATGGGACAGACCACTAGTCTGTTAAGCGCGAACGTCAAAGCGATCAAGCATCATTACCTTGTTCCAGACCGCAACAAAGTCCTTAACCATACGCTCGTGACCGTCATCAGCGCCATAAACTTCAGCAATTTGACGAAGCTCCGCGTTTGAACCGAAGATGAGATCGCAACGTGTCGCGGTGAACTTCGTTTTGCCCGTTTTGCGATCGCAGATGTTAAACAGCATCTCACGATTGTCTATTGGCTTCCACTCATAGTCCATACTGGTCAGAACACGGAAAAAGTCATTGGTCAAAACACCGGGTCGATCAGTGAAGCTACCGTGCTTTGAATAGTCCCAATTCTGATCGAGGGCGCGAAGTCCGCCGACCAGAGCCGTCCACTCAGGCGCAGTCAGCGTCAGAAGCTGCGCCCGATCAAGGAAGATCCGCTCCGGCTTCACTTTATAGCCGACCGCCTCATTGTGATAATTTCTAAAACCGTCCGAAACTGGCTTCAGCCAATTAAACATTTCAACATCTGTCAGTTCCTGAGTCGTATCCATCCGACCCGGAGTAAACGGGACGGTAACAGAAACCCCAGCGTCTTGCGCGGCTTTTTCGACCGCAGCACAGCCACCGAGGACGATTAGGTCTGCGATCGAGATTTTTTTGCTACCCGACTGAGCAGCGTTAAAGTCCGCCTGAATTCCCTCAAGGGTTAATAGTACCTCGCCTAGCTCTTGCGGGCGGTTCATTTCCCAGTCTTTCTGGGGATTGAGGCGAATACGTCCTCCGTTTGCGCCGCCGCGCTTATCAGAATGGCGGTGGCTCGACGCGGCTGACCAAGCGGCTGACACAAGCGCCGAAACAGAGATCCCACTCGCTAAAATCTTATCCTTGAGAGAATTGATATCGGCGACATCAACGACCTCGTGATCCAGTGCTGGAATTGGATCTTGCCAGATCAGATCTTCCTCTGGGATTTCCGGACCAAGATAGCGCGTTTTCGGCCCCATATCTCGATGGATCAGCTTATACCAGGCGCGCGCGAACGCATCGCTGAAGTAATCGAAGTCACCCAAGAAGCGCTGACAGACCTCGTAATAGACCGGATCGACCTTCAAGGCAATGTCCGAAGTCATCATCATTAACGGGTGCTCAACGCCCTGTTGATGGGCATCTGGTGTCTTTGGCGCATCAGGATTGCTCGGCTTCCACTGAATGGCACCTACTGGACTCTTTGTCTGTTCCCAGTCGTACTTAAAAAGATTAGTTAGGTAACTGTTGTCCCACTGGATTGGGTTTGGAGTCCACGATCCTTCGATCCCGTTCGTCATCGTATATTCGGCAAATCCAGTGCCTTCAGGGTTCTGCCACCCCAAACCCATAGCCTGAATCGGCGCGGCTTCCGGCGCTGGACCGATCTTGTCCGGCGAGACCATGCCGTGACTTTTGCCAAAGGCATGACCACCTGCAATCAGCGCGACAGTCTCTTCGTCATTCATGCCCATCCGCGCAAACGTCTCGCGAATGTCTCGCGCTGAGCCATGGGGGTCGCCTTCGCCGTTTGGACCCTCTGGATTGACGTAAATTAGCGCCTGGTGCGAAGCTGCTAGCGGGTTCTCAAGGTCGTAGTATTCCTCATTCGGCTTCCCAACCCACCGAATCGTGCGAGTGACCATCTCATCAGGATGACCTGGGTGTTCTTTGATATCCTCAACCGGATCGCCGTTCCAGAACTCCGGCCCCCAGTATGTCGCGCGGTCTGCCTCCCAGGCATCAATGCGACCGCCACCAAAACCGAAGGTCTTAAACCCCATGATTTCGAGCGCGCAGTTGCCAGTCAGACTCATCAAATCAGCCCAGCTTATTGCCGCACCATATTTCTGCTTGATGGGCCAGAGCAGCCGTCGTGATTTATCTGTGTTCCCATTATCCCACCACGAATTGATTGGTGCAAAGCGTTGCATACCCTGACTCGCTCCGCCCCGACCGTCTGCGATCCGGTAGGTGCCTGCGGCGTGCCACGCCATGCGAATCATCTGAGGTCCATAATTACCATAGTCGGCTGGCCACCAGTCCTGCGAATCGGTCAGCAGCGCTTTGATATCGCTTTTCAACTGTTCAAAGTCAATTTTCGCAAAGGCTCCCTTGTAATCGAAATCTTGCAGCGGATTAGCTTGGGGCAAATTTTGGTGAAGCAGCTCGACCTGAAGTCGGTTTGGCCACCAATCATCAGTTTGTGGCTTGGAGCCGAGCGCACCGCCAATGCGGCTTCCACGGAAAGGACATTGTGCAGGAGTGGTAGGAGGGTTGTTATTCATAAAATCCAGTCTCTTCTAAATACCGTTGCCAAAATAAGAGGATGAAGAGGTAAGGCGTTTCGTAATAGAGTCATTGTCTCTGACAACGACAATTCAAAAACCACTTGCCACCCATGCTTGATATCTTATCATTGTTACAATGCCTCCTGCCGCAGATAAAGGCTACAAAGATGCGTCAAAGGATTGGTGGCAGTTATCGCACTATGCCTTTGATTTTTTCATACAGAAATACCTTGGTAACTTTGTTTTGGCTGTTTTTTCGGAAACATTTCTGGCAAAAGAATGAAGTATATTTGCTGGCAGGATTTAATTTCGAGATGCTAAACAGTTTTGGAGTAGTAAGCATTTTATGAATTTAAGCCAAACTGCCGTAACTAATGCTGCTAATCTAGCATTCTTTATGGTCAATTTATCTTATCATCAACTCTTATACCAATTCTGTATAAAGATGCGCCAAATTATATAAGGAACGAACCGCAAAGGCCGCAAAGGAGAGGCAGCGCGGTCTTCTCCCAAGGGGAGACGCCAAGGGCGATGGGGGTTTCCCCCATGAGCGACTGCCGTCACAAAGGAAAAAAGAAAATTTGGCGCAGCCTCACAAAGAAATGGTATTAAATTTTCCTCAACACAATCCTGACTCCGGCATTATCGATCTTAAGGCTTACTATCGTGGGTTTCGATATGTTCCTGAAATGTTAAAAATGCGAGACTGAAATCCCTGAGCCTATTTTATTAACCCAGATTTTTGCCAGGCTTACTTTTTTAGGTCGTATTCATCCCGTTTCTACGAGCGTTGAACCCTCGTAAATTAGCGAAGATATTAATAAATCAACTAAATTAAATATAAAATGCTCAGATGCTAGATCCCCAACTTTTTAAAAAAGTTGGGGATCTGAGTATTCAGATCTTTAAACACTCGTGCCAAGAGAAGACTTTTGTGTTTTGTGCAGCCAAAAGCAACTTCTGTCGTCTTGGAAGTAACTTCTGCCGTGACGTTTCCGTGTTTCGCGCAGCCAAAAGTAACTTCTGTTGTCCCGGAAGTAACTTCTGCCGTGACGTTTCCGTGTTTCGCGCAGCCAAAAGCAACTTCTGTCGTCCCAGAAGTAACTTCTGCCATGACGTTTCCCTGTTTCGCGCAGCCAAGAGCAACTTCTGCCTTGACATTTGTTTCACAAGGCTAAGGGTTATTTTTTTGACAAAAATCAATAATTTTACGTATGACAATTTGGGAAACAATTGTCCACTATAGAGTTATGAGAAGTTTAAACAATGAGTATCAATTATGGCAAGACAAAAACGCAATTCAGGTGTTCTCAATAAGGCTCAAATGCGTCTAGCCTGTGTTAAATCCATTAGTCCAACGCTAGATGTCGGAGTAGGTTTAACAGTTAAAGATTATACTGATAGAATTGCAGACCTCAGTCAATCTCTAGAAACCTACAATACTATCCTCTCTACTATTGATGTCTTATCAACTCAGATCACTGAAAAAGAAAAAGATTTAGCAGACTACTCTCAGCAAATTTTGCTTGGCGTTGCTTATAAGTTTGGTAACAATAGCCATGAATATCAAATGGCTGGAGGGACTCGTAAAAGCGATGTCTCCGAGCGGCTACGCCAACGCAAGCGTACTGCGCGTCAAACTAATATCGATCATACTCCGTACTCAGCCGCTCCTGATCGTCAAACTGATTCGTAGTGACAATTTGATGTGTGTATTGAGCCGCAGTAATTACTAAATGCGATAAATACGATCGCCATACAGTTTTGATGTTTTATGCCTAGTATGCAAAATACTGTCGACGATATATTTAAACTTAACTATTCAGAGTTAGTAGGGTGCGTCAGTACAAATAATTGTTTAGATTCTTAAGGGTGACTCTTTCTTGACACACCCTACAGTAAGTACTCCGTCATCTGCGTAGGCGTAGCCCGTCGTAGACATCGCTTTTCTTTAGAGGCTGTTTAAAAAGGGTCTTTCTATATCATGTTGAATTTTGCTATATAAAGTGAAACATCTGGTGTATGCGACGTAAAACCTAGCCGGATTTACACCGGACTTTCCCCCTTGCGGCTGATATCATGTCCGCTTAATTAGTTATAATTTTCGCATCTGTGCAAAAAGCATGAAACCTTCTTTGCCCCTGCTCCCTGCCCCCTGCCCTCTGCGGTCTAGATGATAAGTCTTTAACCAGACACGATATGATGGCTGCTCCCTATCAAAACCGACCTCTGCATTAAAGCATATTTTGAAGCGTGATATCTGCAAAAGCAACAAATTTTTAACAAGTGTACCGCTTATACGGGTTGATAGAGTTACAGGCCAAGCAAGCATTGATAGCGATCGCCCTTGCCTTTGATACTCCAGTCAGGCGATTCTATAAAGATAGAAATTATTCTCATCTAAAAATCATGCAGCAGATGAGATTGAGAATCTACCTAACTAAACCCAACTCTCACCATGACCCTCACCATTTCAGGAACTTCTTACTTAGAAGAATTGTTAGAGACAAAACATACCAAACGCCCTTTCGATCCATTCGATCCGTTAGATGTGCTTTGGCAGTATCCTTCCCGACTGGGCAATGGGCAGTGCCGAATCATCCAACTGCGAGAAGGGTTGGGAATCATGATTAGTAACATCCAGTTCCATGACGATTTGATTGCCAGAGTTACAGAGCCAGAGCATGGTTTAGAATTTACCTTCTTCCTTTCAGGAACGAAAGAACTGCGAAGCACCCATGAGGAGCGTTTCACGATCGCAGGGGCTGGACAATACTTTGCTGGACAATACTTCTTTTCTGGCAGCGGGACAGCACCCCAAGAGATTTGTGAGCGGTCAGCAAAACACTACTGTCAAGGGGTTAATATCGAAATCGACCCAAAGTTATTTTGCTCCTTCACTGGAGATCCATTCGGAGAACTACAACTGAGTCTAAAGCATCTAATTCGACAGACAACTCAGGAATATTACGCCCGTGCTGGAACAATTACTCCGGCGATGCAAATTCCCTTACGGCAGATTCTCCACTGTCCCTACCAGGGCTTAAACAAGCGGCTGTATCTGGAGAGCAAAGTGCTGGAGTTAATGGCGCTGGTCATTGAGCAGGAACTTGAAATCAGGAATAGCAACGAGAATGCTCACTCCTTGAAGCCAGATGTAGCAGACAGAATTTACCGTGCTAGAGAATTGCTGCTGCAACGATTGGATAATCCTCCAACCTTAATGGAATTGGCTCAACAGGTGGAATTAAATAGCCGCACACTTAAAGAAGGATTTCGTCAAGTGTTTGGCAAACCTGCGTTTAGTTACCTGCATGACTATCGGCTAGAACAAGCGCGTCAACTTTTGGAAGCCAAAGAGATGAAAGTGACTGAAGTGGCTAATGCCGTGGGGTTTGGTAACAGCTATTTTGCCAAAGCCTTTAGCAAGAAATTTGGTCTGACTCCCAAACTCTATCAAAAGCAATGGAAAAAGTTCCTCTAGTGCTAAAAAAAAGTTCTTCTAGCTGCAAAAAGCACTTTCTGTGATTTCAGCTCACCTGTATTCTCTATTTATTGAGAAGAATTCTTGTTGGGTGTGTGGAGTCATAATGAATCAGTTGCAGTGGCTAGGTTTGGTGGCTAGTTATTTGCTGGTGTTGGGCATTGGGCCTGTTTGGGCCCAAGGAAAAGGAGTACAAAATTGGGAAAATTTAGCGACATCGGCTCAAAGGGTGGGCGATCGAGGCGATGCCTATGGTGGGCTGCGCCTATACAAACTCCTGAAAAAAGAGGTGAATTATAATATAGCTACCCAAGACAAAGTAGGATCGAGAAAGCAAACCCAAAGCAGGATTCAACAACTGAGTGAACTTGAGCGTCCTAGCACTAGCGCCCAAATGCTCGTACAGTCGCCAACACCAAGTAACCCCTCAAAACTTGGGGGTGAAGTTATACCAATAACGTCCGTGAAAGCTAATCCTACTTCTAAAGGTGTAGAGGTAATTTTAGAGACACCTATTGGTACTCAACTACAAGTAACAAATCGCAGTACGGGTAATAACTTTATTGTAGATGTAGCTGGTGGGCAGTTACGTTTACCTTCAGGTGAAGCTTTTACATTCCGTTCTCAAAAACCAACTGAGGGAATTACTGAAATAACAGCACAGAATATTGACGCAAATACTGTGCGAGTGACGGTAGTGGGTGTTGCAATTTTACCAACCGTTGAGTTATACGATGATGATGCAGGGCTAGTTTTTGCAGTAGCAACTACAGCAACGGCAACACAGCCGCTGCAAGCACAGCCACCGGAAAACCAGACACAACCAACTCAACCATCAACTGGTGATGAACCGATTGAGTTAGTCGTGACAGGCGAGCAAGATGGATACCGTGTGCCTGATGCCTCAAGTGCAACTAAAACTGATACCCCGCTACGCGACATTCCCCAATCAATCCAAGTAGTACCCCAGCAAGTGCTGGAAGACCAGCAAGTAACGACCCTAAGTGAAGCCTTGAGAAACGTACCGGGTGTGGCACAGGGAACTTCTCAACCAACCCGTGGGCAGTTTGCAGTACCTGCGATCCGAGGCTTTAGTGCTAACAACGATATCTTGAGGAATGGGTTGAGAGACCCTTTTAACTATTCTGCTGGTTTTAATGTCGCTAACATTGAGCGGATTGACGTACTCAAGGGTCCCGCCTCTGTTCTGTATGGTCAAGGGTCGCTCGGCGGGGTGATCAATCTGGTGACTAAACAACCCCTGCGCGATCCGTTCTACTCAGTAGAGTTCTCTGCGGGAAGCTACGATTTTTATCGCGGTGCGGTTGACCTGAGTGGTCCACTTAATGACAGCAAAACCGTGTTGTATCGGCTAAATCTGGCGGCTCTGACCACAGAAAGCTTCGTTGACTTTTATGATGAGCAGCAATACTTTGTTGCCCCTGTCCTCACCTGGCAGATTGGCGATCGCACCAAATTGACTCTAGAGGCTGAGTATTTCGCTCGACCAAAATCAAATGGTCAGCAAGGATTTCCCGCTGCGGGCGCTGTGTTGCCCAATCCCAATGGCAGGATACCGCGCAACCGCAACCTTGTCAAACCGGATGACTTTGACAATTCCTATGCCATTCGAGTTGGCTACGATCTGGAACATCGGTTTAGCGAGAACTGGCAAATCCGCAACGCCTTTAAATTTTCGCAGGTCGATCGTATCGGGAGATTGACTGCCAACGCTGCATTAGCAGCAGACTATCGTACTTTAAGTAGAACCTTTGCCACGCTTGATGACAGTTTCAATCGATTCTTCAACGTTGACACTTACGTTGTCGGTCAATTTTCTACAGGCAGCATTCGGCATCAACTTGTCACGGGGTTTAATCTCACTAGACAGGAAGGCGGGTTCTTTAATACTTCATACCGAGCCGCTCCCATTGACCTATTCAACCCAGTATACGGTCGCCCTATTGGTGCTTTTACCAACAGCACTGATAGTTACAGCAAAACAGATGCACTGGGTATTTATGTTCAAGATCAGGTGACGCTAGCTGACAATTTGAAACTGCTCCTCGGTGGGCGGTTTGATACCTTCAACAGTAGCTCCCGAACCCAAACATTGAACAGCGCCAATATCCGAGGCAATACAGCACCAGAAGTCTCTGACAATGCCTTTAGTCCCCGTGTAGGCATTGTCTATCAGCCGATTACGCCAATTTCGCTCTATGTCAACTATAGTCGAGCATTTGTCCCAGCCACCGGAGCTACCTTTGAAGGCAGTGCCTTTCAACCGGAACGGGGCACTCAGTACGAAGTCGGGGTGAAGGCGGACTTGAATGATCGGCTCTCCACGACGCTTGCCTTCTTTGACCTGACGCGCTCGAATGTCTTGACAACTGATAATAGACCTGGGATACCATCAGGTTTTTCCATCCAAACGGGGGAACAACGTAGTCGGGGCATTGAACTGAGTCTAGCCGGAGAAATCTTGCCGGGATGGAACATTATTGCAGGCTATTCCTACACCGACGCACGCACCACACAAGACAACACGATTCCTGTGGATAATCGCTTGAACAATGTCCCCAAAAACGCCTTTAATCTGTGGACGAGCTATGAAATTCAGCAAGGTGCGTTGCAAGGCTTGGGGTTTGGCTTAGGATTCTTCTTTGTGGGAGAGAGGTTTGGGGATTTAGCCAACACATTTCGATTGCCTAGCTATGTTACAACTGATGCTGCCATCTTCTACAAACGCGACCGATTCCGCGCTGCACTGAATGTCAAGAACTTGTTTGATGTTGACTATTTTGCGTCGGCAGTGAACAGCGTAAATGTTTACCCTGGTGAGCCATTGACGGTGCAGGGAACGATTCGGTGGGAGTTTTAAAAAAGAGTAATGATTTTGGCATCGAGTGAGTGCATAGTATCTCCATCAGAAAATCGCCCAATGAACACTAAGCGAGTTTAGCATGGTTCTTTGGTTGCCTGGAGCGATCGCCCTTGCCTTTGATACTCCAGTCAGCAATTCTAAAAGATACAATTATTCTCATCTAAGCAAATCATGCAGCAGATGAGATTGAGAATCTACCTAACTAAACCCAACTATTTGTTGGCAGTTTTGTGTTGGCTTGCATGGCGATCGCCTTTTTCTTCCTCAGCTTGAGAATACATGTTAATGGTAAAGCGATCGCCCTCAGTTTCTCAAAAAAAGTCGTACTTACAGTGGCGTTCGTCGTACTCCTACGGAGAAGCAAGCTACGCGTTAGCGTCTTTGTTCGCGCAGCGTCTCCGATAGGAGAAGGAGAAGACGTTGCCGTTGGCGAAGCCTCTCGTTCGCGTAGCGTCTCCCCTTGGGAGAAGAGAAGGCATCGCTACACCTAGATTCGTCTTTGTCCAGCACAGTTTATAATTTACTTATTGAGAATATTTATTAGCTTTTCTCACAAGTCAAATTTGTTGATGATATATATTGATGGAAACTCTGACATTTAAAGAATATAATAACCTATTTCGAGAAGGTCAGCAGGTACTACTTACGCTACTCCTCCATTGCGCTTATCACTCCAAGGCACTCGCCATCATTTAAATAACTTTATTCCCGAATTGTTAGCCGCAGCTTCCACAAAACGTCAGCAAATTTATCGTACTTTACTAAAAGTTATTGCCCACAAGCCTGTCAGCGCTCGCCCCACAAGAAGTGAACCACGAGTTCGTAAACGTCGCTCGAAAGCTTTCAGCTATATCCCTATTATCTGCCTGGGATTCAAGATTGCTAATACAGAAAATTCAAGAGTTTTACAGATTTTTATCGAACTGAAGAAGGCTGAATTCAGCAAAGTTGAGCCAATACCTATAACTGAATCTCAATGACCAAAAAATCCGGTTTTCCAACCTCACGTTTTATTACTGAATCTATGTTATAGGTGGTGAGCAATACTTGCTCACCACCTGATATTTCCTACACACTATTTATTAGATATAAGTGAAATAAGATGAACTCAAACTCAGATTAGATATATCTGATATAATACCAACTAGCTCATTGGTTTGGTCAGTTGTTTTCAAGAATATCCCTGTATCTTGCTTAGTTGCATCACCAAAAGAAATTGATTCTTTGTCAAGAACATAAGAATTTTTTAAGGTGTTCGAGAGCCGAATCGTGTCTTGAGTGGTGTCGAAGTCAGTAATAAGTGCGAAATCATTCAAACCGCTAGTTGAAGCATTGCCATCATTGTAAAGGGAAACTGAGCGGGGAATAGGAGTGTTAAGACGCCGAGCCAAAACAAAAGTATCTGAATCACTACCGCCTGTCAGAGTATCAACTTCCCCTACTCCAAGATATGATGTTCCAATTAATAAATCCTTGCCAAGTCCACCAGCTAAACTGTCATTGCCAAGTCCACCAGCTAAACTGTCATTGCCAAGTCCACCAGCTAAACTGTCATTGCCAAGTTCTCCATAAAGGATATCGTTATCTTGTCCACCAATCAAGTTATCATCTTTTTGTCCTCCTATGAGAGTATCATTTCCTATTCCTCCATCAAGGGTAACCGACCCCAGATTGAAGGTAACGGCACTAAACTTGTCATCTTTGTCACTTCCAGTGAGATCAGCCTGCTCGATACTAAAGAGATGATCGAAAACGTTGCTGTGGTCATCACTGAGAGATGCATTATTTAGACTAAAAGACCCTCCAGATTCTTTGACGGTATCAATCCCGCCTCCCCCATCAAGAGTATTAGAGCCAGTTCCTCCAATCAAAATATCATTATGACTTGCTCCGACAAGGGTATCATTGCCAGCACCACCATTAAGAGTGACAGACCCGATAGTAGATAAAACGACGTTAATCTGGTTATCTCCATTGCCTCCAGTTAGATTAGCCTGCTCAATATTAGTGAGATTATCAGACCCACCATTAAAGATCAGAGTAGAGTCAATTAAGAAAAAATCACTATCTTCAGATTCTTGAACGGTATCAATGCCGAGTCCCCCGGTCAAAAAGTTAGTTCCTTTCTCACCCGTAAGGGTAACTTGCCCAAGGAAACCAGTGGCATCTATAACATTATTACTATTGCCACCGATTAACTGCACCTTTTCAACATTGGTGAGATGATCGTAACCTGTAATGTTAGATTGAAGGGTTGCATTGGTAGATGTTTGGCTGGTCAAGAAGAAATTAGTATCAGCATTTTCGCTGAGGGTGTCAGTCCCGCCGCCACCATCGATAATGTCGTCGCCGGAGTCACTTGTTATGAAGTCGTCCTTACTACCCCCAAGCAGGGTATCATTTCCACCTCTTCCATCAATCGTGACATTGCCACTAAATTTGGAAGCATCAATTTTATTGTTGCTATTGCCACCGATTAATTTAGCTTGCTCGATACTGGTAAGGAAATCTATATTATCAGAATTGCTAGCTGCGCTTTTGAGCAAAAAGGCACTGTTGATATCACCAACAAGTGTCATGTTGTCATCTCTTACTTCTTGAACGGTATCAATGCCGATTCCTCCATTGAGGATATCACTCCCTCCTTCACCTGCAAGGAAATCATTATCAGCATTCCCGTTAATGACATTACTAGTATCATTGCCGACAAGGGTATCATTGCCAGCACCACCATTAAGAGTGACAGACCCGATAGTAGATAAAACGACGTTAATCTGGTTATCTCCATTGCCTCCAGTTAGATTAGCCTGCTCAATATTAGTGAGATTATCAGACCCACCATTAAAGATCAGAGTAGAGTCAATTAAGAAAAAATCACTATCTTCAGATTCTTGAACGGTATCAATGCCGAGTCCCCCGGTCAAAAAGTTAGTTCCTTTCTCACCCGTAAGGGTAACTTGCCCAAGGAAACCAGTGGCATCTATAACATTATTACTATTGCCACCGATTAACTGCACCTTTTCAACATTGGTGAGATGATCGTAACCTGTAATGTTAGATTGAAGGGTTGCATTGGTAGATGTTTGGCTGGTCAAGAAGAAATTAGTATCAGCATTTTCGCTGAGGGTGTCAGTCCCGCCGCCACCATCGATAATGTCGTCGCCGGAGTCACTTGTTATGAAGTCGTCCTTACTACCCCCAAGCAGGGTATCATTTCCACCTCTTCCATCAATCGTGACATTGCCACTAAATTTGGAAGCATCAATTTTATTGTTGCTATTGCCACCGATTAATTTAGCTTGCTCGATACTGATAAGGAAATCTATATTGTCAGAATTGCTAGCTGCGCTTTTGAACAAAAAGGCACTGTTGATATCACCAACAAGTGTCATGTTGTCATCTCTTACTTCTTGAACGGTATCAATACCGATTCCTCCATTGAGGATATCATTTCCTCCTTTACCTTCAAGGAAATCATTGCCAGCATTCCCATCAATGACATTACTCGTATCATTGCCGAAGAGCGTATCATTTCCTAAACCACCTTTGGCATTTTCAATAATTGTATTAAAGGCGATTGCCAAATTATTAGTGGCTCTTATATTGCTGCCATCTGCTTTTGAACCAATGGAACTGAAGTGACCGTTATACAAATCGATTTTAGCATCAAGGGTTTGTTTACTGGCATCGATAGTGTCTATACCGCCAGCATCCCAGATGGTTTGCACATAAGCCTTATTAGAAGCCCAATCGAAAACGTAGGTGTCATTCCCTGTGGAGTTAGCCATGTTAGCACCATAAAGACGCTGAATGGCTGCGATGTCGTAGAGTTGCGGAGCTGAAGGAATAGCATTGCTGCCATTGTAATGAGTCCCAGAAATCTTTCCACCCCCTAAATCAACACCATTGTAGGACATGACAGTGTACTGCCAGTTATCCTGATTAGCGGGCAAGTAAGGGGGAGATGTTCCTCCCCCACTAGCATTATAGTTGCCAGGATGTTTGAGTCCTAGTGCATGACCAATTTCATGGATTAAGGTCTTAAAGGTTGAATTCCCCTCAATCGGTTGTTCCCATCCAGCAGGTAAAATCAACGGATTATTGTTAAGCCGAACATCCACTGGATTAGAGCCAATATTTTTTTGTCCTAATGTACTACCCGATTCTTTTTCTCCTAAATTTGCTGCTGCAAAGCGAATTTGGCCACCATCACCATCAGCAACCTGATCAAATTTGATGTTGGCAATATTTTCGTATAAATGTAAGATTCGTAGAGTAGCGTTTATTTGATCGGTATTAAATGAAGTCAAGCCAAGCTTAGAAGAAGATTGCCTAAAGCTGAAAGTAATGTGAATTTTCTGATCGCTACCAATATTCGTCCAATGAAGATGGTTGGGAAGAAGTAATGCGTCAATGTAATCAGTCATGGTATTCTCCTTGATGTCATTTCAAAGCTGGCGTTCTCGCTATATTCGTAAACTTTATTGTCCATCCCATTCCAACCAGTAATAATCTACTTGTGTATATAGGCATCCTGATGGATAATGCAGAGGTTTGCCGAGGCATACTTCTGCAAATTAAATGAAGGATCGCTACTTTCCAGCAGTGCTTTTTGGGGATAAATTGCTGCTATGTTTTGACTAACTTAGTAGGCGATCGCATTATTAAGTAAGCTCAGTGCTTCTGTAATCATTTGTTGGATTTTCACGATGATTTAGTCCCCTATATAGTGGTAATTTGCTTTGTATAGTGGACGTATTAGCGCGTGTCTGCAAAACTCAGCCCTCATTGTCTTATTGGTATACAAAAATATACTTATAAGACAGTCAAGGCTTGTGCTTAATGTCACGATCATTATATTAACCTCTTTACAGAAACCACCACTGAATAAAGTCACAAGTTTAGCCATGACTAAAGTCACTGTTTCAGAGGGTGTTTGAAAAGTTTTATTTTAGTGAGTCAAAAATTAAGCCAGTCGCATAAGCAGGGCAAACACATCTAAATATAGTACATAAATACTAGCAAATAGATAAAGGCAGCGTTCGCTGATGGTATGGAGGTTGAGCAATGAAGCTTTGATGGTAAAGTCATTGTAAAAGTAGGAATATTGCCCAAGGAAGGCGTGAAGCTCAAGCCCAAAATTACCATTGCTGACTTCTTTGCACAAATGTCAGACCCACGAATAGATCGCACAAAACGACACAAGTTAATTGATATTTTGACTATTGCGATTTGTGCAGTAATCTGTGGAGCAGATAGCTGGGTGGCGATTGAATTATATGGCTGTACGAAGTATGAGTGGTTGAAAACGTTTTTGGGCGTTATCTTGTTGCTCCTGTTTTAAGCTGGCAGATTAGCGATCGCACAAAGCTTACCTTGGAAGCCGAATATTTATATGCAGCCCAACCATTCGACCAAGGTATCCCAGCAGTGGGAAGCGTATTGCCCAATCCCAATGGCAAGATTTCTCGCAGTCGCTATGTTGGTGAACCTTCAGACGCAGATATTCGTCAAGCGTATCGTATTGGTTATAACTTAGAGCATAGCTTTAGCAAGAACTGGGAAGTGCGTAGTGCTTTCCAGGGGCATTTTTTCCTCAGAAATACTCCCAGGCACGTCTATAGTGTTGGGGTGTTAGATGACCGTACCATAAGTAGAACTTTTCAGGCAGCAAACGACTATTACAATGTCTACAACTTAGACAACTATATTGTTGGTAGATTTGCCACAGGTGGTATTCAACATCAACTAGTGACTGGTTTCAATATATCTAGGACGGAAACTTTGTTCTCTAGTTTTACTCGGTCGACTGCTCCACTCGACTTGTTCAATCCTGTGTATGGTCAACCTTTGGGATCGCCCACCGATCCGAGGAAAGATTTAACCACACAAGACCAATTGGGCATCTATATTCAAGACCAAATCACCCTTGCAGAGAACCTCAAACTGCTTCTGGGCGGGCGCTTTGATATTGCAAGCCAAAAGGGTGAAGATTTTATTGCATCGACGAGCAGTTTTCAACAAGACGAAGCCTTCAGCCCGCGAGTTGGTATTGTCTATCAACCCATAAAACCAATTTCACTCTACGCTAGCTATAGCCGTGGGTTTGAACAAGACATCGGCAGATCATTTGATAACACGGTATTTCAGCCGGAACGTACCACTCAGTACGAGGTAGGTGTCAAAGCAGATTTGAGTGAGCGACTGTCTGCAACGCTAGCGTTTTATGACCTGACACGATCAAACGTTGAAACTACTGATCCCAGAAATCCTGACTTTTCTATTCAAACAGGCGAACAGAACAGTCAAGGGATTGAGTTGGATGTGTCGGGTGAAATCTTGCCGGGATGGAACATTTTTGCTGGCTACGCTTACACAAACGCAACAATCACGAAAGATAATACGTTTGCCGTTGGCAACCGCTTGAATAATGTCCCCGAACATAGCTTGAATTTATGGACAACCTATGAAATTCAATCCGGCAATTTCAAGTGGTTAGGGTTGAGCTTGGGATTATTCTACATCGGCGATGCCTGCGGCGAGCTGCGCTAACGCCAGGGAGACTTAGACAACACGTTTACTGTACCAAGTTATGTACGCACGGATGCTGCTATCTTCTACAATCAGGGAGGTTTTCGAGCCGCACTCAATGTCAGGAATCTGTTTGACGTTGACTATTTTGAAAGTTCCCAGAACCAGACGCGTGTATTCCCAGGCGATCCGTTGACTGTCGTAGGGTCGATTTCCTGGGAGTTTTAACTTGCTGACTTTGTTATACCAATTTAATTAATGATTGCAACACATCCAAAGGGTAAAGACGCGATGAATCGCGTCTCTACAAATGGTCTATTTGTCGCATTCTTTTTTCAAATTGGTATTACTTATCACTTTTCAAACAACCTCTTAGCTCGACTTTATCCAAAATTACAGCTATTTTCAGGTAAATAGACCACGCGGTAGGGGCGCAAGGCCTTGCGCCCCTATAACAGATGTGGTTTAAATACTTGAATTCTGCTGTAAGAACTCGGTTTTCTTTATCTGGCAAAAACCCTAGCTTTTTGGCAAATACTTTTTTTACGTTACAGATTACCGATGAAGTAGTCTCCCTCGTGACGGTAGCGGTCTTTCTCGCGACAGTAGCAGTCTTTCTCGCGACGGTAGCAGTCTTTCTCGCGACGGTAGCAGTCTTTCTCGCGACGGTAGCGGTCTTTCTCACAACAGTAGCAGTCTTCCTCGTAACAGTAGTAGTCTTTCTCGCAACGGTAGCGGTCTCCTTCATGACGGTAGCGGTCTCCCTCGCGACAGTAGCGGTCTTTCTTGCAACAGTAGTGGTCTTTCTCGCGACAGTAGCGGTCTTTCTCGCGACAGTAGCGGTCTTTCTGGTAACAATAGGGGAAAAATCAATACACCTATAAGCAAAAGTTACTTTTGCGCTCTTGTGGCTAAAGAAGTGCATCTTTATTTTTCCCCTTACCCTTTTCCCGATTTCTGCAAGAAGTCTAATAATGCCCAATGCCCCAAGTCAGGGGGCAGCTATCCTTCTCTACCCACAAGGAAATAAAGTTTTTTGCCGACTTTCTATAAAATACCGAAAAACTACTGGTATTACTTGAAAATTTTATCAGAAAAAATTGTGAATTTTGCTGAACCTCTATGCTGGTTAATTAAGGCAAGCTAGCTCTAGAAGCATCTTAAAAAAACAAATTTATGGCTCGTCAAAAAAGAACATCCCGCATCTTAGAAAAAGCTCAGATTAGGTCTGCTGGTCTGAAATCGATTGTTCCAGATATCAAATTTGATGAGGATTATAGTCTAGAAAAACTGATTGCGTCAATTGACCAGTTACGTAACAAGATTGATGTTTATAATACTGCTCTGTCTGTGGTTGATTCTTCTAAAACTGAAATTGAAGAGATGGAAAAAAACTTGAGTCAGCTTTGTGAGAAGATGTTAATGGTAGTTGCTATCAAGTACGGCAAAGATAGCTGCGAATATGAAATGGCGGGTGGTGTTCGCAATAGCGATCGCATCAGGAAAATCAGAGCTAGCCGCTTAAAATCTGTTGCAGAAAAAGCATCTGATGAGAATGCTTAAGCTGTCTAGGTTCTGGCAACTTAATTACATTTATACATTTACTGTCTAACTGCTCAGGGACACTGACAAAAGCACAGACGCTTCCTCAGCTTATCAATAGACATCACTTTACACCCACTTTATGAGAAACTATTGCAAATATTGCAATTATCGCTCAGTTCCAAAATGACCATCTTCATTTCACGGAATTACTTCTGGGAAATCTTTTTTGAAGATGAACCAAGCAAGCAACGCTACGACCCCTCAGATGAGTTTGACATGATTTGGCAATATCCATCTCAGTTTGGTAAAGGATATTGCCGAGAGATTGAATTGCGAGAGGGATTAGGGTTACTCATTAGTAATTATCAACTGCGCGATCGCATCACTCAAAAACTGATGTAGGCGTTGCCTTTTGGGGGCCGACAAAACGATTCGCTACCGTTTGAATGCAGCATATCAAAACTCTGGTAGCTTTGTGGATTTTGTGAAAACAAAGCAAGTGTTTGTAGCGCCAGTCATTAGTTTTGATTTTGGTAAGAATACAAGCCTAACATTAGAAGCTGAGTATCTCAATACCTCCAAAGTATCGTACTCAGGTATTCCTGCCGATGGCTCAGTTTTTGATAGCCCTTTAGGACGAGTCCCCCGCTCCCGGTATGTCGATGACCCAGATTTGAAACTAGAACGTGATGTTGTTGTACTCGGCTATCGCTTTCAACACAAATTTAGTGATAACTGGTCAATCCGCAATGGATTCAGAGCTGAACTTGAAGATTATCAGGAGGCTTTTGACTATAATTTAGGACTGCAAGCAGACAATCGGACATTGGATCGTGAGGCTAGATTTGATAAAGCTAAGTCACGGAATTATTATTTGCAAACTGATGTTCTTGGAACTATCCAGACTGGCATAGTTAAGCACGATTTACTCTTCGGCTTGGATTTAAGTAGGATTAATTTCACCCGCAAGATATTCTCTTCAACACCCGCCTTGCCATCCATCGATTTTTTCAACCCAAATTATGACCAACCTTCACTTCAATTTAATACAATAGTTCAAGACCAAGAATTTCCTCAAAATTTAATTGGTGTCTATGCCCAGGATTTGATCTCAATTGGAGATCAGTTCAAGATTTTGCTAGGTGGTCGCTTTGATTTTGCACAAGCCTCTTATGAGGATGCAGTAGCTGGTATCTCAAACGATCAAGAAGATACTGCCTTTAGCCCTCGCATTGGCATTGTTTACCAACCCATTCAACCAGTCTCTTTATACGCCAGCTATAGTCGTTCATTTCAACCCTCTATCGCTTTCTACAGAAATGCTGACGATACTCCATTCGAGCCAACTACAGGCGAACAATTTGAAGTTGGCGTCAAGAGTGAATTTTTGGATGGCAAACTTGCAGCAACACTGGCGGCTTACCAACTTACCAAGCAAAATCTTGTTGTTAGCGATCCAGTGAATCCGCTAAATAGCCTCCAGGTGGGCGAACAACGCTCTCGTGGCATTGAGTTTGATGTCGCTGGAGAAATCTTGCCCGGATGGAAAATCATCGCTAGTTATACTTATATCGATCCGGAAATTACTGAAGATACCAGACCAGAGTACAAGGGGAATGAACCAAGTAATGTTGCCCGAAACAGTGCTTCTTTATGGACAACCTATGAAATCCAAGCTGGAGGTTTGAAAGGTTTTGGATTAGGCGGGGGATTATTTTTCGTGGGCGATCGCCAGGGAGACTTGGAGAATACATTCACTTTGCCCAGTTATGTGCGAACCGATGCACTGATTTATTACCGCCGTGACAACTGGCGAGTCGGGCTGAATATTAAGAACTTGTTTGATGTGAATTATTTTGAAAGTGCCTATGGTAGGAGCACTGTGTTTCCTGGCGCGCCGTTTACAGTACTAGGGACAGTTTCGTGGCAGTTTTAATAATCATTGTATCTACTGTTGCCCTTGTAGGAATTTCGGATCGGCGAAAGGCTTGTACCAATGGTTTAGGTAGGGCTAACCCAGAGGTTTCGAGCGAAATACAGACGGGGGCGATCGCGTCAAACAAGATTTAGTAAGCAGTGGTGTTCAATAACTTTATTTACTTTCACTAAATGTTCATTCGGAATTTGAGTGGAGGCTTTGCACGCTAAAATCATAGGGGCAGTTATGCTTAAAAGCTAATGAATATCAATTAGGAATAAATATGACTCAAGTACTGCCAAAACAAAAACTATTAACCATTCAAGAATTTTTGGAGCAAAAGCCAGAAGGAAAACGACCGAATCGTTTCTCGCTGTTTCTCCGAACTGAAACTTACCGCACAGCAGATTTTTGATTCAGCCCTGTAGCTGTTACACATAGAATTTCTATTTAATTTCTGCGAAGCTAAGTACAACTCAAAGAGGTGATGGTGTAAGTCCTAATTTAAACAGACTCTGGTGGATATATATTTTCAGATACTTTATTGCCTTTCACCAAATGTTCATTAACGATAGTTTCAGCAGCATTTGGATTAACACGAGTGTACCAAGTCCTATCATCTGAATAAAATACTACTGGTCCTAATTGGCAAACTTCCAAACAGCCAGATGTTCTTACTTCTATATCTACACCTGCTTTTTCAACTGCTGATTTTAAAGTATCAAATGTGGGTTGCCATTTGCGTGACGGAAGACAGCGAGTAGAAGTACAAACGGAAATATAAGAATGTTTTAATGGGTTTTTGTTAAAAGGCATTGGTTTGTTACCCAATATATAAATCTCTCGTAGTTCTTCATAAAGAGCTAACTTTGATAAATTAGGCTTGCCTTCTGGTAATAAATTCTCACCTTCTACATACGGATTTGGCAAGAAAATAGTCATGAGGTTTTCATCTGCACCATTCCAAAAATCAATACCCCAACTTCTAGGGATACCTTCTGCATTAAACCGTCGATAAAATGCAGCGCGACTTACTTGACGTTGTTGCCTTAATTCCAAAGGAGTCTTACAATGAGGCCCACCTAAATTAGCCTCTATACATAGGTGCAAATGCCAGCCTTCTGTGACTACTGTGAGATATCCATCATAGAGAATACAAATTTTAGGTGGAGCATTAAATTCTAATTCTAATACACCACCTTGGACAATATGCCCTACCCCTACCTGTTGCCAATTTTGCTGAAATAAGGTGTAGAGTAGTGACGATAAAACATCGGTACTCGAATCAAAATATTCATACTCAATAGACCCCCCCGTAGATAAAACCTCACTCACAACCTTATTTACTGGAGTTACCCAACAATTAAACTTTGTCATTTAATACTCTCCTCTGCGTCTCTGTCTTGAAAAGTTTGAGCGGAGGTTTCCTCCGCTCAAACTTTTCGCTGCGTCTGTGCGTAAAAAAACTCCTTCCCTTAAAACGTAGAACTTAACCCAACCTGAAAAACCCTCCCCCCATCAGGATAACCTGGAAACAACTGATAACGCTGGTCAAAGAGATTATCTACACTACCTGTAAGTATTAAGTTATCACTTAGAGGTAGGCGCATTTTGAAATCAAAAGTAGTGTACCCAGGTAAGGATTCTGTATTGGTGTTGTTGATTGGATACGTACCCAAAGAATGCATCAGTATTCCAGCATATAAACCTTGAGAAGTTTCATAAGAAAGTCCTGCATTTAAACTGTCTGCACCTGCAAATCGTAATTCTTTATCAACTTCAGCAGAATTTGTACTTTTTAAAATCTGCGGCTCGTTTGCTGTATAACCAACAAAGGCGTAGATATTATTCGCTAGCTGTAAATTTAAAACTGCTTCAATTCCTGTAGTGCGAACCTTACCAATATTTTCGTAAGTAGCTACGGGAACGGCAAAGTTATAAGCGATTAAATCTGATATTGTATTGTTGAAATAGGTCAAACGTAATAGACCAAAATCGCCTAGCTTCTGGTCAATTCCGATATCATGACTATCACCTTTCTCTGGACGGAGGTTAGGATTACCAACGTAACTACCACCATTTGCATATAAGTTGAAAAGATTCGGCGCACGGAAATTATTGATATAGTTAGCTCTCAGGGTGGTAGAGTCCGTAAGTGCAAATTTTGCTCCGACACTTGGTGATGTAAAAGAGCCATTTGTCAAGCTACTAAAATCCTGGCGTAAACCTAAATTGGCAGTGAAACTAGGGGTGAAATTAATTTCATATCTAGCAAATAGCGCTCCTTGACTAATATTATCGTCGTAAGTGACTGTTTTTGTATCAACAGAAAAGTCGAATGTACTATTAGTAGCTGAGACATTGCGGTAATCAAAGCCATAAACTAGAGTTTGATTATTAGTAAATTTCCAACTGTGTTGTGCTTGCAATCCATAAGAAGCTTGCCTGTTATCATATCGTGCTTGGGATGAATTGCGACTATCAAAACGAGTGTTAAGGAAATCTGCATACACTTTGGCTGTTAGCAGCGAATCATTCCCATTTCCTAATTTTGAGTTCCAGGTTAAATCGGTGAGAACTTGGTCTGTGTATTTGCGATCGCTCTCCGTCAACAAGTTAAAATAGCCTTGACCGTACAATGGTTCGGGAATGGGGACTCCTCCTGGTACTCCTTGGTCTTTGCCTAAGTACAAAGTTGAGAGAGTTAGCGTATTACGAGAACTTAAATTCGTCTCCAATTTGACATTAAAGTTGTTGTAGAGAACATCATTATTTTCCCTGGTTCCCTGAAAGTTAGCTTCTGGGATGGAAAAAGGATAATTATTTTCAGCTTGGGTACGGTTATAACCTACAACCCAACCAATATCTCCTATTTTTCCGCTACTATTGATAGTCTGCTGATTTAACCCATACGCACCAAAATTAACACCTGCTTGTGTTGTCACTTTTTCTCTAGGACGACGAGTGATAATGTTAATTACTCCTCCAATTGCATCCGAACCGTAGAGGGTAGAACCACCACCTGGTAATACTTCGACTCTTTCAACAATATTGGTAGTAAATTCTGAAAGGTCAAAACCACCAGAACCAAGTTCGTTAATTGGTCTACCATCAAGCAAAATCAATACTTGTGCAGAGTTAGAACCTCGGATAAATTGACCGCTTAAGGCATTCACTTCTGTGCCAACTGTTCCATCAGGTAAGATACCAGGTAGGAATTTTAGCGCTTCTGTGACTGTTTTAGCGCCCTGCGCTTCCATCTCTTCACCCGTAATTACGTAAACCGGACGGGTGGAATCTCTCACTGTCCCTTCGCGGCGAAAGGGTGAGTAAACAGGTTCATTGAGTAGTTTGTCGATGACTGTTAGTTCAATGGGGGGTTCTTTTTCTTCTGTAGAGGCTGGGGTATTTTCAGGTGTTACTTGTACAACTGGTTGTAAGTCTCTTGCAGTACCTTCATGCTGGGGAAATTCAGATATTTGTGAAATTTGATTAGCGTAGGCGTAGCCCGCCGTAAGCATCGCTACGTATCCTCCACACACCATCCCATAGATTCCAGAAAAGACAAAGATTTTTGAGAAAAATTCACAATAAGTAACTACACGGGAAGTGGACATAAAACTCCTCGTTTTCAGTAAATGCAG
Organism: Nostoc sp.; assembly: GCF_036916735.1. Classification (GTDB taxonomy): domain Bacteria; phylum Cyanobacteriota; class Cyanobacteriia; order Cyanobacteriales; family Nostocaceae; genus Nostoc. Next base: position 32,221 of record NZ_JBALFV010000122.1, read on the forward strand.
ATATTGATTTGTGCTATTGAGTTTTGAGATTTAGGCTTGAACTAGCTTGCTGCAAGGCATATCATGCCTAAATTATTCTCGATACTATTTGGATAACAAAAAAACTCTGTGGTATTCCTTATGGATACCCAAATTCCTATTAGGACAATCCAAAATTGAGTGTCGTTACTAACAGCGAAGATAGTTAGTAAAACTTACAGAGGGTACTGGATTAAATCGATATTTGTACTTATGAAATACTTTAACTATATGTATCATCTGTACCTCGCAGATAAGTGTTTTGTGTCTAGAGTGAGTCGGCGGGCATTCTGACTTAGAGACACTTTATCTTCGTCTCATTACAGCTGCGGGACAGCGCCGGATTTACACCGAACTTTCCCCCTTGCGCCTGATGGCTGCTTCCCATCAGAACCGATAGTTATGTGTCACATTACCATAATTAGTGTCTGTGTGCAAATTCAGTTGCTAACAATTTTGATAAATATTCCAATTCTCGAAATTATTGTAAAATTTTTGATAATAAATATTATTAACAATACGATTAATCGCCAGCTATGACCATTACCCTCACGCAGAAAGAGAATTGGGAACTTTGGGCAGAAGCTGAAATGAACAGCTTGCAAAATCCAGAGCCTGATGAATTTATTTGTCAAGTGCCAAGACTTCTCGGCAAGGGGTATGCGCGAAATATTCATGGCTATAACGTACCGAATGCGAGTATAGCAACAAAGACGGATACACCCTTACGCGATATCCCCCAATCAATTCAAGTAGTGCCGCAAGAGGTACTGCGCGATCGCAATGTGAGAACGTTTTATGTTGGCGATCGCCAAGGTGATTTAGATAATTCGCTTATACTACCGAGCTATTTACGTACCGATGCGGCGATTTATTATCGTAGAAATGGTTTTAACGCAGCTATTAATATTCGTAATTTGTTCGACAAGACCTACTATGAATATTCTTACGGAAGACTCTATAACCAATTGGGCAATCCCTTTACAATACTTGGCTCAGTCAGTTGGGAGTTTTAATTAGCTCGCTTTGTTGCTCATAACTTATGGTGATCGCTGAAATTAAATAAGGCAAAATTCAATCCTTGGTGGCCTAGTTATTGCGGTAGCAGTAAAACTAGCTGCGGTAAGGACGAGTAGTATCATCTTGTCACTAACGGCGATCGCTTGCTCATCAAGCGGATATATCAAGCAAGAGAAATTTTACTCTCCCGCCTAGAAAATCCACTATCATTATTAGAATTAGCAAAACAAGTAGCAGTAAGCGATGTCTTCGACAAGCCGCTTCGCGTCTACGCACTCTCCAACGTGGTTTTCAGCAACTTTTTGGTAATACCGTATTTGGTTACTTGACAGATGAGACGCATGGAACGAGCAGAACGCTGGCTTAGAGAAGGTGATCGTACAGTGCTATAAGTGTCTATTATGACTGGTTACTTCAATCCTACACCCCCTGCGTGATATTCCCGCTTCGATTCAGGTGATTCCTCAACAAGTGCTTGAAGATCAGGGAGTGACTACCCTGCGAGATGCTGTACAAAAGAACGCTTCGGGTGTTGTAGTACAGTACGACAATGGTGGAGCAGGAGCATTTAACATTCGAGGATTTACTCAAAACTTCAACTTCAGAAATGGCTTTCCAGACAGAGGTAAGACTAGCTGCGGTAAGGATGAATAGTATCAATTATTGTCAATAACTTACGGCGATCGCTATTTTTTGAGCAAGCGATGCTCATTTTTTTGAATGCCAATTTTTTCAACGCAGATGTATATACTGGTATAAAATTTAACGCTTACAGATGAGAAATAATCTAGCTTGTGTAGGGTTAAGAGAATAGTGATAATTAATCTCAATAAGTTCTAGTTTGATTAATCATGACTATCATTATTTCAGCACAAACTCACCAGGAACTTTTTGCAGAAGTTAACGAAACCCAACAAAGTAATGACCCCGATGATGAGTTAGATGTTACCTGGAAGTGTCCCCAAGCATTGGGAGAAGGACATTATCGACGAGTTGAATTGCGACAAAACTTGCTGTTGGAGATTGAGAACTACCAACGCCATGACAATCTAATAATACAAGGCATTGACCGTCCACATCCTCTAGAGTTTTGGTTTATGCTTTCAGGACAGTGGAGGGAAAGCTCTGTTTGGGCAGTTAATCAGACGGAACCTGGACAGTACGGTTTTTTCGGCAGTGGCATGGCTGTTAAAGGAGAAGATAAGTTTTCACAAGGACGACAACTGTTGGTGGGTGTGCATTTGCAACCAGAATTATTGCAGTCCTTCATCGGCAATTCTTCTGGAGAACTACCAAAACCATTACAACATTTAGTGCGTCAGCCAGAACAACCTTACCACTTTCGCTCCCACCTCATGACTCCGATGATGAAATATAATGTGCAGCATATCTTGCATTGTCCGTACCAGGGTATTATCAAGCGCACGTATCTGGAAGGCAAAGTGCTGGAACTCTTAGCACTACTGCTGGAGCAAGAAACAGAAATTAATCTGGCAAGCCGGACACACAAGCCGTTAAAGTCGGGAACATTAGAGCGGGTTCTTTATGCCAGAGATTTGTTATTGCAACGGCTGGACAATCCACCTTCGACCGCAGAACTAGCACGCTTAGTCAAACTCAATGAATATGCACTCAAGCGCGGGTTTCTACTGGTATTCGGCAAGCCCTTGTTTGCATATCTCCACGATTATCGCTTAGAACAGGCGCGTCAATTGCTAGAAACTGGGGAAATGAAGGTGAGTGAAGTTGCCCACAAAATTGGCTTTGCCAGTCGGAATCACTTTGCTGCTGCTTTTAGGAAGAAATTTGGTGTCAACCCTAAAGAATACTCAATGCAACGCAAACACTTCTGATAGCAACCAAAAAAAACTCCCGCTAGCGACCAAAACAGCTTTCTCATGGCATTAGATTAGTGATAGTCTTTGTTGATAAGAATTTCTGTTTGAGTTTGGTGTGGGGATAACAAGTGAAACAAAAGCAGTTAGTAAAGATTTTCTTACTGACGATTTCCGTTTGGCTTTGGGGTGCAATCAGTGCAGCTGCTACTGAAGTACCTAAGCAAGAGGGAGAGAGTAAATCTGTGGCATCGGTACTAGGCAATTCCCGGTCAATTAGAGAGATTCGCCAACTCAGTGATCTAGAGCGTCCCAGCACTAACGCAACCATGCTAGTGCACTCGCCAACACCTATAACTCAAGTTGTACCAATTACAGGAGTTAAAGCCAATTCTACACAGAAAGGTGTGGAGATAATTTTAGAGACACCTCAAGGTAGTCAACTGGAAGTCACAAATCGCAGTGTTGGCAATAATTTTATTGCAGATGTCTCTGGCGGGCAATTGCGTTTACTGTCGGGTGAGGCTTTTACATTTTATTCAGAAAAACCAATTGCGGAAATTGCTGAAATAACAGTAACGAATGTTGACGCAAATACTGTACGAGTGACAGTAGTAGGTGAAAAGGCTTTGCCCACGGTTGAGTTATTTGATGATGATGCAGGGCTAGTTTTTGGGGTAGCATCACAGGCAATGGCGATTTCTCCACCGCAACAACCCCAAACGCCTGCTAGTGAAACACCACAAGAGGAACCAGCAGCGCAGCAGGATCAGCCGATTGAATTGGTGGTGACGGGTGAGCAGGATGGCTATAATGTGGCAAATGCGACAACAGCCACAAAAACTGACACCCCGCTACGGGATATTCCCCAATCGATTCAAGTTGTACCCCGGCAGGTGCTGGAAGATCGTAATGTGAGAACTTTAAACGAGTCAGTGGAAATGGTCAGTGGCGTTTCAAATAGTGGAGACTTGAACGGTGCGACTGGCGGAGGCAGATCCATCAGAGGATTTGCTTCGGAAACAAATTTACGCAATGGCTTTTCAGAAGGAAGCGCTTCTTTCGACAACCTCTTGGAACCAGTTGGAACCATTGAGCAAGTGGAAGTTCTCAAAGGACCCGCCTCGGTTCTCTTTGGTGCTCTAGAGCCTGGTGGAATTGTCAACATTGTCACCAAACAACCCTTGAGTGAACCCTATTACAAGCTCGAATTTGAGGCAGGAAATTATGGCTTTTATCAGCCCCTGATTGATTTCTCAGGTCCGTTAACTGCCGATAAAACTGTGCTTTACCGCTTGATCGCCAGCTATCAGGGTGCAAACGGTTTTCAAGATTTTGTCAACACTCAACTGACCACCCTTGCACCCTCAATCACAGTGAACTTGGGTGATCGGACAAGCCTGAATCTGTACTATGAATACACTCGCTTCTTTGCAAATCCTCCTAGAAGTTTTGTTCCGCTCTTGAGCGATGGTAGCTTGCCACCCAAGAGCTTCTACGCCACCTATCCTGATTTATACTTTAACAATATCACGACGCAAAAATTTGGCTACACGCTAAAGCATGAATTTAGCGACAACTGGCAGCTTCGGAATAATGTTGCTGTAGTTCTTAATAGTAATACCCGAAACGAAGCTCTTCCTAGCGCAATAGTGGATGATCGCTTCCTAACGGGCTATTTTGCTGCTGAGGGTGACATTAAACTTGAAAACTATTTTGGACAAATCGACGTGCTGGGGAAATTCAATACCGGATCGATTTCACACCAAGCTTTAGTGGGCTTTGATATAAACCGCTTTTTCACGGATGTTGTATACATTGGTTCTAGTATTAATAATTTGGCGTTGCTGAATCAAAGTATGAATCATGCGATCGCCTCAAGCTTGCGGGCGCTTTGCGCCCGCAGCGCCACTGAGCCATACTTCAGATAATGTATTACTAATCTAATTGAATATTTAAGCATTTCTTCGGTTTTTGAATAACAAAAAGTTTTACGATGTAGTCGAGCTAGATAATGTCTTAAACGACTATTCTCTCCCTCGACTCTTGTCATATATGTTTTACTAACTATGTGGTCTTCATTACTGATAAAACAAGGATAAACAGGATAGCCGTCAGTAACGTAAAAATAAGACTGCCAACATCTTATTATCAACCATAGATGTTTAAAAGTTTCTGAACTTCTATCACCTAAAACCCAAGCTATAATTCCTGGAACACTATGATTTACCGATGTCCACAACCAAATTTTGTTTTTTTTGACCCAACAAAGGTTTCAAGTTCATCAACTTCTGTAACTTCTGGTATTTCATTTCTATAAGGTGTATCTGGTAAAGTAGTACCTATTTGTCTCACCCAATTTATAACAGTAGTATGATGTACTTTTTTAACTCTTTCTATTGCGCGAAACCCAGAACCATTAACATACATTTCTAAGCATTCACTTTTTATATCTTCTGTGTATCCTTTTTGATCATAAGATTCGATAAATTGACGTTTACAATCAACACAAATGTAATTTTGTTTACCACGCTGCCACCCATTCTTCCGAATATGAGTTGATTCACACCTTGGACATTTCATAGCGATCGCCCTAATTCATATTTCTATTCTGCAACGCC
>NZ_JBALFV010000123.1:0-121078 GCF_036916735.1 Nostoc sp.
ATGGATGTTCTTCACCCAGCAGTTGACGCCTGAGTGCCAAAGCTTGGATGTAAAGGGGTTCGGCTTGGCTGTATCTGCCTTGGGAGTCGTAGAGAGAAGCCAGGTTGTTGAGGCTTTGGGCGACAGATGGATGTTCTTCACCCAGCAGTTGACGCCTGAGTGCCAAAGCTTGGATGTAAAGGGGTTCGGCTTGGCTGTATCTGCCTTGGGAGTCGTAGAGAAAAGCTAGGTTGTTGAAGCTAGTGGCGACAGATGGATCTGATTCTCCCAAGCGCTTTTTAGTGATTTCTAGACATTGTTCGCACCAGGGCAAAGCTTGGTTATATAAACCTTGACCATTATAAAATGTAACGTTGCCGTAGAAAGGCCAAAATAAATCATCATCGCTGAGGTATTGAATGAGATGATTCGCTACTTCAGCTATATGAGGAATGGCGCCAGAAACGGCAGTGATTTGCTCAAGGGTGGGGGAGTCAGGAATATCTTGGGCGACTGCTACCATTACCTTGCAAAAACTTCGCTTTAATTCTTCTGCTTGCTCTAAACCTGTAAGCTTATATTGAAAAAACTCCCTTAGCAGTGAATGCAATTGGTAAATTCCCTCACCTTTACGCTGTAGCAAATGTAGTTTCAGCAAAGTATCATCTCTAATTTCCTCTAACTCTTCCTTGTCTGACTCTGGTAAACACTGTTCCACCAACTTCCAAGATATAGGTGCGGCGGCAAATAAACTCAGCAAACAGCCAAGCTGCTTATCGGTGTCTTCTAATTCCTGCCAACTCAACTCAAAGGCTGCTAATACACCTCCTTGTGCGGTCATATCGGCTTCTGGTTTAATAAGGGCGGGTTGTTCTAGTCGCTTTTTCTCCAACCGCCGCAACATTTCTGTGAAAGAAAGGTCTTGTTTTCGCGCCAAATATCGCCCGACTAATTCCAAACCCAAAGGCAAATATCCCAACCACTCACACAACTGATTTGCAACAGCCAATTCTTGCTCAATTCGCTGTGGTGTTTCTTTAAAAAATGACTTTAATAACTCCAGTGCTGCTTTTGGTTGCAATACATCTAAAGATAATTCCTTTATAGATGCTCCTAAGTGTTGGCGCGTGGTAATCAACACTTTAAATCGGGAAGATAACGAGGGTAAGTAAGGCTTAACCTGCTGATATTCCCCAACATCGTCTAATACTAGCAGCACATTGCCGCCCTCACGCCAATGCTGAAAGCAATACTGCACTTGTGTGAGGACATCCAAATCTTCTGGCGGGTTTAAGTCAAGCTGCGTTCTGGCAAACTTCACAATTTGAATGCCCACATCTCCAGCCTTTGCCAGCAACCAGCAAATTCCACCTTTGTAAATTTCACGGTGAGCCTTTGCATATTGTAAGGCCAGTTCTGTTTTACCCAGTCCACCCATGCCAGCGATCGCAGCAATTACCACCTGATTATTTTCCTGCAACATCTCATGCAGGTTTTGCAGTTCAGCTTTACGTCCAACAAACTTCACCACCCCACTCAGGGGTAAATTTTGCGGTGTTTCAGTAGAGGGATTTGACTTTACCCGTTCCCGTTCGGGCGAGTACAGTCAGAAGTTATTAGTACCAGTGAAAGTATTTCCCTGAAAGACGTTTTTAATAGAGTCAGCTAACTTTGTAGAATTGATAACGCCTGCTGGTTGCGAGTTTAGGTCATTTGCTAGCGCCTGGACTTTTGGCGCTACTTGGGGATCGGCATTTGCGGCTGCTTCCACTTCCCGCACAGATTGAGCAATTTCACTATCTGCATCTGCTACTGCTTTTAACTCCAGCACTGCTTTACCATAATCTAATGACTGCTGTGGATTTTGCTGTGTTGCATTCGTTAGCAAGGGCAACTTATTTTTATTATGTAGCTGTTCGATTAACTCACGACTTTTGTCTAACGCAGCTTCACCAAGCTTTTCGCCAGTTTTTTCTAGAGCTTTAGTTAAAACTATAGTAGCGATCGCTGTTGCAACTGCTGTTAATGTTACAGGTTCCATAATTTAGTAATAAGATACGACATCATCTGAGAAATACAAATGCAGTTCTGTCTATTTCGAAAATATATCACACACATTAAAGTCAACACACCAACTGATGCAATTTGATACCCAACTGTTACCACGGATTAATGCCACATCCAAGAGAGAAAATGGTAAACAATATTATGTAGATGCCAAGGGAAATCGCTTTCCCAGCGTGACTACAATACTTAATGCCACCAAATCACAAGCAGACAGAGACAGATTATTAAACTGGAAAGCGCGTGTTGGTACAGAAGAAGCTACCCGCATTACTACATCTGCTAGTCGTCGGGGAACCCAAACACACAAACAAATTGAGCGCTACCTCCTTGGACAAAACCCTGTTTGTCCGGAAGCAAGTCGCCCTTATTGGGAGAGTATCCAGCCAGTTTTACAACAAATTGATACAGTTAGACTTGTGGAAGGCTCTGTTTTTCATCATGATTTAGGTTATTCTGGCAAAGTTGATTGTATTGCCAGCTATCAAGGTATTCCCTGTATTTGCGAGTGGAAAACAGCAGACAAACCCAAAGGTTCAATTGAGCATTTATATGAACATCCACTGCAACTGACAGCGTACATAGGAGCAGCTAACGAGTATTATCGAGATTACGACATTCAGCTAAAGCACGCTCTATTGGTAATAGCAATTCCAGAAATGCCAGCTGAAGTATTTTGGTTTGAATCAGCAGTCATTAAAGATTACTGGGAGCAGTGGGAAAAAAGAGTCGCCCAGTTTTGGGAACGCAGAAGTGTTTGGGATTAATCAGTAGAATTCTACAATTAACGAAAGGCTGCATTTTATAACGTGAAGTGAATTTTCACGATTAGTAACAACAAGCAATCTAACCTTGTAATGGCAAGACAGTAATTAACCCAGAAAATCTTGGAAAATCACTTGTGTTGTGAGTGAGTAACTGAGGAATACCATAAACTAGCATCGTGGCGACGATATTTGCATCATGAACTTGCTTACCACCGCTAGGAATTTCCTCCATGAGCGTTAGTAGTCTTTCTGTCACCTGAGAATTATCCTCAGCCACCTGAAAGCGGTTATAGAAATAGCGGAGATCCTGAATTACTATTGCAATGGGTAGTGGGTTGGCAAATTGTTGCGGACGGGTAAGCGTAGCTAAATATTCTCGCAAGACTTGTCGGCTAATCCATAACTCAACCCCTGTATCATAAAAACCTTGGATAGTCTCCATAGCAGCTTGGTGAAATGGAGACTGAATCTGACTAGCGTACACCAGGATATTTGTGTCTAGAAAAACAGAATCACCGCCCCCAATCACCATACATATCCTCACGTCTTAAAGAAAGATTTTCAGGCCAAGGGCCATAATTATGTACAGGAAAGTTTAAAGGAGGACGCTTTTCTTTCCTCTCTACTTCCTCAGTCAAAGGCTTTTCATCAATTACTATTACCACCTGATGCTTACCCTCTGGAATATCCAATGGTAACTGCGCTGTAATCTTACCATCTTTAGTAACTGTGGCAATTGTTTCTATACTTTTCATCTCATTTCTCCTTAATCAATCCATTACAGCTAACACAGCTTTCGGCAATAACTTATCTTTAAACCAAACAATTCTGGCGGGGACATCATTTAATTTTACTCCTGCTTTTTCTAAATTAAGTCGCTCGGAAATTGCCAAAATTAAGTCATCACGTCCAGCCCGTCGCACCTGAGAAAACTTCTTTTGTAAATATTCAGGTCGCCAATAACCAACAATTTCTAACAAAAAAGTGCGTCCATCAACATGAACTAAGCGAAAATCGGGAATCATTACACTACCAGGAATTGGGATTAAATCAACTTCTCGCTCTAACGCCCAACCACTTTTCAACGCATCCCATTTATCAGCAAAGGATGCTTCTAGCATACTATCGTAGGGCTTGCCTGGTGGATAATGGGATACTAAACCACATTCGGAATTGAGAGTAAAACGTCCAGTTTTCCAGGTATTTGTATAAGCATCGCGGGTTTGGAGAATCGACGAAAGACTCCACTTAGTAACGTGAAGTAAAGCGGGAATAAGTTTAGCGATCGCTAATCCATATCGCGTACTAGGATTAAACAAACTCGTCGGCCCATCTATCGTAATTGTAAACCCGTGGTCAGCATCACCTTCAATATAAGCCATCAATTGAAACAACTTTAAATAGCGAAATAACAGCTTATATTCACCCGGAACATTCCGATGAGCATTTAACACTAATTGACTGGCTTTATAAAATACACCCTGCACTTGAGATAAATTATATCGATTTAATAAATCTGGCGCTGTTGGTGCATCAAACACTGTCAAAATCTTATTTTCAGATAAATCAGCATATAATCCATTACGAACCTGTTCTAATAAAACTTCCCGCTCAAGTTCTTGAGTTAACTCATCAGCAATTTGACTCAGAGTAATTTGTGTAGATTCTCGACTAGAAACCGATTTTGCCGCCAACGAAAACACCCGTTCTCTTAACATTTGTGGATCCAAAGGACTTACCACCTCAAAAGTGCAAAAACTGCTTTTGAGAATATAAGCTAACCCTCGCTTCACCCGATAATCTGTAGAATCACCTTCAAAATCAGTCAATTGTCGCTCAAGCACACCTTGAGTCTTCCCCACTGTTGATTGAAAATAATTAATTAACTCAATCGCCAACTCCGAAGTTTTCTGATCAATCTTCAGTCTCTTCGGAATAATCTCCTCCCCGTTTTGGCGATGCATTAGTAACTCTGTCGGTAACATCTGCTGAATTTTTGATTTTAGATACTTCGACTACTTCGACTTCGCTCAGTACAAGTTCGCTCAGTACAAGTTTTGGATTTTGGATTGAATAATTAATTTCTAATTGTTCCGCAGCCTTCAAACTCCGTTCCTTCCCACTCCCATACACAACCTGTAACTTCCCTTTCTCCTCTGTGCGCTCTTTGCGTCTCTGTGGTACCCTTTGGGAAGCAGCTGGCGCGTCTACGTCTCTCCTCTCCCCTCTTCTCCTAGCCGAAGTCCCCTCCTCACTCGTATCCTCCGCCACCACCTCATATAAAATCGCTTGCTTATTCTCAATATTCCCCTTCCGTAAAACCCTCCCCAAACGTTGAGTATACTCCCTAGCCGAACCCGTCCCCGATAAAATAATTGCCACAGAAGCCGCCGGTACATCAACCCCTTCATTCAACACATGAGAAGCAACTAAAGTATTATATTTACCCTCCCGAAACTTTGTTAATATCTCATGCCGTTCCTTCACAGGAGTTTGATGAGTAATTGCCGGAATTAGCAACTCTTGAGAAATACGATAAACCGTTGCATTATCAGCAGTAAAAATCAAAATTCTGGCTGGATAATGTTCTGCCAATAAATCAATTAGAATTCGCAACTTACCATCAGTACCCAAAGCGATATCTTTCGCTTCTCGATGCGCTAACATAGCCCTACGTCCAGATTGCGATCTAGCACTCATTTGCACAAACATTTGCCAACCTTGCAAACTCCCCAAAGAAATCTTAGATTGCTTCAAAAAGTCATTGCGAGTTTGAATTAGTTGATTGTATCTTTCCCGCTCAAGTTGCGATAACTTTACCTTAATTTGGACAATTTCATGCTCTGCTAACGCCTTCCCTGCCAAATCTTCAGCGCGTTTGCGATATACTTCTTGACCAATGAGGATATTTAAGTCAGCGTGTTTACCATCAGTGCGTTCTGGTGTAGCAGAGAGTCCCAGACGATAAGGTGCGATCGCATATTCAGCAATCACCCGATTAAAATCTGTAGGTAAATGATGACATTCATCAAAAACAATTAAACCATATTGATTTCCTAACGTCTCAGCATGAATTGCAGCACTATCATAAGTTGCAACTAAAATTGCCGTTCTATCCCGTGAACCACCTCCTAGCAATCCCACCTCAGCATCGGGGAAAGCCGCTACTAAGTGTGCATACCACTGATGCATTAAATCCAAAGTTGGCACCACAATTAGCGTAGTGCGTGGCGTTGATTGCATCGCCATTTGTGCCAAATAAGTCTTTCCCGCCGCCGTAGGAAGCACAACAACCCCTTGTCTACCCGCCAGTTTCCAAGCTGCTAGCGCCTCAGTTTGGTGAGAATAGGGTTCCATTTCCAAACTAGGAACCAAATCTACAGGATAAAATTGCTTCGCCTCATCGATAAAATTCACATCTTCCGCTTGTAGTGCTTCCACTAGCGATCGGTATCTAATTGCAAGAATGCGGAATTTTTCAACTCTATCATCCCACGTAGCATAATCCATCCAACCTTTGCCGCGTGGTGGTGGATGCAAAATTAATGTGCCGCGATCAAAATTTAATGTAGGAGTACGAGCCATTTTGGGGATTAGGGATTGGGGATTGAGGATTGGGGATTGGGGATTGGGGATTGGTAATTTTTCTATTTGCCATGCCCCATTCTCTAGTCTATTGATTACTAATAACGCAAAAAGTGCATGATTCATCCAACTAACTCTGAGAAAATCCAGGTAGTCATTGCGAATGGAGAGAAGCAAAATGTAGGCGGAGCCTTCCTGAAGGGTAGCAATCGCAAAATCTAGATGCTGCGATTGCAACTCTAAGAGACGTTTCGCGTTAAGCGAAGCTACGCCGTTCGCGTAGCGTCTCGTTCGCGCAGCGTCTTTGATATGAGAAGAGAAGGCTTTACGCTTCATTTCATTACGTACCCTGCAAGAACGCCAAGGGCGAACGCAATGACAAAATATGTTTTATACATTTGGAATGCTCCCAGAGTTTTAGCCTTAACCCAAGCGTATTGAGTTTAATTCAGGTTAAAGACAAAGGAGAAATGATGGCTTATATCCTAAAAGGAATTAATCTAAAAATTTAGTATATCTATGCTCTTTGATGGATAATTAAAAATAAATATATATAATTAGAGCGACTATTATTAAGTTATTGTATATTTGCTAAAACTAAGTTTTACTACCTTAGATAGATTCACAGTAACTAACTGCTTAGATGTGTATTTTTACGATGCATAATAAATGTTAAGCGATGTCTACAACAGTCACTAAGCGGCTGGTGAGCAACTTGCCTTGAGCCTGTCCTCTTGGTAGCCGACTTGTACTGAGCGGCGTCGAAGTAAGGGCGAAGTCGAAGGGAGTCGAACCATGCCTAAGTGCGGGCTACACTAACCCATTGTCTAGCTGATTTTGGGAATAATCCTTTAGCTAGCTGCATAAAAGGAGAAGCCACTTTGAAAGCAATACGTTTCCTTCTAGCGTCCTATTCTGTAACATTATTGGCTGTTGGTAGCGCATTGCTACTAACACTATTGCTACAGCCACTACTGAAACCAACTATTTTCCTGCTATTTTTTCCCGCCGTGTCGGTTAGTGCCTGGTATGGCGGTATGAAAGCAGGGTTAATAGCTACTGCTTTGTCTACTTTAGCCGTTAGCTTATTTTTATTAGAGCCAGTGTTTTCGCTCTTTGTTGACAATCTAAAGAGCATAGTGCGGTTAGGCTTATTTATACTGGTGACAATACTCATTAGTTTGCTCACCTCAGAGTTACGCACTGCTAAACAACATCTTCAAATGAGTTTGCAGAAGCTAGAGGTGAGCGAAGCAAAGTTTAGAAGGTTGGTAGATTCTAACATTATTGGGGTAATTGTAGCCAATATGGACGGGGCGATCGCAGAAGCTAACGATGCTTTTTTAACAATGGTAGGTTATTCGCAAGAGGATTTGTTAGCAGGGCTTCGATGGCGCGACATGATACCACCAGAATATATTGAAGCTAACAACAGTGCGATGCCTACGGCGGCCTACGCCTACGCAGAACTCAAAACCAAAGGTGTGTGTCAACCCTTTGAAAACGAATACATCCACAAAGATGACAGTCGCGTTCCCATTTTATTAGGTTGCGCCTTGTTAGAAAATAATCCAGAGCATGTTATCTGTTTCGTACTTAATTTAAGCGAACGCAAGCAAGTAGAAGCAGCATTGCGTGAACGAGAAGATCAACTTTGCCTGATTACAAATGCTCTACCCGTCCAGATTTTCTATGTTGATGACGAACAGCGTTATCGCTTTAATAATAAAGGATATGAAGACTGGTTTAAAATTCCTACTTCAGAGATTTATGGTAAACACATTAGAGAAATTGTCGGAGAATCTGTTTATCAGTCAATTCTTCCTTATATAGAAACGGTACTTTCAGGAGAACAAGTAACTTACGAAACCCAAGTACCCGATAAAGATGGCACAAACCATTACCTGAATATCACTTACGTTCCCCAGTTCAGTCAGCAGGGAAAAGTTGAAGGATTTGTTGCCCTAATCACAGATATTACACTTTACAAATTAGCACAAGCAGCTCTCAAACAGAGCGAAAAACGGTTAAAGACACTCACAGAAAAAGCCCGCGTAATTCCTTGGGAAGTAAATGCTACTACCGGAAATTTTACTTATGTAGGGCCACAAACCGTTGAGGTTCTTGGCTATCCATTGTCAGACTGGTACACCGATGATTTCTGGGCAAAACAGATGCATCCAGAAGATCGGGAGTGGGCTATCGAGTATTGCTTAGAATCTTCTTTATCACTGAATAATTACGAATTTGAATACAGAATGTTGGCTGCTGATGGCAGAGTGGTGTGGTTATATGACATTGTTAATGTAGTGCGGGATGAGAATGGCCCGCAGCTATTACATGGATTTATAATTGACATTACCGATCGCAAGCAAGCAGAGCAAGAATGCGAACAATTGCTGAAGCGCGAACAGATAGCACGCGCCGATGCCGAAGCTGCAAACCGCATGAAAGATGAGTTTCTCGCCACACTCTCCCACGAACTCCGCACACCCTTAAACGCCATATTGGGCTGGACGCAGCTACTTAGGAATCGCAGGTTTGATGAAACTACTACTGGCCAGGCACTAGAGACAATCGAGCGTAACACCAGATCCTTAGCTCAACTAATCGAAGATGTCTTAGATGTCTCGCGGATTATTAGAGGCACACTCCATTTAAATATTCATCGGGTAAAACTTGCACCAGTTGTAGAGGCAGCAATCGATACTGTGTACCCAGCAGCCCAGGCTAAAGAGATTAGCATCAACTGTAAATTCGACCCGGAAGTAGGGGTAGTTATGGGTGATGCCAACCGCTTACAACAGGTTGTGTGGAATTTGCTCTCCAATGCCGTTAAGTTTACACCCAACGGGGGAAGAATTGATGTGCAATTAGAGCGCATTGAATCTTGCGTGCAAATTCGGGTGAGGGATACAGGAGTAGGAATTGCTGCCGAATTCCTGTGCCATGTATTTGAACGTTTCCGTCAAGAAGACAGTTCGATCACGCGATCGCATGGTGGATTAGGATTAGGGTTAGCGATCGTCCGCCATTTAGTAGAATTACACGGCGGCACAGTCTGTGCCGAAAGTTTAGGAATTGGACAAGGGGCAACATTTATTGTCAATCTACCAATGAAAGCCGTTTATGTAGACGCTAATACCGCACAGCAGCTTTCATCTGTTGGAGATATCGAAGGGGTTAATAATTACCTGCCAAACCTAGATGGCTTGCGGGTGCTAATTGTTGATGATGAGGCAGACGCACGTCATTTGCTCACTATGATTCTGCGACAGTATGGGGCCCAAGTCATGGCTGCTCCATCTGCAAGTGATGCACTGCTTGCCCTGCAAGAATATCGCCCTCATATACTGGTGAGCGATATTGGTATGCCACAAGAAGACGGCTACACACTAATTCGGCAAGTTAGGGCGCTACCAACAGACCAAGGTGGGCGGATTCCAGCAGTGGCGTTGACAGCCTATGCTAGGGCAGAAGATCGCACGCAAGCTCTGTTAGCGGGCTTTCAACTCCATGTCCCCAAACCAGTCAATCCAGGCGAGTTAGCAGCCGTAATTGCCAACCTTACCGGACGTACTTGAATAGTTTTAGGACTTATACCAATTCTGTATGAAGATGCACAAAATATTAAACGAACCCCCAAGTACGCCTTCTCTGCCAGAGGCTTTGCCAACGCCTAGCGTCTCGTTAGAGAAGAGCACCAAAAATAGAGAGTTACTCATTTAGTGCAGCTTTAGTGCAGCTTCACATTAATAGGACTTAGGCACAAGTTACGGAATAACGTAGACGCTGCATCGGCTTGCCGCAGGCTACCGCAGAGGCGCTGAGGACATGGAGAAATCAGAGTTTAATATTACACAAAAAGTGCTAAAAAGCTTAATTTATCGAACCGCCAAGAACACCAACGCGTAACGTCTCGTTAGAGAAGAAAGCCAAGAATCGTAAATTAATTATCCTGCGATGGTAAATGCGTTAATTGACTGCTTAAGGTATGTATTACGCTTGTGTTGGTAGAGCTTGAACTTAAGGTTTTTCATGTTAATATTTTACAGCATATAGTCAAAATTCATCATGAAAAAACGATTAGATTTTAGGAGTTAAAAGGACTGGGGATTGGGCTATCAAACGAAAAATTATGTCCTAGGCTTTAACCGCTCCCAAATTTTGGAATGTTTTCCCAGTCCCCAGCGATGCACTGAGTTTCGACTTTGCAAAAATCGAGTTTCGGCTACGCGGTAATCGAGCCAAGTCGAGATTCAACTGCGGCGAAGTCGAGATTCAACTACCGCTTGTCGTACCCCTTTGGGGAAGCAAGCTACGCAAAGTGTCTCGTTGGCGCAGCCTCTCCTAGAGAAGAGAAGTGTCCCCAGTCCCCAGTTCTTCGGGAACTGATTAGAAACTTGAGGCTGAAGAGAAAGCTGTCCTAGCAGTGCGTAGCTCTAAACCTATTGTTTTGATAACATCGCGTAATTTCACTAAACAATGCCACGCCAAGCCCAAGTAAAAAGCTTCACAAAACGTTGGTTTCCCAAGATTCTCAAAAGAACTTTGATTGTACTGTTAATAATGGGTCTATTGTTAGTACAATTCGCCACTTACACTATGCGCCAATCCTTTGCTCAAGAGAATGGCACAATTCAACTACCTGAACTCAAAGCAGAAGTAACTGTCCAGCGCGATAAATGGGGAATTCCCCATATTTATGCTGCCAACTCCCATGATTTATTCATGGCACAAGGTTATATCCACGCCCAAGACCGATTTTGGCAAATGGATTTTTGGCGACACATTGGTTCTGGGCGATTGGCAGAAATGTTTGGTTCCTCTCAGGTTGACACTGACAGATATCTGCGGACTATGGGTTGGGCAAGGGTGGCGCAGCAAGAAATTCAAGAAATAAATGCAGAGATGAAGGCATACCTGGAAGCTTATGCAGATGGTGTTAATGCTTATCTGGCAGAGCATCAAGGCAGCGCCCTGAGTCTAGAATACACTGTGCTAAAATTCCTCAATCCTGGGTATAAGCCAGAACCTTGGCAAGTAGTGCATTCCCTCACTTGGGGGAAGGTAATGGCTTACGACTTGGGCAGAAATTTCGATAGCGAAATTGAACGTGCTATCCTGCTCAAAACCCTTACCCCTACTCAAGTAGAGGAACTTTTTCCACCATACCCTAAAGAACTGCCAGTGATTTTGCCTAAGTTCGAGGAAGGAGGGCGAGGAAAAATTCAAAATTCAAAACTTGTACTGAGCGCAGTCGAAGTATTCAAAATTCAAAATTACTCAGACTCTAGCCTATTTACCCAGTCTCCAAATGTCTTTGCCGAAGCTATAACCCCAGCTTTAGAGTCAATTACTAAGCCGATGATGGCTCTGGAAAAACTTATAGGGTCTACGGGTATAGGTATTGGCTCAAACAACTGGGTGATATCTGGTGAGCGGACGGCTACGGGTAAGCCAATTTTGGCGAATGATCCCCATTTAGGTGTGCAAATACCTTCTATCTGGTATGAGGTTGGTTTGCATTGTACGCCCAAGAGTGCAGAATGTCCTTACAATGTTACCGGCTTTTCTTTTGCAGGAATGATTGGGGTAATTATCGGTCATAGCGATCGCATTGCCTGGGGTGTGACCAATGTACAATCTGATGTAATGGATTTATACATTGAGAAAATCAACCCGAAAAACCCTAACCAGTATGAGGTAAATGGCAAATGGGTTGATATGCAACTTGTGAAAGAGACGATTCAAGTCGCAGGAAGTCAGCCAATTGTCCAAACGGTACGTTATACCCGGCATGGGCCGATTCTCTCTGATGTTTCGCCTCATCTGAAGGAATTCCAGCCAAGTCAGCCCTTAGAAGTACCGCAAAACTACGCCGTAGCTCTGCGCTGGACAGCTCTAGCACCTTCTAAACTAGGGTATGCTATTCCTCAGATCAATCGCGCTCAAAATTGGCAGGAATTCCGCACTGCTGCCAGTAACTATGATGTCCCCGCTCAAAACTTGGTCTACGCTGATATAGATGGCAATATTGGCTACCAAATGCCTGGTAAATTCCCCATCCGAGCCAAGGGAGATGGGCGTTATCCCGTTCCTGGTTGGACGGATGAATATGAATGGCAAGGCTATATTAACTTTGAGCAGTTACCCAAAAGTTTTAATCCATCCCAAGGTTATATTGCTACTGCCAATAATTTAGTTATGCGTGAATATCCTTACCTGATTACCACAGACTGGGTTTATGGCTATCGGGCACAGCGCATCGTTGAGATGATTTCACAACAAACTGAAGCGATTTCCTTAAAAGATGTACAACAGATACAGGGTGACGATCGCAATCTTAATGCACAAACACTAGTACCAATACTGCAATCTATCACTGTTGATACTCCCCGCTTGCAAGCAGCCCAAAAACTGCTATTAGATTGGAATTTGCAGTTGGAAATGACATCGCCTGCTGCGGCCTTATTTGAAGTATTCTGGAAGCACTTGCTAGCAGATACGTTTCACGATCAGTTGCCTGAAAAGTACTTTCCTGATGGAGGCGATCGCTGGTATGCTGTGGTAGGAAATTTAGTCAAACAGCCCAATAGTTTTTGGTGGGATAATCGCAACACCCCAAAAGTTGAAAACCGCGACCAAATTCTACGGCAGTCCTTTACAAAAGCCGTGGATGAACTAGAACGTATTCAAAGCAAAGATACAAAAAACTGGAATTGGGGCAAGCTACATACTGTTACTTTTAAAAACGCCACCTTGGGTAAATCTGGGGTTGTACCAATCGAAGCTTTATTTAATCGTGGTGCATTTGCCACGGCTGGTAATGGCGAAACAGTCAATGCTAACCGATGGAGAGCAAACGAATCTTTTGAAGTAACTGATATTCCTTCACTGCGGATGATTGTAGATTTGGGAAATTTGGAGAACTCAGTAGCCATTCATACTCCTGGACAATCAGGACATGCTTTCCATACCCACTACAACGATATGGTTGACCCCTGGCGCAAACTTGAATACCACCCCATGCTGTGGTCACAAAAGGATGTAACAACTAATACTGGTGGGACATTGAAGTTAGTTCCAAAATAATTTACCAGTACCGCAAAGCAAAAGTCAGCCCCAACTTTTAAAGATAAATTCGCGTTTAGGGAAGTCAAAAGTTAAAGGTCAAATTAAATTAGGACTATGGTTTAGCGCATCTTCATACAGAATTGGTATAAGTCCTATAAATATAAAACCTCACTCCCAACCCCTCTGCTTGATTACTTGAGCTGCTAGCAACGCTAATGCTGCTGTACCAGCGATCGCACCCCACTGGAGAAGCGGATTTTTTTCTAGCCAGTCAGAAACACTCGGTATAACTAAGTTACCAAAATCTCCGTTAACTCTTTCATCTTCAGCAACAGGTTGGTAAAAATTATTTGGTGCATCTTCAGACTTCGGCTCGGAACTATGTAGTAAATCGAAGCCGACGAGCAGTAACAGTGAATCTACTAATGATGGTGAGACACGCTGTACCACATCTAATATTTTAGCTATATCCCCAACTAAGTAGTCACGAGTTGGATGTTCGGCTACATAGAGGATAGCATCAGCTACAAGTTTAGGCTGGTAGTAAGGTGGTATCCCGGAAGGCTTTACGCCTAATTTCGTCAGACCATTGTTCCAGAAGGGAGTATTGATCACAGCTGGCTTGACACTCGTGACGCTGATCGGCCATTTTTCATGTTGTAACTCGAGGCGCATGGCTTCGATAAAGCCCTCGACCCCGTGCTTGGCTGCCGAGTAAGCACTTTGGTAGGGGAGCGATCGCCTACCTTCCATTGAAGAGACATGGATCAATGCTCCTCTTCCCTCACGCTTCAGATGAGGTAAGGCCGCCATTGCACCATACACCTGTCCCATGAGATCGACATCAATGACATGCTTAAACTCTTCTGGTGTTGTATTGTCGAAAGTGGCAAAGATGCCGACAGCAGGGACATGTACCCATGTATCGAGTCGCCCATACACTTCTACAGTTTTATCTGCGATCGCCTTAACTTGGTCAAATACTTTTACATCAGCTACGCAATAAGTTGCCTCGCCCCCAAAGCCGCGAATCTCCTCTACTAAAGACTTTAGCTTTGACTCACCACGAGCCGAAACTACCACTTTTGCCCCACGTCTAGCAAACTCAAGAGCTGTGACACGTCCGATCCCACTGGAGGCTCCAACGACAGAAACGACTTGCTGATTGATTGGCTTTAATTTCATAAGTGTTACTTTTTAAAATAAATTAGGGATTGGGAATTGGCTTCGACAGCGTTAGAGACTTTAGCTTCAGTAGGTAATTCAGTCGCTTTGTTAGTATCAGTTGTTATTAAAAATATTTCTTAATAACTCTACTATACATATATATGTTAATTATTATTACGGTTGCAGTTCTCTGTCTATTGGGGAATTTGAAAGCGTCACAGGATGTATCTCAAGGCATTGTCTAGACTTTTGATAGTTTCGACTAAGAAGCATCAGGAACTTACCCGAAAAAGTTTAAAAAATCTCATCTGTAGCCGTTTACCTACTTCAGACTCAACTTTTAAATAAAGCAATATCCTGATGCTATTTACTTTTTTTACAAACAGCCTCTTAGTCTGATTCCCTCCTCAAGACAGATGCAAAAGCAGATTTAATTCAACCTCCCGCTTCCTTGATTTTCTGGGCGATGGGTTGCTCATTATGCAAAAACACACGCACACAGTTGCGTCCCGGCAAACCGGAAATTGAGCCACCGCGATGAGTTCCAGCACCAGTAAGATATAAGTTATCAATTGGTGTTTTATAGTTAGCTAATTCCGGCAAGGGACGGAAGCAAAGCATCTGCTCTAAGATCATATCGATGTGGTAATAATTACCTTTGTAAGTCCCTAACAGTTCTCCCAACTCAGTCGGACTTTCGACATGACGGGCGATGATTGAATGTTGCAGATTAGGCGAGTACTGCGCCAGTTTATTAATCACCTTGTCTGCAACTTTGTTTTTCAGTTCATCCGTCCAACCCGTACCTTTTAACCCCGTACCCTCTGCACCAGCAATTTGATAAGGGGCAAAAAACTCTATCTATAATGTGTGTTTGCCTTCCGGTGCCATTGATGGGTCGAGTCCGGTAGGCATTACTATATACATTGATGGGTCTTCATCAGGCATAAGTTCTTCAGTTGTAGAACCGCCACCGGGGAGCGATCGCCCCTCTAATAACAGGACGCTGTAACCAGCTTTCAGTAGGTAGCCTGCACAAACTAAACCATTATGACCAGCGCCAATAATTACAACGTCATACGCTTCCATGATTGCAATGTGGAGATTAAAGTATATTCCCTGATATTAGAAAGTGCTGAAGATATCTAAATCTTTCGTGGGTTATAGAATATTTATATGTCTAACAGAAGCAAATTTATTTTTCATCTAATTTTGCTACTATCTACGTATAGTATTGTGCCCAAATGGGCAAAGCTATAAATAAATCCAAATTTTAGATTACTTGCCCTTTGTCTCACTTTTTACCTGCGTTTTCGTAGTCATTTCTTCCAGTTCTTTGAGGTGTTGTGCATTCACCAGCCATTCTTCTTCTAAGTTAAATTTATCTACACCATATTGACTTTGTTGTTCTTTTAATGTTGCAATTTCATGATTAATTATTGCTAATGCTCTGCCTTGAATAATTGCTTTTTTTAGCAACTCAAACCGTGATGTTTCGTCAAGCTGATGCAACAGCCGTAATATAAAACGACTGATGATAACTTCATCTCCAAAATCAAGAATGCCATTAGATTCATCATTTTGACACAATGAGAGTTGCTCGCTTACATCAAACAAAGCTTCCACAACTGAGGGAATATAATTTACAGGAATTTCTTGTTTAATGGAATTCTCGAGCTGTTCTATAAATACCCTAGCTTGTGTTGTACCGCCTGGAAGTTTTTGTTTAGCAAGTTCTATCAAATGGTTTTTAAATTTGTCTTCATCTCCAACCAAACCAAGGATAGTTTTTCTCTGAATATTAGATAATTCGTCTGCTGATAACGATAGACGAAAGTAAATAGGAAATATTTCTAAACTACACACACGTAGTTGTTCACGCCATTCCAACTTTTGTTTTTCATCTAAATAGGTATTTACCAAAATGAATTTTAACTTCGGAAAAAGGTACATTAGCAAATTTTTAATGGGCTGCTTGTCCTCATCTGGCAGTTGAGCAATCCAGGTATTCAGAAGACTGTTGAGTTCGTCTTTTGAAGGGTTTACCTCTCCTACAAAAATATGAGGATTTTGATGGATTATACTATATATCTTTGGACTAAAGACTCGCAAACACTCAATAGCAATGTAATCAACTGGGTTTACTTCATCTTTTACTGCTGGATACGTCACTGTTAAAGTGTTAACAAAACGAACAATATTACGGATGTTAATAATAAAGCGATCTATTCCTTGAAAGTAAATATCACCCCAGCGAGTTTGGTTAATTTTTTGTTTTTCATTTTTAGTAAATATATTATCAAGCTTTGCAAAAAGCAGCCTGCGAAGTGAAGTTTTATTAGGAATAGGTAACTCAAAACTAACTTGAATAAATTTTTCTAAGTATGTTTCACCTGATATTTCTTTGGGATCTGCAATTGTTTTTCTGACAATTTCTTCTTTGTCAAAAACTATTAAATAGACAACGTTAGTAAAATTCCGCATTGCTTTAAAAATACGAAATAACTGCTTAATATCTTCAGCAGGTAACCGATCAATATCGTCAATTGTTACAACTATTCGCCGTTGCTGCTGTACTAGCGTGTCTTCTACTTCTTCTTTTAATTGGGCAGCTTCCTTATCCTTCTCGTCCAATAATGCTGCTAATGCTTTGCCAGTTTGAGCATAAGGTAGAGGAATGTCTGAAATAATGGCAGCAAAATCAGCTAGTCTCCCTTTCAAACCTCTTGACACAGATGATTCTTGGCTTAAAACGTTTTGTAATTGCTCGAAAAAGCGTCTTGTGATATTTTCGTGTCCAGACAATAACCAAGGATTAAAAGGAACGATGATTGGTTGCTCCTCGTCTGGTTTTTGCTGAAGATAGTGAACTACAAAGTTTAATAATGTGGATTTGCCAGAGTTCCAAGAACCATAAACTGCAATAACAAAACCTTCAGGAAAAGGCATTTTGCAAATGCTGTCTGCTAGATACTTGGCAAAGTTCGCATGTCCTAGCAGGTCTTTTTCTGGATCAACTAAGGAGCTATCTACCGATATATCGTTAATTTCCGTCTGTGCCATAAAAAATTTTGATTGCTTAATACTGCGATCAGAAATAGACCGTGCTGTAGGGGCACAGTAATGCTGTGCCCTTACGAAAGATGTGATTTTTAAACTTATGCATATTTAGCATTTATTGTCAATGCGTAAGTCCTAAAGAAGTAAAACAGGCTTTATACCTAGCTTTGAGACGAATCGTTGTGTACTTCACCTTCCTTGAAATCTGCTGTATGTATTTAAACTATCATTTTTTGAGGTTTTATAAACTTAATTACAGGCGTGAAGTCCAGGTGGTAAATGCTTTAGGGCATATTCTAAAAACAAAATTATAATAAATTTAAATTTAAAATTTATATTAATTGTGTAAAACAAAAATAATCCATCTTTGTGAAAACCCTATAAACTTCAAAAGTCAGTTTTTTCCAATAGTCAATATACTCTAAAACGTCAAATTAAGTGAGCCATTGTAATCCTTTCTCATGTAATTTATGTTCGATATACTGCATTTGTTCGAGAGATTCTCCAGTAGCGATCGCATAAATTTCGGTGTAGATTTTTCCATATTTGACCTTCTCTAAAGCCGATAGGATAATAAAGTCTTTGCGAGCTAGTTCTGGTTTTAAAGTTACTAAAATTGAATCTAACGTTCCTTCCATGCGGTAGTCACTAGAATATTTAGCTACTTCCTTTCCTAGTCCCAGTAGGGTATGACGCTGCAAGCACAGAGGAGTCGAGCCATTGACTCGAAAATTGGCATCAATGGCATAAAATTGTCCGTCTTGGTCTTCAAGCACATCGAACCCAATTACGCCAAAATAACCCTGTTTGTGAGCATACTGACCAATGGCAGCAATCATCTCAAAGAACTTGCTCATGTCTGTGTTGCGGTAGTCAATCAGTCCCCCTAAATAGTTGCCTTCTGGAGTGACAAGTTGGCTGGTAGTACCGATGAGGGTTATCTCTCCCGCCTTGTTGACATAGAATTGTACGCAGTAATTCTGCACCTGATTCTTGATGAACTCGGAGACAATAATCCTATCGAGCAACTTAATATCCAGATATTTCTTGATTTCTTCAAGACAGTAGTTGAGATCGTTGGGGCTTTTGATGATATAAGTGCCTTCTCCAGAGAGTCCGTGGGACGTTTTAATTAAGTAGGGAAATTGTGGTAACTGAATGTCTTCTAGACTACAGGAGTGCAAATTGTAACTCTCGTATTTTGGACATTGTACCCCCAGTTCGGCTAGGGTTACTTTGCTGAGTAAGCGGTAATGGGTGTCTGAATCAATAGCGTGTTTTTCAGGTTTTAGATGATCAAAGGGAAATAAAGTGATGAGTTTGTCAAAGCGTTCGCTGTGACTAAGGTCATCCAGATAAGTCAAGCGATCCATCATCAACCTATTGGAGTAGCTGAAGCCGAAATGCTCTTGCCAGTATGCAAGCAGCGACTTCGGCGGCGGATTAATCGCAATTCCTGGAATGCGATCGCCTAATACAGCTAAAATTTTCCAAGGTTCCTTTTGGCAAATCTTGTCAAAGGAAGTTTTGGTGGCTTCACTACTGCCATCTTGAATAAAATATTTTTCTATGTTGGGATAAGCAGCCCAACTGGCAGTTGCAGGGTAATTTAGGATAAACCCATAAGATGCATCTGTGATGTCTTGAGCAAATAAATCAGAAAGAGAACTTCCTTGAAAGTATTGAAAGTTATATTTTGAGTTCATTTAGCCCTCCGACAAAGTTAATATCATAAAAGTGTAAATATGCAAATATTGCTGTATTGAGATATTTAATCTAATTGCATTAACTAGTTCATACTTTAAACAAATGCGCTCGTAACCTACTTTTAAAAGGGCCAATTACAGATGAGCAAATGTTACACTCTACTAAATATTGGGCGCTTGTATTCATATTATGTCTTTTCGGATTACATCTGGACTATAAATATGAGCTATATAAAATTTTAACTGTTCTAAATTATTGTGTTGATATAATTGGTAATCACCATTTATCGTTTTTAATACAGCAGCATGTTTTTCTTCTTGTTCATAAAAAATTATTTCGTAATCTGCTTGTTTTATATTATTAATTTGTGTCCAAAAATTATTAATATCTGGAAAATTCGGTTGGCTCAAAACAGGTAAGTTAACCTGCTTTTGGAAACTGTCAGTGAACCATCCCCAAACAGTATGAATTGTCAATACCTGCCTAGAATCAGCAGCATCAACTAGCTCATAATTGGTTTTAGCTTTTGGATACCACAATGATACATACATTCCATCTTGTACCAGAGCATCAATCAGAGGCTTAAAATCTAAATCACTTGTGAGCAAAGTTGCTTCATCCATATTTTTCCGAAAAGAATGCCTGAGCATGTCTACAGCAATCATAATGTCAACTTCCTTTTGCTCTTGCCCTCTTCGCTTATCTCGGAATCGAGCAGTACCCTCATATACATGAAATCTATCCAGTGATTTTAAGTGGTTGAATAACTTAATTTTAGGCTTAATACGATTTTGGTAGTCTACTTCATTTTCTCCTTGCTTTTGAGCAGGTAGACAATCGTAATAGAACACTTTATGATAGCCACTTGCTAACCGATAGTAATCTATTTCAAGCTGTTTTTTATCAAAAAGATTCTCTGAAAATAATTCTAGTAGCGAATCCAAACAACCGCCATCAATAAATAAATATTTAACATTCTGGGATACAGGGCTATTGTATAGAGGCATATTAGCGTTGGATATTTGCGGAATAAATTGAGATTTATTGCCAAGATTCAAAGTAGAGGATTTGCGCCTTTGCGTGAGATAAAATTCATCCTATCAATCAGCAACGCCAACATATTTAGGATAAATTTCATTTCCAGGTCAAGTCTAACAATTTAATTATAAAACTATCTCGCAGATGAAAGTCAGCCTCTGTTGCTTGATGAGTTAACGCCCAGTAAGTCACCTCACCATCTCTATGTTTAACAACTGTAGTAATGGCAAGTTCAATTTCTTGCTCTGCCGAGATAATTTTATCCAAATCGACATCTAACGCAAGTGCTAAACTATCGGCTTGATTCTGAACGCTAAACGGTAGCTTTTCAAAAGCTGTTTCCTCTTGCATCCCTTGACGATAGCCATCAAAGCGATAGACATTCCAGTATCCGGTGGGGGAGAGGTTAAATTCCCAATACCGTTGAGAATCTTTGATGCCAAGGAAGAACTCGAAGCAGGTGTCTTTCCATAGTTCATCCTTGCGTAATGATTTATTTGATGGTGCGTCCGCTATGGGTAGCTTGCTTAAGAGTAGGGGTACGGTAGGCTTCTCTACGAGACGCTGCGCCAATGCCAACGCAATTTCTTTTAAGTCGCCTCCAAGGGTGTAGCAGATGCTAAGTTGATTATAATTTCGGGCGATATTGCCTGCAATTTTCAAATTAGGCAGGGATTTTGTAGAAGGAAAGGGTTTGAGAGAAAATGTCTGGTCGTTCATTTCATGTCTTTGATAATGTTACGAATCTGCGTTTCTTGAGATTCAATACTTTCGGTAAGCTTAAACTGGACGATCGCTCTTGCCAAGTTATGTTCTGGGTGTTTAACTTTGAAGTAGACATTTCCTGCTAAATAATCAGCAAAAAATCTCAATCCTAATTCAAAGGTGATCAGACGAATTGCATCGTATATATATGCATACTCATTCTCAGTCAGAAATGCTTTTGCTACCGCGAGATAACCTTGTAAGATTCCCTGGCATAGGTCGGTATCGAAATAAACACTGTCCCAATTCTCAGTTTCTTCTCCAGCCGGATTGCAACCTGATCGTAGGCAATCACCAATATCGTAATGTACCAGACCGGGTTTAACAGTGTCGAGGTCAATGACACTAACGGCTTGCTGGGTAGCAGTGTCAAACATGACATTATTGATTTTTGGATCGCCGTGCATCAGACGCAGAGGTAGCTTGCCTTCAACTTTGGCATCTTCTAGGATATGTGCAAAGGTTTGGCGATCGCTAACAAACTGTAAGCAATAATTAACTTCCGAAGATTGACACGCACTAGTTTTCGCCAACACTTCTTGGTAATGCTGGAGATAAAGCGGTGTAATATGGAACCCTTGCAGGGTATCGGCGAGTTTTTCTGGTGGCAAATCGCTGATCAAATTGTGGAACATCCCCAAGGCATAACCGATTTCTTTGGCCTGTGAGCGATCGCCCATAGTATCGAAAGACTGGGAGCCTTCAATAAAGCTGATCGCCCGCCAAAAGGAGCCATCTGCATCCTTCCAGTAGTCTTGAGCATCCTTAGTGAACAGTACGTGTGGCACTTCCCAGCGACGATTCAGAGGTGTGTGCTGTAACCGTTTGCGGACATGCTCAGTAAAGGTACGCATATTCTGCATAATCAGTTGTGGCTGCCGAAATACTTGTGTATTGATGCGTTGCAGGACAAAATATTGTTCTTCTGAAGAATCTACATTTACGAAGAATGTGTCATTGATATTACCATTTCCAAAAGCTTTAACGCCTGTAACTTTCCCCAGTCTAGCGAATTGATTGGCGATCGCAACCAGATTTTCTGCACCCTGTGTATTAAATTCTTCTGTCATGTTTTTGACCTGTACTACTCCTCACATACATTGCACAAAGGCAATAGGGGATATCGTAGCGCAAGTGTCACGTCGCTTTGCTTTGAATTTAAAATTCAATAATTTTTAATCCCCATAAATAAATTTAATTACTCTGTATCATGAGTCTATTTTGGTTAAAATAATTTGTAATTCTTAATTAAAAAAGGTTTGTTTCCTGATGCTAGGCAAACCTCTACCTAATATCATGTCCGGTGAATCACTTATGATTACCGTATCTGTGCAAACATTGGAAAAGCCTTTTTCCCCCGCTCCCTGCCCCCAGCAAGAACTGCGCTCTAAATGATAAGTCTTTAGCAGGACATGATATAACCTACTGGTTGGTCTTTTCGTTTTAGGATTGGTTCTGCAACCGATGACTACCGATTCCTAATGTTGACTTATACGCAAGACATTTTCGTAATTATGAGGCTTATCACTCATTTGAACCATTTTTATCTCAACAGGAATTCTAACTAAGAGAATTATTCTTCCCAGACATCGATACGGACTTTGCCTAAGTATGGCGCTTGGTACTTGCTGGTCTTGTGCTGGGTGAGTTAATCGTTTACTGACTTCAAAATAAAAAAATACTCAATTACTTCTTGTGGGGTGGGCGACACGAGCGCCATAGGCAAAGGCGGGCTTTTCGGCCTACCCTACAAGATTGGATATTGCCTATTTTCCCGTTTCCAATTCCTCCCGTTGCTTACCATACTCCCGCAGTTGCTTCAACAGGTCTTCTTGAGATGAGTTAGAGATAGACGGACTAGGGGTTGCGATTGGTTCAGAGTTAATGTCAGTACTTCCAAAATTAGCAGGTGGAGGATTAATTACGTAGATGGGTAGGGACTTATTATTAGACATCGCCTCTTGAGTTGGTGCTGGGGTAGGAATTAAATGATTTGGTTTACTCACATCAGTTTTTACCGAATCTAGAGTAGTAGCAACTTGCACTTGTTGCTGCATCTGTTGTGTAGAAGATACCAAACTACTTAGACCATTCACCAATTGCCGCAAATTTTGTCGGAAAGTAGGATCGCCAGTCAACTCATCCAAATCAGATGTAATTTTTTGGCTATTTTCAAAAGTTACTCGTGCTGAATCTAAAGTTTGTTGCAGCAGCACCACATTCTTTGGATCGTTTAAGGTTTTTGAAGCATCACGTAAATTAGCTGAGGCTTGCGCTGCATTTGCTGAAAGAGTTTCTAAATTGTTGATTAATGCTCCTTGAGTGAATCGATTCACAGCTGGTGATAGACTACTGACTGTAACACGCAGTTGGTTGCTGGTTTCGGTGATATTATTCAAAGCGCCAACCAGCGAAGAACGATTTGTTGTCAATAAATTATCCAGGTTGTTCAGCAAACGATTTGCTTGAGTTGCAGTTGTACCGAATTTATTTATTGTTTGACTCGAGGATGCACTAAGTTGGTTTGTCGCTCGTTGCACTGAATTAGCAGTAGCTGAAAAAGTATTAAGTTGTTGTCGCAAGTTTTTGGTCAAACCTTGTAAATCCTGATTTAGCTCAGTAAAACTGGTTGCTGCGCTTGTAGTAGTTTCTAGAACCCTATTGACATTTCTATAAAATTGGGGGTTATTGTATGCAGCAGCTAGCTCAGTTGAACTGCGAATTAATTCATCAACACTAATGCCAACCTGACCTTTTAACCGAGAGTTATTACAAATTATCAGACTGGGATCGCAATTTTTATCTAGGGGTTTAGCAATCACAACCCCAGTAGGTAACGTTGCTTTTGGTGTGATGTCAATAATACTTTCGCTAATTAACCCGCTTTGATTAGCTTCTACCAATACATCCCGGGGGAGAATTAAGTTAGTTTGGGCAATTTCAATCTCTACATCGACGGCATTTGGCCCTGGTTGAATCTGGGAAATAGTTCCTACCTTAACGCCTCGATAGCGAACTGTTGCTCCCTTTTGCATTCCGCCAGCGTTAGCAAATTCCACAATAACTTTGTATGAATGACCAGCAGGAGTGAATCTATTTAACCACAAAAAAACTAACCCAAATACCCCTAATCCTAGCAGGAGTAACAATCCCACAGAGCCTTCTCTAAATGTTCGCCCAGAAGCGAAGCGGCTTGTCATAAGACCTCGCATTTTTTTCCTCCACCCAATAATTAGTTATGAGTTATGAGTCATGAGTTGGGAGTTAGGAGTTGAATTTAACTCTCGCTTCTGATTCTTAACTGCTCACTTTCTAACCAACGACTTGAATCGGCCCATCTACACTTCCACTGAGAAATTGTTTGATTAAAGGATTTTCTGTGTTGTATGTTTCACTAACTGTACCCTGCCACTGCACTCTACCTTCATAGAGAAATATAAGTCTATCAGTTGTACGGCGCATAGTGCTGTCTTGGTGGGTAACAACAGCATAAGTACTACAATCTCCATGTAAACATTGTAAATAACGGATTAAATCTTCGATTACTGTTGAGGCAATGGGATCAAGTCCGGCCGTTGGTTCATCGTATAGTAGAACTTCTGGCCCTTCTGAAGGATTATCGGGGTTGGACATAATCGCACGGGCAAAACTTACCCGTTTTCGCATTCCTCCCGAAAGTTCGGCTGGGTAGAGATCGCCTACTTCTGGTAAACCTACCATCTCCAATTTTTCTTTTACCAAATCTTGGATGCGCGATCGCGGTAGCTTTGAATTTTGATAAAGTAAAAATCCCACATTTTCATCCACCGTCAGCGAATCAAATAGCGCCGCCTGCTGAAACACCATGCCAATGCCAAGCTGCTGGCCACCATCCTCAATCAAACCCTCTCGCCGCACTCCTTGGACATAAATTTCTCCTTCATCGACAGTAAGTAACCCCGCCATTACCCGTAAAATTGTTGATTTACCAGTCCCTGATGGGCCAATAATCCCTAATGCTTCTCCCCGGTAAATGGTCAAGTCTACATTATCTAGAACTTTATGGCTACCAAAAGACTTAGAAACACCTTTCAGTTCAATCAATGGTTCAGTCATTAGTTATTAGTCATTGGTCATTTGTCATTGGTCTTTTTGGCTTTTTCTTTATGTGAATTGTAGTAATAAAATTACCATAGCCGTTGGTTTCGACACTTTGACTACACCTAACTCTACCAGAGGCTGCGCCCTAAGCGTAGCTATGCCGTAGGCTTTACGACTACACCCTTCTCTACGAGAGGCTACGCCCTAAGCGTAGCTATGCCGTAGGCTTTACGACTACACCCTTCTCTACGAGAGGCTACGCCCTAAGCGTAGCTATGCCGTAGGCTTTACGACTACGCCCTTTGACTACGCTCAGGACAAGCTTAGGACAAGCTCAGGACAAGCTCAGGACAAGCTCAGGACAAGCTCAGTGCATCGCTTCACTCAACCAACTGAGTGGTCGAGAGTTGAGCGACTCGTGCCGAGCGCAGCCGAGGTAAGTCGAAATTCGTCAACATAGGTATTTTTTTCATCAGAAATAACCTTAGTTTCTTTGTGTCCTTCTCTACAAGAAGATAGGCAAATGCGCCCTACCCTGCGGGAAGTCGCTTCGTGTCTATGCAGTTCGTTTTTCATATAGTTTAGTGCATCTTAATACAGAATTAGTATTACTTGGCATGGAAGTTCAATTTCACTTTTGATTGCTGCCACAATCCAAGCGCTATTTTTAGCATTAGCTTCTGAAATTAAAAATTGGATTTTGCTCTGGTAGTAATTTTGTCAAGATTCTCGGTCAACCACGGTATTACCTGACTCTACCAACAGGAAATTTACTGACCGATTATCCACAAACACTTGACCAACTGTGTAGCCACTTTTGAGTTCTTCTGTAGCCAATAAATAAGTGGTATCATTTTGAGTAAAGTAAAACAATCTCAGATCATTACGTAGGCGTAGCCCATTCTAGATATCTATTGACCAGCAACAAAAAGGTACAGAGCAAGTAAATTTATTTATGGAAAAATAAAAACTGTATTTCGAGACGGACAGGGCAAGAAATACAGCGCAAAGGCGAGTGTCTTTGCCTTTGCTCTTTGTTACAGAGCAAGTAAATTTATTTATGGGGTTCAAAATGTTTGACTTTTGACTTTTGACACTTCGACTACTTCGACTACGCTTAGTACAAGTCCGCTCAGTGTTAAGTTTTGACTTCCCCGTACCCCTGCGGGGAAGCAAGCTACGCGCAGTGTCCTGTAAAGAAGAGGTTGACTTCAGTCTGTTCTATTCACGATGATATAGTTAGGTTTATTTTTGTCTAAGTAGTTACAAGCTGAAAATTTATATTTTGCTGATAAATGCATCATAGAAAACATCTTAAATGGAAATTGCTATGACACTCAATGCTTCAAAATATGGTTTTTAAATTATTTGGCCGTCTGCTGAATCTTCGCAGATATAGGTTAATATAACTACAAGCGATCGCATGACACTAAACAATAGTGCCAAAAAGTCTGAGAGAAGGCATCGCTAACTAAACCAATCAACAAAATTAAATCAATTCGTAACTAAAATTTTGATTAAATGCTCAGAAGTTTAACAAAATAAAATTTGTTTCATGCCTGTGTGGAAGTTTACGGATGAATGTTGGTGATGGTTGCGATAGCAAAGTGTCCCGCAGGGAATAACTCTCGCTTGCCCCTAAAGATTCTCAATACCAGGGTAAGACGGTTGGCAATCAGTATCAACATCATAGAGCTTATCACTAGAAAA
This sequence comes from Nostoc sp., assembly GCF_036916735.1. Classification (GTDB taxonomy): domain Bacteria; phylum Cyanobacteriota; class Cyanobacteriia; order Cyanobacteriales; family Nostocaceae; genus Nostoc. Next base: position 27,000 of record NZ_JBALFV010000123.1, read on the forward strand.
CAACGAAGCATTGAGTTAACAGCAAGAGTTTGACTTATTAGAATATCTCTATATCCGCGTCAGGTATTTACTAGAAATGAAAATAAGATAGAAAGTTTGGGGTCACGACTTCATGGGTGATTCTAATATTATTGAGGTTTATGTTGGTTCTCTGCGACTAAAATTGAAAGACAATAAGAAAAAGCTTGTGATTCATCCAGTCCGTGGTGTAGGTTATGCACTGCAGGAGCAATCATAATGACTTGGTGATTTCGGCAAAAAAAGAACATATTAAAGACAAAAGAGGATCATGAATAAAAAATGGGCTGTTAAACGACTGACAATAAATCTCACAACCGAGGAAATGAATAAACTTCAATCATACTGTGCTTCGACAGGAAGGCCAGCAACAGATGTAATTCGAGAATTGCTCCGAACTCTTGAGGTTGACAATGCTGAAAACTCTGAGATGAAAACAGCATACTCAACAAAAACAGTTGGCATTGGGTCAAAATTACAGTAACTATTGACTCAATATCTCGCCAAATATCAGAAATCTGCTACCCTGATTTCCTGACAAATAGGACTAAAGCATGATCATCTTTTGGTCTAGTTTTTGCTGTTCCATCTAGATGTTAGCAAAAGTACTCCCACCAACCATTCTGGTGTGGCGATGACTCTTAATTGCAAAACAAGTGAGGGGGTAAAATGCCCCCTCTTGTCATACTCATTTAAAGACTTAGGGACTTTGAAATAAACAATACCCTACAAGATTGAATCATTTATTTGTTGGAAATCTCCTACAGGTTATTAAAATGGCGATCGCGCTACTTGTCATTTTGCTACAATTCCTTTGAGCCAATTATTATATTGCAGATGACAGGTAGCGCCAGCTGTTATATGCTGGGGACGATCGCCTCTATGTCATCATAGGCAATACATGATCGCCAGACAAACTCAGGCAGCTATTTCAATCTGCTTGGTAACTTTAGCAGGGTTCATAAATCTGGTCATAGAGGGCGCGATCGTCCATACTAGATGTTAGACACCTTCAACCATAGGAGCCGTCTATGTTGCTACAACAATTGAAGGAGCAGGTCTTCAAGCTACCACCCAGCGATCGTTTTGCACTGGTGAGCGCCATCATTGAGTCCTTGCAAGACACGCCAATTTCTCAGCCTGAGCGCTCTAGCGCGATTAGACGGATGCGAGGCTTACTAAAAACTCCCCGTTCGCTCCGGCAAAGTACAAGCTCCGTCTCAGTTTTTCCCCTTGCTCCCTTGCCTCTTTTGACCTCAATTTATCCCTTTATTATGTAACGCCAGTTTTTTCATTGTCTTGGAATCTTAACTGTAACTTACGGTGTTCTGATAGCCTTTTCGATTGACTTCTGACTTTTAACTCCTGCCCAAACTGTAAGTGGCTGTCCGACCTTTTTATACAGCAAGCTTTCTAAAATCACGCCATTATTATTGGCGGTGAGAGTTTTATTCGACTGATGCAAAGATTCATAAAAACCGTTATACCAGCCGTCTTTAGATTTAAGATTAGCTTGGACGAAATCAAATAACTGGCTGGTATAAGTAGTATTGTAAAGCACATGCCAGCCGATCGCAGCTTTCGCACTGAGGAACCGCAAATCGTTGTGTTTTTCTCTGGTATCTGCAATGGTTGCCCAAGGTTCTCCATTGACAAACAAGCTGCTATAAACAAAGTATGGAGGACGATCTAAGTTGTCTTCGGTAACAGCAGTTAATTGTTTTGTCGCTTCATAACGCGCTGCTTGAGCAGCTAAAATGCGATCAGCGTATGCTTTAGGCAAAGCTTGAAACCCAGTTTCGATGCCATCTAAGATATAGGGTTCGCTAAGAACATAGTTATTAGCTCCAGAGTTTTTATAGTCCCGTTGGTCGTAAGGAACTCCCTGTCCGTAAAGATCAACAAAGGCAGTATGAGATTGATAATCCAATGCTTGTGTAACATTCAAGCCCCAAAGCTTTAAACCATAAGCAGCATAATTCTCATAGCCCAAGCGACCTTCTTGATTGTACTGTTCTTTGCCATTAATAACAGCAGTACCATACATTTGTCCATTTTTGGTCAGACGCAAGACTAGCCAACGTTGCCAAATTGCTTCGGTTTTTAGCCGCATCTGTGGATACTTTGTCCCGACAATCTTCAGCCAGATTGCCATCCGCCCTAAATCTATGGCTGACCAACCAATTTCTTCACGTTTTTCTAGTTGACCATAATTAACGGGTACAAGAGTTTTTGCATTATAGACTTTGTTGGGTAGTTCGCCTTTGTATAGAGGCATAGATGCCAATGTATTCAACATTTTAGTCATTTTGGCATCAAATTCAGCCGCAGGCACGATATTGAGTTCTTTAGCACTGACCAAAGCTGCCATCGCTGCTGTCTGATCCCACATACTCACAGAGGCAAAGCCATCAACGGAATTGACTAAGCCAGTTTCATCGTTCCAGTTACGCTGGAAGTATGACCAAGCCTGACGGGCAGTTGTCGTTTCCTCTGGGGTCAGTTTTCCAACTCTAGGAGCAACGTATGGAATTATTGATACTGTTAGTTGGTTCTTAGGAATGGGCTGGCCTGGTAAAACTACGGTTTTCGCATCAAGACTGGCAACTATTTCAGCTTCTTTAGCACCAGAAACAGGGCGTTGGGATTTCTTTGGTTGTACTAATTGTCGTACAGTAGTTTGGGATGTTGATATTTCAGGTTTTGCTATAGAAGTCTTGGGAACTTGCTTAGACCAAACATTTAAAATTGCGATCGCTATTAGACCGGTAACTACTCCTCCGACAGCAGCTAGTATGGACAAACTCTTAGATGGCGGTTGAAAATCAGAACTCATACTGATTAAAGCCTTATCGTTGTAGGTTAGTGTTTTGCGTATTTTTACCAAATACATTCTTCCCAATTTTGAAATCTAACTAACACTCAGAAGTTCACCTGACTACTACAATAAAATAGTCACGCACCCAATCTCTGGAGTTCTAGCAGTGGGATTATTTGATGATTTAAGTCGGTTTCTAGAAAACCGTTTAGAAGAATTCTTGCGTAACAATCCACATTTGGAGTTAGAGGCGCTGTTAGAACAGCTGCGTGAGCAAGAGGAAGGCACATTAAAGCTGATCGCAGATTTACAATTACAAGAGAAGCGATCGCAAGAAGAAATTCTGTCAACAGCTCAAGAAATTCAGCGTTGGCATATCCGTATTCAAAAAGCCAAAAACGCTGGCAGAGAGGATTTGGCAACTGCGGCAGGTGAACGAGAAGCAGCCCTGTTGCGCGAAGGAAATCAGCGCTGGGGACACATGCAAGGGCTGAAAGAACGCATTAACCAATCTCAGGAATTACTACGAAAAATTCAGCAACGGCGACAGGAAGTGCAAGCTAAAGCAGCGCAAGCACAGACAGCCCGTGCTAAGGCGCAAACCCAGCAGCGTTTTGAAACTAGCGGCTGGTCGAATCAAACTAGCAGTTATTCTAGTAGTTTTGATGACTTAGAAGAGAAGTTCCGTAGTTGGGAAACTCAGGATGAGTTAGAACAAATGAAGCGGAATTTAGGAAAATAATCGCAAAGGCACAATCAGCCCCTTTCCTACGGGACGCACTCGCGTTCGTGGAAGTCACGCATTCACGCATTCACGCATTCAAAAATTTACCAAGCCCATAAATAAAAATACTTATGTAGTAATCAATAATACAAGATATACTACGTCAGTTAACTTGAGTAAGCGCATTTATGCGTGGGGAAAGAAATTGCTCTCTTCTCTACGAGACGCTTTGCGAACGTAGCGGGGCGTAGCAAGAGTGCAAATTGCGAATTGGTTTGACGACCAACTTAAACTTGGTTGAACTTACCAGAATAAAGTTCATCAGACACTTGTTTGAGTTTTGGTTCAACTACTGTCAAATGTTGCTCCAAAATTGCCAAATTGCGAATATTAGACTTATAGAAAGCATCAAATAAATCACCCACCAAAGGCACAGTACCAAGGACTGCTTCTAAACCAACATTAAAAATCATTTTGACTAAATCTTGACGTGGTATGCCAAAACGGGTAGCTAAAAATATGATGTAAGCTGAAAATGCTGTACTGATTAAATCACCAGCACCTGGAACCAAACCAATAATTGGGTCTATTCCAATGCGAAAACCTGTTAAAGGGATGCGTATAGATGTATCCATCAGACGGCTGAGTTTGCGGATGCGATTGAGAGTAGCAAGGCGTTTAGCAGCGTCCATAATTACTGATATTTACACTATTCTTAATTTGCACTATTTTTAGTTATTTGTCCTGTACCGTCAGAAATAAAAACGTAGTCTACTACCTACACTGACCCTATGAGATTGCTCCCGAATTTGCTCAAGCCTCAAGTCCGATCAAGCTTGATTTTGTTCTAATTCACTAAGAATTGCTATTAGTACGATTATTAAGCAAGTAAATTATGGAAATTGTATTTAATTTACTAATCATGATTTTTTTTTCTGATAAGGTTTAGTAAAGCTAAGTTTTACCTCTTTTTTGGGTTACTACTATCACATCGTAAGAATACCTAAATTTTTGATTAGCCATTATTAAGGAGGAGAGAATATCAAAAATCTTGTGGTATTCAAAGACAACGTGTAATTAAATACACTTCTTTAATCGCTATTTTGTGTTATTGCCACAGTATTTTCCAAGTGTTTTCTATGAGAACTGAGGCAGAGAGAATAATATGTTTTTAGACATTTTAGCTAGTCTACAACGGTTATTTGTCGGTTACATCCCAGCCGTTGTTTTGGGTAGCTTTATCGGATATATCATAGGCATTAATAGCATGATTTATCAGCTATTTAGGTTGATATTTCAAATACCACATAGTATCCCGCCTATAGCTTTGCTACCTATTGCCCTAATAACATTTCAAGAGAGTGAATCGGCTGCTATTATAGTAGTTTTTTTAGGAACTCTGTGGACAATGATTATTAATACAGCAATAGGGATGCGGCATTTTCACAGACAGAACAAGAACTTTCGAGTAGCTATATTTCATCTATTTCATGCCTTGAAAGTTAGTATTTGGGTAGCCTGGTTTATAGTTATTGCTACAGAAATGTTAATCGGTCCAAAAGGACTTGGCTTTACCCTTTGGGATGCTTATAAAGCAGGCAATACCGATTATATAATCCAGGTGATCCTCTACATCGGTATCATTGGCTTTTTGCTGGATCAATTACTAGATTTTGCAGCCTATATTCTTTCGCAAATAGTTTCAGATGGAAAAAAATCTTCTTAAATTTTATCTAGACTTGCGGATTGCACCTTGCCAGCTAATAGTTTGCTTGGCAGAATGTATTCCTAAAGAACGAGTTGCTACGACTTCAATATCAACGTTGACACCAGAGCGTAAAGCTTCATCAGAAATTTTGAGTTTGCCCAAAGCTAGAGTAAAACGGTTGTAGTCACGAGTTACAAGTTTGTTAGGAATATCTTCTTCTTATTCAGTTTTGTAACCAGAAAAACCTTGCAAGTTATCCTAGGCGCGGAGTTTTATGCAAAACTGAGTATTAGAAGCTGCGCCTATGCGTTGAGGCAAAAAGCTAGTAAATAAGCAGAATGTTAGCAGTAGTGGTAGCTTACTCCTAAAACCATTGTGCCTAAAACTTTAGTTTAATTATCTACTCCTGACGCTGACTTTCAATAATTTACTCCCTCTTGTCCAGTAATGTACTATTGATTTGCGTCAACATAGCACACACCCAGCTTCATAACCAATTAAGCTGTTGTTAGGTCGTCATTAACCTTAACAATCAGCTTGCCAAAATTATCACCCCGAAGTAAACCGATAAATGCACCAGGAGCCTTTTCTAAACCAACAACTATATCTTCTTTATACTTGAGTTGCCCAGACTGCAACCATCCAGAAACATCACGCAAAAAGTCATTAAATCGATGTTGATAATCGCTAACTAAGAAACCTTTGATTAAAGCTCGTTTGATTAGTAGTGGTCTTAAATTAGGCCCTGCTGGAGTAGATGTAGCGTTATACTCCGAAATCAAACCTACTAGTGGAATTCTTGCCCCAAGGTTGATTTGCTGCAACACAGTTTCTAAAATTACACCAGCTGTATTGTCATAGTAAATATCAATGCCATTAGGAGCAGCTTCTTTGAGCGCTGAATCAAGTTCTTGAGTTTTGCGGTTAATGCCAACATCAAAACCTAATTCTTTAACTATATAATCCTGCTTATCGTTACTCCCGACAATTCCCACGACTCTCGTACCTTTAATCTTGGCAATTTGACCTGCTACTGTACCAACAGCACCAGAAGCAGCTGAAACCACAACAGTTTCACCTTCTTTTGGTTGACCGATATCAAGTAGAGCAGCATAAGCAGTCAGACCTGGCATACCCAATACACCTAGACTATAAGATAAAGGTACTTGAGTATAATCAAGTTTACGCAGTGTCTCACCCTTAGATACAGCATAAATTTGCCAACCGTTATTACTAAGAACAAAATCCCCAACTTGAAATTGAGGATGATTTGATTTAATTACTTGGCTGACTGTACCACCTACAATAACTGAATCCAACTCTACTGATGCAGCATAAGACTTACCTGCACTAATGCGACCACGCATGTAAGGGTCTAGAGATAGATAAATGGTGCGGCTAAGAATTTCGCCTTCACCCGGTTCGAGAGCTGGTGTTTCTACTAAAGCAAAATCACTCTCCTTTGGTTCGCCAACTGGACGACTTTTAAGGATAATTTGTTTGTTAATTAATTCAGGCATAAATTATTTCCCTCTAAATTAATCTGACCATTTATATATAGATCTATGTACTCATTCCGAAAATACTTCTACCTTTAGTGTGAGATATGCACAAAAATATAGGATTTCTATTTTATTTTAAAAAAACTCTGCACAACTCGAAAAAAAGCCTGATTCACTATTATTTAGTATGCGATTAAGTAGGTAGCGGGACTTAAACAAATTCGCAATTTGCAATGGGCTTTGCCTCGCTTCGCTCTAAGCAAAGCTATGCCGTAGGCTTTACGCAATTCATAATTACGTTTCTTCAAATAATCTTGGTGTCTAAGATAATATTATTGAATTTGTTTATAATAGCAACTCCTCTGTTTGTAGCTAGACAAAATTACTCTTGACAAACTCTGCGATTTCTATACGATTCCCACCGGGATCGCAAAGGAAAAACCGTACACATCCTGGAATTGGTCGTTGATCGGGAATAATTTCTACCCCATATCCTTTTAGGTGTTCCTCAAAAGCGTTTAAGTTATCGACTTGGAAACAATAATGTCGTCTAGATGCTTGGTTATTGGTGTTTTTCTCTGTACTAATGTGCAGTTCAATATCTCCCAAATTGTACCAGGCTCCTGAATTGTTTTTGATTACTTCAGGTCTGGAAATTTCAGTCAATCCCAAAACTTTACTATAGAAAAACAGCATTGCATCCTCCACTTCTAGAGGATAAGTTACTTGAATATGATGAACTGCTGTGAGCTTCATAAATTTTTCTCCTAGTTTGGGTTAAATTTGGCAACACTACAATTACCTATGCGATAAGCTTTCCCATACTGACGCGTTCTTCGACAAGATAGCCAAGTTTTCTATAAAACTCAACTACTTCTGCCTTAGAGACACTAACTTGGAGATTGATTTTGAGACATTTCATCGCTATCAATATCCTCTCTGCGTGCCGCACTAGCTTGCTACCAATACCCTGCCGTTGATAGTTAGGACTGACCGCAACTGTGTATAGCCAACCGCGATGCCCGTCATATTCTGTAATAATAGTGTTTATAATTACATATAAATCTCCGTAATGTAAAATAATTCAGGCTGTACAGCAAGCTTCTGACTGATTACTAATTTTGGGCTGCTGTGCGATGGCTTATTAGGAAACACCTCATTCCACAGAGCAATTACTGATTCAGCATCAGATTCTTGATATGGTCTTATATTCATCTACATCTCTAAATCAAATGACTTGCCTTTGCCCATTGTTTGTGAAATACTACTCTGCAAAATACGGTAAATCGGTAAAATTTAAGTAATATTATACAAAACTTACCATAAAAAATTTCTTCCTCAAAGCAATTACAGACTAATCTCTAAAATGACAAACACAGAAATTCGCACCGCTCAAGTTAAAGTCCTTAACAGGGATTTGCAAATTGATGCTTACTTAGCTGAACCAGCACAAAAGGGAACGTTCCCAGTAATACCAAAATATTTTTTCAGCTAAAAATTAATCAAGCAAACTCAACATACTCAATAATGGTTCCATCAGGATGCATCGCTCGCATATTGGCTCCAGCAGGAACTTTGTTAGGTTCTGCCAGAATCACTGCACCCTGCTGAATAAGTGCTTCTCGAAAATCATTGAGTGAGTCAACGAGAAATGTTGCATGTGTACTCTTGAATGAAGAGAGTGCTTCTGCCGAACCAGCAATTAAAAGAATAGAACCCACACCTGCGAGTTCCAACTCAGCTTCGGAATATTGAAACCACAACCAACATTTTTCTGTAAAGAGATTTTCATAGAAAGCGATCGCCTCATCCAAGTCTATCGGACTAAGATAGACTCTAGTTAGTACTTTAAGAATTTGCATTGCAAACTGTCTGTTAGGCAGCTAGTGGATTTTATTTTGCTTACTCAGCAATTATAGTTAACTAAGATCGATCAATAATTTATCTTCAATTTTAAAAAGGTCTTCAACTCTGTGTTCACCTAGCTCTAGATAACGTTGTTCGCTGTCAATTAAAATACATTTCATTTTTACTCCTTTAGTCCCATAAAAGTCATCTGTATAGCTATTACCAATATATATACATGATGAAGCATCAGTACTTGGTAAAAATTTGCATAAAATCGTGGTAATTGAGCTATAAAAGTGAAACGCATAGGCGCTTCGCCTCAGCGTAGGAGCGAAAAGGTGGGTGCAGAGAAAGCAACGTAGAGTTTTTAAATTTTATTTGCTATGAGTTTATGAAATCCTGTACTTAGCTAGAGCGATGTATCACAAGAATTCGTAATTACGAACGGGTTACTTTAACGTAACTCTTAATTACAATCACTGGTCAATTTAGTGTAATGTATTTTTGATAACAGCTAGTTCGTTAAACCAGCGCTGGTTATTCTGGGTACTGCGATCGTAGCGTCCTTTTGTATAGAACTACTCATCATATTCGTTGGCTCTAGCGCGATACGACTCAATCTGTTGTTCAAGAGTATTATGTATTATCACCTGCTTTCTGATTCCGTTGAGTTTAGATTTGACGTTGCTATGACTTTTAAAGAAAATTTTGTATTCAGCAAATAAACTTGCCTTTCAGCTTTAATTATGTGATATTTTTATCATTATACATTAATACGGTAAATCAATAAACTTGCCGGAGTTATGCCGTAGTTTTGCTGTAGTCTGATATTAATTTACCCTTTAAAGTAGAGTGATGATATTGACTAAGTTCTTTCTAACCCGACTGTTGGGTATGGCTTTTGCCTTCCTCGAAAGATTCCAAGAACGAAGAATCGGCACTTTTTCGCTACTGTTTGCAGTGGGACTTGGCTTAACTCTGGCTATCTCTGCTTGTTCTCCAAGCGCAAGCGACAACTCTGGCACACCGCAGACAACCCAAGCCCCCAGTCCAGCAGCTAGCGGTACTACAGTTCACATAGGTTACCAGAAAGCGTCAACTGTTCTCTATGCCTTGAAAGCGAGAGGCGAATTAGAAAAAGTTTTCGCAGCTTCAGGAACTTCCGTAACTTGGTCGGAATTTCCTGCTGGACCTCCACTCCTAGAGGCATTGAATGCAGGTAGTATTGATTTTGGCTATACCGGAGAATCACCACCTATATTTGCTCAAGCTGGGGGTATTCCTTTGGTTTATGTTGCCTACGATCCTTGGAGTCCCAAGGCTGAAGCTATTTTGGTACCCAAGGATTCACCTATTAAAAGCGTGGCTGAACTCAAGGGTAAAAAAGTGGCTTTTGCCAAAGGTTCTAATGCTAACTATTTATTAGTAAAAGCCCTGGAAAAGGCAGGGGTACAGTACAGTGACATTCAACGAGTAACTCTCACTCCTGCCGATGCTCGTGCTGTATTTGAGCGAAAAAACGTTGATGCTTGGGCAATTTGGGACCCGTACTTAGCCGCAGCAGAAGCAGCAACAGGCGCACGTATTTTAGCAGACGCGACGGGATTAGCTTCCAATCGTGGTTATTATCTGGCTGCAAAATCTTTTGTTGATGGCAAGCCGGATGCCTTGAAAATAGTTCTTAATCAGATAAAGAAAGTTAGTGACTGGGCAAAAAATAATCCTAGTGAAGTTGCTAAATTTCTTTCTCCAGCTTTAGGTATAGATGTTCCTGTGTTAGAAATAGCAGAAAAGCGGCGTGAGTATGATTTACTTCCACTCACAGATGAAGTAATTACTAAACAACAAGAGGTTGCAGATACCTTCTACAAAATTAAATTGATTCCGAAAGAAATCAAAGTTAAGGAAATTGTTTGGCAAGGCAAATTGAATAATTCATAATTCCTAATACTAACCTTCTGCAAGAAGTAAGCTACGTAATTCGTAATTTTTGAATTACCAATTTGGATGAAACAGCCCTGGCTTTAAAAAAAAGAGCCACTGGGGTCTTGAGGTCTCCTTCAAGCCTGCGAACGCTGCTGTCTATTTTAGAGCATCGATAATCATTTTCATACTCAATGGTGGACGACCACTAGTAATGGCGAAAAGAATGCCTGCGTCCTGAAGTTGGCAAACAGCTGCACGAGCGCGATCGGTTATACCATTTCTTTGTGAGGCTGCGCCAAATTTTCTTTCTTCCTTTATGTCCTTTGCGCCTTTGCGGTTCGTTCCTTATATAATTTGGCGCATCATTATACAGAATTGGTATTAGTATTTTTTCCTTGGTGACTAATGTGCCATCAACATCTGCTAACAGCAGAGAAATTTTATAAAATTGAGTTGAATTTGTTTGACTCATAATCAAGGTACTAGTTGAAGCCAATTTACAAAAAAAGGCAGAGGGCAGGGGGGATGAGGGAGACAAGGAGAATAACTTCCGACTTCCGACTTCCTACTTCTGCCTCCTACCTTCCGAAGCAAATCCTTAGCAAGTTCTTGCCCCTGGTTCATCAATGAGCCAATGCCTAACTAGTCCTGCCGAACCAAGCTCAGAGATGATGTCGCAAAAGAAATTAGAGGCGCTTGCCAAGTAGGATAGGTAGTTTTGTTGAGTGCCGCATTCTCGATCTACTTGAGTTAACAAACAAATTTTGCAACTGCTGGAACATCTTAGCATCCTGAAATTCACCGCAAAGATAGTATGATCGCTGCTCAAGTTGCTGCCAAAGGCGATCATCAACACTAACGGTGGCGAATTCGTGAATATCCCGATTGAGTTGACTGCGAAAGTCGTTTTGGCTGATTTGGGTGTGAGCAACCCCAACAATCGCAAACTCCTGCGGTAGTAAATTGCTACGTGCCAGGTCGTAAAGTGCAGGTAATAATAAACGCTTGGTCAAATCTTCGGCAGCATCAAAGATGACGATCGCGCAAGGCCCAGCAGGATGAACCGAGGTTTAAACCTGAGACTGAGGTGCAGTTGTGATCGTCATGACGAAATCTCCGCGTGTTCTTCGTTATGTCCGCCGAATTGATGGCGCATGGCAGAGAGGATCTTACAGGCAAATTCGTCCTCTCCCCTGGAGCTAAACCGTTGATAGAGAGCGGCACTCAGCACGGGGGCAGGTGTGCCTTCATCGATGGCCGCCATAATTGTCCAGCGTCCTTCACCTGAATCCGACACGCGACCTGTAAAGTTAGAAAGTTGGGGATCTTGGAGCAGGGCGATCGCGGTTAAATCCAGCAGCCAAGAAGCAATGACGCTGCCCCGCCGCCAAACCTCAGCCACATCCGGCAAATTGAAGTCATATTGGTAGTGTTGGGGATCGCGTAGCGGAGTCGATTCAGCACTGGCAGCCCGCTGATGTTTACCGACGTTAGCGTGTTGCAAAATACTCAATCCTTCTGCATACGCCGCCATAATACCGTATTCAATGCCGTTATGCACCATCTTGACAAAGTGACCCGCGCCATTTGTACCACAGTGCAAATAGCCTTGTTCGGCCGTACCCCCTACCTTTTCTCGACCGGGTGTGCGAGAAATATCGCCTAGTCCGGGAGCTAATGTTTGTAGAATCGGGTCAAGATGTTTCACAGCAGCTTCCGACCCGCCAATCATCATGCAGTAGCCCCGTTCTAGCCCCCAGACTCCGCCACTAGTTCCGATATCAACATAGTGGATTCCCTTTGAGGCGATCGCTTTTGCTCGACGAATATCATCAATGTAATAAGAGTTGCCACCATCAATTAAGATGTCTCCTGAATCCAGTTTGGCAGACAGCTCCATCACCATGTCTTCGGTGGGATCTCCTGCTGGTACCATTAACCAGATGGCACGAGGCTTATCGAGCTTCTGCACAAAATCGTCCAAGCTATAGGTGCCGATTGCTCCTTCCGAAGCTAGCTGTTTAACTTTTTCTGGCGTGCGATTGAACACGACACACTCATGGTTGTTTCGCAGCAGTCGGCGGACAATATTCGCGCCCATGCGCCCCAGACCAATAACACCAAGTTGCATTGTTTTTTCTCCAAATATGATTGATTTAAATAGAATTTAGGAGTCACAATTCTTCTTCAAAGAATTTGCTTGATCGCAGTTTTCAAAGTAGCTAAATCGGCTCGAACATCTTTGCCCAGATGGACTCGCAGTGCTAGCCGATCGCGATCAGCTAGAACCTAAAAGTCTCCCCGCACTTGAGCCGCTTTCATTACTCCAAAGGTGTATTTCTGTTTAGGAACGGGGATGTCAGTGGTATCATCACAGGTGATTTGCAGAAATACACCGCTATTTGGCCCACCTTTGATGCCTGCCCTGTGGAGTGCAAGAAGCAAAGGCTAAAGCCGAGGCAGGTAGGAACCTGCTTGGCATCGCGAATTTTTGATCGAATCGCTTGCAGTTGCTCCTGATGAAACTCATTGCGCTCAATATACGCCAACAGTGCAAAATAATCTTCTGCCTGTAGTTGGTTCAAGTGAACACGCAGATAGTCAGCCAGCGATTGAGATTTACCTCCGTAGACTCTGTTAACAGTTGCTCCAGCCATGCACCTAAATCTGCAATTTTCGGTGAGCTAATCAGCGTCACTTTGTCTCGTCGTCCCTGCTTGGCCCAAGCGACGGGGGGAACAACCTTGTTCCCCCACGGAGTGCGTAGCAAGACGAAGTCCGGGGATGGAGTTTCCCGTCGCTTTCAATGAAGAAATAATGATTGTCAAAAGAGGCAAGGGAATTCCGGTGATCATAGTGGTAATTTTGGTGGAAATGGCGGTAATCAGCCTCCTATACCCTCTCCTTGGTTAAACCCATAAAATCCACCTCAACCACATTCAGAGGCTAGTTTTGTTGAATATCTGCGGTGGATGCGATCGCCCTCTTCTGAATACAAAGACCCTACCAAAGTACAAATATTGCAAATGGCCCAAGAGGGAGCAAACTACTCAAAGCGATTAGATGACCTCACCAAACGTACAGAATTAATAGCTAAAAATAGTTTTAAAGTTCAATGTCCTTGGAGAATTCGAGTCGGGGGGCATCGAGGCCCAGAGAGTATTTTATTAACCGCTTTTGATGCTTTAGGTATTGCTTATATTCCCTCTAGTACCTTGCGAGGTATCGTTAGAACCCAAGCTATTCGAGAAATAATCACTCAACAGCAAATAGATTGGAAACAAGCAGAAAAGCAAATTGCACCTTGCTTTGGTTGATTAGACGCAAAAAATAAAAGCGATCGCTTAGGTAAAATAGTATTTCTGGATGCTTACCCTCTGCCCAATCAAAGGGGGAATATTTTTGGTCGTTAGAAAGACTGCGAATTATTTTTGCTTGGCAAAGAGGTGATTTTGTCGAAGCTCAATTATGGTTAAAAATCCATCAAAATCATCATCTACTATTATATAAATTAGCTGGTTTTTTAACAAGATATAGTAACTAGGAATCTGATAGTGATTTTTTCCGGAAGTTGGGATAATGGCTAAATTCTAATAATCTCAACAATGTTGTTGATTCGGAGAAGATCCAAAGTTGGAGTTGCTAGCAATTGCACTGTGGGCTTCTGTTCCTCCCGACATAGTAATAATGTCTCCGTTGCGGTATTCATGGATGGCGTTCTGGGTTGGTTTCTTCCATAGCCCAATACTCGTCTAACGTAAGGCGAGTTATTATTACATCACAGGGACTGGTTTGAGCAAAGACCATAATCAGACCTCTTGAATAATTAGCTCTAAAACTATTATCAGCAACGCAAGGAAGAATTGCTAATGAATAGTCGAATGCCGCAACTTCCAATTGGAGCTACGATGTGCGTAATCGCCTAGTTTGATGTGTTTTATTGCCTTTGGGCAAGAATTCATCCAATTCACCAACAGCAAAGAAATACTGGTAGAGACGGCTTGGCGTTGGGAGCTTGGGAGAGTGCTGGAATATGCCAGTAGTTGAAATGGCGATCGCTATTTTATCCCATGTTTTCCATCTGAGCGATCACTTGTATTACTTGAGCTGATACCTATTTGCGTCCAATCAACATTAAGTGCCGCGCCCCTTGCTGTACCATCCACTGTGCTACTTTTAGACCTAACGCCCACAAGCCTCCAGTAATTAGATATGTCCAATCCGATTGCAACCGCACTGAACAGCCACATAACGCTGTCCTTGTCTGAAGGCGATTTGGTCTTCCCCTTGAGAATCCCAAATATAATATTAATTCTAACCTTTGCCTCCTTAATTGTTTGACATCCCACGGTGATTCAACTACGCCATTTGCCGAGCCATTAACTGGGCAAATAGCCCATCAACAGCAGCTAGTTCCTGAAAATTTCCTTGCTGTATAACCCTACCTGCTTGAAGTACATAGATACGATGAGCGTTACGGATGGTGCTAAGTCGATGAGCAATAACTATCCTAGTAACTTGCAATTTATCCAAACTTTCACTGACAATCGCCTGGGTTTTGTTATCAAGCGCACTAGTAGCCTCATCGAATAACAAAATGCGGGGTTTCAATGCTAAAGCACGGGCAATCAGTAACCGTTGTCGTTGCCCTCCAGAGAGATTACCACCTCCTTCACTAATCACAGTATGCATAGACATGGGCATGGCTGCAACATCGTCAGCAAACCCAGACATCCGCGCTGCCTCCCAAGCTTCATCGAGTGTAATCTGAGCACCGCTAGTAATATTATCGAAAATAGAGGCTGACATAATCCGGCCATTTTGCAGAACGACACCTAACTGTCGCCGTACTGCCTCAACATCCAACCCAGACAAATCTTGACCATCATAATAAATACTGCCATCTTCAGGAGCCTCAAACCCCAACAGCAATCTAAATATAGTAGATTTACCACTTCCAGAACCGCCTACAAGTGCAATAAACTCCCCAGGCTCGGCATGAAGACTGATATCTTCCAGGGTTACAAGCCCATCTTGACGGTAGCGAAACGTGACATAATCCACAGCAATTCTACCCATGAGTTTACCAGGATCGGCTTTGCACAGATCCACTTCCGGGATAGTTTCTAAAATTGGTTGAGCGCGTTTCCACTGGGGAATGACTTGCAAAGCGTCGGTAAGTGTATTGCTTACGTCTGTGGCACCTTTAATAAAAGTACCAAACGCACTGTTAAAAGCCAGAAAAGTCCCAATGCTCAATCCGATTGCACCTGTAGTCTGGGCTGATTCAAGCTGTTGGATAGTAAACCAAAACAGGATGGCAGAAGTTAGCGTCGGCATGACTGTATTGAAAAGGGCAACACCGTCTTCAACGTTCTGGGTGCTAAGTTCCAGTTTTATTTGCCGACTGTAATTTTTACTCCAAGAAGCGAAACCGCGCTCCTGCGCCCCAGCGACACGTAGTTTAGAAATGCCATTGATTAGCTGCACCGTCTGTCCAAAGATATTTCCCTTTATTTCCAACAGTGGACGAACTTTACGGACGAGGAGCATACCAGAGAGTGTAGTAACAACGATTACAACTACTGCTACAGCCACAGCAACTAAAGCTAATTTCCAGCTGTAGTAAAACAAAAGTCCTAAGTTTAATAATGAAAACAAGCCAGTGATTAGAGTAATCAGAGTTGTGCCACTTAGTAGGCGACGGATTGTACTAATTGATGTCACACGAGACTGAAGATCCCCTGTAGTGTATTGGCGAAAAAAGGATACTGGCAAGTTTAGCAGCCGATCCCACACAGCAGCTTGAGTAGAGGCATCCGAAATTGTTTCCACGCGCAAAAGTGCAAATCCCTGAGCCAGCCGAAATACTGCCGTCCCAAAAGCTGCAACCAGCAACCCCAACCCAACTTGTAGCAACAATCCGCGATCGCTATCTGGAATGGCGTTGTCAATCAAAATGGCTGTGGCGTAGGGTGTGAGCATACCCAGCAGTGTAGCGGCAATACCAGTCAAAAAAACGATTAGTATATCCCTGCCACGATTTTGAAGCGCGAACTGAAATAAATCGCCAGCTTTGAGAACTTTATCGGGCAAAGACCGATAAAACATATAAGCAACTGGCGCTAGTGTCGAGGCAATTTTGGCATCTACAGTCAGACGAGTGCGGTCGCTTGGATCAAAGATTTCGTAGCGAGTGGCAGAAATGGGCAGGAGTGCCATCGGTCGGTTGTCCTCTTGGGTATAAGCAACCAAAGGGCCACAGTCCTTTTCCCACCAGTTGTCTCGCAACAAAATCTGTCGCATCCTTAACCGCGAAGCTCTAACAATTGCCTCCAATGGCTCCTTCACCCGCTTCAAATTCTCTGATTTAGCAGGGGGGCGAATTTTCACGCCTAAACACCTGCCTACAGCACCAGCAACAATTAACAACGGCGCACCTTCCAAGAAAAAGGTTGCTTCTTGAGTTCCCAAGGAAGATGCTAGTTCGCCTAGAGCCTCTGCTGTCACCTGGTGATTGAGACGTTCTTGTTCAGTCAGCCGTTGCAGTTCTTCTTGCGCTTCTTGCTGTTCTAGAAAGTTGATATATTGCAGCAGTTGAGTATGAAGCTGAGAAAGTCCCCCAAGCAATATATCTGGGTTGCGGATGGTGCTTGTGGTTTGAGTGGCAAGCTGAACCTCTCCCACAGCTTCTAACCACATACCATCACTGAGGGGAAAAATTCCCGATGCTGGATCTATCAATTCCTCAAGCTCCATCCAGCGTGCATTTCCTTGCTGAATTTGTACCCAAGTGATCGCTTTAGGTTCAGGTTGGAGAGTTTGACCATCAATTAAAGAAAATCGCGCTTCTCCCACAGCCGGGACTTGAATTGCTGAGGTGGCGACATGGGGAAGTGTCGCGTCGATTTGCTCAAGCCAACCCTCCACCAAAGTAATTATTCTAGTATCTCCATCAACAACTAACTCCTCAAAGTATTCTCGGTCTACCTTCAGCAATTCTGTTTCTCCCATCGGCACTGCCAAGAGTCGGCGTTGCCTATCAATAGAGTCATGAGCAGTTCCGAAAAGTGCCTGTTGGGGATTGCTAGTGAACAAATAACGGCGAGTTCCTTCTATAACATTATTTTCAACTGTGACAGCAAACAACGCTACAGAACCGGACTGCACCACCCAAATGGTCTGTGGGTCGTCTAGCAGTATTGGTTCATTTCCTTTAAGGCTGTGCAGTTGCCCTTTAAGGTCTTTGATCCTAAGTTGGTTGATGACCATAATTAAGTTCCCTCTTCACTGCTGATTAACCGTGAGTACACCCCCTCTACTTGCCACAATTCCTCGTGAGTACCTCGTTGCACTACCTTTCCACGTTCAAGGACGATGATTTGATCGCAGTCGCGGATCGTGCTTAATCGGTGTGCAACAATCAGGCACGTACACCCACGTCGCCGCAGATTTTGGTCAATAATTTTTTCCGTCTCCGAATCCAGAGCGCTGGTAGCTTCATCCATAATCAGGATTGAAGGATTGTTAACCAAAGCACGGGCTATTTCTAATCGCTGTCGTTGACCTCCACTTAAATTGGCGGCTCCCTCAATTAGTTCTGCATCAAATCCGCCAGACATGGAGAAAATTACATCATCAATGGCAGCATCTTTACTAGCCCGCACTAGATTTTTATCTGGTACTGTGGTATCCCATAAAGTCAAATTTTCTCTGACAGTTCCGCCAAACATCAAAATATCCTGCTCTACTAAACTGACAGAGTTCGTTAATATCGATTGCGGAATCTGCTTTCTAGGTTGACCATCAAAGCAAATTTCTCCCTCCCAAGGTTCGTAGAGTCCACTTACTAGTTTGGCAATGGTAGACTTGCCAGAGCCGCTCCCGCCTACTAGAGCTACTCGCCCTCCAGGCTTGACTGAAAGGCTAAAGTTTTCAATCAAAGGCGGATCTAGGCGGCTATAGCCAAATGTCACATTCTCTAGTTCGACGTACCCCTGTAATCTAGGCACAGAAGATGAGGGAAACAAAATCTCTTTATCTTTTCCTGCTTCATCAATCGGGTTATCTAACACATCATCTAGGCGAATCAAATTTCCCTCCATTTCTTGGAGGGTACTACCGAAGTTGACGAGATTGTTAACAGGCAGCAAAAAGCTCTGCATTAATCCTTGAAAGGCTATCAGCATTCCGATGCTGAGGTGTCCATCCACCACTCGTAAACCCCCTACAACCAACAATGCCATTGATGAAAGTGACGACAAAAGTGTAGGTAATACTGAGAAGGTTTGGTTTGTCACCCCTAGTTCTTGCTGAGAATTGATCGCCTTGGTGTAGTAACCTGACCATCGCGAAAAGAAATCTGATTCCAAACCAGATGCTTTGAGAGTTTCTATACTTTGGAGAGCAGCAATCGACGCACCAGCAGCTTTACCATACTCTTGGATTAATCGCTGATTAGCATCGACGCGCTGACGAGAGATCCACTGTAAAGTTAAGACATTTACAGCAGCAAAACTAGCTACCAATAAAGTCAGTACCCAGTCATATTGAAGCATAACTAGGGCGTAAAAAATTACCATGACTGCATCAATGACTGTAGTTGCCAATCGCCCCGAAAGCACATCAGCAACTTGGTCGTTGAGACTGGTGCGGTTACTAATTTCACCCGCAAACCGTTGGGCGTAAAAACCAACTGGTAGACGCAGGATGTGCCACAGAAAGCGGCTGGACATTCCCACAGATAGCTTGACTTTCAAGCGGCGCAGATACCGCAACCGCAGCAGGGTTAATACTCCTTGGAGGACTACTGCGATCGCCATTGCCAGTAACAAAGGACGTAGCCAATGCTGCCGTCCTTGTACCAAGATTTCGTCTACAAACACTTGACTAAATACTGGTATCGCTAGCCCGACGAGTGTCAACAAAAATCCTGCTAGTAAACAGTAAATTAAAACACCAGTAGCACTTTGTAGCCGTGACCACAGCGATAAAATCAAACTGGGTTTACGACCACCTGTAGTGAACTCTGGGCCTGGTTCCATAACCAGCACCACTCCGGTATATCCTTCATCAAATTCCTGCCGCGACACCTTTCGCGGCCCGGTGGCTGGGTCATTAAGATAGACATAACTAGAGCTAAATCCCTCCACTACCAGGAAGTGGTTGAAGTTCCAGAACACAATATAGGGAAGGCTGAGGTCTGAAAGTTGATTTAGTTCCTTTTTAAAGCCTTTGGCTTGGAGTCCATAGCTTCTAGCAGCTTTAAGGACATTGGAAGCTTTGCTACCATCGCGAGAGACTCCGCACTCTCGACGCAGTTCTGGTAGAGGCACAATCCGACCATAGTAACCTAGAATAATTCCCAAAGCGGCAGCACCACATTCGACTGCCTCCATTTGCAAAAGCGTGGGTGTCTTTACCCGCTTGCTTTCACCTTTGAGCAGGTTTTGCAGATACTGCAAAGGATTTATCGGTGTCACTAATGAAAGATTAGTAGATACCACTAAAAGACCTCAGAATAGGTAAAACAAATGTAATCGGCGATCGCTCTTCCACCTTGACTCGCACAGATGTAGTCGTTCCAGAAGAGATTTTCAACTGCGGCCCATCAGAAGAAGACCACTTGTAACCGCTAAAAGTGGTAGAATCTGGCTGCAAGTCAGCAAATACTTGAATAACAGCCTCTTGCTTCTCACCCATCAGACTTGTCACTACTTCGGAATTGCCCACTACACTAGCGGCCGCTTCTCTAGTAATCGGAAATGGTGAAACAGTGGTAATCTTACCGACAATACCGCCAAAGCGTTCCCGTTTCACGGTTTGCGGTGTAATTTGCAGCGTCATACCCCGTTGAATTTTCTTACCCTCTGCAACTGGAAAATAGGTTATACCAACCAGCTTGCTAGATGAAGTTTCCGCATCTATACTCCCTAAACGGGTTCCAGCATCAATGACCTGTCCAGGACTAACAGTGATTTCTAGAACACGTCCTGAGTGTTGAGAGACAATCTGGCTGTTATTGCCTAGTTCTTGTTCGAGTTTGGCAATTTCTCGCTTGACTTCTTGAATCTCATTTTTGCGGGTAGTTGCAGTTTGTAGGTCTTCTTGAGCTAGAGTAGCTGCTTTACTATTTTGTTCTTGCAACTGGGCTTGGATGTTTTTGATTTCGTTCAGATTTGAGAGATATTGTTGTTGTGCATCAGCTTCTTTAACGTCTAGTTGCTTCAGCTGAGATTCAGCTTCATCAATGTTTGCACGCGCATCGTCGTATTGTTGCCGCGCTTCTAACACCACATCATCAGGAATTGCCCCCTCTTTCAATAACTTCTGGCGGTTTTCTAGTCTCTTTTTATGAGTAGGAAGTAGCCCTTGGAGTGTTTGTAAGCGTCGCTGTAGATTTAGGCGATCGCGCCCGATTGACACCAGCCCTTTCTCCCTCAACACGGGTGTCAAATCCTGGACAATTTTTAGTCTTTGCTCAAGAGTTAGGCGTTGTTCTTGGATTGCCTTTGTGTCAAGCTGCTGACGCTGCCCTTGTAATAAACTGGCGTTGCGATCCTGCTCCTCTAATTGGGCTAGTTTAGCCTGCGCTAATTGTAATTGTTTACGCAGGTCAACTTGGTCAACTGTTGCTAGTATGTCTCCCTTTTTGACCACATCCCCAACATTCACATTTAAAGCAACTAACTGCCCTGCGCTTTTCGACTGTAGTGGCACAACTGTACGCGGATAAATCAGTACTCCTTGACCTTCCACAGTAATCGGAATGCGTCCATAGATACTCCAAACCACGGCAACTGCTACCAAAGAACCCAAGGCAGTTAAAGGCAGCCAGCTTTTGGGGCTAACTACCTGCATTAGTTGGTCTAATCTTTCAGGTGAAGATAAACGCTCTAGTGAGTCTTTTCGGAATAGGTTTTGCTTGTGTTCAACCATTTAGGATGCCTCGACAATCACTTGTGCGAAAAAATCTCCCTTTTTCTCTAGCTTAAATATTTTAAGTTCTCTAAATAGAGATTTGTACTTAGTAACTTAGAGGGTGCAACATTAGCTATCAATACACAATTTTTAAGGGAAAACTAACAATTTTTTCTTATCCTTAATCTTTGGGTTTCGGCTCATCGTCTAAAACTCCCTTCTCTAACATGAGATTAAAATTGTGAAATGTATAAGCAGGCAAAATACTACGGGTGTCAAATATAGAAGCAATCTCTTTAGCAGTTTTACTACCCTTGTGTATAATTTCACCTAACTCATTGAGATAGGAATCGTAGCGAAATCTAAATTTTTTTAAATTAGTTGATAGTTGGAAACCATCAGGAAGGCTTTCATATTTCAGGTCGCTACGGAAACTTATTAGCTCATTTGGTCGAACTGTCAGAGGCATATTGTCTCTTATCATCCTCTCAAGGAGAATTTTTAGCTGATTGGCATCAGAGAAAGTTCCTTCGTCATAAACTATGTAGCCTAATGGCCAACGATCATTCGCATTACAAGGACTGATAAGTTTGACACTACGCTCAACCATATTGAATAAAAATCCTGTTACACAAGCAATTGTCCCTTGATAAGGAGTTTTGCTATCTTTTTCTACTTTTTTTAGGTTTCGCTTCCGTGTTCTTCCAGCTTCTGCTTTTGTACTATTAGAACCTTCATTTTGAAGTGCTAATTTAACAAATGCTAATTCCTCCGCACTAAATTCTTCATGGACTTGGTTAAACATTTTTAGGGAAAGAATAGAGAAACGATCAAGTGGACATCCCTTTTCACCTGCAAGTTTCAGTAGCGATCTAGTACGAGATGGATCTTTCAAAGGTTGAGCTGTAGTTGTTTGAGGAAACATTCCCAAAACTTCATAAAAATCGCTACAGAATTTTTCGTAATCTGGATTATCAAGGGGATCTGTCGCCCAATAGCAAAAGCCTGCGCCAGCGGACTCTCCTAGTAGTTCTTTGATTAACTCAAGGACTTCGCGCCATAATTGGGCATTTTCTGGAGTGTAAAAGAAAATGTCACTGAGGCGAGGTGCAGCTACTCCGCAGAACCAGCATCCAACAGAACATCCTTTATTAAGTTCAAAACAAACAGGAGCATGAATAATTGAATCGTGAACTGGCTTGATAAACTGACTTTCGGTGCGAGCAATTTGTCGCGATCGCCACGCTTTGAAGTGAGAATTAATGGGAGAATTAGCTATAGACCTGATTCGTTGTGGTCTAATTTTTTCTGCAAGTTCCCAATAACTTCTTAAAAAAGTAGAATCTGATAATTTTTTTTCACTCTTGTTACTTAACTCTGTATCACATAACGTCTTGATTTCTTCAGGATCAATTTTGATATCATAGTGAATAATAGCTCTATACGGATCTATAGATACTTGCTCTCTAAAATTAGCATCTGCATGATACCTTTCTAGAAAACGTTTTGTATGGGTTAAGTTTAATAATTGTGTTTTCATTGTTGTTAAGTCCGTACTAAAATACTTTGATTTTTGGTACTGATATTTAACCTATAGAGACGCGAATTTTTGCGTCTCTACAAGGATTCTGGGCTTAACTGAACAGTATTAGACTACAGTAAGCCTATCTCGTTTTAACTTTGGTGGTTGCAGTTCATCTACAGAGACATTTTAATGCTTTTGGAATACCGTTAAGTAGTACCTACTATGACTCCAGAAGTTACAAAATGCCAATTTCCTCCTGCTACAGCCTCCAAGGCTTCATCAGATAACTCTTCAGAAACTTGTGGACTTCTAGGAAGTGCTAAATAGATAGTATCTGCTGTTTCCTCCACCACTCTAATTATGAGATTTTCAGGAAGTTGTTGACCCAACTCTCTGGTATAAACTGCCTTGGGGTTGTTGATTAGTTCTTGCTTGAACGCTTCATCTTTCCAAGCTTTGGCAATCAGTTCAGATTCAAGTTCTCTACGACCTTTCTTTTGTTCAGTCATGTGACTATTTCCTTAGATTTAAATTACTAGATCTAACACTGAATGAGGATTTATAACGTGCAATTACAAGAACCTGTATTCTTGTAAATTTAGGCTTAAAAATCTCAATTCAGATTCTTGATATCGGTTTATCGAGTGCAAAAGTTGGCAGCAATATAGAATATTTCAGTTGAATTAACTAACGATCACTGCCGTAACAAGTGAAGCTTAAGACTTTTATCAGTCAAAGAGATATGACTTTCTCAAATGCACTATCACTTGCCCTTTATTAGACCACCTACACTGTCTATGGCTTTTCCGACAACATTACCACTTAGGTAGTTCAAGTTTGACTCCCCACTATTTTGGCCACTAAGCCCATCTGACAATCCTTGCTCTAAATCCCTAATGCCTTCTACAACAGGATTTCCTCCTCCGGCAATTGCTTCTAGTTCTTCAGCATTGAGCTGATCCGAAGCTTGAGCTTCAGCTTGCTGTTCTGAAACTGGCAAGTTTTTTTCTTGAAGATTTTCCATTTTTATTTCTCCTTGTGTTCAATAAATTACAGGCTTAATGTTGTTTGATGATATTTGTTTTCTATCTCTCATTAATACCTGCTATATTTAAAACTTTAAATAATCCAAACTACAAAGACAATCCACATTCTTTTGATATAACTAACGTTTTTTTAGATATAAGTTTTGTTTGTAAAACGGGAAAAACACATTTAAAATAATTTGAGTATATAAGACTATCGCTAGACATGGTTAGAAATTTGTTTGTGTTCAATTAATTTTGGATGTAAAATTTAAGAGGATATTTAAAAATTACTCATATTGGCATTAAAAATTTTAAATCCCCCCTAACCTCTTTTTAAGAGAGGTTAGGGAGAATCTAAAAGTGCCTAAAGTCACAGCAAAACACTTTTCCAATAACTTCTTAAGGATTATAAGCTGCTCACACAATGGATAATGTTTTGAAAAAAAATAACGATTTTTTGGAAAATAAATCTTTGTCATCTAAAATTGGCAAAGGATGTATGATTTTATGATACTGGTATGGATAATAAAGTTTTTTGGAGAATGTCAGAATTACGAATTAGTAACTAGACTAAATAATCTCGATAACTATAATTGCAGTCCCTACAAATAGAACTGTAAAGCTACACATTATTTTAACTCCTCCAACCTCCCGATGCTTTGGGGAGGAACCGCAGGGGGTGAGGTTCTTTCTATACGTTTTCATAAAGAATTGGTATTAAGTTAAAACTTAACACCTTAAAATCTATTGCGAATAAAATTAAATTCCTCTTAAACGACTCAACATCCAATCAAATCTGGTTCCTGCCAGTGCCATATTATCTAAAACATAAGAATCCAATTCATCCTCATATTCAACATTTTCATCTAATGATTGACCTTTGCTATAAATGCGTCTGCCATAACCAAGCCGACTGAACATTTCTTGTAGGCGATTTGCAAGCAGCGTAGCAATTACCTGATAAAATCGAGACGCAAAACCTATATCCTGCTGTAATTTTGCTGCTAATTGTTGTCGAGGAATTGACAACACAAGTGAGTCTTTAGTAGTTTTGACAGTTGCAAAAGGCAAACGGGTATCAATGAAAGCTGTTTCTCCCACAATTTCGCCTTTAGATAATCTCCCTATTTCTCTGCTTCTGGTTTCGTCACCCTCTAAAGCAGCAAAAGCACGAGTTAAGGGATTGCGTTCATCCTCACAAACGGAAACTGTCATTGTTCCATTTAGGAGGATATACAGCGCATCCACAGGTCCTCCTTCACGGATAAGTACTGTGTTAGGGGCAATTTTTTGGCTAGTACCTGTAGCCATCAGCCAATCGATGTCACTATCATGCAATTGTTCCAAAACAAACAGCATATCTCTGAGCGTATTGCTCTTAACAAGTTTGCTACGGCCAAGTTGAGAGATTCTATTTGCAAGTAGAATAGCGATCGCTCGATAAAACCGACAAGCAAAACTAATATCCTGCTGCAATTTTGCCCTCAATTGCTGCTGAGAAATCGATATTACCACTGATTTTTCAACTGCTTCAACAGTGGTAGCAGCCGGGTGGACATTAATAAACGGAATTTCTCCTACTATCTCACCACTTGAAACCCGTGCAATCTCTCGTCCTAATGTTTCACTATCCTCCATAGCTGCAAAAGCTTGATCGAGAGGATTGTTTGCAGTTTGCGAAACAGTAATTGTGAATGTTCCATCTAATATTATGTGTAGGGTATCGAGAGCTTTTCCTTGCTGCACAAGAATAGTGCCAGCAGGTATTTCCTTTTTACGACCCGTAGCGATCATCCAATTAATGTCACTATTACTCAATTCCTTAAGTAGAACTTCTGTCATAAGATTAGGGATTAGGGATTGAAGATTGGGGATTAGGGATTAGGCATGAAGAAAAAAGATGCAAGTTGTTTATCTTAATTCTCAATCCCGCAATTGGTCTAGAATTTTTTGGATATACGAGTGCGCCTCAGAGTCAGCCAATTCCTCCAATGTTAAATAAGTCAAAGCGATTAACATTAGAGGTTGACTATTGAGAGTTCTTAACTCGCTTCCATGTTCAGCGTCAAAGCGCTCCAAATTCTCAGCAGCAGACTTCACCAATGCTTGTAGAATCTTAAATGCTCCCTCTGAAAGCGGCGGTTTACCCCGGTAATTTTGCAATCTCCCTCCTTCTCGGTAATCTGGAAACGACTCCAGCCCCAGAAATCGTAAAAACCAATCAGCCCGGTAATGTCCTATAGCCGCTACAATACCTCTGTAGTCGGCAATCAGTTCGTCGAGTAGATTATTCCGCATCGAGCCAAATAAGCGGTGTGTGAAGTAGTGAGTACATTCATGTTCCAGCCGAATAGTTAGCGATAAATGCCGCCATTCTGGTTCCGAAAGTCCGATGTCGCTGGCTGAAACATTGCTATAGAAACCATCACTCAAAATAATCAACCGATCTTGATAGAGCTGCTTTTGCGGAATTAGTCGCCCAAATTCTTCTAACCAATTACTTTCGGAGCAGTTACCAAAATTTTGAGCTGACCATTGTTGGCGATATTGGCGAACCCGATCCCAGTTGTTGAAACCAGTAACTATACAAGCTCCCATAGAAGCAGGGACTGGTAGTGGTTCATTCCGCCTTGTCAGTGCTTGTACCAAACAAACAAAATCTTCTCGGTTCCTAGTAAATAAAATCGGGATGACTCCAGCCAAGCTTTGATGTAGCATCAACTGAAGTTGTTCTGGTTGCTGCAAAATTAAACCAGTTGCTTCGATCATACCATCCACAGAAACACCCTTTCGGGTAGCAAAGCGGTATGCCTCAGTTTGGCTGATGCCTTCGACTATCGGGAACTGTAACTGTACCAACTTACTTGATAAAGCTTGAAAGACTCCTACCTCTTGAGCAAAAGTAGCGTATTCTTCCCACGCAGCTACATGGGGTTCGGATGGAAGCGGAAACTTGGCGGAAAGTGTTGAAAAACTGCGGTCAAAGATATTTTGATTGTAAGCAAGCAATTCTTCTGTCTCCAAGGCAGTAGCACCATAGGAGGCAAGTACACTAGCACGAAGTTGCTGTTGATTGCTCAAGAGTAATTGCCTCCTACTAATACCTCCTTTAGCTCAACTTGATCCATAATCTGCCGAGCAATTTCTTGCACCGTCTGGTTAAACGGATGGTCAGGGTAACGCAAGCAAAACAAACCACTGCTGGCTAACTGAATTATCTCTTCTGAAAGAGGCACAATACCAGCCACTGGAGTGTTGTAGATTGTTTCCATTTGTTCTCGAAGAGTGTTGAAATCCAAAGCTGGTAGTACCTTATTAATTACCAACAGCATTTTGTCCACTTTTAATTTTTTCGCCACCTCCACCGTTACCGCAGTACCTTGGAAGTCTTGGCGATCTGGACGCAGGATGACGACTAAGATATCAGAAATCGCGATCGCTAGTAGGGTTTCTTCATTCAGACCAGGATGAGTATCAATCAACAAATAGTCCAGGTTGAGATAGCGGATTAGATCCTCAAAACCGTCGTTGAGTTTGCCTACGTCATAACCCTCACGTAAGATGCGGGAAATTTCACCTGCCTTAATACTGGAAGGAATTAGGTAGAGGCTGCCATTTACTCTAGATGTCTCCCCTTCCGTATTTAAAGTATGACTGACATCGTAGGCAGCATCTTTAATCACACAGCGTCCCCATAAGTAGTCATTGAGGGAGCGATTCATCTTTTCCTCGTCTAGACCGAAAATAATATGAATCCCTGGTGACTGAATATCGGTGTCAATAATACCTACACGTTTTCCTTGACTGGCAATAATAGCAGCTAAGTTAGCAGTTAAATTTGATTTTCCCGTACCACCACGAAATGAGTGAATAGATACAATTTTGGACATAATGCCATACCTTTGCTATGTGAAAACTTCGATATAGTTGCTATCTGCAAATTTCTTCAATCAGCTACTTGTGCAATGCGACCTTTAAGATTTTGGGCTTTTTGTTGTAACTGCTGGAAGTAATCCGTTTCTTTATCATCATCTTTGAGGGTTCGCGCTTTCATTTTTTGCGCTTTTTGTTGCAATTGCTGGAAGTAATCAGTCTGTGTGATATCAGCTACCTGACGTGCCTTTTTCGCTTCGTCGATTTCAACGTTCAGTTCCATCACTTGCTGTTTTAGCTTTTGCTCTCGTGCCTTTACCTCTTGGGCCATTTGCAGGAAAACGCGCACTAGTTGACCAATATCATCATTGGTGTCAGACACCTTAGCTAACTGATGAGTATCAAAATCATTCTGCTCTACCAGGGATTGTGCTGCTTTTGTAAGCACACGAATCGGTTTGGCAATACTTTGCGCTAAAATCAAGGCGATGATTGCGGCGATCGCTCCTACTCCCAGTAAGCTGCGGCTGTTCTGCCAAATCAGTTCATTTAAGGGAGCATCAAACTCTGCGTGGGCTTTGTTCACTCCCAACACCCAAGGTTGCTCTTGTAAAGGAGCAAAACCGATCATTTGACGCGTCTGCTCGATTGGAGAATAATAGCTGGTGTGACTTGTCTGTTTAGCTCCCACGATCGCAGCTGCTAACTCTGGAATGTTCAAGCTTTTGATTTGCTCAACACCATAAAGCCTGTCAGTTTCGCTCTGCTGTTGTTTGTTAGCTGGCAAGCGGACTAGGCTATGATAAAGCAGCGATTTATCAGGGTGGCTGATAATGACTCCACGCTGGTCAACTAAGAAGGCATAACTTTGAGAGCCAGCCTGCAACGCATTTACAATCGCCCAGATGTCTGCTCCCTTGATTTTTAAAACCGCTACACCAACAATTTTGCCGCCCTCAGACCGTACAGGGTTGGAGAAGTAGATGCCTGGTCGGCCATTTGTTGTACCCAGTATAATGCCAGAGACGTAAGGGCGTCCCTGAATGCTCAAGTGGAAGTATTCACGAAAAGCGTAGTTTTGAGCAAT
This sequence comes from Nostoc sp., assembly GCF_036916735.1. Lineage (GTDB taxonomy): Bacteria > Cyanobacteriota > Cyanobacteriia > Cyanobacteriales > Nostocaceae > Nostoc. The sequence continues at coordinate 55,977 of NZ_JBALFV010000123.1, forward strand.
GAATGTGGGGTCGGTGGCAGCAAGGCAGCGCCCCTTTGTATCTATGATATAGACAGCATCATAGTCGGGGTTGGAGCGAAAGACGTTATCAAGCGTTCGTTGCATCGAAGAGCGGAAGGCTGCTTGCTTCTGAGGATTAGTAGCAGCCAGAAAACCTACTACATCCTTGTCAGTACTGACTTGGACTGCAACACGCTGGATGTCGATAATTAGCTGGTCGAGGCGACTAGCGTTACTGGTGGCTAAGAGTTCCAGTTTGCGGTATTCGCTCTCCTCCGCACTCTTTAGGCTTTCTTGGAGGTTGTGATAAGTGGTGAAGCTCATCGGTATAAGGGCAACACAGAGCAGTGCTACCGAGAGTTTCGTTCTGATAGACCAGGCAGAGGGGTTAAACAACCGACGCAAGAGTTTAATTGAGCCGATTTGCCCTAAACTCGACCATACCTTGGGCGGTGGTTGGTAAGGGACAACCTTTAGCCCACCTGCGTTCACGAAGTGTCTCCTTTGGAGAATCGCATCTAGCTCTGCATCACTCATACTATCACTTGATTTTGAGATTTTTGCTAAAGCAGCTTCCCATTCTGGCAATGTAAAACTATAGCCAGCAGCTAGTACAATTTCTAAGCGTTGCTCATCACTGGCAGCATTTTGCAGTTGCTTTTGCAATAGTTCATCTGTGGCTACCTGCTCGTAAAAGGTTCGTGCGCTTTCAACAGACATACATTTTAAGAGGCTATTAAATCAGTTGCCTCAATCCCAAAGAGTAGCAGAGACTACTGCTACTCTTTAGGACTGCTTCGCCTTAACAAGAACCTTTAAAAAGGCTCGGCTCGTCAATTTTGCCAACCAGAATGCAGTAAGATAGGAGATTGAGCATCCAAAACACTGTTTAAAGACTCAAAATTGTCGGTTCCTTTGTTGGGAAGCAATTCTTTCTCTAAAGCAGGGGAATTAATTGTTTGGCTCATATTACACCTCTTGCTAGGGCGTAAGCAGATTTGGGTTCATCCTGCCAGCTATCTAACCAATGGATGCGATCGCTTCATTCAATATAAGAGAAGCTTGAATTACCAGTTACCATTAACTCGACTTGAGTTTGGTAAAAAAATTTCTCAAAATCAAGATGTCTGAAAGTTATTCTGCTTTATTCCATAATCAGGTTTATGAAGATTCAGACATTGAGTTTTAAGATATTTAATAATTAAATAAGTTTATAAATGTTTATCAAGTTTTTTCCCTATATCAGAAACTAAACCTTTGCCCTCTTTGTAAACGTCAGTAACAAAGTCCTTAGCAGCGTCTACTACTTTGCCTAGTTCTATACCACCGGAAACCGAAGTAAGCTCCTCATCAGATAACTCATTAGATTGCTGTTGGGAATCGATTTTCTTTTGGGGATCAATTGGATTGTTTGTCATGGTATGTTTTTCCTTTGGATTTTTTGGTTTAATTCATTGAAATACTATAGGTGACTAAAGCTAATTAATCAGTTTTGTTTTCATCAAGTTTATCAACTTTTTATTTGAACAAACCGAAGGTTGAGATTGATATCTAATAAATTAGAAAATTCAAAAGCTAAATACAATGCACAATATTTGTGTAAAGCTAACAAATTTTTTTATATGGCTACCTACCATCTAATGTTAACGTGCTAAAGGATTATGCTAAGGCTGATACCACGGATGAGGGTCGCGCCTTATTGCAGATCATCCATACTGTGGCTCCAGGGGCTAACTTAGCATTTCACACAAGCTTGAGTACTACGGATTCTTTCGGTCAAGGCATTCAGGCTCTAGCGGCTGCCGGGGCAGATATAATCGTGGATGATTGGAGTTACGTATACCCTGCGATCACTTCTCCTGATGCACCTTTAAACCTAGTAGATTTGGAGCCTCCAGACGGGCCAATTAACCAAGCGATTAACGTGGTAGTTAACCAGGGGATTTCTTACTTCACTAGTGCTGATAATAATTATCTTCCCGCCGATAGCCAAGTACCTGGTATCCCAATATACGGGCATCCAAATAACCCAAATGCACTGACCATTGGAGCAGTGTACTACGGGAACGCAAAATCCTACTCCAGCAAAACGTTCGATGTTGTTGTAAAGCAGGGGCAGCTAGAACCATTCTCTTCCGAAGGCATCCCAGATTCTTTCAAGCCAGATGTTGTGGCTTTGGATGGGCTAGCAAAATTTCCTTTGACTTAGGTGGAGGTTCCCCTCTTGGTGCCAACCCCGACTTCTACACCTTCTTAGGTACTTTGGCATCGGCTCCTTTCACTGTCGCAGTTGCAGCACTGTTACTAGAGGCTGATCCAAGCGCAACACTTACAGAAATCTATGATGCTTTAAGAAATACGGCTGACAGATATTCGTCAGGCTTCGACTCCAAACTTGGCTTCGGACTGATTCAGGCAGAGGATCGTATTGTAGCAGTGGGTGTGGAACCCAAACCAGTCCCCGAACCTTCTGCAACTTTAGGCTTGCTAGGTGTCGGTGTTTTAATTGTTGGTTTGCGCCTGAAACCCCTTAGCAAAAGTTTAAGACTATAGTTAAGCCCACTCAGAGGTGGAAATTCAAAGCTTTTAGTTTGAGCAGCAAACGGGTTTTCCGATTACTGAGGCGCTAGTTCAGCTTTTAACTACTGGATGTGCTGCGCCTTGCGCCAAGCTTGGGGGGTAGTCCCGTGATACTGGCGAAACTGACGAAAGAAATGACCCTCATTCTGATAGCCCACAGCCTCAGCAATCTGATTTGCAGACTGGTTAGTTTCTAAAAGTAAAGCACGCACTGCTGCCATCCGGCGCTCGACAATCCAATGATTCACTGGTTTTCCTGTCTGGCGTCGCACTAGGTCGGTTAAGTAAGCTGCGGAGTAACCTACTGCTTGGGCTACATCGCATAAGGTAATCGATTGATAATAATTGGCTTCGATAAAGTCAAAAACCTCTTTTAGCTGAGGACAAGTAGGCAAGAGGGACTGCGGATCTATCGATTTGGTGTTAGTACTTTGTGGTTCTGGAACTTGCTGGGACTGAGCAACGTAGCACTGGCGCATGGTTACTTGTTTTTTTAATCGGGTAGCGATCGCTTCCAACAATTCTTCTACTGTCGAGGGCTTGGTAAGATAATCATCAGCTCCCAAATTCATCCCTTGACGAACCTCGGTTTTAGTAGATTTGGCACTGAAAAAAATGAAGGGAATTGTTGCTGTTAAAGGGTTTTGGCGCAACGTATTCAAAACACCATAACCATCTAGTTCTGGCATCAAAATGTCGCAAAGTACCAAATCAGGCAAGTGTTCTTGTGCTTGCTGAATGCCAACAAGACCATTTTCCGCAGCGATCGCTTCAAACCCTTCTGCTTCTAAACTGTCTAAAAATATATCTCGGCTTTCGGCCTCATCTTCAATCACTAGAATTTTGGTCATAGTGCCCTTTTGATGTTAAGTGTTAGATAAGTTATGAATATTCATAGACTTTCTGACTGTCCTGTTGCAGAGATTGTCACTGCATTAACAAGGCAATTGTGAATGTAGTACCTACCCCAATCTCGCTAGCAACAGAAATTTGACCACCATGCAAGTCTACAAGCTTTTTAACAAGTGCTAATCCCAATCCATTACCTGGAATATTGCCGACGTTCGTACCGCGATGAAATGGCTTAAATAGCCGTTGTTGATCTGCTACAGAAATGCCAATTCCTCGATCCTTGATCTGGAAAATTACTTCTTCATCCCGACGAGAAACTATCAAATCAATCGTGCTGCCGTTTGGAGAATACTTGACCGCATTTGAGAGCAAATTCCTAAGAATAGGCTGTAGCAATTTTTGATCTACACAGACTATACAATCACCTTGACTAATTAAAGTAACTGTGTGGTGAAGGGTCTTTGGTGACGCCGATATTGGGAAGCTATTGTGTTGTCCATTGTTGGAGCAGAGACTTCCTTTGCTCGATTCTCTCTTGGGAGACGCGGCACGAAAGGGGGATTCTCTCGGTAGTAGCAAGTGGTGTAGTTCTTCGCAGGAAGAAATCTCAAAAGGGACTCCCGGCATCAAGCAAGTGGCGTTGCTTTCGTTCAAATTCATTTCTGCCAATATGTCACTGCACAATTGGATCAAGTTAATTGGTTTTGCCTCAAACTTGAGCTTTCCTGTTTCTGCTCTACCGTTGAGAAAAATTTCATCCATCAATTGGCTGATTTGTTCAACTGCTATTTCCAAGCGTTGCAAGTATTGTACTTTTTTCTCTTCAGTCCATCGATGAAGATGACGTTTCAGTAAACTAGCAGACAGTGAGATAATATTTAACGGAGTCCGAAATTCATGAGAAAGCATAGAGAAAAAGTGCGCTCTATACTCAGTGAGTAGTTTTTCTTGTTCTAAAGCCATCTCTACCTGCTGGCGCAAAACTTTCTCGCGGTATAATTGCTGATTAACGTCTCTTAATTCAGCTATAAGCTGTTGCACTTTGTACTCTAATACTTCATTAACCTTTTGTAAGACGATAGACTCCTGCTGGCGTTGACTGATATTGCGGATTAAGATACAGCCATATTCGTTAAAGTTATATTCTAAATAGATAATAGTAATTTCTACGGTAAAGGTCTGATCTTCCTTAGTTCCATATAAAGATTCAAAGTATAGGTAGCCCTGCTCTTTAATAGTTCTCCAATGCTTTGACCAGACTGCTGGCGAAAAGTCTGGTTTGATGTCGTACATAGTCATAGAGAGTAATTCTTCACGAGAATATCTCACCAAACTACACGCTGCATTATTAGCGTAGAGAAACTTCGCATCTGGCTTTACCCAGAAAACTGCATCTTCCATATCAACAATTACGGACTTAGTGTGCTGTAACTTCTTTTCTAGTAGCAGTCTGATTTGAAAGTTATTTTGCTCTAAAAAGCGGTTGCTAATAACCATAGTTCAAGTCACTAAATTACTAGATAAGCTTTGAAAAATGAGTTTTTATCACTAAGCTGCTGGTTGCATCTGGTCTCATACAACTTTTGTGGAATCGAACCAGAATTGCCATTTCCTGCAAACTTATGGCAGCATTTCAATCCTTTAAGTTAGGCTTTGTTTTCTCAAATTCATCAAAAGCGCCAAGAAACTCCATCCCCTTGTGGGTGGTCGAGGTTGCTCCTGTCGCCGCTTGGACATTGGTAAGTCTTCCTCATGCTCCATGTCCGATTCCCTATGCCCAAAAACTTCATCCTTTTGTGGGTAGAGTTTTTCATACTTGTAACCTATATGACTCATATCTGATTTATGAATAAGATTTCAGATCAAACCTTGATAAAACGGGCTTTTGAGTCTCAGTATGTTTTCAAAAATCAAATCAGAATCCTATATGTAATTTCAATACAGCCCCTATTTGTTTCTCTTGCTACTGCAACTTGTTTTACGCAAATATCTAATTTCGGTTACAAAACTTTACTTAGTTTTTTAAGCAAAAGTCAGTTTTTTGCTTGTGATTGCTTATAAGGGAACTCCAAAGCGATTTCTCTTAAGATCCTTACTTAATAGTGATATCTTTACGGAAATCTGCCAGAGACGGACTTAGGCATGAGTTACGGAATAACGTAGACGCTGCATTGGCTTGCCACAGGCTACCGCAGAAGCGCACAGAAGCCAGTGCGCCCTTGCGGTTAAGAGACTTGTTCGCTCTTAGCGTTCCTGTAGGGTAGCAACTGGCGCGACATGGAGAAATCAGAGTTTAAGAGATATTTCGCGTAAGTCCTATAGATAACTCGCTTAAAGGCATCGCCATTGTAAAGAGCATAAAGCGCATTGGCAATCTCATTCATGTCACGTTCCTGATCCAGAATTATTTCTAACTCTGGTCGAACTTTATAAACGAACTAGTGCCATTTTGCATCCATTCCTGCACCCTATTGCAGAGTCGGTTTAGTTAACCACCCGTCATTATGCTAGTCTTCTGCAATGATAATTTTGTGTTTTGGATAACGAAAAAAGTGATGTGCATTATTATTTATGTTAGTTTCCTCTTAGTCTGTGAAACTCATAAAACTCATTCCAAAACTCATAGAAAAATTTATAATAAATAACATCCTTAAGTAGGAATGGCACTAAGATAAGCTGTAATCTCATTTCACAAAATCTTGTGCTGGCTGACCATGTTGTGCATAAAGTGATGCGAAATCTTCATCCTGATAAAAGACCCCAAGTTCATCACGTAGTCGCATATATAAATTACCTTTTAGAAACGCAGCTTTGGCTATACCTACCGTTTCATCAGGAACGCCTCCAAAGGTATTTCTTCTAGTTTATTAATAATTGAGGCAGCTAACTTAATTTTCTTTCCACCATGTATTACACGGGGAGATACATTTATGATCTCCATGTAATATACGAAAAAGCCGGCTTTTCTATGTTAAGTAATATTTCGCAAACGGTATCCTTCCTTTGCAACATACGTTTTAATCACACGCTCACCCAAGTCTCTTGAGGCAAACATTGGCATTTAGTTATACAATACTATTTATCCAGTATACCTGAGTTTGTGGTTCAATTACTTGAAAATCGCTGTAAATGTTGCTGCTGCTGTTTTGTAAAAAATCGTCGATACAATTCACAATTTGCGATCGCTTGAAATCCAGAAAGTTTAATCAGCCCCATACTGCTTAACTTGTGAGTAAGGATGGGATCTAAAGGAATAGCTTCATTGGCATTCAGAACGGTATCAAAAGCTTGTGCTAACTCAGGCTGTTTTTGCAAGGTTGCCCAGTGACGCTGTAAGTGATAAGAATAAATTCTCCAAGTAGTGGGAGCAGTTTCTAGCAGTTGCGACAGAGTTACCTCCTCTCGACTTAGATGATAGAGAGCTAAGTGTACTAATGCCGGATGCCCCCCGACCATTGCCATTAATTGTCTGGCTCCTTCCCCATCTAACCAATTAATCCTGTAACGTTGGGCTAACTGCTGCACCTCTTCTTGGCTGAAATTGTCTAACTGAATCGGTAAACCTACATTGAAAGGAGACTGATTAAGTTCGAGAGGAACATAAATATCTGTTGAGTGAACTACAAGCAAACGAAGCTTTTGCCAGATGGGTATTCTTTTCGCTTCTTCGTACCAAGAACGTAACAAAGGTAGAAAATCCTTGACCACTTGAGGATACTCGAAAATATGGTTCACCTCATCTAATGCCAAGATTAAGGGAGTATCAATTGATTCTAGTAAATATTCTTGGAAATAGAGGGTACAGCTAGTTTTACTTCCTATATCTTCATCCCAGTACTCGTCTAACATCGGTTGACGCTGAAGCTGGCGAGCAATATTGGCACACAACCAGCGCAAAAGTTGATTCAAGTCGCTTAGAATTGCCTGCTCAACTTGTTCTAAATTCAAGCTAATAGTGCAGTAACCTTGGCGGTTGGCATAGTCAAGAATCCTCAGTAGCAGTGAAGTTTTGCCCATTTCTCTGGGAGCTTTAATCCTGATTAGCGCTCCTGGTTTCTCTATTTCTTGATAAATTTGCTCCTGAAGCAAAGAACGTTCAAGGTAAAAGGGAGAGTCGAGAGGAACTGAGCCACTGGGGTAGCAAGGTGACGTATCTTGGTTAACTGTGGGGGAAAATCGCGTCAGTTCTTGTTTCAAAGGTTTTGTATTTGGTGGTGCTTTAGTGATGACATAAGACTCTAGCAGCACCCGACAATTTTTCTTGGTCATGCGCTGACCAATGATCTTAGAGAGTCGCTCAAACAACTCTGGGGCAACAACATTGGTAAAGTACCCAGGACTGTAACCAGCCTCTATAGCCATTTGGTTATAAGTTCTATACTGCCAAATGCCACGCAGAATCAGGTTTTCTGTGGAGTTAAGAGGACGATTGTGGCTGTCAATTAACAGGCGATCAACAATCTCAAAGAGACAATCAAGGTTCATAAAGATTACAGGCAAATGTCACTAAGATAAAACAAAAGGCAGACGGCTGCTATGCTGAAGGAAGTTAAAGGAAGAAATTTTTAATGTTCTACCATCACAAGCAAATTAGCGCTCGTGGACAGGTTCCATCACTCTGCTAAAAGAAAAATTAAGTTCGATTTTCTAACTTTAGATGTGGCCAGGGATTAAGAGTTTATTTCTTAACCAAATAGTTAAAATCAATATTTTTAGAAAAGTCTTATACTACAAGGATTCTATATTATTTATCATGAGAATGATAGAAAAATGTTAAGTGGTTAATCAAAATTCATTACATTTTCCAGAAAAATTGTTTGATAAGCAAAACTAATTAATAAATAGGAGAAGCAATACGAAAGCTCGTACTATAGCGGTATACATTTGGATGAGATACGAACTTGTGTACTATGGCATTGGTGAGAAGTTAAGTCGGATACCATTTGTTAACAAGCAATAGTACTTAAATTATTGCGAAAATCAGGGTCGGAAACACAATTTTTGAGCAGGCGATGCCTATGGGGGCTAGCCTACACGTCATCTTGATACGCATCATTCATTGGTGTCCCAGAGTTCAGTACAACAGTTAACTTAATACCTATACCCTTTAGAAATTTATAGCATAATTTCTAATTGACAAAAGTAAAATTATGTATTTATATCCTATTTATTATGTTCTCTATACTCAGTTTTAGACTTTGACCACCTCCATGACTCTTGGCTTCTAGCGTCCCTTTCTCTGTGTATTGTTTGAGCAGTTTATATATAAAACTTGGGGCAACTCTGAACCGCTCTGCCAATTTACGTTGAGATATAAATTCGCGTTTATAAGTTTCCGTAATTTTCCGCCGCAAATCTATGGAGTATGCTTTAATTGGTAACAAATTTTACTTTAGATTGTCTCTCACTCAAGTGAAAACCGCTATAAGATATGCTATTCGCTCGCTTTTACTGAACCGTATTACGCTAGAATCCCACTGTAATTAGTAAATAAATAACTAATAACGATCAATGCAACCTAAACCCCAATTCAATCCTTGTTACTCTGTTGAAACTATAGAAACAGATAATGTATTTTTGTTGTCAGAGAGAGAAAAAGTCTGGTTAAGGGATCGCCTTTCTTATAGTTTAGCCGCTTTAATCGATGGCGATCGCAATATTGACGAAATAATAGATACCATCCAACAATCACTACTGCAAGAGTCAAAATCTTTACATGAAGCTACCACCTTCTTCCAAGAAGTTCTCAATATAAGTATTAAAGCCCAATATGCTTTATTACAAATGCAACAAAAGGGCTATCTTGTTCGAGAAGATAACTCTCTTCCATCGTACTTAGGCATATTCTGCCATCATCTCAATATTTCTCCTACAGTAGCCCATCAAAGATTGCAATCGACTAAAGTAGCAGTCAAAACATTAGGTTCAGTTGCTGCATCTGACTTGATTGCTGTGCTTGAATCTCTCCAAATTCAAGTAGCAGACGAAGGTGATTTGACAGTAGTTTTAACCGATGATTATCTCAATCTTGAGCTAGGTAAGTTCAATCAACAAGCATTAAAATCTCAATCTCCCTGGATGCTAGTTAAGCCATTAGGGACAATAGTCTGGATCGGCCCTTTATTCAATCCTCAGAAAACAGGTTGCTGGAATTGTTTAGCACAGCGTTTGCGAGATAATAGACCGATTGAAGGGTTTATTCTGAGACAGAAGCACATTTCTTCCCCTTTAGCTCCTCCTTTGGGTTTTTTGGCATCTACAGTACAAACCGCTTTAGGAATGACAGCCACAGAGGTGTTTAAGTGGATTGTCCAAGGGGAAAATCAACAATTGGAAAGTAATTTGATTGCTTACGATGCGATCGCACTGCAAACTCAAAATCATAGCTGGGTGAAGCGTCCTCAATGTTCTAGCTGTGGAGAGATGGTAAGGTTAACCAACAACCCCTTACCTGTTGTTTTAGAACACCGCCAGAAAACCTTTACCGCCGATGGAGGACATCGTTCTTGTTCGCCACAAGAAACTCTCAGGAAATATCAACATCATATTAGTCCCATTACTGGCGTTGTGCGAGAACTAAATAAAATTCCTGGGAATGGATTAACTCATAATTATATTGCCAAACATCATTTTCTCAGTATTTTCGACGATTTAGCAAGTTTGCGCCAAAATTTGGGGGGTAGAAGTGCAGGTAAAGGTAGGACTGACTCTCAAGCTATGGCTAGTGGTTTTTGCGAAGCGATTGAGCGATATTCTGGGGTGTTTCAAGGGGATGAAATTAGAGAAAAAGGTAGTTACCAACAAATGGGGGATAAAGCGATTCATCCCAATGTTTGTATGAACTTCAGCCAACAGCAATATCAGACTAGAGAACAATGGAATGGTGAGTGTCAAAGCTGGTTTCAAAAAGTCCCCGAACCTTTTGATGAACAAAGAGAAATTGACTGGACTCCCGTTTGGTCTTTAACCCATCAGGAGTTTAAGTATCTACCAACAGCTTACTGTTATTATGGCTATCAACCGGACTATAAACCCGACTGTTGGGCTGATTCCAATGGATGTGCGGCGGGAAATACTCTTGAAGAAGCTATTCTGCAAGGGTTTATGGAGTTAGTAGAACGGGATGCTGTTGCGTTGTGGTGGTATAACTCTCTGCAAAAGCCGCAAGTGGATTTAGATAGTTTCGACGATCCTTATTTTCAAAGCCTGAAACAATATTATCAAACTATTAATCGAGAAATTTGGGTTTTAGATATTACTAGCGATCTGAATATTCCTGTATTTGCTGCTGTTACTCGAAGAAGCGATCGCTCTGTAGAAGATATTGTGTTGGGTTATGGCGCTCATTTCGATGCCAAGATTGCTATTAGTCGAGCCTTGACTGAAGTTAACCAAATTTTACCCAACGTTTTATTTGCCAAAGCTGATGGAAGTACTCAATATCCTCCATCAGCCGATCGCTTGGCGGTAGATTGGTGGAAAACCGCAACTTTGAGCGATCAACCTTATTTAGTTCCAGATAAGAAAATTGCTGCTAAAGTCAGTGGCGATTATCACGAAATGGCAAGCGACGATTTACTCGAAGATGTCAAGCTCTGTCAACAAATCGTTGAGAACAATGGTTTAGAAATGGTGGTTTTAGATCAGACTCGTCCCGATATTGGACTGAGAGTTGCCAAGGTAATCGTTCCGGGAATGCGCCATATGTGGAAAAGGTTAGCACCTGGACGGCTTTATAAAGTTCCGGTGAAAATGGGTTGGTTGCAAGAACCACTGACAGAAGAGCAACTCAACTCTTTTCCTATGTGGATGTGACGTTCTATACTACGAAAAATATTAGTTTCTTGATTTGATATATCTAGGTTTCAGCCATACTAAGCTTGCGGATGCGTGCGGTGCATCCTACTTTATATAGCAATCCTAAATCATAAGCCCTACGGGCACGCTATGCGAACGTGAGAATAGAGAAATCTGGTTTCTTAAAAAACTGGGTTTGTGGCACTTGGAATTCTCATAAATCAAATCGAATTGTTATATAATTTTTGAGATTGAGATATTTCATGTCTATTTTTGTGAAATGGAATCTTCGATAAAAGAAAAATATTTGATAAACAAGTATCATTTTTACATGAGTTTTTACATGAGTTTTTACATGAGTTTTATGGATTGTTGTTTAGCAAATTCTAAATAACAATACTAACAAGACGTATAAACAACAATACTAACAAGACGAAAATGCCTAATATTTAAGATTCATTGAAAAATTATGCGCTCGAAAGTAATATTGGCTTTAATTCCTATTTACTTTCTTCTTGGTAATTGCAAAAATGACGATTTAGAAGCAGCTAAGTCATTTGCTACTTTATCTCAAAGCCTAGCAAGTGCCAATAAGCAAATATCAACTGATATTTATGATTCCTGCGCTCGATCTGCAAGTTGGGAAGCTCTGGGAACAACTGATAGTCGAAAAATTATGCAAGACCAATTGGATGTGTGCGATCGTATTTACCGTCCGAATTTACAAAATACCGAAATTGCTGGTAGTAGATAATCCACCAAAAGATGTCTGAAGCTACGAAAAAATTTTATAGTAATCAGACTTGTAGCGTTACGCACCGACTCCCAATTTCGAGCCAGATTGATTAAAGATCATGCTAAACGGATATGCGATTATTGATGCGGATTCCCACGTTATTGAATCTCCCAGTATGTGGGCTAAGTATCTCGAACCGGAATTTAAACAGTTTGCTCCCTCAGCAGACATGAAAATTCAAGGTGAAGACATTGTAAAAAAAGTCTCTAGGCAAGTTCGAGATCAGGCGAATATACAGATGATGTCAGCTCATCCTAATGCTTATTTCCAAGGCTACAATGTCGAGTCTCACGTTCGAGAGATGATGCAGATGGGGATCGATCTGGCATTCCTTTATCCAACTTATGGATTGTGGCTTTGGGCGATCGATACTATGCAACCGGAAGTTGCTGGCGCTTTTACCCGCGCTTACAACAATTGGTTAAAAGACTTTTGCAGCTATGATGCAGATAGGTTGAAGGGGGTAGGAGCAATTAATCTGCACGCACCAGAGTCAATGGTGCATGAGTTGTATAAAATTGTCGATTTTGGCTGGAAAGCGGTGTTTTTACGCCCTAATCCCGTCAAAGGAAAACTATTGAGCGACTCCGCTTACGAGCCTTTTTGGAGAGAATGTGAACGACTAGGAATAGCAGTAGGCATTCACGAAGGGACTCACAGTCGTTTGCCAACTACTGGAACAGAAAGGTTTAACACTCGTTTTGCTACCCACGCTTGCTCTCATCCGATGGAACAGATGATGGCTTTATTAGCCTTGATTACAGGAGGGGTATTAGAACGTCATCCAAAACTGAAAGTGGCTTTTCTGGAGTCCGGTTGTGGCTGGCTTCCTTACTGGCTGTGGCGACTGGATGAAGAATACGAAAATTTACATTGGGAGGATACAATTCTTAATAATGTCAAAATCAAGCCATCAGAGTATTTTCGCCGCCAGTGTTTTATTGCCATTGAGCCTTCAGAACCATTACTGGCTCAGGTGATTGAATATATTGGCACCGACAACTTAATCTTTGGTTCGGACTATCCCCATATGGATCATAAGCCGAACATCGTTGCAGAAATGGTAAAGCTTGAGGAAAAATTATCAAAAGAAACTGTACAAAAGATTCTTTGGGATAATCCTTGTCGTTTTTATGGTTTGGAGAAAACGGAAAATGACAAGATTAAAATAGAAAAAAACAAATAATCAAATAATAAACTATTTTTATTGTTTGATTATTCATTAAATGTTTGTCTGTAACAAGAGTAAAACATGCTTATTTTGATCGTAAGATTAAGTTAAAATTTAAGGAAGGATTATCATGATAGGAACAAAACAGTGGATATCCAATTGTCAAAAGCTTATATCAGATGAAAAAGATAATAGAAATCATAGATACTTTCAAACAATATTGATCAAAGGTAAAAAAATTTCTCAAATCATTTCTTATATATGGCTTAATCAGGATGAGGAAGCTGCAAAAAAATTAGATGGATATTTTAAAAGAGGTAAAGATGAAGAACTGAAGAAATTGTTATTCGCTAATGATCCTGAAACAGATGAATACAAATTACTAATTAAAGTTTTTAAAGAAGAAAGATTTCTTCCTATTTTTGATGAAGATGATAAACAATATTTCAAGTTTAGAGTAACAGTTGATAAATTTGAAGGTAATCTCAGCGATCCTGGACCTAGTGATGAGGAGGTACTAACTATGACAATTCCCTATCCTCCACGTCCAAATATCTTTGATGATTCTAGTCAAAACAAAGTTACTCCTCTTGATAAATCTCAGTTACAAGAGTGGTTAGACCAAAATCCGGAAGAAAAACCCTACTTTTATGAAGATAACCCTTACATTCCTACAACTACTTCTTGATTTAGATAAGCTAAAGTTTCATAAACTCAAGCTCATCTGAAATATTCAGGTTTTCAGTAGTTTATAACTAGGCTTTCAGGCAAGGTCTTCTAGATTTCAAACATCTTAATTTTATGAAAGTATAAATTGCTAAAGACCCACCCGCACCTAAAACAAGGGTGGCTTTTTTTCATTGGTGCTATCTAAAGCTTTACGAAAAAAATATGATTATCAAAGATACTCAAAAGCTTTTACCAATTCAAATCCGAGACAATTGGCAAATGTCGGATATGGTGCTGGAAATACCACCTCATGGTATTCCTTTACACTCAAAAAGTGTAGAAAGACTCGTGGCAGCAGTAAAATCTAGAAAGAAGGTAGTTGCTTTCAGACCTACTCTACCTGTTTTATCAGAATTGGGTTTACCTCAATATCCAACCCTAGCATATTTGTATCCCCAGGAATTAAGTAATATCTGGAGCCAGTTATTGCAAGAATTTGAAAATACAAATCAGGGAATTTTTGGCATTCCAACACCCTTGACTATTATTTCACAGACCGATCTTGACGAACAGTTACATTACTTTGCAGACTATTATGGCAAGGTTGTAAAACCCTCTTATGTTAGGGCAATTGTTGGAAATACCTGCAATCTCAAATGTGTGATGTGTCCGTATCATAGTTCTTTGCTCAAGCCAACACATACAACAGATTTCTTCACAGGTAATAATGCAATGTCCTGGGAGATGATGGAAAAACTAGCACAAGAATGTGGAAAACAGGGAATAACGATCTTAATTGGCAGTGTGGAGGAGCCATTGCTTCATCCTAAGATTATAGATTTTGTCCGACTTTGTAGACAACAAGGAGTTCCTAGAGTTCATATAACTACCAATGGTCAACTGCTAAATGAAAGTCGAGCCATCGCATTATTAGAAGCAGGTTTAACCAGTATTGATATTAGTATCGATGCTGCTGAACCCGATACTTACTTAAAAATTAGGGGCGCTAATCTCAACCGAGTTGAATCTAACGTTATCAATTTTCTGCAACTGCGCGATCGCTTGAGAATTCCCTGTGAAGTGAAGACATCATTTGTCAGAAATCAGGATGTTACTATCGAAGAAGAACAAAAATTTCGAGAACGTTGGCTATCAAAAGCAGATAGTGTTTTTGTTTTGAACTTAGCTGAATATAAAGAAACTAATATGCGTCTTAGCAAGATTAACGACGCTCTGCAAGATTCGCTCAAACATTATATTCAGAAAGCGCAAGGGAGATGGGCTTGTCTGTTTCCCTTTATGGAAATGGCTGTTTTGCCTGACGGCAGAATATACTACTGTATTGAAACCTTATTTAGACTTGGTTTTGATCAAGATATTGCTAGTCTGGGAGATTACAATAAACAAACTCTGCAAGATATTTGGAGTGGAAGTTTATTTAATCAACTTAGAGGCGATTTAATCCTTAATCAGTTGGATAATAGATCGGCTTGTAAAAACTGCTATATGTGGAAGTCACAAGTTATTAACAAAACTTCTAAAAATAGGTTTCAAGTTACCACTACTATGGTAACTGAGATTTATCAGAAAAATTACTAAATTAAAAGATAAAATTAAAAAAAATTTAGGCACTTCAGAATTGAGAATAAAACACAAAAAAATTGTAGTTATAATAATTTTTTTATGAAGACTATGAAAGATTATCAAATTATTCAAAAAATCTATGAAAGTGCTAATTCATTAGTCTATCGAGCCATTCTCAAGCCCGAGCATCAACCAGTTATTTTAAAGATTCTTAAAGAAAACTACCCGACTCCCTCAGAATTGACTCGATACAAGCAGGAATATGAAGTGACCCGCTCTTTAAATACCGATGGAGTTATTAAAGCGTACAATTTGCAGCGATATGAAAATAGTTTAGTCATGTTTTTAGAGGATTTTGGTGGTGAATCTTTAAAATTGTTAATGCTTGAACGCCAATTTACTCTCAAAGAATTTCTCTATATTGCTATCAAAACTACTGAAAATTTGGCTGATATTCACGCTGCCAATATTATCCACAAAGATATTAACCCCTCTAATATCGTTTATAACCCAGAAACCGAACAACTCAAAATTATTGACTTCGGCATTTCCACTCGTTTATCTCGGGAAAATCAGACAGTTGGCAATCTTGATCGCTTAGAAGGAACTTTAGCTTATATTGCTCCAGAGCAAACTGGAAGAATGAATCGAGGAATAGATTACCGCAGCGATTTTTATTCCTTGGGTGCTACTTTCTACGAATTGCTGACTAATCAACTACCTTTTGCAACCACTGACTCTATAGAATTAGTTCATTGTCATATTGCTCAACAACCTGTTCCCCCACATGAACTTGTAGAAACGTTAAATTTAACGTCTCAACCAGTACCTAAGGCTGTTTCAGACATTGTGATGAAATTGTTAGCAAAAACCCCAGAAGAACGATACCAAAGTGCCTGGGGAATCAAAGCCGACTTGGAAACCTGTCGCGCTCGCTTAGAGAGTTTAGGGCAAATTGACGAGTTTTGTTTAGCAACTCAGGATATTTGCGATCGCTTTGTCATTCCTGAAAAGCTTTATGGTAGGGAAGAAGAAGTCACACAACTAATAACTACTTTTGAGCGAGTCAGTCAAGGTAGCAGTGAGATAATGCTGGTTTCTGGTTATTCAGGAATTGGCAAATCTGCCTTGGTTAATGAAGTTCATAAACCAATATTACGTCAGCGAGGATACTTTATTAGCGGAAAATTCGATCAGTTGCAGCGAGATATTCCTTATGCGGCGATCGCTTTAGCTTTTCAAGACTTAATACGACAGTTACTTACCGAATCTGAAGCAGCACTACAAACTTGGAAACGAGAACTTTTAGCAGCCTTGAATCCTAATGCTCAGGTTATCATCGATGTCATTCCTCAGTTGGAGCAGATTATCGGCAAAGAGCAGCCAGCCGAGCAATTAGGAGCAACTGAGGCTCAAAATCGATTTAACTTATTCTTTCAAAGATTTATTGGTGTTTTTACCAAAAAAGAACATCCCTTAGTTATCTTTCTAGATGATTTACAGTGGGCGGATTTAGCATCTTTAAAGTTAATTGAGTTATTAATAACTGATCCTGACAGCCAATATATATTGATAATTGGGGCCTACCGAGATAATGAAGTTGATGCAACTCATCCTTTGATACAAACCTTAGAGCAAATTAAAAAAGACGGTGCTAGGGTCAACAATATCTCGCTGCAACCATTAGAAATCGAATATATCAATCAATTAATTGCTGATACTTTAAATTACTCGATAGAAAAATCAAAATCTCTAGCAGACTTAGTTAATAATAAAACTCAAGGTAATCCCTTTTTCTTAACTCAATTACTCCATTTTTTGTATAAAGAAAACATTTTGTCATTTGACTATGATAAAAATTGTTGGCACTGGGATATTGAAGAAATCAAAAGAGTAGGGATAACTGATAATGTCGTTGAACTAACTATCAACAAAATTACTAGACTAAATGAAAAAACTCAAAAAGTTTTACAATTAGCAGCCTGTATTGGCAACCAATTTAGTTTAGAAGTTATCTCAGTTGTCAACAATAAATCTCAAGTAACTACAGCTAGAGAACTTCAGCCAGCATTAGAAGAAGGCTTGATTTTATCTCTAAGCAATGACTATAAAATACCTCTACTTTGGAATCAAGAAGAAATATCAAAAAATACTTCAGAAATATCTGATGCTTTTACTCCAAAAATTTCTAACTATATTCCCTATAAATTTTTGCATGATCGAGTTCAGCAAGCAGCCTATGCTTTGATTCCGGATGATGATAAACAATTAGTTCATTTGCAAGTCGGTCGTTTACTTCTAAAAAATATTCAAAAAGATCAGTTAGACGAAAATATTTTTGCTATTGTTAATCAATTAAATGAAGGACATGAACTAATTATCGAGCAATCTGAAAAATATGAATTAGCTAAATTAAATTTGCAAGCTGGGAAAAAAGCAAAAGCCTCAACAGCTTATCAGCCTGCTATAAGATATTTAGAGATTGGGTTAAGATTATTATTATCAAATAGCTGGCAGCAAGAGTATAAATTAACTTTAGAAATTCATAAAGAAACCTTAGAATTACTTTACTTGAGTGGACAGTTTGAGCGAGTTAAAGAGTTATCGATAGTTATTATTCAGCAAGCTCAGGATGTTCAAGATAGGGTAAAAGTTTACGAGTTAAAAATATTATCATATTATGCTCAACTTCAGCAAAATGAATCAATAAAAATTGCTCTAGAATTTTTAGCAGAATTAGAGATATATATTCCTCGTAAAATAGATGAGATAGAGAAGCAAATTAGTCAAGAAAAAGAATATCTTCAAAAAGAATTAGAGAATAAATCTATTGAAGATTTAGCAGAACTGCCTAATATGTTTGCACTAGATAAACTTGCAGCTATATCAATCCTACAGCATATTACTACTTCTATTTCAACTATAAATTTTCGCTTATTTATTTTAATTATATTAATTCAAATTAATCTTTGTATTAAATATGGTAATCCTCCCCAAGCTCCTAGCATTTATAGTTGTTATGGAATGCTATTGTCAGGAAAAATTCAGGATATTGATTTAGGATATAAATATGGTAAACTTTCTATCAACTTACAAAATAAGTTTAATTTACAAAAATTAGAAACTTTGGTAGTGCATGTATATTATGGAATGTTATGGCACTGGAAAGAATTTTTAAGAAATAAATTTGTCCAAGAAAAATTATTAAGTAATATTCAAAAAGGTATAGATACAGGAAATAATGAGTATGCTTGCTATATAGCAATTAGCTACTGTTTAATAAAATTTTTTCAAGGTGATTTTTTACCAGAAATTGAAATCAATTATCAAAAATATACTCAATTATTGAAAAAAATAAAACATGATTACTCTATTGTTTACATGGAAATATGTAAGAACATTGTAATAAACTTACTTAACAAAAATGATCGACGTTTTTATATTATTGGTACCAATGAACAAGAAGAAAAAGAAGGTTTAAGTTTTCTTACAAAAAGTAACAACGAATGGTTACTTTTTATTTTTTATTTTGCTAAGATAATAGTATTTTTTTTCACAAAAAAATACGGACAAAGTGTAGATTGTAGCATTATTTCATATAAATATAGAAATGCTTGTGCTTCATATTTACCAACACCACAACATAATTTCTACTCTTCTATCTCTTTCCTATGTTATTATCCTAATTGCGCTTTAGAACAGCAAAAAGAAATATTAGAGCAAGTCGAAAAAAATCAAGAGGATATGAAAATATGGGCTGGTCATTGCCCCGCTAACTTTCAAAATAAATACGATTTAGTAGAAGCAGAAAAAGCGCGAGTATTGGGAGAAAATTGGCAAGCTCAAGAACTTTATGAAAAAGCAATTCAAGGTGCTAAAAAATATGAATTTATTCACGAAGAAGCCATAGCTTACGAACGCGCAGCAGAATTTTATCTCTCTCTGGGTAGAGAAGAAATAGGACGACTATATCTAAGAAATGCTTATCATTGTTACAGTCGCTGGGGTGCAAAAGTCAAAGTTCAAGCCTTAGAATTGGAGTATCCGCAGTTTCTAATGGATATAAACGACCGAAAAGAAAACCAAAGTATTAATACAACTGAATCTACTGCTAGTACAAATCCTCAAGCCCTTGATATCGTCACAGTTACCAAAGCTTCTCAAATATTAGCTAGTGAAATTAAACTAGACCAACTGCTGGCTAAGTTAATGAAAACAGTAATTCAAAATGGCGGTGCTCAAAAAGGCTTTCTGATACTAGAAAAAGATCATAAATGGGTGATTGAAGCTGAAGGGATAGTAGATTCTGATGACGTGACTCTACTGCGATCGCCCAAGGGGCGGCTCCCTGTGGGAGCATCGCTTCCCATTGACTGTATAGATGGCGATACGCAGACATCTATCCTACCAGTTGCGATCGTTAACTATGTTGTCCGTACTCAAGAAAATGTAGTTCTTAATAACGCTACTGAAGAAGAACAGTTTATCCGCGATCCCTACATCGTCGCTACTCAACCAAAATCGATTCTCTGTACTCCTTTGTTACATCAAGGCAAACTAAGCGGTATTTTATATTTAGAAAATAATTTAACCACAGACGCATTTACCAGCGATCGCATTAAAGTTTTAAGAATTCTTTCTGCTCAAGCTGCTATCTCCATTGAAAATGCCCGTCTCTACGGACAGTTAGAAGATTATAACCGAAATCTAGAGCTGAGGGTAGAAGAGCGCACTCAAGAACTCTCACAAACCCTAGAAATTCTCAAAGCCACCCAAGCCGAACTGCTCTTTGAAAACGAGTTACTTAAAAGTGCTGACCAACCCTCTACCTTTGACTATCAAGTGGGAGGAAGTTTGCCGATGAATGCTCCCACTTATGTTGTGCGTTCAGCAGACCGTTATCTCTACAAGGCGTTGAAGCGCGGGGAATTTTGTTACATTCTCAATCCTCGGCAGATGGGCAAGTCAAGCTTGATGGTACGCATGATACACCATCTCCAGCACGAGGGATTTAGCTGCGGGGCGATCGATCTAACCCGCATTGGTAGCGAAAACGTCACGCCTGAGCAATGGTATAAAGGCTTGACAGTAGAGCTATGGCGAAGTTTTGGTTTACTAAGAAAAGTTAATTTAAAAACTTGGTGGCAAGATCAAGGAGATATTTCTCCAGTACAGAGATTGAGTCAATTTATTGAAGAAGTTTTGTTAGTTGAAGTTGCTCAAACAGATGATGCTGTTTCTAAAAAACTGATAGTTTTTATTGATGAAATTGATAGCTTCTTGGGTTTGAATTTCCCAGTTAATGACTTTTTTGCGTTGATTCGCTCTTGCTATAATCAGCGCAGTATTAATCCAGAGTATCAACGTTTAACCTTTGCTTTTTTTGGAGTCGCTAGGAGTAACGACTTAATTACTGACCACCAAAGAACGCCTTTTAATATCGGTCAGACTATTCAATTGGAAGGCTTTAAAGAGCATGAAGCACAACCTTTACTTCAGGGATTGAGTGAGAAAGTGAGAAATCCTCAAACAGTTTTAAAAGAAGTATTAGCCTGGACTAGTGGCCAGCCTTTTTTAACTCAAAAGCTTTGTAAACTCATCCGCAATTCTTCCTCTCCTATCCCTACCAACAGAGAAGCCGAATGGGTTGAAAATTTGGTGCGAAGGTCGGTAATAGAGAATTGGGAATCACAGGATGAACCAGAGCATTTGAGAAGCATTCGTAACCGCCTTCTTAAAAGTAAACAATCGGCTCGGCTACTAGAACTTTATCGACAAATTTTGGCTCAAGGAGAAATTGTTGCAATTGATAGTCCAGAAGAAAGAGAATTACTTTTGTCAGGGCTAGTAGTCAAGCAACAGGGAAATTTGAGAGTCCAGAACCGGATTTATGAATCTATCTTTGTTTGATTGACAGCTTATCTTAGTGCTGTTTGATTCATATTCCTTTTCAATAGAACAATCGCAAGTATACTTGAAATCAGAATTTGAGAAGAATTTTGAACCATAAATTAAGAGAGAGTTAACGCTATTTCAAGCAACACAGCCGATAGTAAAATAAATCTCTGCATCAAATAATGTGTTATTTTAACCCATTCTCAATAATTCTTTGTCATCGTTCTACCCAATTGTTCTTGTTCCTTTCATGGCAAGCTTTTTGGTTCTGTGATTCGCCATCGAACTCACGTTAATTCAACAACGATCGCCACCAAAACTTCTGGATCGATGGGTTTGGCGAGGTGACGTTGAAATCCGGCGGCGATCGCAAGCTTTTGATCAACTTCTCCGGCATAAGCTGTTAAAGCAATAGCGGGAATTTGTCTGCCTTGCTCAAGCCCAAGGACACGAATTTGCCGCATTAGCATATACCCATCCATCTGTGGCATCCCAATGTCACTGATGATGATATTGGGAATAGATTGAGCGATCACTTGCAGCGCCTCAGTCCCAGACGCAACAGCAGTGACGATCGCCCCATCTTGTTCTAAAACAAAAGCGATGAAGTCCCGCGAGTCCGTTTCATCATCAACGACTAAAATGTGAATGCCGCTCAAATCAGTCTTGTTGACGGGGGATTGATTCAAGCTTGGTGCTTGAGTTAACTGAGGTGCAAGCGGAATTTTAACTGTAAATGTCGCTCCTAGTCCAATACCAGGACTGTCTACTGTGACTGTTCCACCGTGCATTTCCACAATTTGGCGCACGATCGCCAATCCCAACCCAAGTCCGCCAAATTTGCGGGTGGTTGCGCTATCTTCTTGCCGGAAATGCTCAAACACGTAGGGCAGAAAGCCGCCACTAATTCCTTTTCCAGTATCAGTGATTTGAATTTGGGCGTGATTTTCAGCTTGAGATAGGGCAATCGTGATTTGTCCCTTATTATCTGTAAATTTAACGGCATTCGACAGCAGATTCCACACGACTTGCTGCAATCGCCCAGCATCCCCGACTACTACACCCAGAACGGGCGAGACGATTGTCTGAATTTGGATTGACTTGGCTTCTGCGGCTAGCTGAACTGTTTCCAGCGCGGCTGAGATTACTGTATTGAGGTCAATGGGTGAGGTTGATAAGCTCATTTTGCCACGCAGAATCCGGGAAATGTCCAGCAAGTCATCAATGAGTTGCACCTGAAGCTGGGCGTTGCGCTCAATAGTGGCGATCGCAGCATTCGTTTTTTGGGCATCCAGCTTTCCTTTCTGCAACAGCTGTGACCATCCCAGAATTGGATTCATGGGCGTTCTCAGTTCGTGGGAAAGAACCGCCAAGAACTCATCTTTAATGCGATTACTTCGATCTAACGCTTCGGCTCGTGCTTGTAGCTCTGCAATTAAGCGCGATCGCTCTAAGGCAACAGCTACTTGATTGGCTACTGTTTGCATGAGCTCGAGTTCGTCGCGGGTAAAGTGATCGCGTTGACGAGTTCCCAGTCCCAGAGTGCCTAAAACGCGATCGCCCACGATTAACGGATGACTAGCATAAGCTCTGATACCGATTGATTGAACTAAAAGGGCGAGTGGATCGGTGGTTGAGAGGGCATTTTCAACGATAGCTGGCTGGCGATGTTGCACCGCATAACCACACACCCCCTGCCCTAACTCCAAAAATTTAGCTCTCTTAGCAATATCTTCTGAGATGCCGCCATAGGTATTAAGTTCAAGGCGTTGCTGGTCTTCTTGATACAAGTAATTAAAGTAAACTTCCAGTCCCAAATAAGTCGAAATTTTTTCAAACAAACTAGCTAAAAATACCTTGGGATCTTCGTTGACCAACAGATCGTTGGCAACTTCTGAAAGCAGCTTCAGCCGTTTGTTGCTTGCTTTCACGGTCGCTTCAATTTGCTTGCGATCGGTGATGTCTCGTGTCACACCTGCCACTCCTTCGACCATCCCATTTAGACTCAAAAGTGGGACGAAAATGTATTCATAGGCGCGTGTGCCAAATGCACTTGTGTACGGCGTTTCATCTTTGAGCGGTTGGCGCGTCTCGATGACTTGCTGAATCTGCCTTTGGTGTGTAGTTGCTAAATCGGTTGGATAATCTAGGTCAAAAAAGTTTTTGCCGAGGGCTTGGGGCAAAGTTTTTTGCCAGAGGTCGAGCAACGGCTGATTGACGTAAGTGAACCGTCCCGACAAATCGAAGGTGTAAATAAAATCAGGTACGGAAGAGGCGATCGCGTCAAATTTTCGCAGTTGTCGTTCGAGTTCGGCAGAAATCTGTTGCCAAGCGGATTCAGCTTGTTTGCGTTCAGTAATGTCTGCCAGTGCCCCAGGAAAAGCGATCGGTCTGCCATCAGCAGCATATTCAACTCGACCGCGTGCGGCAAGCCAGCGCTCCTCGCCTGTCGCCGTATAAACGCGGTACTCACTAAAATATTCTTCCCCAGTTGCAATCGCCTGGTTAATTGCAGCGACTGTCCGTGGGCGGTCTTCTTCGTGCATTGCTCGTACAAACAGTTCGATCGGCAAACCGATGGTTGCTTCCACAGGGTCAACGCCAAACAAGTGAGCAAAGGCTGCATTCACGATCACCAGATTCTCAGGAATCTTCCACCGCCACGTGTAAATGGCTCCTGCTGCTAAAGCAGCCTCCCATTGCACATGGGCTTCCCGTAAGTCAACTTCGGCTTGTTTGCGATTGGTAATATCCATTGATATCCCGACCATACGCTCAGGATTTCCCGCCTCATCGTACATCGGATGCCCGCGAACGATTACCCAGTGCGTACTGCCATCGTTCCAAACATTGCGGTATTCGACATCGTAATCAGTGCAGTTGGTAATCGAGTCTTGAATTGCCGCCTGCACCCAAGTCCGATCCTCTGGATGAATCCGCTCCATTAAAACTTGGTGCGAGAAATCAGCGTCAATGGGTAGACCATAGTTCATTTTGCATTGGTCAGAAACAGACAGAACGTTTGTTTTGAGATCGAATTGCCAGGAGCCGAGTTTGCTGGTCTTAAGGGCGAGTTTAAGCTGCTGTTCGCTGGCTTGCAGTGTCTGAGCAGCTTGTTTGCGGATGTCTACCAGTTTTAAGGTTGACTCAACACGAGCCAGTAGTTCACGAGCCGAAAACGGTTTGATTAAATAATCATCGGCTCCAACTGCCAGCCCTTCTACACGCGCCTCTTCGCCCGCCCGCACTAATAGCAAAATCACGGGCAACTCTCTAGTTTGGGGGTCAGCCCGCAGTTTATGTAGCAACTCATACCCATCCAGCCCCGGCATCATCACATCACTGAGAATCAAATCCGGGCGGTGTGTCTGGATTGCAGCCAAAGCCGCCATCCCATCGGCGACTGCCTCAACCTCATACCGTTGACTCAACAATCGCTGCACGTAATCGCGCATATCGGCGTTGTCATCTGCCAAGAGGATACGGGCAGAAGGAGCAGAGGGGAAAAACACTGTATCAAAACTACCTTCTTTCTCCATATCTCCTCTGCCTCCCTGCCCCCCTGCCCCTCTGCTCCCCTGCCTCCCTGCTTCTTCTAAAAGCCAGCGCGAAGCTTCTTCAAGGTATGGGTTGACACTGGGTGTGTTTAATGCTGTAGTCCAAGTGGTACTTAACCGCTCTTGTGGTAAATGCGCGTACCCAATTGGAATGGAAACTGTAAATCTGCTGCCCTGTCCTAAGACGCTGGTAACGCTGATAATACCGCCATGCAGTTTCACCAATTCTTGCACGAGCCATAAGCCAATCCCAGAGCCTTCAAAACTTCTTCCCTGTACCTCTTTGACTTGATAAAACCGTTCAAACAGGTGCGAAATTTCAGCTTCCAGAATGCCAATACCAGTGTCTTCAACAATTAAATCCACAGCATTGTGATTTTGCCGCAATCGAACAGTGATGGTTCCTGTCAACGTAAACTTAAAAGCATTCGATAGTAAATTAAATAAAATTTTCTCCCACATTTGGCGATCAACATAGATTGCTTCAGGCAAGGTGGGACAGTCAATCACTAACTGTAGTTCAGCCTGTTCGATCAGCGAGCGAAATACACTAGCTAGCTCTTTTGTCAATGCGGCTAAATCAATCGGTTGATATGAGGCTTGCATTCGCCCCGCTTCTAGTTGCGAAAAATCAAGCAGTGCGTTGACTAATTTTAGCAACCGGAGTCCGTTTCGCTGCACGAGTTCAAGGCGATCGCGCTGTTGGGACGCTAATGAAGCTTGAGTGTCGAGTAACAAGTCTTCAAGCGGACTCAACATCAGTGTTAAAGGCGTGCGAAACTCGTGGGAGATATTGCTGAAAAAAACGGTTTTGGCGCGATCGAGTTTTAACAATGCCTCATTTGCCGCTTGCAGTTGTTCGTTGGCCTCTTGTAACTCCTGCGCTCTAGCATAAATTTCCATCTCCATTTGGTCGATGCGAGTCTGGAGTGATTGATTCAACTGACGCTGCTCATTTCGCTGCTGCTGCATCCGTACAAACTCGGTGACATCTTCGGCTCGGTGAATAATGTGCGTCATTTCACCATTTTCATCAAAGACTGGCGAGTTAGTTGGCGTCCAGTACCGCTCCTCAAAACCACCGCCTTCTGATTTAGGGCGGCGAATGTCATACTTCTGCACTGCCATTGTGTGCGGCTGGCGATGCTTGAGTACGCTTTCTAAAGAGGCACGTAAATTCCGAACTCCAGTAGCATTTGGATCGTCGGGATTGTCTGGAAAAACCTCGAACAAATGGCGACCAACAACCTCTTCTCGTTTTGTCTTTGTTGCCCGGAAGTAAGCATCACTTCCCCCAACAATCATTAAGTCGAGTGAGTAGACGATATACAATCCTGGTATTGATTCAAACAAAGTTTGAAAATTTAGCATATGTTCACCTGATTATGGGAACTCAAAAAAATAAATTATCCAAGTTTAATGTACCTGCCATAATCAATCCTTTTCCATTAAACAGTGATAAGTCACATGACTCATTATTGATCAAAGGTAAAGATGTTGGCGTTGTGGTAGCAATCGTGCAGAAACACGTTGCTCCCTCTTAGATTTGTTAAATGATTCTGGTATCAGCGATTGCTGATTTTCTGAGATGGCGCTACTTATCACTGCTCCAAAGAGATTTGAGGTTTCTTAGAAGAGATTAATCAGACCTTACTATCCAATCAATGGAAAATACACTGCGTTCGCTTTGCGCCTAATTATCCAGAACAAAATCCCATAGAGAATATTTGGTTACAAGCTAAAACATAGGTTTTTGCACTTTGAAACATTAAACAACGTATACAATAATGTCCTAGTAACTTCTGCCGTAACTCCGTTGTTCACAATCTTTATATTTTTGCAAAACTTTTTACTAACACTAATGAGTAGTTTACTACTTTATCCTGATTACTAAATCAATGTTCTAGTGGTCTGTCTCATTAATTTTGATAAGTTCGTAGTTACCACAAGGCATGCTTAAAAATCCAGGACTAAAGTTCTTATTAAGAACTTATTTATGAAGAAACAATAAAGATATAAAGATGTCAGGTACACAGATATTAAATCTAATTTTTTGAAACATCAATAGCTTTTTCCTATCTTCAAATTGATGCAATTAATACATTTTTCTTGTAAAATTAACTTCTAAGTACTACACAGATTCTAATTTTAAATGCCAAGCTATGCATATCAAATGCGTAGGTAAATAAATCAATGTTTACTCTTCAAAAACTATCATTAGCCTTAGTTGGAACAGCAGTTTTTTTCATGAGTGCTAACCCAGCCGGCGCTGTTAGCCTGACTTTAGGAAACTCTACATCTGTTATGGGAGAAGGTCAAAAGACTAGTACTCCAGGAACTAAAACAGTCGACTTCAATTCAGGAACAGCAACCGATCCAAATGGATTTGCTACTTACTCTGGAAGCAATGGAGTTGTCAAAGGAAGCATACCTAATCAATATGCTGCTCCCTTGGGTGATGACAGCTATTACTTAACAGTTGCGCCCTCAGGAATTCAAAATATTCCGGGAAGTGGTGATGAAACTATTACCTTTCGTAATCCTATTGATTACTTTGGGTTCTACTGGGGGTCTATAGACGCCTATAACTCTGTTTCTGTCTATAGCGGAAGTAAGCTACTAGCAACATTTAATGGCACTTCTGTTCAAGGCGCTTTAGCCAATGGCGATCAAACTAGTACTGCAAATAATTTCTATGTTAATTTGCTAGCAGATACTAGTAAAGGAGAGACTTTTGATAAAGTAGTTTTCAGTACAACTGGTATAGCATTTGAAACTGATAACCATAGTTACAGGCTAGCTAGTGTCCCTGAACCTACTGCAATATTGGGCTTGTTAGGGTTCGGCGTTGTGAGTGCTGGTTCATTTCTGAAACGGAAATCAAAGTTAGTTTAAAATAATCTCTTCGCATCGGTTTAAGGAATAACAATATCCTTCTCGTTTTAAGATATAAAACCCAGCAGTTATTGCTGGGTTTTAATTTTGATATCATCAAAAAAATATCAATTCAAAATCCCAATTTTTTAACTATTTGTAGGGAAATGTCTCAATAAGTCGCGGCAAGGAGTGCCCCACCATACATAAAAAGTTGGTGGGGGACAGCAGTTGCTCTACGCAGGTGAACCCCTGTCCCCGCACTGCCACACTGACGCTGCTTTGGGACTGGGGATACAACGACAAGCGGCAGTTGAATCTCGACTCCGCTCGATTACCGCGTAGCTGAAACTCGATTTTTACGTAGTCAAAACTCAGTGCATTGCTGGATACTAAGTACCGAAAAAAAGTTTTTGAAAATTTGGTGGTGGGTAATGAGCAACCACTATAATTTTCGACTTGACACCCAATCCCCAGTCCCCTTTACAGAATACGGTTTTTTAGATAACAATCAGATTTACAAGTATCTACCACAGAGCGATCGCTACGCCCGTTGGTGACAAAGCCTCTTGTAGAGTTGCCATCGCCAAACTTTTCGGTCTACTGACTATATGCCTGATAATTAATAAGGCAATTTATAGAGAGCAAACATGCAGACTCTCCAAAAACTCACACTCCCAAGCATGGGCTGCGGGACTTGGGCCTGGGGCAACCAACTGCTTTGGGGATATGACGAAAGTATGGATGACCAGTTGCAAGCCGTCTTTAACCTTTGTGTAAGCAACGGTGTGACTTTATTTGATACAGGTGATTCTTACGGAACTGGGAGATTGAATGGTCGCAGTGAGTTACTTCTGGGGCGATTCAGCCAAGAATATGTAGGTTTAGGCAAAGAAAATATTTGTATTGCGACTAAGCTTGCTGCTTACCCGTGGAGATGGACACGTCAATCAATGGTAGAGGCTTGCAAGTCATCTGCCCAACGCCTGGGAAGAAACGTAGATTTAGTACAGATGCACTGGTCTACAGCAAACTATGCTCCTTGGCAAGAGGGAGGGCTGTTAGATGGTCTTGCCGATTTATATGAGCAAGGACTAGTTAAGGGAGTGGGACTATCCAATTATGGGCCTAAACGGCTTAAGCAAGTGCAGAAAAAGTTTGCTGAACGAGGCGTTCCTATTACTACTGTGCAAGTTCAATACTCCTTGTTGTCTACATATCCTGTCACTCAACTAAAGCTCAAAGACCTTTGTGATGAGTTGGGAATCAAACTTATTGCCTACAGTCCTCTGGCTTTGGGGCTATTGACAGGAAAATACTCTGAGCAAGGTCTTTTGCCCAAAGGCATCCGAGGTCTGCTGTTTAGGCAGATATTACCAGGAATGCGATCGCTTTTGGCATGTTTGCAAGAGGTGGCACAGTCCAGAAGCAAAACTATGTCTCAGGTAGCAATTAATTGGTGTATCTGTAAAGGAACCATTCCCATCCCTGGAGCAAAAAGTGTGGAACAAGCGAGGGAGAATATTGGTGCATTGGGTTGGCAATTAGACGCCAGTGAGATTGTAGAGTTGGATAGGGCGGCAGCGAATGCAGATAGGAAAATGGTACAAAATATATTTCAAACTAAGTAAAATTTCAACGTTGCTGAATTTGAATATAAATCATTGCAAAAACTTGGTTGAAATCAGAGAAGGAAAATATTTGGATTTTGGACACAGTATTAGAGGATAAGGAGCAATGTCTACTTTAATGGGCTGTGACACTCAAATACTTGCTCTAGGCATTCGCGTAGCGTCTTCGATAGGAGAAGAGAAGGCTTTACGCTGCGCTATCAGTGATATCATGTCCGATTAATTAGTTATAATTACCGTAATCTATGCACAAACCGGAAAACCCTCTTTCTCCCTGCCCTGTGCGGTCATAATGATAAGTCTTTCACCGGACACGATATGACGTACTCCACAACAAAAAACCCCGGTGTAAGTACCGAGGTTTGAGGAAAATCCAATAGTCGATGGGAGATACTGATACCGTTGACAATGAAATAGCAATCCCTTTTTTGAAAAATCTCAACTTCTGCTTAACTTTTCCAGTTTGATGGTACAAGAACCAGACAATTTTTCTAAAAGTAATTGTACTAAAAAGCTCGCCACATCTTGTTTGGTGGACGCTTCTCACTCCCTCAGCATTTAAACAGAGGTGGGAATAAATATTCCAGGTGCAAACCAACTCATACTGATATAAATACCGCGCCCTTTATCAAGAGTTTTAAGTAATTTCAATGCTCCGGCAATAAAGAGGGCGATCAGTTTAATCCAAGGTGCAGCCGCACCAGTAGTACTGCCACCAATAGTATCGATGGCGGTATTAATTGGATCGGCGGAATTGATAAATGAATTCAGAGCCGAATGGCTAATTTCAATGTTGAATCCCCACCAGAAAACATGAGTAGCTACGCCGCTATTGAGTAATGTTGGCAAAGCAGATGTTGGCAAAGCAGATGTTGGCATATCAACATTTTTCCCAGTTTCTTGAAAATATTGTGCCTGAGCTGCTTGAGAGTTAGCTGCGATTATGCGCTCAAGCAACATCGATTCTTTGAGATTATCACCTTTGGTTAGCTCAGAGAAAACTTCTTCCCAGTTTCCATTTAGTCTAGTATTCGCTTCTCTCTGCAATTGATTAATCATTGTCTTTGCTTCCTTTAAAGTAAGTGTAGTTTATTTTCAGTTCGGCATCTGAGATTTGATATCCTCTGTGCCTCCGATAGTTTTTAATTTAGAAAGCAATCGGGTAGAACTAGGGAAGGTCTCAATTAATTTCTCAAAATTATATCGGGTACTTGTAACGCTACTGAGGCTGTCTAAATTAGCTAATCACTGCTCATTAGGCCCCTAATTGTCTTGTTGATTTTCTGGCGAGTAAGGGATACCCAACCCCTGGGGCGGTATAGATTTACCAGCTAATCCTAGTAATGCAAATAAAGCGATCGCGTATGGTAACATGACTAAAAATTGATAAGGAATATTTGCGCCTAGTGCTTGAATTCTTAACTGTAAAGCTTCCGTAGCACCAAATAAAAAACAAGCCATAGTACTACTTAAAGGATGCCACCTACCAAAAATTAAGGCAGCGATCGCAATAAATCCTTTACCTGCGCTCATACCTTCTGTAAAAAATTTTATTTGCACCAAAGTTAGATCAGCCCCTCCTAAACTCGCAAGACAACCACTAACTACTACAGCCAAATATCGCACCCTTGATACTGAAAGCCCAGCAGTCGCAGCAGCTTGCGGATATTCCCCCACTGCCCGCAAGGTCAGCCCAAAGCTAGTATAAAAGAGAATATAGATACTGAGAGCAACTATAATTAACAGTACATATACAAGAACATCTTGCTGGAACAACACAGCTCCAAGTATAGGTATATTTGCAAGACCCGGAATGACCATAGGCTCGATTCCTGGCAATCTTTTAGTGCTACTGCCATTAAATACTAACCGCGCTAAAAATGATGTCAACCCCGCAGCTACTAGATTAATCGCTAACCCTGATACCAACTGATTAACATATAAAGTGATACACATAAAAGCGTGAAGTAAACCGACTAACCCCCCAGCAATCAACGCACAGATAATACCAAGCCAAGGGTTACCAGTATATAATGTTGCGGCTGCGCTAGAAAAAGCACCAGTTATTAACATCCCTTCGAGGGCAATATTTAGCACCCCCGACCGTTCCGAGTACATTCCACCAAGGGCAGCAAATGCCAGGGGTACTGATAAACTTAAACTAGCAACTAAGTAATCTGAGAAAAAGTTAATATTATTCATAGTTATTTTTTTAACGCAGAGGAACGCTAAGGGAAGGGGAGAGTATTGCAGAGAAACTTCCGCATCAAACCTCAGTGTTACTTTGCGTTTTTATTCGTCTTTCTACAGCGAGACTAATGGCAATGAATAACACAGTTAATCCTTGAATTGCATAAACTATAGTCACAGGCACACCAGCACTACGTTGCATGACATTGGCACCGCTACGCAAAGCGGCAAAAAATAAAGAAGTTAACACTACACCACCAATACTACCGCGACTTAAAAAAGCGATCGCAATCGCATCAAACCCATAACCAGATGACACTTGTTCAAATAAGCGGTACTTCAACCCCATCACCTCAGATGCACCCGCCAACCCAGCTAAACCACCAGCTAACCCCATTACTAGCATGATCGTATTTTTGACCGAAATTCGGGCGTAATGGGCTGCTGTGGGGTTAAAACCAACGGCGGCGATTTGGTATCCTAGAGGCGATCGCACTAATAATACCCACAAGAGGACGGCGGCCATTAACGCAAGTATTATGCCCGCATGGGCTAAACTTTGTGGTAAAATAACAGGTAACTGTGCTTCTTTAGCAATTAATGGTGAATAAGGACTAGGTGCGCCTGGTGCTTTTAAGGGGTTTTGCACCAAGTAGCTAACTAAATTTATCGCTATGTAATTGAGTAATAAAGTAGTAATGACTTCATTGACTCCCCGCACAGCTTTCAGATAACCAGGTATCCAACCCCAAACCGCACCAAAGAGAAATCCTACGACAAGTGCTAAGGGAATGTGAATGACAGCAGGTATTCTTTGCACATATAACCCAATTAAAGCGCTACCCAACGCACCAAGGTAAATTTGTCCTTCGCCACCAATATTAAATTGACCAGCCCGTAATGCGACTAATACCCCTAAACTGGTGAATAATAAGGGTGTCATTTTAGTGAGGGTGTTGCCAAACCCAAAGTAAGTAGTTAGGGATTCTTGAAATAAAGCTGTGTAGGCAGTGATGGGATTTGCCCCAGCGAGTAATATGAGCATAGCACCGACAATGAGAGCAGAGGCGATGCCAAAGGCGGGCTGCGCTAACGCAATTAGCGGTGATAGCATTGGTAGCTGTAGAAATCGAATCCAATGACTTTTTATCATGTCCCCGCGTCTTTGCGTCCTTCTATTCCTCTACCCATCAATAAACCAATTTCTTCTATTGTCGCTGTCTGTGCATTCAAAATAGCAACAAACTCTCCTTTGTAGATTATGGCAATGCGATCGCTCATTGCCATCACTTCTTCTAACTCTGTAGAAATATACAAGATTGCGGCACCGCGATCGCGTTGTGCTAATAACTGAGAATGAACTGCGGCTGTCGCCCCTACATCTAATCCCCGCGTGGGTTGCATCGCTACAATTAGATCTGGTTCTCTTGCCAGTTCTCTTGCCAATACTACCTTTTGTTGATTTCCTCCGGATAGTTGGCTTACCTTGATATCTTCTCCAGTCGCCCGAATATCAAATTCTTCCATGACAACTTGAGCATGATTTTTTATTGCTAGTGGTTGTAATAAAAAATTACGGCAAAATGGGAAGTTTTTAAAAGCATTCAAAATCAAGTTTTGGGCAATACTAAACTGCAATACCAAACCCATTTTTTGCCGATCTTCAGGAATATAACCTATTCTCTGGTTAGTAGAGGAGCTACTAAAATCAATTTTACCACTGATGCTTCTTACACCTGCGATCGCATCAGCTAATTCTCGTTGTCCATTACCATCTACACCAGCAATTCCTAAAATTTCTCCAGCCTGTAATTGAAATGAAACATTGTGAACAGCTAGAATACCCCTATCGTTAGCAACTGACAAATTTTGTACCGACGCTATCACTTTCCCCGGTACAGATAAAGATTTATTCACTTGTAAAACTACTTCCCGCCCCACCATCAATTCTGCTAATTGCTGAGAAGTCGTGTCTTTAGTTGTCCTTGTGGCAACTACCTTACCTCGTCGTAACACTGTGACTGTATCGCAGAGATTGATTACCTCTTCTAACTTGTGGCTAATAAAAATAATCGTCTTTCCAGCCGCCGCTAGTTGTCGCAAGATATTAATTAATAATTCTACTTCTCTTAGTGTCAAAACTGCTGTTGGTTCATCCAGAATTAATAGTTGGGCTTGGCGATATAAAACTTTGAGAATCTCTACTCGCTGTTGTGTCCCTACTGGTAAATTTTCTACTTTAGCTACGGCGTCAATTTCTAGCCCATAAGTTTGGGATAAAACCGCAATATCTTGTTGTTTTTGCCGCATATTTAAACACCAACTATTTTCTGTCCCCAGGATAATATTTTCGGTAACAGTTAACTGAGGTACAAGCATAAAATGTTGATATACCATGCCTATACCTAATTTTATTGCCTCATTTGGAGAAGTAATTTTTACTTCTTTGTCTTCTAAATAAATTTTTCCGCTATCAGGTTGATATAGACCACTAATAATATTCATTACAGTAGTCTTACCTGCGCCATTTTCACCTAAAATACCATGAATTTTACCAGCATCAACACTGAAAGTAATATTCTCATTAGCAATAAATGAGTTAAAGCGTTTACTAATATTTTCTAAACGTAAATACATTTAGCTTCATGCTTTGTTGACACAGCGTGTATCTTTACCTGCTTCCTGACAATTTTTAAAGGTAATTTTTTTATCGACAATCTCCTGTTTCACTTTTAAAACATTTTGTTTAACTGTTTCCGGCAGGATTGTCCCAAATTTACCTAAATATAATATATCTGCTCTCTCTAAACCTATAGAATATATTTGTCCTTTGAGTTGTTTTTGTTTTGCAAGTACTGCTATATAAGCTATTGCTATATCCAACCTTTTTACTGCACTGGTTAATACTGCTTTTGGCGCAACATCTAATTGGTCTTTTGTATTACCAAAAGCATAAACTCCTTTATCACTAGCTGCTTGCAAAACTGCGGGTGAAGCACTATCTAACCATTGATAAATTACATCATTACCTGAAGAAATTAACGCAAGTGTAGCTTCTTTTGCCTTAGCAACGTCATTCCAATCGCCGAGAAATGTAGAAGTAATTTGAATATTGGGCTTAACTGATTTTGCTCCTAATTGAAATCCCCGTAGTTCTTCTTGGGTAGCGGGAAATTCCTCTCCAGCAATATAAGCTAATTTATTAGATTTAGTCATAGCCGCGCCAATAATGCCACATAAATAACTTCCTTGCAAATGATCTATTCGCAAAGAGGCAATATTTTCTGCCTTGTTGTTACCATTTACACCTACAAAAAATGTATTGAGAAATTGTGGGGCAACTTGCTCTATAGCTGCATCAAATTGCCCACCGTGGGCGAATACAACATTATAACCCTTGCGGGCAAAGTCTGTTAATGCTTCTGTTTGATCTGCTTGAGCGACTTGTTCTAGATATGCAGTTTCTACACCCAGTTTTTGTTTAGCTAGGTTTAAGCCTTCGTAACCAGACTGATTCCAAGCTTTATCAGTGATCATTCCAGGGAGTGCGATCGCTATTTTAAAACCCTCCCTACTACTAACTGTTGGTATCGTGCTTTGATTGCTCTTGCAAGCTTTCAGGAAGAGGCTAGTAGCAAAAGTAGCTGAACCATACAAAACAAATTTACGTCTAGGAAAATATAGTGTCATATCCTACCTGATGATATATCATCATTTTAGTGAAGAAGGCAACTTTGCTGATTTGACATTAATGTTTATGGCGAACTAAATTTATGGAGGGATGGTGGCTAATAGCAGACAAACACAGTGCTGGCTGGCGATATCAAAGCTTGTCTGGTGCCGTGCTATGGTCTAGTTGACATGATGCGCCCGTCCTGACCGCAACGCCAGCTTATCTGAACCGTATCGATGGGTAGATAATTATATATATGTGGCAATTTTTTTTGTAACGAATTTATGCAAAGCTGTAAAAGAAAAATGCTTTGTTAAACGTTATCTATGAACATCCATAAAGTTTCTACTACTCCCTTAAGCGACCAAAAGCCTGGTACTTCCGGGCTGCGGAAAGCAGTTAAGGTTTTTCAGCAGCCCCACTACCTAGAAAATTTTATCCAATCCATCTTTGATTCTGTAAGGGATTTGCGTGGGCAAACCCTAGTCCTAGGTGGTGATGGTCGTTATTACAATCGTCAAGCCATTCAAATCATTTTGAAAATGGCTGCGGCCAATGGCATTGGGCGAATTAAAGTTGGTCAACAAGGGATTTTGTCTACTCCTGCAACTTCCGCTATTATTCGCAAATACCGGGCTATTGGTGGCATCATCTTGTCTGCTAGTCATAATCCGGGTGGGCCAAATGGTGACTTTGGTGTTAAATATAACATTAGCAATGGTGGCCCAGCCCCGGAAAAGGTGACAGAGGCTATCTACGATCGCAGTAAAGTCATTGATAGCTACCAAATTCTGGAAGCACCAGATGTAGATTTAGAAACTTTAGGTGAATCACATTTGGGAGAGACGGTAATTGAGGTGATTGACTCGGTACATGATTATCAAGAGTTAATGGAGTCCTTGTTTGATTTTGAACAGATTCACCAACTGTTAACAAAAGGAAATTTTCGGTTCAGTATTGATGCCTTACATGCAGTGGCTGGCCCATACGCCCATGCCATTTTTGAGCAACGTTTGGGCGCACCAGTGGGAACTGTGCGTAATGGTACACCTTTAGAAGACTTTGGCGGCGGACACCCTGACCCAAATCTGGTTTATGCCCATGATTTGGTGGATATTTTATACGCAGAGGATGCGCCAGATTTTGGGGCAGCTTTTGATGGAGATGGCGATCGCAATATGATCTTAGGGCGTAAGTTCTTTGTCACCCCTAGCGATAGCCTTGCAGTTTTAGCCGCAAACGCCAAGTTAGTTCCTGGTTATAGTGCGGGTTTAGCTGGGGTAGCGCGATCAATGCCTACTAGCCAAGCAGTAGATCGAGTTGCTGCTCAAATTGGGATTGAATCTTATGAAACACCCACTGGCTGGAAGTTTTTTGGCAATCTCTTAGACGCCGGTAAAGCTACTCTGTGCGGTGAAGAAAGTTTTGGTACCGGTTCTAACCATATCCGTGAAAAAGATGGGCTATGGGCTGTGCTGTTTTGGCTGAATATCCTAGCAGTGCGGCAACAATCTGTTGAGCAGATTGTCCGGGAACACTGGCAAACTTATGGACGTAACTATTATTCTCGCCATGACTATGAAGAGATACAGACAGAACAAGGCAATACTTTAATAAAAAGACTGCGTTCTTTATTGCCAAACCTTAAAGGCAAGCAATTCGGTAACTATCAAGTTGAATATAGTGATGACTTTAGTTATACTGACCCTGTTGATGGCAGCCTTAGTGAGCAACAGGGTGTTCGCATTGGCTTTACCGATGGCTCCCGTATTGTGGTGCGACTTTCTGGTACTGGTACTCAAGGTGCAACTTTAAGGGTTTATCTAGAAAGCTACGAGCCAGATCCCAGCAAACATGACCTTGATCCACAGCTTGCACTTGCTTCTTTAATCACTATTGCCCAAGAGATAGCCCAGATCCGCGAACTGACAGGACGGGAACAGCCAACTGTAATCACCTAGTACTTTGCTTACGCTAGTTTTGAGGTTTGTAGTATGCACAAAGTGTGCTGATAAAATAAGGACGCTTTGTGCTTACTGCGAACTTACTTACCGCCTGACAGGGTTATATCATGTCCGCCTGATTAGTTAACGTGAGCTTTTAAGGAACGGCATTCGTTATGCCTTTCTTTGAAGGCTCATGTTTTATTAACCTAGTTTGGGGGTTTAAGTTGCAATACGGTTCGGTTAAGCCCAAAAAATTGAAAATGTGTCGGTTGGGTTGAAGAACGAAACCCAACAATATGTTGGGTGTTGGGTTTGTTGGGTTTGACTTCGTTCAACTACAAATATTCTTAACTGAACCGTATTGGCTTCGGTTGTAGCGTTGATCTGCGCTAGTGTAACAGTGATAAGATATCGGGCAGAGCATGAAGAGTGCTTTTTGAGTTGTCATAGTGAGAGATAATAACTTTACTACTTCAGCCTGATTTTTGCATACCCTTTTTTTGGCGAAGATATTCATTGATAAATAGTAAGTATTAATCACTAAGATTATGACAGCACCACTCTTGTCCAAGCCGATCGCAGACCAACAAGCCACTGAAGATTTACTCTTCACCTTCACTGTACCAGATGACACTTTCATTGATCCAGATGTCGGAGATATCCTTACCTACACTGCAACTCTGGCCGACGATACGCCTTTGCCGACAGGGTTGAAGTTCAATACTGCTACCAGGACTTTCAGTGGTACTCCCGATAATCAGGAGGTAGGTAGTAGAAACATCAAAGTTACCGCTCAGGATCTTGGTGGAGAAACAGCCAGTGATGTGTTTAAACTCACGGTTAATAATGTCAACGATCCTCCAGTTTTGTCCAAGGCGATCGCAGACCAAGAAGCCACTGTAGGTAGTCTCTTCACCTTCACTGTACCAGATGACACTTTCACTGATCCAGATGTTGGAGATACCCTCACCTACACTGCAACTCTGGAGGACGATACGCCTCTGCCGAGTGGGTTGAAGTTCGATTCTGCTACCAGGACTTTCAGTGGTACTCCCGATAATCTGGAGGTAGGTAGTAAAAACATCAAAGTTACCGTTCAGGATGTTGCTGGAGAAACAGCCAGTGATGTGTTTACACTTGCGATCGTTAAAGACACTTCTCTACTGACAAACATTACAGGCGATATCTTTAGTGTCAAGACTAAGCAGAACATTAAAGGTGATAAAGGAAAACTCTCAATCAAAATTAAAACCAACACCTCCGAAGAGGTGAATGAACTGAGTGTATTTACCGTTGACGATGAACAAGGTAGGATTAACGGCATAGCCCCTGGTGCAGAAGGCTATACGCAAGCGGCTCTTTCGCGCTCCAAGCTGATTTTCTCTACCCTTGGCAATCTGCCTAATGGTTTTAATCCTGCCGACCTGACAAACATCTTAGAATTTGACTCTGATACCAAACTCAGATTTTATCTGGTATCTAATAGCACTACTCAGGATGTACTGTCTGGAAAAAGCTCTTTCTCAAGCGTTACTTTTTCCTCAGTTACAAATAACAACACAGAAGAGGAAGGGTTTTCTCTCAACTTCCCGAATTTGGTTGTGACGATTCAGCCAACAGATCAACAACTAACTTTAGGTACAGATCTGCAAGATCAGTATCAAGGGGAACTGATTGATTTACAGGGTGTGGGACAATCGGTAACAGCTAACTTTGCAGTCAACAGAGAAGCTTCTTACAACAACTATGTGGGCTTTTATCAGGTGGCTGATCAGAATGGTGGCATTGACACTAATGGTGATGGCAAAGCAGATATTCTCGTTGGACAGGATGGTTACGCCCAAGCCGCCGTGCGTGGGCGTGTTTCAGGCATTGACTTGACAGTGAATAACCAAGGGACAGCAAATTCCACTGGGACTTTCGGGGCTGATTCTCTGTTTGCACCATTTATTATTGTTGATGGTACTCCCGATGCGATTCTCAATAGCAGTGGCAATAAGGATATTTACTTTGCATTCTTGGGTGCTAACTCAGATAAGACAGATC
Organism: Nostoc sp.; assembly: GCF_036916735.1. GTDB lineage: Bacteria > Cyanobacteriota > Cyanobacteriia > Cyanobacteriales > Nostocaceae > Nostoc. Next base: position 95,238 of record NZ_JBALFV010000123.1, read on the forward strand.
ACATTCGGACTTTAGGAAACAACACCTTTGGCTTTGAGGATTTGGCAAATGGTGGTGACAAAGATTACAACGATATAATTGTGCAGGTAAATTTAAGTGTCAATCCTGCATAATATCCAATACGAGTAATTACTTAGTCAAATAAAATGACCTCATCCTGGTTGCAAGATGAGGTTGTTTATGCATAGCTATTTGATGGACTCGATATTAATTAAACAAGTAGATTTACTGAAGGCAGTTATTGTCTTTCCTTCATACATTTAATACTTATAATACTTAATTGCTGTAAGGTGACAAAAAATCTTCATCTTTACTTTTCTAGTTAATTTTTATTAAATTAAGCTAGCAAAAAATTTATGGGAAATTCTTTTACAAATCGGGTATAACGCTGTTTACCGAGAAAAGCTTATCGTTTTGCCATCAGTGATACTGTCAATCCTTATATTCAAGAATTTGTAAAAAATAATTTAGACAATTAAAGTTTTTTTATTACATAATTCTTAATTAGGGTATTTACTTAAAAAAGCATTTGTGATACTTTCATGTTGATTATCATAAATTAAAATGGGCAACCCTAAATTTAACAACTGCGTTTTTGTGTTTTAGTTTAATGATGAATATCCATTTTACATAGTAATGCTAAATACTGATTGTCAATTGGTATAAATTGTGTAGCATTAATTGATAACTTATCCATCAATGTATTCACACTTTACTTTATTTTGAAAAACGCATAAATAATTATTGTAACCGTGTGATATAAATACAGACCTGCAATTAGACGAACCTCTCTTGTGTACTTTTGCATATTTATTTAGACACAGAAGTTCGCAGAAGTCTTGCCACGACTAGCAAAAAAGCAAAGACTACCACTGTTAGTAAGAAATACTCCCTAATAATTTCGGCTTAATTCCTCACTTTTACTTGTTTATATGACTTATATTAAGAACACTTTTCTGGAATTTGTCACCACCCTAGAAGGATTTGAGCATTTACCAGATGGAGCGATCGCTAACTTATCAGAACAGCTGCAAGCTTGGCGCTATCGGATAGGTCAGAAAATCATCGGTAAAGAAAGTCTCCCAGAACACATCACGATCATTTATGAGGGACAAGTGCGCCTGTTGGGATACGATCCCCAGACGCAACTGCCAATTACCCTAAAATTGCTGCAACCTGGAGAAATTATCGGCGAAATTGGTTTGTTGCGCGATGTAGCCTGTGAAACGGCGATCGCCTCCACCGAAGTAGTATGTTTAACCGTGAGTGCATCGGCATATTTTAGCTTTCTGGGTTTATACCCAGCTTTTGCCAATGCTCGCAAGAACCGCAGCTATTTAGTGGAAGTTTTCGATATTCTCTGTTCATATTGGAAACAGCAACCAATCGCTACTTTAAATTTTAAAGAAGCGGCAGAAAACGTCTTACCACAGGCAAAAATACATTACCTCCCTCCAGGGGCAACTTCATTTAACCAACTCGATAGCGAAAGGGTCTGGTTTTTGAGTGGTGGAGGCACAGTAACGAAGTTCTCACCTGGCGATCGCATAGAATCGGACGATGATAGAGACAATATCCAAGTCATAAGTCAAAACCCCGCACGGTTGGTTGGTATACATCCGTCAGATTTGATCTTGGAAGATAGTCATGAGATAGTCCTTGCGGTAAGTAACACCAAATCAGCTAGCCAAGAAGAATTAGATATTCCCTACGCATCAGACGAAATAGTTCCCCAGACACCCCCCCCAACCTCAAAGAGTTCTTCAAAACAAAAATACCCGTTTTTTAGTGGTAAGGGAGAATTAAATACAGCCTTCGCCTGCTTCCAAATGATTGCGAAGCACGTAGAAATGCCGTTTCGTCGAGAAGTGGTTCGCCGCATCTTAACTGAGCAAGTCAAACGTCAAGGTGTTATATCGTTTCAAGTGACTGCTTACCTGGCAGAGTTAATTGGACTCAAAGCGCAGTTGATAGAGCTACCAATCGCCTCAGTGTCGCGCATTCCAACACCAGCACTGATTCGCTATGGTAATAATTTTGCAGTTTTATATGAAGTGGATACAAATACCGCAGTTGTGGGTGTCCCATCCAAAGGAATTGTGCGCTGCAAAGTAGCTCAATTGGTTGAACAATTAGATGTTGATCCAACCGACTTTCCGCCCAAAGTTAGGGTATTACTGCTGAGTACTACCAATCAAACGCCGCAAGAACGCTTTAGTTTACGGTGGTTTCTACCCTATTTGTCACGCCACCGTCGAGTCCTGATAGAGGTTTTTGTCGCTTCCTTTTTCGTGCAGTTGGCAGCGTTGGCCAATCCTCTGGTGGTTCAGTTAATTATCGACAAAGTTATCACTCAAAATAGTATTGGCACACTACATATTTTGGGGATTTTACTATTAGTAGTCGGACTATTTGAAGCAGTACTGACTACCTTACGAACCTACTTATTTGTCGATACCACTAACCGGATCGATATGGGTTTAGGGTCGCAAATTATTGACCACTTGTTACGTTTACCACTGCGCTACTTTGAACGCCGACCGGTGGGTGAACTTTCCACTCGGATCAACGAATTAGAAAATATCCGCCAATTCTTGACGGGTACTGCTTTAACAGTCGGGTTAGATGCTCTGTTTTCGCTAGTCTATATCGGTGTAATGCTGATTTACAGTTGGCAACTCACCTTGGTAGGCTTAAGCACAATTCCAATATTTGTGATTATCACCTTAATTGCTTCTCCCACCATTAGTAGACAGTTACGTGGCAAAGCCGAACGCAACGCCGAAACTCAATCTTATTTAGTAGAGGTGATGTCAGGAATTCAAACCGTAAAAGCGCAAAATATCGAATTGCGATCGCGCTTTTCTTGGCAAGAGCGTTACGCTCGGTTTGTCGCTGCTGGTTTTAAAACGGTTGTAACTTCCACCCTCGCTAATTCCACCAGCAACTTTCTCAACAAACTCAGTAGCTTACTCGTTTTGTGGGTAGGAGCTTATTTAGTACTCAAAGGAGAATTAACTTTAGGCGAATTAATTGCCTTTAGAATTATATCGGGTTACGTTACCAGCCCAATATTGCGTTTAGCTCAACTCTGGCAAAGCTTCCAAGAAACAGCCTTGTCTCTAGAGCGGTTAAGCGATATTGTCGATACCCCACAAGAAGGAGAAACAGACCGCTACAATATACCTTTACCTGCGATTAAGGGAGCAGTGAAATACGAAAATGTTTCCTTCCGTTTTGGCACAAGTGGGCCTCTGCAACTTTCTAATGTCAACCTCGAATTTGAGCCAGGGAAATTTGTCGGCATTGTCGGACAAAGTGGATCTGGTAAAAGTACGATGATGAAATTACTGCTGAGACTTTACGAAACTGAGTCCGGCAGAATTTTGATTGATGGTTATGATATTGCCAAAGTGGAACTCTATTCGCTGCGACGACAAATTGGCGTAGTTCCCCAAGAAACCTTGTTGTTTGACGGTAGCGTTCAAGAAAATATTGCCCTAACCAATCCCGATGCGACAACCGAAGAAATTATCGAAGCGGCTCAGGTTGCGTGCGCCCACGAATTTATTATGAACTTACCCAACGGTTACAACACGCGGGTAGGAGAACGGGGTTCTGCACTTTCAGGGGGACAACGACAAAGAATTGCGATCGCCCGCTCTGTTTTACAACGACCAAAATTACTGGTTTTAGATGAAGCAACCAGCGCATTAGATTATCCCACAGAGCGGCAAATATGTCTCAATTTAGCCAAAGCATTTAAGGGTGATACAGTATTTTTTATTACCCATCGGCTGAACACTGTAAGTAATGCAGACATGATCGTTGTGATGGATAATAGCAGAGTTATAGAACAAGGTAGCCATCAAGAATTAATGGCTGCTAAAGGTCATTATTTTTACCTGTATCAGCAACAAGATGTGAACTTGTAATTAGTCATTGCATTGGGCATTGGGCACTTGTACTGAGCTTGTCCTGAGCGTAGCCGAAGGGCGTAGTCGAAGTATGGGGCACAGGGCAATGGGCATTAGTTATTAATTCTTGTTTGTCCGTCACTCCTTCATCTCCCCTTGCCTCCCCTGCTCGCTCATCCCCCTCACTCCCTGCATCTTTTTCAAAGGATTTTCAGTTTGACCAACATTCCATAGATATAACAATAACTGTAGAGTAGATACTATCACAAAATCTCAAAATCAAGGTTTTCACATTGGTAAAGAGTGCCTACTCTACAAAAAATCCCAAATCTAAAATCCCAAATCTAAAATCCAAAATCCAAAATCGTTATGACTCAACTTAATGGAAATCACATCAACGGCAATCATAAAAATGGAGTCAAGCAAGATTCATTAGTACTTACAAAACAACAGAAAGCTGCTCAACAGTCTTTAATCAACTCAAGTAGTCAAGAATTTGAGCAATCTATTGTCTTGCGCCAATCTCCAATGTGGTCGCGTACAATCATGATCACTCTAATGGCATTAGCCTGCTTTGGGATTGCTTGGGCTTATTTTGCCAAAATTGAGCAAGTAGTGCCAGCAACAGGGCAATTAAAGCCAGAAGGAACAGTCAAAGAAGTTCAGGCTCCTGTTAGTGGAGTCGTGAAAACGGTTTATGTTAAAGATGGGCAAGAAGTAAAGGCAGGCGATCCACTAGTGACTTTTGATTCCATCGCTTCTGTTGCTGAATTAAATTCTTTGAATAAAATTCGCCTTGCATTAACTAAAGAAAACCAGATTTATCGCCGATTGTTGGGTGCAAGTACCGCTACGGGATCTGAACTGTTATATTTGCGCGGGAATTTGCCACAAGAAACTGCTTTTCTGCTGAAAAGTCGGGCAGCATTAGTAGGAGAAAATGAATTATTACGGACTCAATTAAAAAACTCAGGTCAAGATTCGGCGTTAGGAATTGATGAGCAACAACTTCTACAAGCTGCCAAAAAAGAATTAGACTCTCGCTCGTTGGCAGCGCAATTAGAAGTAGAAAAAATTAAAAAACAACTAGCTCAAAATAAATATAAGCTGGAAGATAGTAAAGCAAGTTTAGCTATTCAAAAGGGAATTTTAGCTAAACTTAAGATATTATCAGAAGAAGGTGGTATTTCTCAACTTCAGTATCTCAACCAACAACAAGAAGTACAAAACCGCACGGCAGAAGTAGCACAATTAGGCGAGGAAGAAAAACGCCTTCAGTTTGATATAGAAAAAGGGCAACAAGAGTTAAGCAATACTATGGCTCTTTCTGATAAAAACATTTTGGATAAGATAACTGATAACAAACAGCGGATTGCCGAAATCGATAGCCAATTCATGAAGATTATTTTAGATAATGAGCAGCGTTTGGCAGATGTAAATAGTAAAATATCTCAAGCACAGTTAAATGTTAAATATGAAGAACTCCGTGCGCCTGTAGCTGGAACGATTTTCGATTTACAAGCAAAAAACCCTGGATTTGTAGCGACTCCGACTACAAAACTCCTGCAAATAGTCCCAAATGAAAATTATATAGCTGAAGTTTTCATCACTAACAAAGATATTGGTTTTGTGCGGAAAGGTATGAAGGTAGATGTCCGAATTGACTCCTTTCCTTACAGCGAGTTTGGCGATATCAAAGGGGAAGTAACTGAGATAGGATCAGACGCATTACCACCAGATCAAACACATCAGTTATATAGATTTCCGGCAAAAATTTCATTGGATAAACAATTTTTAGTGATTAAGGGTAAAAACGTAAATTTACAATCAGGTATGTCAATTAGTGCTAATATAAAAGTACGCGAAGAACGGACTGTGCTTAGTTTATTCACTGAGTTGTTTACCAAGCAAATTGATACTCTTAAAGAGGTACGTTAAATCAGTGAGCAGTCAACAATTATCAGTTATCAAGCGTATAAGTAGAGCGGTGTGAATAATTCAAGGTTTGTAGTGAATGCGAGTCGTTTGCTAATTATTCATTTGAGCGATCGCCGTTTGTAGAAGAATTTTAGTCTATACTTTCAGACCGCGATCGCAAAACACCCAACCTAATACAATAGACATAAAAGTGAAAAGGAATGTAGAGACGTAGCATTGCTACGTCTCTACAAGGGTTCCTAGATAACACATATTTAATTTTTGGCTTTTGGCTTTTGAATACGTGACTTCCGCCTTGCGGTACTAGGCTAATGCCCCTACCTTCTCTAATAATCCCTGAAACAGCCTTAAGCCATCGCTATTCCCCAGCATAGCGTCAGATGCTCTTTCTGGGTGCGGCATCATCCCCAACACATTGCCCTGGCGATCACAAATTCCGGCAATGTTGTTGAGTGAACCATTGGGATTCTCCCCTTCATAGCGAAACACAACTTGCCCATTATCTTCAATTTTTGCAAGAGTGGTTGCGTCAGCGTAGAATTGCCCCTCTCCGTGGGCAATGGGCAAAGTGATAACTTCACCAGTCGTATAAGCTTGTGTCCAAGAGAGATTAGTCCGCTCAACTTTTAAAGGGACGCGATCGCAGATAAAATGCAAATCCCGATTTCTAGTCAACACCCCTGGCAAAAGTCCAGCTTCAGTTAATACTTGAAAACCGTTGCAAATACCGATTACAAACTTACCCTTTTGGGCATGTTCGATAACCTGCTGCATCACCGGTGAAAAACGCGCGATCGCACCGCAACGTAGATAGTCCCCGTAACTAAAGCCACCAGGGATAATAACGACATCCAAATCAGCAATATCCGTTTCTTGATGCCAAACCATGCGAGTCGGTTGTAAGAGCAAGTCTCTGGTTACATAAGCAACATCGCGATCGCAATTAGAACCTGGAAAAACAACAACACCGAATTTCATGATTAATCAAAGGGAGTGGGGAGTAGGCTTGCCATGACTTGTATTGAGTTCAGCCCGAGCGGAGCCGAGGGGCGTAGTCGAAGTAGCGTAGTCGAAGGGAGTGGGGAGCAGGGGAGGCAGGGGGAGCAGGGGAAGCAGGGAAGAAGAAAAACTATTGATTCTTGCTCAATCCTCAATCCCCAATGCTCAATCCCTAAAATACTCCAGTCTGTGTTTCGACCTCAATCAAATCAAAGCGATAATTTTCAATCACCGGATTTGCTAGCATTTGGTCACAAATGCGATCAAGGTCTTGACGCGCTTTCTTCTCATCAGACGAGGTGATGGTGAGTTCAATGTACTTACCAATCCGCACCTGGTCAACGTTCTCGTATCCCATTTGCTTAACACCAGATTGTACAGCCACGCCAGCAGGGTCTAAGACTGAAGGACGAAGCGTCACGAAAATTTTGGCTAGATACTTGGTTTGCACGGGCTTTTGCTGAATGCTGCGATCGCTATACTATAACTTTCTGTTCCAACTGAGTGAAAATAAGATTACGAAGCCGTTAAAGTTAATTGATCAATTAGCCCATCTAACAGCTTCAACTACAGTAGCATATTAAAATAATTGTCTATGAGAGCCATACGCACCCGCAGTCAAGAGCGTATTTTCAACCTACTGAAAACCATCAAAAAAGGCATTTCCGCTCAAGATATTTACGTAGAACTACGTAACACAAATCAGAGCATGGGTTTAGCAACAGTTTACCGTTCCCTAGAAGCCTTAAAGCTCGAAGGCATGGTACAAGTGCGGAATTTGGCTAATGGTGAAGCCCTCTATAGTCTAGCGCAGCAAGACAAACACCATCTTACTTGCTTGCAATGCGGTGTCTCAATTCCAATTCATCAATGCCCCGTTCATGACCTAGAAGACCAGTTAGAATCGAGCCATAAGTTTAAAGTTTTTTACCACACCCTAGAGTTTTTTGGGTTGTGCAGCGAATGCCAAGTAAATCAAGCTACTGGGATTAGTCACTAGTTATACCAATTCTATGAGAGGAATAAAGCGTGTTTTACTCTTGAATTATGATTGGAGCTTTCAAAGTCTCCGGCTTTGCTCCTGAATTCTCTCGTAATAAATGCTTTATTCAAATAAAACTCAACCAACTAAATACATCTACAACTGTTAATTGCCAAGTTTCCAAAACACTCAAAATGGGTAAGATATCTTGCTTCTCTTTTAATTCTGGTAATTTATTGGGTTCAAAAATCATGATTGACTCATCAGCAGAATCGAGTAACCAACCTAGCTTTGCTCCATTTTGAATAGAAAATGTAATTTTGCTGATAACTCGGTTGGGTGATTGTTCCGGTGAGAGAATCTCAATTATCCAATCTGGGGGAATCTCAAATTTATTCGCAATTCTACCTTTAGCATCAAGGGGAATTCTTTGCCATTCAAACACAGCAATATCCGGTACTATTGAACGACCTTCAAATGTACAGCGTAATTCAGGAAAGGCATAAGCAATTTTTTGCGGTTTAGCAATCTCATTAATAGCTGTGATTAAACTGCTTTGTAAAGTACTATGTTTTCCTTGGGGCATAGGTTTTTGGGAGATTTGTCCGTTAAAATACTCGCTTGCTGGCTTTGTCTCTGGTAGTTTTAAGAACTCTTCTACACTTAATACTGTAGTTGACTCAATAGATAAGGTCATAATTTACAACTTATCAAAGCTTGATTATTTTATCATTGGCAGAATGCAACAATTTAGTCCGTAGGCGTAGCCTGTTGTAGACATTGCATTTCTTCACTGCTGATTATAATTTTATCAAATAGCCTTAACGGGAGGATTTCAAGTTTGCAAATATACCAGATGATTGCTCCCTCTCCTTATTAAAAAGAGGCTTGGGGTGAGGTTTTACAAGACTGTTTACGAAAGTGAGATACTCACTGCCTTAACCCCCTTGTCGAGACTCTAAGGGGGGAAATTCAAAGTCTCTCTCCTTTTAGGAGAGAGATTTAGAGAGAGGTTTTCCAGATATCATGAAAAGTCAGGTTGTACACAAGCTAACTCTCAAAGCTAAGAATAAAACGTGTTTGACTTCTGAATTTTGCAGTAATTAATTTTGCCTAGCTATTTATTAAAAGAGAGTTAACTAGGGCGGTTATTTTCTAATCCTGGGATTTGTTTAGAAAACAATTCGTTAGAGTCAACTTGACCATCTGAAACGACAGAACGGATACCCTCTAAAGCAGCAGGAATAGAACGCGGATCTATAAAAATCACCTTGCTGCTATCACTTTTACCAATTGTCGCGCCCATATCGAGATAACCCAAGGCAAATAGTACTTCCACTGCTTTATTGGCATTGGGGTTATTGTGGAGCTTTTGGGCAATAATTTCTGATGACTCTGCGATCGCCTGGGCTTTTAGAACCTGTTGCTGACGTTCTGCTTGAGCTTTCAGAATGATCGCCTTTTGTTCGGCTTCCGCTTGCAAAATTACCGATTTTTGACGAGCTTCCGCATCCAAGATTTGCGCCTCAGCTTTACCTCTAGCGCTATTGATGGCAGCTTCGCGATCGCCCTCAGAAGTTAAAATTGCTGCCCGTTTGCGTCGTTCTGCCGACATTTGCAATTCCATCGATTCACGCACTGCTTGAGACGGAATAATATCTCGCAGTTCTACCCGTGTCACTTTCACACCCCAAGGATCGGTAGCAACATCCAAATCCTGTAATAAAAGCTCACTGATATGGGAACGAGCAGTAAAAGTTTGATCCAACTCCAGTTGTCCCATTTCGGCACGAATTTGAGTCAGCACCATATTTATCATTGCCGCCTGGAGATTTTCTACCTTGTACCAGGCTTTTTCCATATCCACAATCCGCCAGTAAAACACTGCATCTACCTCAATGCCGACGTTGTCACGAGTAATGCACTGTTGGGGGGGAATATCTAAGACTTTTTCTTTGATAGTTTCTCGGTAAACAACTCTATCTACGAAAGGAATGACTAAGTTTAGTCCTGGTTCTAGTTTTTTGTTATAACTACCCAATCTTTCGACCAAAGCTTGATTGCCCTGATTAACAACTTTCACTGAACTTGCTACAGCAGAACCACCAAGAGCTAAAAATACTAGTAAAAAAAACTGTTCCATTGTGTATCTCCTAATTTTTATTAATTAAAGGGAGTGCAAAGTAGAGGAGATGAGTGAGCAGAGGAAGTAGAGTCAGAAGAACTATTGAATTTTGACAAATGACAAATGACAAATCACAAATACTTAAGAATTCAACAGATTTTCCGGTACAACAATCAAAGTAGTACCTTCCCTCCTAACTACATAAACTCTTTGATGGGGTGGTATAGTAAATTTGTCATCGTCACATCTTGCTTGCCAAGAATTTCCCTCATAGCGCACCCGCCCTGTTTTTCCAGGCAGAATTTCTGTTAAGGTTTCAGCTATGACTGCATCCTGAATTTTTAATTTGCGTTGTCTTGGTTGCAAAAACCGACGAGAAAGTATGATTAGGGCTGTGGAAAGCAAGAGCCAAACCACAATTTGCAACCATACACTTCCCATACCCACTCCAGACAGCAGCGCCACCACAAAAGCGCTAATTCCCATCATGAAGGCGACAAACGCCGATGGTAAGAAAAGTTCCATTAAACACAGAACTGCTCCTGTCATCAGCCAGATTAAGGTAAAACTTGGCATAGCGCCATCCTAGTCTCTACATTATTGACGTAAATGCATTTCTACGATTAGATACAGCCAGACCTAAGTTATTTACAGAAAACAAAACTTGGTATTTTTACCAATAATTTTGATTAATTTCAGTAACAAGATGTAGCTAGCAGTACACAATTACAGTCTATTCTAGCCTTGAAATCTTTGCTAGCTATAGTTGATCGAAGTTCATGAGTTGATTGTTTTGTTAAATTTATACCTTTATGATTTCTACTCAACTGATAATTTATTGTATAAATCCAGCCTGTAATAGCCCGATTAATCCTATTGGAGATAGTGTTTGTGCCACTTGTCAAACTCCTTTAGTTCACCGCTATCTTTGGGCTACTGGCTCATTGTTTGCCAAAATCTCACCAGGTACGAGGGTAGCACAAAGGTATGAGGTAATTAGTCCCCAGATTTGGCTGGATACTAAACCAGGACTACCGCCAGATGTACCTGAAGAATTGCCAACAGAAGTAATTTCTTATCTACGGTTATATCAAGAACGGTTACATCTCCCACAGCCTTATGGGTTTGCTAGTAACCTTGAGGGAGATACAATTGATACCCTCTTATTAGAAAATGTGCCGATAGATGAAAACGGAAATATCTATCCAACTATTGTTGAGGCATGGGAGCAAGCAACGGCGGTACGACAAGTTTACTGGCTATGGCAAATTATCCAACTTTGGACACCTTTATCAGAATTAGGACTTAGCCGCAGTTTACTAGTAGTAGAAAATTTGAGAGTTCAAGGTTGGTGTGTGCGCCTGTTGGAACTCTACCAAACACCAGCAGATGAAAAACTGAGTTTACAAAATCTCGGAGAGTGTTGGCGATTTTGGTTAATGCCTGCCAAGGCATCCGTAGCCAAAGGGTTACAGAAGATAGTCCAGCAGATGTGTGAAACTGAGGTTGAGTTAGAGACTGTTAAGATTCAACTCAATAATTTACTACTAGCATCTGCTGCAGAATTGCCATTGGTTTTGAAGGTGGCAGGCTCTACGGATATTGGCCCAATTATGGCTCAAAATGAAGACGCTTGCTACCCAAATGCTTTGAGTGACCTAGATGAACCTTTATTGCCTCACTTGTCGATTGTTTGCGATGGCATTGGCGGACATGAAGGCGGGGAAGTTGCAAGTAAGTTGGCGGTAGAGTCTGTAAAGTTACAAATTCGTGCTTTATTCAAGGAGGTTACAGAACAAACTGTACTTGTACCACCAGAGTTGTTGCAGCAACACTTAGAAGCAAGCTTACGGGTAGTAAATAATTTGATTAGTGTCCGTAATAATGAACAAAAACGCCAAGGCAAAGAACGCATGGCTACAACTATTGTTATGGCGGTGCAAGTTCCACAACGAGTGCAGACGAGTACTGGCTGGCAATCAAATAATACTCATGAACTTTACTTGGCTAATGTTGGCGATAGCCGTGCCTATTGGATTACTCGCAATTATTGTCAGCTACTGACAGTAGATGATGATGTGGCAACGCGAGAAGTGCGTTTTGCTAAAAGCTTGTATCGAAAAGCACTCTTAAGAGCAGATGCTAGCGCTTTAACTCAAGCATTAGGGACAAGAAATGCAGAATCTTTGCGTCTCAAGGTTCAACGATTCATTGTAGAAGAAGATGGCATATTGCTACTTTGTTCTGATGGTTTAAGTGATAAAAACTTGGTGGAACAATCTTGGCAAGATTATGCAATACCCGTATTAATAGGTGAATTGACAGTTGAAGATGCTGTCTGCAACTGGATTAAATTAGCAAACGAAAAAAATGGGCATGATAATACGTCGGTTGTTCTCACTTATTGCCGTGTCTCCCCAGAATACTTAGTATCTGTGACTCCGGCGTTGCCAGAAGAAATTATAGAAGCAGAAATACAACAAGAAGAAGAGGAACAAGAACTAGAAGAACTAGAAGAACTAGAACTGGAAGAACCAATTTCTTTTACAGAAAGTTCGCAAGCTTTGCTAGATTTGGATCTAGATTTGGATCTTTCAGAAGAACCAGTTTTAAGCGCTGAAATCCCACCAACCTTAATTACAAAATCTAAGCGGGGTAAAGGTTTGGTAATGCTGGGGGGAGTGTTAGCGTTGCTTGTGGGAGGTACAAGTTTGGGATTATTTGCTTGGTGGCAAATTAATCCTCAAAAATTCCAGCAGATGTGTCAACAACTTCCCCAAAGAGTGCAGCAAGTGTGTCCGGGTGGTAAATAGGGATTGGGAGATAGGTTATACCGAAATATTGTAATGTTGATGAGAAACATTAAAACATTCCTTATGAATGTTGTAATGTTTTGGAGAAATGTTGCAATGTTTGCCAGAACAGCTTCTATATTCAGGATGATGGACAATAAAATAGCGATCGCTAGTGAGTCTAGATAGTTTAGCGATCGCACTACAGATAACTCTACATGACTTTGGCAAAGGCGATCGCTCTGGGAAGTTGTAAAATCACATGACTTCGATGAACCTCTCCCCAACGCCTCTTTGAGACGGAGAGGGGCTTGAATATCCTGAGTTGGGTACGAAATATTACGATTTTTAAGCCTCTTCCTGCTTCGGGAGAGGTTTTTTGGAATCTGTCGAATTCACGTTAATCAAATCCGCGTTCCTCAAGTTTTCTCATTTCGAGTGATGTTAACTCTTTGAGTACGGTAAACCGTATTTGCTCGTTAGTTCACAAAGATTAATTTAATTGTTAAGTTTAGTTACATAAATAAAAAAATCCTGTAACCCTTGCTAAATGGGAGAAATTATGAAAATCGGTAGTATTCTTAGCGATCAACACAAACTGAACAACTTAGCGATTCAGCCTAAACATTACATCACACAAGTTAAGCTCTCTCAGAAATAAGGCTTATTTAACATTGCGATGAAAGTTACAGATCAATTGGTGCATTTTTTAAAGGAAGAGTTGGGTATTCCTAGTGGAGCAATTTCTCTTGCTTTGCGACATTGTGAGCAGACCCCCAACTTTCTGGCTATGACCCTCTGGCAGTATGGACTGGTAACACTCGATCAGTTAGCCCAAATTTTTGATTGGTTAGAAACAGCATAAGCTGCTTCAACTATTTGGATGGTAAATAACTGACTTTCTGAAGTTTTCATTTTAAGGATTGGTAATATTTATGGCAATTAAAGAACAGCCTAAGTCACCTCGTTTTCGGATCATTGCTAATATATTACTGGCAGTATCAGGGCTATTTTTGCTCTTAAATTTATTTTTACCTGGTTTATTTGCCTCTGGCCCTACTGGTGTTCCTTATAGCTTATTTATTCATCAAGTACAAGAAGGAGAAGTCAACCGCGTTTCTGTTGGTCAAAACCAGATCCTCTACCAACTAAAAACAGAAAATGCCGAGCCGGGCCCGGTGTTTGCAACTACACCAATCTTTGATTTAGAGTTACCCAAACTGCTAGAAGAAAAAGGAGTTGAGTTCGCTGCTACACCTCCACCCAAGAATACTTGGTTTACAACCCTCTTAAGTTGGGTGATTCCACCACTGATTTTTATTGGTATTTGGCAATTCTTTGTCGCCCGTGGTGGCCCCCAAGGTGCGCTTTCTATTGGTAAAAGCAAAGCTAAGGTTTACGTTGAAGGCGATTCAGCTAAAATCACCTTTGCAGACGTGGCTGGGGTAGAAGAAGCCAAAACTGAGTTAGTGGAAATTGTGGATTTTCTCAAGACTCCAGCACGATTTACGCAAATTGGCGCTAGGATTCCCAAAGGTGTGTTATTGGTTGGGCCTCCGGGTACTGGTAAGACACTTTTAGCGAAAGCCGTAGCAGGAGAAGCAGGAGTTCCATTCTTCAGTATCTCTGGTTCGGAATTTGTAGAATTGTTTGTTGGTGTAGGTTCTTCCAGAGTGCGGGATTTGTTTGAGCAGGCTAAAAAACAGGCTCCCTGTATTGTATTCATTGATGAATTGGATGCGATCGGTAAGTCTCGTAGCAGTAACGGCTTTTACGGTGGTAATGATGAGCGAGAACAGACCCTCAACCAATTATTAACAGAGATGGACGGGTTTGCAGCTGGGGATGCAACGGTGATTGTATTAGCAGCTACCAACCGCCCCGAAAGCCTTGACTCTGCATTGCTGCGTCCAGGTCGCTTTGACCGCCAGGTGTTAGTAGACCGTCCCGATTTATCTGGTCGTGAAGCAATTCTCAAGATTCACGCTCAAAAGGTAAAATTAGGAGATGATGTAAATTTAAGAGCGATCGCTACTCGTACTCCTGGTTTTGCTGGTGCAGATTTGGCAAACTTGGTGAATGAAGCGGCACTATTAGCAGCCCGTAATATGCGTGAAAGGATTGCTCAAGAAGACTTTGCCGAAGCAATTGAGCGCGTAGTCGCTGGTTTAGAGAAGAAGAGTCGGGTGATGAACGAGACTGAGAAAAAGATTGTTGCTTACCATGAAGTCGGTCACGCAATGGTCGGGGCGCTAACAACAGGAAACGGTCGCGTAGAAAAGATTTCGATTATTCCTCGTGGGATGGCTGCTTTGGGCTACACTCTGCAATTACCAACTGAAGACCGCTTTTTGATGAATGAACATGAACTGCGGGGTCAGATTGCAACTCTATTAGGTGGACGTTCCGCCGAAGAGATTGTGTTTAACAGTATTACAACCGGTGCTTCCAACGATTTGCAACGAGCAACTGACTTGGCAGAACGGATGGTGACAACTTATGGTATGAGCAAAGTCTTAGGGCCACTGGCTTACCAACAAGGACAACAAGCAATGTTCTTAGGTAATGGTGCTAGTAATCCTCGGCGGGCGGTGAGTGAAGATACAGCCAAAGCTATTGATATCGAAGTCAAGGAAATCGTGGAAACAGCCCACGAACAAGCCTTAGAGATTCTCAGACAGAATCGAGACTTGCTAGAAGCGATCGCTACTCAACTCTTAGAAACAGAGGTTATTGAAGGGGAAAAACTGCATAGTTTGCTAAATCAAGTTAAACCTGTAGCTAATTCGTAATACTTCGACTTCGCTCAGTACAAGTCCGCTCGGCACAAGTCGCTCAGTACAAGTTCGTAATTCGTAATTAGGAAAGTCAGGTTTTAAACTTAAAGGTACGCAGAGAATAATCTTTGCGTACCTTTGCCTTAAACCTCTGCGTTACTTTGCATTTTTAATACTCTGGAACAGAAGGATCAATTTCTCGACTCCAAGCGGTAATTCCGCCTTTGACATTCGTCCCAACAATCCCGGCTTCTTTGAGAATACCGAGAGCTTTTGCTGATCGCCCGCCCATCTTACAATGAGCAATTAAACGGTGACCGTTCAATATTTCTTTCACCTTCGCAACACCATTGCCATTTTCAATGTCTGGTAAGGGTATCAACACTGAACCAGGAATTTTAGCAATGTCGTACTCATGGGGGTTGCGGACATCTAGCAGTACAAAATCCTTCGCACCACTATCGAACAACTCCTTCAAATCCTTAACAGTCATTTCTTGCATTTCCATCTGCTGTTTAGCCTCCTCTGCCTTAGCTTGTGGAATTCCGCAGAATTGTTCATAGTCTATCAGTTTTTCAATGACTGGGCGAATTGGGTTAGGACGCAGCTTCAACTCCCGGAATTTCATATCTAAGGCGTTGTATAGCAGCAATCGTCCACTTAAGGTATTACCTTGTCCCAGAATAATTTTGACAGTTTCCGTTGCTTGGATTAAACCAATAATTCCTGGCAAAATTCCCAATACGCCACCTTCTGCACAAGAGGGAACCATTCCTGGTGGTGGTGGTTCTGGGAAAAGGTCACGATAATTTGGCCCACCTTGATAGTTAAATACAGTAGCTTGTCCTTCAAAGCGTAAAATTGAACCGTAGACATTGGGCTTATTTAGCAATACGCAAGCGTCGTTAACTAGATATCTGGTGGGGAAGTTATCAGTTCCATCTACAACGATATCGTAAGGTTGAAGGATTTCCAGGGCGTTTTCGGAAGTTAGCCGGGTTTCGTATAAATCAACCTGACAATAGGGATTAATTTCGTGAATGCGGTTTTTTGCTGATTCAATCTTAGGTTTACCTACCCAGGATGTACCGTGGATTACTTGGCGTTGTAAGTTGGAAGTATCGACAACATCGAAATCGACAATCCCGATACGTCCAATACCCGCCGCCGCCAGATATAAAAGTAGTGGTGAACCTAGTCCACCTGTACCGATACACTGGACACTGGCAGCTTTCAGGCGCTTTTGTCCTTCTAGTCCTACTTCCGGCAAAATCAAGTGTCGGGAGTAGCGTTCGTAATCGTCTTTGGTCAACTGGATTTCATCCAGATTGGGATTGAGCGACATACCATGTACCAATAGTTTCAAGATTTAATCTAGTAATTTTAGTATTATTAAAATACTAATTTAGTGTTTAAGTTGTTTTTTTATCTTACTGTGGGAAAAGCTACTTCTGTACCTCTTCGGTGGGAGCAATGCGATTTTGTGAGATGGGTAAGCAGGGGAGACAGGGGAAGAGAAAAAACAAGTGTATAAGCAATCTGTTTAGGTAGTAAAAAATACTAGCATTGTCTATTTACTCCCCCTGCTCCTCTGCTCAAGAAAGCCCATTTCATCAGGATCTCACTTTTTCGCGTTGCTCCCAAAAGCAACCTAGAGAAGGGAACCCCCGGCTGCTTTATCTGAGGCAGACTGGCTATTTTACTACTTTGTCAATACTTGCCAGCTGTACAGGGTACCAATGCCAAAAACGCGGGGTGGTTTCACATCACCATGCGGTGATTTAAGGAGCGCTCGACTACAACAGCCGTAGGAAACAGTCACTATACAACTATGGGGCGATTAGTACCAATTACTACGGTGATGATGGAAGTCCCTGGTGTGAAGATGGAGCAGATGTAGGGGTGCGATGGGGCGATCGCATTAAATAAAAGCGCAGCAGTATTTAAAAAATGTATAATTTCCCTAAGGCTAATTCTGTTGGGAAATATTAGAATTTTCAGATTCCTTGACCACTATCTTTTCCCATTCTTCTAAAGTTTGATTTTGAACTCGCATGACATTTTTTCTAAAATTTTCAATTGCTACTTCATCGGGTAGATTTAGGCTGTAGTCTGAACCTATTCTTAGTTCAAAATTTAGTCTTTCATTTTCAAGTGAATTAGCACCACGTCGGGAACGAACCCAACTAGACCTCCAATTATAAACAGCCAAAGACGCAGAAATAGATGCTATTGCAGGTGGAATTGCCTGGACATATTTAGGTGTATTATCCATCAATATTAATATTGGTGTAATTCCTGATAGAGCAACAGCAGCAAACTGTGAAAGAAAATATGCCCACTGGAAACCTGTGCTACTTAATCTATAATACTTCTCCCATTTTTTACAATGTTCTAATGCTACTTGAGAAGCTTTCTGAATCTGAATGACTTCACTAGCCCTTTCGTTCATAAGTTGAGTTATATAATTTACACCTACTTAAATCTAAGCTTGTAGCCTGACGATTACAAGTCGGATGGACAATTTGAATTTGCATATTATGCGATCGCTTGTCTTTCGCCACCACTCACAGTACATTTGTATCGATAAAACTGCTTAGAGAAAGCCACAGTCCCCGCCGATTAAGTGCGGGGATTTCGTTGGCTTGACCAAAGACAAACCACCCCAGATTAAGGAGGAGTGGGAAGAATTTATGGCAGTGTGGAGGGATAGTTGCGATGGTTCTTTTGGAAAGTGAGCGATCGCCCCTACCCAATTCTTAGAGAAAAAAAGAGCGTAGGCGCAGCTCGTCGTAGACATGGCATACAAAAAAGCCCAGTCATCTCTAACTGGGCTTTTAACTATCTCAATCAATTATTGGAGGTGAGTAGTTTCACACTATGCAGCAGGTTGTTCCAGATTAACCTTGACAACTTTGTTCTTTTCTTGCTCAGTTTTAGGCAATGTCAGATTCAAAATGCCGTCTTTATAATTTGCGGTGACATTGGTATTTTGAACCCTAACAGATAGAGGAATTACACGTTGGAATTTACCATAGTAGAATTCGCTCTTGGTAGTGCCATTGTTTTGGGTTTTAGTTTGGGACTTGCGCTCACCACTAATGTGAACAGCATCTTCAGTGACTTGAATATCCAGGTCTTTAGCTTCAAGTCCTGGCAGTTCTAGCTTCAGAAGAATAGCATCATCAGTTTCGTGTAACTCAGCAGATGGAACTTTGATAAAATCTCTGTCAAGCCGTGCAGATGGTACTTTAGTATCTCCCAATAAGCCGTTGATGTGACGTTCTAAAGTGTTCAATTCTTGCCAGGGGTTATAACGACGAACTAGCATATTAATTTTTCCCTTGTGTTATTAGTAGTTTTGGCTCAACCAACTTTGGATTTAATTCCTTGCTTTGATTACTATATTAGTGAGAATTACAAAGCTTGTAAATTCGGTTTTTTCACCTAATAATTGATGATTACCGTCTTTAAAATTAGGTAGATTATAAGGTGTAGAAAACTGCAATATTATTGGTTCGGTAAACCCTATAAATGCTGAATTGAATTTGACTACACATCGCGTTCTTATATCAGCCAGAAGTGGGCATATTTCTTTGTCGGCGCAGCCAAAAAGCTGCCCCCATCATGCCTATAAAAGCCGACACAGTGGTAGTGCTTGGCTCTTTCACTGTTTGAGAAAATACCTGAATGGTTCCACTGACTTTTGATTTGCCTGTGGTCGGAATATTTGGGTCTAGACTGATTTGATAGACTTCTCTAAGTGTCAGTGTGCCGACAGCGCCTTTAAATAAACCTTCACCACTAGTAATAGTAAAAATATTTGTGGCAGTACCTTTTGAGGAGAGAAAGTCAATTACTCCAGTAGCGTTATTTGTGCCAAACAATTTATTACTGCCGTTACCAAACAACACTACCTCGCCTACTGGCAAGCCCTGCAAGCCTAATGTGGCGGCATCTGTGTTAAACCGGAACTCTCCAGTAGCAAAGTTAACTTGACTGTAAGTTAAACCGCTAACTTTCGTTAAATTATAAAGAGCATCAATACTTTGCCCTGAAATATTTGTTACTGAAACATCTGGCGTGATGGGTTGAGACGTGGAGAATACGTCATAAGTGGCATTGAATGTATAAAGCTGTTGTGCAATCGCACTTTTTACATCTAACCCAAAACCAATTAAAGCCAAGGCGACTGTCACAAGCCATGCAGTGTATGAGCGATGCATAAAAATTTAGGTATTTAGCAGTAAAAACACTGACTAGAAGAATACAGCAATATTTAAGTTATCTTTAACCTACCTAAACGGTTGCCCCCAGCGCTTCCAGTTTTCCTTGTTAAATGGACTGCGCCACTTCAAAATCAGACTCAACTCCAACTCTTGCCGTGCGCGTCGCTTAACAGGTGCATCCCACCAAAACGTGATATTAACTGCTGTTTGTAACCCATAACGATAATCTAAGTCCTGGTAGCTGGCGATATAGTCTTTGCAGCCATGTATGCCCTTCCACGCTTATTACTTCTGCACGTCTCACCCACATACAGCACTAGTCCAGCCGCAAAGTCAACAACAAAGTAAAGACACGCATCGCCGGGGCTGTCTGCTGGCATCCTCCAAAAAGAGAGCGATGCCTACGGTTTTTGCTAGCCTACACACCTGTAACTGCAACGGATTGGCTTATCCCAAGAATCACTGATTCCAGTTTACCTAATTGATGACACGCCCTAGAATCCCCTAGCCTAAAGGCAAGGGTGTTAACAGGGGATTTATGATTTTTGGCTCATGTCACCGTAAGGATTCAGGTTTTATAATTAAAGTTAAAGGGCTTAGAGCATTAAGCATAAATGAGGTTAAAGGCTGTGAAGAAAATAGTTGTTGCTGGAATATTCAGCTTAATCGCTGGCTCAACATCTTTACTTTTTCCCCAAGCCGCTAAAGCTGATAGGGTTGTTTACTGTCATCCTGTTACTGATAATAGAGTACTCAAAGAATCGGCGGCTGACCACCCCTATGCTTATGCAAATGGTTTTCGAGAAGGAGAACAAAGCGCTCGGAACAGGGAAGCTTATAAACCTCGGACTGCGGGAGGTGAATTCGCTCGTGGTTTTCAGGATGGTTATTTGAATCTACCTTATGCTGGGCAAGAGAATGTTGTACCTAGAACAATTGTGCAACATACTACTCAGGTTTGTAATGAAGATGGTTATTACACCGTAGCGCCTTCTCCTGCTTACATCTACAACCCTTATCCCATCTATGTGTCGCCCTATCCTACTTATGGCATCAACTTCGGATTTGGAAGAGGGTTCCACTTTGGATTTGGCGGAGGGTTCCACGGATGGGGCCACCATCGAAGATGGTAGGGGTGGGTAATTTTGTCAAAAAAAGTTTCTAAGCTGGAGTATATTTTGTATTCACCTTCAAAGTGACGAGAGAAAATTCGAGAGTATATCTAAAATCAGAAAAAAAAGATATTCAGATAGACCAGATGAAAGTATTTCTTGCTTTTCTGGTGGATAACCATATTTGTGCAATCGGCACGGTTGTTTTCCTTTGGCGATCGCTGGGAATTATACCAATTCGTAATTCGTAATTAAGAAAGCCTTACTATATCTGGGTTTGGGGTTTGAATGTATTGCCTCATTTTAGAGAATTGGTATTACAAATTAGTAGATTATCCAAGAGAAGTGAAAGGCAATACACTTGTTAAAGAATTATTTATGCCTTTGATACTCAATCCGCACTTGCTTAACGTCAAACTCAGATTCTAAAAACTCAAGTTTTTCTACTTGCTGTAATCCTAAACTTTCAAACTGTTTGAGTTCTGAATCTGATAATGCCCAAGGTGGCCCAGAGGGTTCAGCTTCTGTTTCTCGAACACGAGTAATCAGCAAAAGTGTGCCACCGGGAGCAACAAGCGAGGTAACTGAGGAGATAACCCAAGAACGCACATTCAACGGCAAAGCTTGAATATTACGACATTCAAAAACAAAGTCAAAAGCTTGATGCCATTGGGCAGGAATTGCTAACAAATCTGCAACTACATAGTTGACAGCCGAATTGGGAAATCGCTCTTGACACCAAGCGATCGCGCTTTGAGAAATATCAAAGGCAGTTACTTCAAACCCCAGATGAGCTAAAGCTTCGGCATCATCTCCCAAGCCGCAACCAATGACTAACGCCTTCTGCTGTAAGGGAAATGGTTCATGATTCGTCAACCAATCTTGTAGATAAGGGTGAGGAGCTAACTTTGCCCAAGGAATTTTTGCTGTATCACCTTTAGCTTCGGCATATAAAACTTCAAACCATGCCAATGGTTCTGATTTTTGTAAAGCTTTGGTAGCTAACTGTTTGACATAAAATCGTAAATCTTCAGGTTGTTGTTCAAACATAAAAACTGATATTACTAACAATTGTGGAAAACTTCGGAATCCCCTAAGTATTGTAGATCAGCAAAAGCGATGTCTACGGTAAATGCTTGCCTACACTTCACTCTATTACACTTACATTTTTAAACCCAACATTACCTACTCCATAAGATAGATACATTTTTAAAAAGTTGAAGCACACTGGTAAGAGCAAATTCAATTTTTAAATCATGGTGTGGCAATGTGGCTAAAATATGGTGTAAATGAACATGGTATCTTGATATGTATTGAAGATATTAAAAGGGGAAAGACTTCACTTAAGTGTCCTTACTGTAATGGTGGCTTAACAGCTAAAAAAGGCAAGGTTAAAGAGCATCATTTGGCTCATAATGACCAAACTTGTCGCCCCATAGCTAACCGAGAATTCCCTACTCTGCCACTGTATGATAATTTCAATGTTCAGTTATCCGGCAAGGATTTAGCACAGTTAAAGCTGCTTTGGCAGGAGTACGGAGTCAAAAATTACCCTATCAGTTCCCACTTAGTTACTCCTGGGTTGATAAAAGCAGAAATGTTCAGAAAAAATGTCTACATTAAACCACCTGCCTATGAATTCACAAATTTGGGAAAAATCCCCATCGGAACGCTAAAGTTGAAATTATTTAACGAAGTGCAAGAGCCATTATTACTGAAAAAGCTACTAAAGCTAGAGCTAGCTTTTGACCATGCCAACTACAAAAATGCCCCAGATTTGGCATACAGACTCACTGATTTAAAACTGTACCGCGCTCAACTTAAACGTATCTTATCTTGTACATTGTATTTTTTAGAGGTTCAAACAGACAAAGATATTCTGTACAAGATAGGAGTAACCACTAGACCTATTAAAGACCGATTAGCAGAGATCAAACTAGACTTAGCAGCACATTACCAAGCTGTTGGTATTAAGGTACTAGGAACTTGGTTACACCGAGGAAATATTGAATTATATTTTAAACATCGCTATCGCAACTTTAATTATCCGATTGGGAGTCTAACTGAGTATTATAAATTTGATATAGAAGATATTAAAATTGTCCTGAGCGATTTACAACAAATGCTACCATTAGTACTTTCTCAAGTGGAAATAGATATTCTTGAGGAGAATTCTGGCTGGGAGCAAATTGCTGTGTAATATTCTCAAAAAACTTGATTATTTATTGATGAGCTGAAATTTGTTTGCCCGGATTTATTACAAAGAGATAAAAAAAGTGGCATTTTATTTTTTGGATCTCCCTTAAAAGGCATTTAACTTGGGAAAGCTTCTCAACTTTAGATGAATTAAGAGAATTTATTTGGAAGCGATTGGAACAATTAAACACATCAATCGTTGCTTCTATTACAGGTTGAGATTTTATTCTTGATGCTTTATTTGTATCAGGCTTTTCGTGAAATGGTATGACAATTGGGCTGAAACATTTGAAATCTTTTGATTACTTGCCTGCCGAATGTCAGCAGATGTAAAAAATCTGCGATCGCAGTTGCCTTTGGCGCTTGGTTTCTGAAACTGACGCTGACTCCCAATATTTTGCTGCTGCTTGTAGTTCCGCTTTGCGTGCTTTCACTGACGCAAAAAGATGTATACAGGTAAGTTAGCAAACGTTGAGCGCTTGGTTTGTTTCCGTATAGTCTTTTTCAAGATAGCGATAATATAAGCATTAGAGGTTCTGGGGGAAGTAGGAAAGCAAATCGTCAGGGAAATCAAGTCTTTTGCCCGTATAGTAGCTAAACGGTAACAAATTGACTGGCACAACAGCAGCCAAAAGACATTTCAACCGTGCTTATTTGACGGATTTGGAAGATAAACATTCCCAATGCTATCAACGTCACAAAAAGCTTGGCTTAATTTAATGCTAATGTGTGCGGGGATTGCTAGTCCGGGAACTCTAAAGGAAGTTTTTCGAGGTTATAAAGGTGATAAAAAAGCACCTCAGTTAATTGCTGATGAGGAAGTTATTCGGGGTACACCTTTACCACCAATAAAAGGTTCGTTTTTCAAAGCTGTTGGGGGAAAAGGCTTTCAGCGACCATTTGAACTAACAACCCTGCGTCTGCGGAATATGACTGAAGTTTTGAGCAACTGGAATACTTATGTACCAGATTCATCTTATTTGACACAACGGGGAGGCACTTTTCTATTTGATTCTCAAGGTAAATTAATTTACGAACATCGCGTAGGCGTAGCCCGCCGCAGGCATCGCGGTATTCTTGGTTTTGCGGAAAATATGAGCAATCCCTTATCTTTTTTGTATAAGTAATTCATTGTTATAGAAAAACGAGTACGGACTGCAACGAACTCAACATAAAGGGTAGTGGCGATAAGGTTATCCTATTTATCCTCTTGAACGACTTCCAAGGACACCCCTGACTCATGGGCAAGGGTGGGTGTTGAGTTATAGTTAACCATCTGGGCGAATTCAGTTGCACTGTCACAACCTGGGATGGTTAGTTTAACGTTGGGTTGCAATACTCTAAAGTCCTTCGATTACTTAAAAGCCGAGTGCTTTGCAGATGCAGTTGGTGTGAGATGGCACTGTTTCGCTTGCCTGATGGCGATGGCGTAACCGCCCGCCTTGTGGCGATCAAATTACACGTTTAAACGTAGAAATTCCTATAACTGAAATTTATCGTGGAATTAATTTTTGACAGCGTAAATGTTCAGCAATAGTAACGTCTTTAGCTTTTGCCTCCTTCTAGTATTGCCATTATCTCTCTATCGACCAATACCCTTGTTTCTCAATCAAAGCTACACTACCTTCGGAAATTGCCAATATTCTGGGGTAGCAGCACATGATTGATCTGTACACCTTCACCACGCCCAATGGACGCAAAGCCTCCGTCATGTTGGAAGAAGTCGAATTGCCTTACAATGTCCACAAAATTGACATTACTACTCAACAGCAATTTACACCTGAATATGTCGCCATCAATCCCAATAGTAAAATTCCTGCCATTGTTGACCAAGAGACTAAGATTAAAGTTTTTGAATCCGGCGCAATTCTGATTTACTTAGCCGAAAAAACAGGCAAACTCTTACCAACTGACCAAAAAAGCCGTTTTCAAGTCCTAGAATGGCTGATGTTCCAAATGGGAGGAGTCGGGCCAATGTTTGGACAACTTAACCACTTTAAACGCTTTGCATCCGAAAAAATTCCCTACGCCATCGAACGTTATGAAAAGGAAACTTTACGTATTTATGGTGTCTTAGATAAACAACTACAAGACAATGAATTTATCTGTGGTAACTATTCGATTGCAGATGTTGCGACTTATCCGTGGGTAGCGATTTATGAATTTGTTGGTTTAACACTCGATAACTACCCAAATCTCAAACGCTGGGTGGAGACAGTGCAGCAACGTCCGGCTGTGCAACGTGGAATGCAAGTCCCTTAAATACAAGATCAAGGAGAAGTCCCCACCCTCAGCCGTTAGGCAGGGTGAGGACAATGTCACAACAACTTGGCGGTAGAAGCCGTTGTCTGTTGGCTTTGCACCCCAAAAAGTTGAGAATATTTACCCTCAGTTTCTAGTTGCTTTAGAAACTCTTGAGCTAAGTTATTCGCCGATTCTTCTGAGTTTAACTCGTTCAATGCCTTATTAGACCAAGCAGATTTCACGTAGCGATCGCTCTGATAAAACTCAGCTGTCTCTACACGAGGATTGCTAGGTGGAAAGTTGCCAAAAGCAAGAACAACGATTTGAGTGTGTAGAACTTGATGATTCTGCAAATGCACTGTTGCACTATGAGTTTGAGGCTCAATTGCAACTGCTTCATCATTGATACGCTGCAAGCGCACACCTTGAGGAACATTTGGTTGAGTCGATGGGGAATATTATTCCCCGCACCTCTCAGTTAAATCTGGGCGTGCGACTTTCACCGCACCCAGCTTCCGATGTTCTCAGCT
>NZ_JBALFV010000124.1:0-13178 GCF_036916735.1 Nostoc sp.
TGAATAATTTTCGGGCGAGTCCAATCAGTTTTCCTATTGCTAGTTGAATAACATTACCGTTTTTTCTTTCCCCAAAGTAACAAAAGAGGGATAACTCATAACGTTCAGCAAATGGATAGCAATTTAGTTTGAGCAGTAAGTTAATTAGTTACTGAATAATTTACGGTTCACTAAGTGTATTAATAATCTACAAATACTATGGCTTAGATATTATTCTTAATGTTTTTCTTATATTACAAGTTATTCAAATAACTTTAGCAGTATATTAATATTGTCAATTAGAAAATTTTATACCTAAATACATAGAAAGAATAATTAATTTTTCGTCAAAAGTTTTCCTCTTTAAATAAAATATTTATTAAAAATTTATTCTTCCAACACTGATTAAGAATTTATATGCATGAATTGATGAACATGAAAGCGCCAGTTGGCATAATATTGTGCCAAATGAGCTTGTCATTGTTGGAAGAATAGTTAAGTATGCTATTGCGGCTACAGGTGTAAAAAAATTTAACATTTATTATAAATCTTCCAAATAAATATAATGTTTCGATATTAGAGGAGTTTGATAGTGGCTAAGACTAGTCTGAATCAAGAGCAAAAGATTACTACTTCAGCACAACGCGCAGTTGACATCAGACAACTATCTACTATTTTGCTTCGCCGACGTCTGCTGATCTTGGGGATTTCCTTTGTAGTTATTTCAGCTGCTAGCCTCCTAGCTTTGATTGCCAAACCTATTTACCAGAGCAATATGCAGATATTGGTGAATTCCAATTTATCTGAAGGCGCACAGTCAAATAATATTCCACCAACAGAAGACACCAACGTTACCAATCGCAATTCTCAAGTTGTTGATTCCACTATTCAGATGAAACTCATGCTGAGTTCTAAGTTGCTTCAGAAAGCGGTAGATTTACTTTATTCTGATTATCCTGATATTACCTTAGAGTATATCAATGGTCGAACAGAACAGAACAAAAAAGCACCTCTAGAAGTAACTCCAGAAAAGGGAGGTATAGGAGCTAATAAAGTTTTTAATCAAGTATTTAAAGTTTCCTTCAGTGATGACGATCCAGTTAAAACACAAAAAGTACTTCAAGCTTTACAAAAAGTCTATCAAAACTACAATAAAGAGCAACGAAAAGAACGTCTAAATCAAGGGCTGGCTTTTGTAAATGCTCGCCTACCTGAAATAAAAAAAGAGGTGAGTAAAGATGAGAAAAATTTGGAACAGTTTCGCAATAAACATAAAATACTTGATCCCGAAGTCCAAAGTAAAATCCTGCTAGAATCTCTAGCTGATATTCAAAAACAGCTACAAAGTACTCGTGCCAAACTTGAAGATGTAAATGCTCGCTACGATAATCTAGAGCAACAAATAGCGTCCTCGTCTCAGCAAAATGCACTATTTTCTTCTCGTTTAAATCAGTCAATTCGTTATCAAACACTATTGAGTGAAATTCAAAAAACTGAACTAGTTTTGGCTAAGGAACGGCTGCGCTATACAGACGATTACCCATCGGTACAGAAACTAAAGCAGCAACGCCAAAGTCAACTGTTGCTATTACAAGAAGAGGTGAAAGCTATTACTAGTAGCAGTAATGGAGAAACGCACTTCAAAGAGCAAATCGTAGGGGTTGAGCCAAAGCTATTAGACGAGTTAATTTTGGTACAGACAACTGTCTTAGGATTAACTGCTAATGAAAAAAATCTAGCCGAGTCAGAACAGCGACTTCGCTCTGAATTAAACAAATACCCAAGCTTAATAGCAGAGTATAATCGTCTATTGCCAAAGGTAGAAACTAGTCGTAAAACCCTTGAACAATTACTCCAAGCGCAACAGTCTTTGGGGTTGAAAATTGCTCGGGAAGGATATACCTGGCAAGTTTTAGCAGAACCTGCTCTGGGTACTTATATGGGGAGTAACAGATTATTATTTATGGTTGGAGGGGTGGTAATTGGCCCGATTCTAGGTATCTTAGCAGCTTTAATTTTGGAAAAGTTTAATGACGCTATTTATTGTGTCGGAGATTTAAAGAAACTGACGAACCTACGTGTTCTGGGGTCGGTACCAAAACTACCGTCGTATAGTATCAAAAAGCGGCGGCTGACCCTGCCTTGGAATGGGCAGCGAAGCTCAGATTCTTCGATAATAGAAGCCAGTATTAGATTACCTGTCCATGAAACCCTGGACATGATCTACCAAAATATTCAAATATTAAAATATCCCTTACCTTTCAAGTCGTTGATGTTGACTTCAACACTACCAGGGGAAGGGAAGACAACTTTAGTATTAGGGCTTGTAGCTAGCGCTACCCGAATGCATCGACGGGTATTAGTTATTGATGCTAATTTACATAATCCTAGCCTGCACAAAATCCTGGAACTATCCAATGACTGGGGACTATCTCTGTTATTGGTTGATGAGACGACAACTCATTTTCAAGATTATATCCAGCCTATTCACCCCTATATTGATATTTTGACTGCTGGGCCTGAAGCAGAAGACACGGTAAAGTTGCTCAGTTCTCAACGGATGAAAGAACTAATTGAGTTGTTTGAGCAAAGTTATGACCTAGTACTGATAGATGCTCCACCTATTTTAGGTACAGTTGATGCCAGAATTGTGGCAGCTTTTTGTAATGGAATCGTAATGGTAGAGCGCATGGGGAAAGTGACCCAAACTGAACTGACTCAAGCAACAGAAATTTTGAGTAAGTTAAATTTAATTGGAATTATCGCTAATGAAGTGAGCAATTCTAAAAATGTATTGGCATCGTAGACTGAAGAAGACACGGGGGACTGATTTCCCCGCGTCCTCTTTTGGACGATACCCCGCGTGTATTCATATTCAGAACAATTTCAAGATGGGGTTGGAGCATTCATGAGAGGTTAAGGTCGTATACCATTTGTCAATAAGCAATAGTACTTAAAATATTACTGAAATCGGGGTTATCAACAGAATTTTTGAGCAGGCGATGCCTACGCGTCATCTTGATAGGCAAGATTCATTGTTGACCCATCAGTTCAGTACAAGAGTTAAGTTAATACCTCAAATTTTTCAAATTTTCAGCATAATTTATAATTGACAAAAGTAAGATTGTCTTAATCTCTCACCGATGGGGTTGGAGTAACTTCTAAATGAGATTGTTGATGACGTTGCGATAAAACGCCATTGCGTACTGGTCGATATTTAGGTGGGTGCGGGCTAAGTATGATCGCGTTTCGTGGTAGACAAATTCAGTACAACGGAATAGTTTCTTCGCCCATTCCCAGTCTTGATCGCCAGGGCGTTGAGTTTGAACTTGGGTTTTGCCGTAGAGGGTATATTCGATCGAGTAGGGGGTAAGTTGTTGCTCATGATTCTGACTGGAGCTTTCCGAGTCTTCGGCTTTGCTCCTGAATTCTGACGAATCTATTTTTCTTCAAAATCCAAAATTGATTAACATAGGTTTTTTGGCTGGTATTATGAGCTTGTGCTACCTGAGAGCTAAAGCAAAATGCATAATTAGTAGGAGGTGGCAACCTCCTGCGTTGGAGAACTGTCTCATCTTAAAGTAGTAGACGCCATAATTTGGGGTGTCAATTAGATACTAATGTGATTAGATGATCAGCATGAAATTCCAACTTTACTTAGGCTTTTTATTTTCCCATGTTAAAGTACGTTATTGGTGGGTGAGTGTCCTCTTGTGGATTGCTTTGGTTGCCCCAGCTCAAGCGTCTGTAATTCTGCGCGTGGCAATTGAGAGAGGCGTTAATCAGGTAAAAGTGGGCAGTTCCACTACTGGGATCGTCAAGGATAGTACTGGCCGGACTCTCGGACAGTTGCCAGCGATGAGTGCATATTATGCTCAAGCTATTCCTGGCGGAGTTGCTTTAGATAAGTGGCAGTCTGGTTTATTTTGGATTGAGCCAACAGGTAAAGGATTCGTTTATATTGGCGATCGCTGGTATCGAGGTAGAACTCTGGTTGTTCCCACAGATAAAGGCTTAACGGCTGTTAACTGGGTTGATGATCAAGAGTATCTCTACAGCGTTCTCGGTGGCGAAATGGATGCTAGCTGGCCCCAAGAAGCTTTAAAAGCCCAGGCGATCGCAGCTCGCACCTACGCCCTCTACGAGCGAGAAAAACAACGAAGTAATCCCGTTTACGATTTAGGCAATACCCCCGATCGCTGGCAAATTTACAAAGGCGTTATCAGTGAAGCTCCTGCTACTTACAAAGCAGTTGATGAAACAGCAGGACAGGTACTAACTTACAAAAACCAGATTATTCTATCAGTTTTCCACGCTTGTTCTGGGGGGCATACCGAAAACGTTGAAGACGTTTGGGGAAGCAGCGAACCCTATCTACGTGCTGTTCAAGACTACGATCAAAATATCCGCGAGTGTAATTGGATAAAAACTTTCTCTCCTAGTGAGATTAGCGCTAAATTCCCTGAAGTTGGCACTGTCACAGCGATGATTCCCGAAACATACTCACCTTTTGGCAGTGTTAAAGTTTTGAAAATTGTCGGCAACAGGGGCACAAAGGTGTTACAAGGCGAGGTAGTGCGGACAGCCCTCAAGTTAAAAAGTACCCGCTTTAGCGTTACTAAGGGAGCGGATGGTAGTTTTGTACTTCAAGGGCTTGGCTTCGGTCATGCTTTGGGTATGAGTCAGTGGGGGGCGTACAATCTGGCCCGGCAGGGAGTAAACCACTTGCAAATTTTAGGGCATTATTATCAAGGTGTAGCCTTAACACCAATTCAGGCAAAGTAAGGAGAAAGTTAGGAGTTAGGAGTTTAAATAAATCTTAATTATTCACTCCTTACTCTCAACTCTTGACTCTATTCCCCACTCCCCCGTTCCAAGCGTTTTTGCCATTCAGTGTCAATTTTTGCGGAACGCTCAACTTCTTGGTCGAGTAAGTCAGTTTCGCTAGAATACACTAAATCTTCCTTGCTAATGACTTTTTCTGCTGCAAATTGTTGGGCATAGTCGATTTTTTGTTGCAAAGCTGCATCAGGACTTGCCAATATCCTTGCTCTGGAAAGGCGATCGCGGTTGCGATCGCCTATTTTGCGATTACGCCACCGAATCCAGAAATAACGCAATAACGGTATACCTAAAAAACCTGCTCCATAAGCCAATAGCAGCCAATAAATTCCTTGCACAAAAGCTATCAGTCCACCTAATTGGGCAGCAACAGTACCATCTTTCAACAAACTTCCCAGTACTAAAGCACCAACAAAATTTAGTACACCCAACCCAGTACTGAGCATAATTTGTCCTGAACTTGCAGCACTAAAACGCCAGAGAAATTCCTCCAAGTGATCTGATATTGCATAACGGCGCTTTTTAACTGCACTCACCTGCAACTCTGGGAAGTAATAAGCAATTTGGCCTTCTGGACTTACCCCCGGTTGCCCATTAAATCGCGTCAGAACGGGCAGCATATAATCTTCGTACTCTCTTGTATATCCTTGGCCAATGTCATCCAAATATGGGGCAATTTGTTCCGCTACCACTACACCACGGTTATTCCGAATCACCGTAGCAATTTCTTGCCACCGACGTTCTTCTAAGTTGGCGTTAGGATTACCATCGCCAAATAAAAACGAAAACACAGCTTCAAAGAAATTCAGATTGCTTTCTTCTTGCCTTTCACGTCGCCGTTCCTGATAGTGGGCATCATAATTTGGGCTAAGAGACCAAAATAAATTTGGAAAATAGAAGAAACCTCCACCGCCGTAATTACTGCCCCGATTGTCCCCGTTACGGTCTGAATTAGTAGAGGTAATGATAATGTAGATGGTAACAGTTATCAGAACGATGGAAATAGTTAAGAAAATTCCGAAAGAAATGCGAATCAGGTAAAACAAAACACTCCAGACCTTTTTCCACCATTCCTGCAATCGTAATCGGAAGTATTTATTACGCAAAATTGCTCGAAAATTTTGTGGAAAAAGGTAAACTATATCACCTGAATCCGCTACTTGCAAATGTCCCCCAGCATCAGATGCTAGGGCTAATAAGCTTTGATTAGCTTCAGCGATGTTCAATCCTGCTTGGGTTGCCACATCACCAACAGTGACACGGTAACCCAGTTTTTCCACAGCTTGCATGATGGTGGGACTAGGAGCCATTGCTCTCCCCTCCTGTTGAAACTTAATTCCCTTTTCTTAAGTATAAAGTTTTATTTGAAGCGACTTGGTAGGGGCAGGAATCAAGCATGAAATTATTAAGTATAGAAATTACATTAATTTGGCAAACCAACACCAAAGTATATTTATTAATAAATAAACGGACACGCAGTATGTTATAATTATTTGCCTCAGCTTGGTTAACCAGCAAATTTTCTGCTCAAATATGGTTCAATATACTCTCGCTCAAAGTCCAGAAATTATTCTTACTGTTTCTGGAAAAGATTCAGCAAAAGCTCGTGATAAAGCGATGGATCAGCTGATGGAACTGATGGATGCAGGAAAGCTATCCACGGAACTAGAAGAAGGATTTGGACCTCAACAATTAATTGAGGTTAAAGAGTCAACTATTGATACTGCTAGCGGTGAGGATAGCATTACACAAGCTGTCCAGGTTTTAAGTAACCTGGCTACACTCAAGCTGAAAGTTCAAGAATCACGAACTGAAGCACTGGAAATTCGCAAAACGGTTGATATTCTGTTCTCCGACGAATTGGTGACAGAAGAGGAAATTACTCGACTCAAGGAAGGTTTTAAAGTTCTCAAAAATTTTGCCCAAGCTAATGTGCGTTACCAAGAAGCGCGATCTAAAGCAAAACAGGCTCGGCAAACTCTGGATGAAGCTCTAAAATCGCCTGACAAGTGATATTTACAGACTTAGATGCATTTCAATGCATCTTAAAATGCAATTAAACACCTTAAAATACAGGCTTTTATGCCTGTATTTTGATTTACTGGGGCGCTAGGATTCGAACCTAGGGATGGCGGGACCAAAACCCGCTGCCTTACCACTTGGCTACGCCCCAACGACTTTACTCTAGTTAATATAGCAGTTAGACCTAGGTTGTTGTCAAGTACTTTTATAGTTAATTTCAGACAAGGGATTTTTATAGCAGAAGATTGATTGGTTTGAATTCTTGCTGTTAAAGTTAAGTTTACGCAAACAGGCAAAGGCAGAAAGTTCGACAAGGATAATACCTGTATGCTTTCGCATCTAAATAATCTTTTCTGTTGGAGTATGAATAAATTTGTCAAGGTAATCAGAGTATATCCTTATAATACTAAAAAAATAATCAATAGTGGAGGGAGCAGGGGAGGCGGGAGAGGTTCTTGAGGAAAGAGGGTTATTATTCAGTAATTTTTTCTCAAAAACAGCTTTTCTTGCCAAACTGCCCTCTGCCTGCCTCAACCAAAAAATTCCTTAACCGAACGGTATTAATAGTCATCTTGGATGAATGAACAATGTTGTGCCCTTAACCGTGTACTTCATTAACTTGAAATACGCTATCTTATATTTGTAACTATTTTCGCAAAAAACTCAAACTTTAGGCATTATTTAGTATTTTTTGCAGGAAGTAATTAATCAATTGTAATTAGTTCGAGAGCAATTTTTTGTCTAGTTATAAAATGCAAAATTTTAGCTATTTTAATCAGCATAATTATTGAATAGCTATTTTGTGATTTAGCGAGTATCCAGTTACTAGTTTTAGCTGAAAACATAGCTTTACCTATAGATAAACCTTTGAGTTTTTCTAGTATTGCATAGTTAGCAGCTTTGAATACCGAGCCACAGTTAGGTGCTGTATTATCTTGATGTTCCTTTGCCCAAATTTGCCTTGAAGTTAGAGGATTTTCGATGAATTTTGTTGGTTCAAACTTGAAAATTGCACTCAATATCAGTCTTGAGTGTATGCCAGTAAACATAGTTTCTCGATAATCTCGTACAATTTGACTATTTTCAAGTGTTTTTATACATCCATCCTCAAAGAAGGTTACACTTTCAACAAAGTCGTATATTGTACATCCATGTTGTCTTCCTCTGCCAGCGTTCATTGCTAATGCACCACCAATAGTTGCTGGTACAGATGCAAGATAATAGAAAGAATTCATAGAGTTTTGATAACAATACTTTAATACTTCCATTACTGAAGTAGAAGAAGATACTTCAAGTCTATTATCAGGTAAAGTATTTATGTACTTAGGTAGTTTATTTTTCAGTATCAATGATTGGATATTTTTTTTAACAAACAGCGTGTTAGAGCCATTTCCAATTATATAAACCTTTACTTTGTTTTCTTTGGCCCAATTACAGTAGTCCTGAAGGTCATCTACACTATTGATCTCTCCTACTCGCTCAAAGTAATGTCGTGTTCTATAGTGCGAAAGACTGTTTGATGTTAAAGACTCAATCTTTAAATTAGACATCTTAACTCTTTCTACTCCTTTTATATTTTTCATAAAGATAAACAGTTTGCTTATCATTTTGCAAACACGGCACAACTATGAAAGATCCGATTTATTTCAGTATTCATTGTTCTTTATTTCTGAATTTAATCTAATATTACTTGATTTTTACTATTGATTTATCCTTGTAAAATAGCTTCAATTAAATACTTTTTTGATTCCATAATTTTTGATTCTATAATATTAGATACTGATTCATAGTCAATATTAAAGATTTCCTTGTTGAATAATTGAGATTTTAATTTATCCGAAAATATCCGGTTTGTTAAACCAAAGTCATTAAGCAAATCTCTTACCTTGTTCGATTTATCGTTAGGAAGAAATACTGTAAAAGGTTTATTAAAAATCATAGAAAAGACAGTACCATGATAAGTATTAGTCACAATATAAAATGCTTCACTATGTAATCCAATCCATTCTTTCGGACTAGCACTTTCTAAATTTATTTGTGCTAAACGTTCGGATCTACCGACTGAAACTATAGTTAGATTTTGTTCTTGTGCCAGGAATTTGATAAACTCTTCTTCCTCGGCTTGAATCTCAGCTTGAATATACAATAGAAGATATTTATTTTTTATTTTTGGAGGTCTTTTCAATGCATCATACTTAATTAGGAAAGTAGGATCTAAAACTTTTATCGCTTTTTTATTGCATTCATTAGCAATAATTTCTCGACTATTAGAATCACGAACTAAAATTGTTTGAAACTGATTAATCAATGTGCATATTTCTTGTTGAGAAGTCCCTAATTTAGTTGTATTACCAAAACTTGCTGCATAACTTATCTTACGAGTAGTTTTATTGCTAACAAAGTCTAAAAAGAAAGAAGAATTATATCCTCTAAAGGAATCTATACACCATATTTGGTCACTGCCACATATTACTACATCATACTTATCATGATAATATTTAAGACCTTTTTTATCATAAAACTTTTTCTGGCTTAACTTAACATGAGAAAGCAGGAAGCGTCTCATTTTCCAGTTTCTTGAAATATAAATCAAAGATTTTTCATTAATCCGAATTTTCTTACTTTCACTATTGCTAGACTTTACCCTTTTGATCGGAAGTAAAGCTCTGAAATATATCCATGCTATTTTAAGAGGTCGATAGTCTATTATTTCAACATCATAGCTTTGACTCTTAAGAAAACTCCAAAGAGCACAAGCCTGGAGTGTTGCTCCGTAATTGTCTACATGGTGAAAAGTTAAAATTCCGATTTTCATCTTTGCTTCCTTTTGTAAACTATAAATTTCGCCTTAATTTTATAGCCAAAGTTTTGACTAATTAGTTTTATGAGATTTAAATATATTTTTTTAGTTGAAGTATCATATTTTTAAATATATAAAATTAATTATAAAGACATACTGCAATTCGCTATGATTTATACATAACAAAGTTACACTTTTGTTTTGATTTTAATATTAAAACTTTCTCCTAATTCAAGTAGCCTTCTGAAAAGCTTGGGCGATATTACTGAGAGAGTAAAAATATAAATCGAGATACCAAATATCCCTGAAATAGCTAGTAACATCCATGATACAAAAAACTTTCCTAAGAAATATTTAATAGTTAAGATAGTTACAACCATTGCTCCAGAAGCTACTAAAGGTACTATGTATAAACGCAGATAGTTATTTAAATTTATCTTAACAAGTTTATTTATAGCTAATAACGAAATAGGTAATATGAGGTAACCACGAATTACATAAGCAGATGCAACAGCTATAATACCTAATCTGACTACTAGAGCAAAACCAATGATATTAGTCACTGTATTTATCACTTGTATCCATAGCCTCCACGAAGGTTTTCCCAGCGCCAGAATGACAGAATTGTTATAAAAGAAAATGAGATGAACAGGACCAATAAGAGATAGTACTTGCAATACTGGAATGCTCTGAATCCACTGCTCACCAAAGAATACTTTTATAAATTCAGTTGCTAATACTGGTACACAAAGAAATATTGGGAAAGCAATAAGACTTGTGAATTGAGTAGCAGTATAAAAAGCGCTTAGTAATCGTTCTGGTTCTGCCTGTAACCTAGAAAATATTGGTAGTGCAACTTTAGTTGTAGTACTAATTAAAACCTGCATCATTACTAGCAGCAATTTATAGGCAACTGAGTAATAACCTAATGCAACCAGTCCTAGATAGTAGCCAATTAGTAAGTCATCGGCTCGGCGATTGAAAAAGTTAATTATATTAAACGCAGATATATTAATTCCAAAGTTAAAAAGTTCTTTAACATGTATGTTAGAAAATTGAAATCCTGGTCGCCAATTGCTAACTCGCCACAAGACTAAAACCTGTATAAAACTACCTGATAGTTGTTGACCTACGAGACTCCAAACGCCAAAGCCTAAAAAAGCCATCCAAATGCCAACTATTCCACCGATTATCACTGCTAATAGTGAGCGGATTGCTAAACTTTTAAAGGCAAACTGACGTTCAAGAACTGCTTGCTGTACGCTGCTTAATCCATTAAATATAAAGCTTATAGATAAGCATTGAATGATTGGTACTAACTGCGGCTGTTTAAAGAAATCAGCTGTTAATCCAGCACCAGCAATACTTAATACAGTTAAAAGTATACTGATTCCTAAAGTTGTCCAGAATGCAGTATTTAAATGCTCGGAATCTATCTCTTGACGTTGGATAATTGCTACAGAGAATCCTTGATCAACAAAAATTTGGACAAATTCAATAAATATAGATGCTAGCGCAATTAAACCAAACGTTTCTGGATTAAGTAAGCGAGCTAGAATAAAGAAAACAACTAAAGAGACTGCTTGGCGTCCCCAACTTTCCAGAATAGTCCAAATTACACTTTTAACAGCTTTTTGCCGTAAGTTTGATGAATCTTTAGGTGATTCCATTATATAGTTTACCGATGAAAGAACCTAGAGTGTATAGCTTTGATATTGCTAGCTATGAGCATCTGGATTATTTCTTTTCACGCCAATCATTTACACCTTATTTTATTTAGGTTTTAGTTATAATCAAAAATTTTTACTCCGAAAATAACATAAAAACTACGTAAAGTAACAATTACCGTGAAGAAAATATTTTTGAGCTTCAGTAATTCTTCATAGAAGAGTTTACCACAATCTTCTTGTAAATTCGCAGCAATTCAAGAAACTATTAGCATAAAAATTCCTGATGAGCCACCCTATTGAATTTTCATATAAAAGTCCCTGTTATTTATACTTTATCGTTTTGAGTGGTATATAAGTTTGCTAATCAGTTGTTAAGACAATATAAAATTTTTGATTTTTTTGGTTACTGAGTTTATATGTGTCTCATTAATGTTGTGTTCTAGTGAATACATATTCCCTTTGCTTTTGCTTAATCCCCAGTCTCGTGCAGGAAGACTGCTGCAATACGACTTGATGATAGTAGTTGCTTCGTAGCTAGCCATATAAATAGTGGAATAGTTTTAGCATAGCGACCGCAAAGTCGGCGTGGTTCTTGTATCCATCGATAGAGCCATTCAAGCCCTAAGTCTCGAACTACACGAGGTGCCCGCTTGTGAATTCCTGCATAAACTGGGAAAACTCCACCCAGTCCAATCATTACAGCTTGTATCTTACCCTTATGTTGAGCTATCCAATTTTCTTGCTTAGGACATCCCAGAGATACTAATACGGCGCTAGCACCACTAGAGTTAATCTTTTGAACCAAAGCTTCGTCTTCAGTTTCAGTTAGGGGACGAAAGGGTAAAGGTTCCATCGCCGCAATATTCATCTGTGGAAATTCCCGCTCTAACCTTTTTCGCATCCGAGAAAGAACTTCTGTTTGCGAACCTACAAAGAAAATACTAAGATTTTGTGTTTGAGTTAGCTGACACAATGTAAGGAAAATATCCATTCCTGCCACACGGTCTTGATAAAGCACTCCCATCTTTCGCATCATCCATACTAGAGGCATACCATCAGGAGTAACTATGTCTGCATTTCGTAATACGTTAGCAAACTCTGGATTCCAATGAGCTTCAATGAGCATGTGTACATTAGCTACATATACAGTTTTACTTTCACGCCTCCTTGCCCACTTCAGCATTGTTTGTACTTGCTCGTCAAAGCGTAAAGCAGTAATAGGAAAATCCAGTACTTTTTTAGTAGGTAGAAGCACTCTTGTCACCATCAATAACTCCTGTGTCCAAGAAAAAAATCCATAGATTATCTAGACCATTCCGAATATTCAATAATTCAGATAAGATGACTCCTAACTTTTTATAGCCTCGTGTCATCGTTGGAAGTTAACACATGGAGATGGAATTGCTTTTTTAGTATACTTTTGACTTAATCGTTAATATTAGAATTATTTGCTGTTGTGTCCTAGTTTACTGTTTTAAGCTATAAATTTCAGACGCTGCCTAACAAAATTCATACTTCCTTCATAATTAATTTTTGATTTGTTCATCTAAACATTACAATCACAATATATTCCTATAAAATATGTGGTTTTTTGTAGTATATTATACATTTTTAATTACATAGTAAAGTGAAATACTAGACACTCAACTTGCCTATTTTGATACGTAAATATGCGCTTAAGAGGTATAATTAAATTTAGTATAGTTTTTTCTTATGAATTTCCAAGTTTATTACAAATTTAATTTAGTCTATATATTGAAAAATCCCTAAATGGCGTTGCATAATTAAGGGATGAACTGTCCTAATTGTGCATCTAATCATGTCCGTAAGAACGGGCATCGTCGTGGTAAACAGAATTACATCTG
>NZ_JBALFV010000125.1:0-207564 GCF_036916735.1 Nostoc sp.
AAACGGCTGCCCATTTCACTGTTACCGTGGTAGATGGATTATACGTATTTAATTATCTTTACACAGTTTGGTTTTTTCGCCCTGTTCTACTTATAATGATAAAATAAATAAATTAACTCTTTTCATAAAATATAAATTAGCTATCTTCTGAATCTGCCTCTAACTTACTGCCTTACAATGATTATCATTACTACAAAAGTGAATATTTAATTTACTGAAAGTCTTATTTAGTTAGTGTCTTGGGGTTTACCTGATACTGGCTTCTAAATTTTATAATGCCAATTTGAAAATTATTCGTTTTTTGCATAAAACAAAAAATTTGAGGTGAATAGTATTGTATGGTTGTCTGAGATTTTTTTCGGTTTATACTAGGGAATATTCTTGCTATTACGAGCGCTTGGGGATTCTCTGTATAAACTTTGTCAAGTTATAAAAGTGATTTCAACTCTTTGAAATCCTATTTAGTCAAAGTGAAGTTATAACTCAACGTTAGTTAACAAAGGATTGATATGCGCTTACCTATTGCTATTGGTGTAATCTTAGTAGCATCTCTAAGTTTGAACGCTCCAGTAATGTCTGTGCCTCCTACGCATGGAGTCAAAACAGAGATTACTAACTCGAACTTAACACAGCTAAGAATTAATCGCCAATTGTGGAATCAAAAAAAAATTTATAACTATCGCTACAAACTTAGCAATAATTGCTTTTGTCTTGCCGATTTCAGAGGGCCAGTAATCATTGAAGTACGTAACGGCATCACAAAATCTATCACGAATGTTCAAACTGGTAAGCGAGTAAATTTAGAGCTATTACAACAATATAGTACAATTCCTAAGCTCTTTAATTTGATTCGGAATACGATCAATGGTGGAGAATCCGAGCTAACTGTAGTGTACAACTCAAAACTTGGTTATCCAACCCAAATTAATATCGGTAATCTAGCTGCCGATGCTGGAGTATTCACTACAATTAGCAATTTTGAAGTACTTCATTAGAGTTCATACATAAATCGATACTCCGCCAAAGCTATGCTTTGCCTCCCTTACCCGCTTGTGGGGAGGGCAGGGTGGTTTCATACGAAAAAAGAAAAATACATAAGTCTTGATTTCTCTTTTATCGCATGGCTTTTTCCCTCACTTCCATTGCTATCCTCAACGGGGGGAGAGACTTTGAAACCCAGTTTTAGTTTTTCTCTGCTTATATGAAACCACCCTGCTCTGGCAATTT
Organism: Nostoc sp.; assembly: GCF_036916735.1. GTDB lineage: Bacteria > Cyanobacteriota > Cyanobacteriia > Cyanobacteriales > Nostocaceae > Nostoc. The sequence continues at coordinate 1,228 of NZ_JBALFV010000125.1, forward strand.
TGCCAGAGAGAGCAAATTTTTTAGTTCCCCGAATCCCAACTTTAGAGAAGGGATTAGGGAATGAGGGAAAAACGTCCTCTCAAAGCAGATTTTTCTTAATTTGACACCAATGGACAGTTTATTACACCTACAAAATAACAAAACCAACCCACCCCAAATATTTGCTGATGGAGAATTAATTAACTTAAGGGGCAGGTTGTTATATTTCGATATTTTTGATTTTGCTGCCCTAACTTTTAGATAGAAAATGACTGAAGTTGCCTTTTTCCATAAGTCAGTAACTTTCTATTATATAAATACTTACCCTAGCTATATTTACTTAATCTGTTGCAGATTACTAATTGTGATGAATATTTCATCATCAGTTCTTTGCTTATCATAATCAATGTTAATTTGAGTGGGGTAGCCAAGTATCGGATTATATTGTATAGTCAAGTTTTTTGCTCTTTGAATGAATGCATTTATAATGATATTAAAGACTTTAGGAATTGTATTATATTTTTCAAATAATGCTCTATCTACTGGTTGTTTAATATATTTATAAGTAATGGAAGTCGTGACTCCATTACGTACTTCAATAATCACTGGTTCTGTGGCTTTCGGTAAACAAAAGCAACTTCTAGTAAATTCATAGCGATAGTTAGAGATTTTTTTCTGTCTCCATAATCGGTAATTAATTTTAAACTTTTCTAAGGCAAAACTATTAGATGCTGGTTTTTGTGCTTGTATAGAAGGTTGAGATATTACAGGTGTACTTAAACCCAAAGACGCAACTAAAATGGCACTAATGACAATTGGTAAACGCATAGAAATCCATCCTTAACTCTAATTGCTTAGTAGTTTAACGTGCTTCAAGACCATTGCCAAAAAACTGAAATTATTTTTGACACTCATCCAGACAAATTGCGATTGCATTCAGCAATGACTTGCTCCTCCTTCGCCAACAATCAAGAATTTTGCCTCGTACAAAGGTTCGGTTTCAGATGGATCTTGCACCCGGAAATAGAGCTTCATATTAAATTGCTATAAGATGAAATCAGGTATGTAAAAACGATACGGATGACACCACAAGACGCACGAGAATACGCACCAGCAACCGAGCGCAATCGTGAACCAATTCTAGAAGTACTTTTACAAGTATTACCTGAGAGTGGCACGATCTTGGAAATAGCCAGTGGTACTGGTGAACACGCAGTCTTTTTTGCGCCCAGACTTAGAGATTGTATGTGGTTACCAACAGATACAAATCCACAAAGAATAGCCAGCATTATTGCATGGACTGAACACTTTGGATGTAATAAGATTTATCCACCGCTTGAACTTGATGTTAGAGAGCCAACTTGGGCGGTGGAGGAGGGCGCGGTAAACCAGTGGCTAGATATCTCGCCAATTATCGCCATCGTCAACATCAATATGATCCACATTTCATCTTGGTCAGCCTGTCTGGGGCTAATGGCAGGGGCAGGTCGTATCCTAAAAGCGGGAGGTATTCTCTATTTGTATGGGCCCTTCAAACAAGGTGGAGAACATACAGCACCGAGTAATGCAGCTTTTGACAACTCTTTACGCGCCCAAAACTCAGAGTGGGGTATACGTAACTTGGATGATGTTGTAGCAGCAGCTAGCGCACAAAATCTCACTTTGAAACAAACTTACCAAATGCCAGCTAATAATCTTTCAGTAGTGTTTCAACGAAAATCAGTGGGAATCTCATCTTAACAAGAGGGGTGGGAGTTTTCAGTTAGCTATCCTTAATAAAATAACTGAAAATTTTTGAAGTGTGAATCTTGAAATTACTTATGACTAATCCTACAAAACTACTGCGATCGCGCTACGGTGAAATTCCCTTCAATCCTGAAATTGAATGGAATGATTCTCTAACAGCACTACTATCTCACCGTTCAATCCGGTCTTATCTATCCGATCCTTTACCACCAGGAACTCTGGAGTTGCTAATTGCAGCCGCCCAATCTGCATCTACTTCCTCTAATTTGCAAACCTGGAGTGTGGTAGCAGTTGAAGATCAACAGCGCAAAGAGGAGTTATCTAAGTTAGCGGGGAACCAAGCACATATTAAGCAGGTTCCTTTATTTTTGGTTTGGTTAGCAGACTTAGCGCGTCTAAATTACGTTGCTGACAGTCGCGGCATATCTCATGATGCATTGGAATACTTGGAAATGTTTGTGATGGCAACAATTGATGCAAGTTTGGCGGCACAAAACGCAACAGTTGCAGCCGAATCACTCGGTTTAGGAACAGTATATATCGGTGGAATCCGCAACCACCCGCAACAGGTAGCAGAGATATTGAATTTGCCCTCCTCTGTGTATGCTGTATTTGGGCTGTGTGTAGGCTATCCCAATCCAGAGGTAGAAGCGGCGATTAAGCCACGGTTGCCACAATCAGCTGTGCTGCACCGCGAAACCTATAAATTGGCAGATCAAGAAGAAGCGATCGCTCACTACAACCAAATTATGAAAGAATTTTATACTGAACAAAAGATGGATGTCCCTGGCGATTGGTCAGAACACTCAGCCCAAAGGATCGCAACCGTAGAATCATTAAGAGGACGCGATCGCTTGCGTGAAGTTCTCAATCATCTTGGCTTCAAGTTACTTTAAACAAGAAAAATCAAGATTATGGATTTGCAACTCCGTGGTAAAATCGCCTTAGTGACTGCTGCTAGCAAAGGATTGGGCAAGGCTACGGCAAGGCAATTTGCCCGTGAAGGTGCAAAAGTTGCCATTTGCGCCCGCAGTGAGTTAATTGACAAAACTGCTGCGGAGATTGCAAGCCAAACACGTACACAAGTGCTATCTCTGCGTGCTGACGTTACCAGTCAAGCTGATATTGAGCGGGTAATTAATGCCACAGTAGAGAAATTCGGCGGGTTGGATATCCTCGTTACCAACGCCGGAGGCCCGCCCTCTGGCACTTTTGACGATATTGATTTGGCAAGTTGGGAAACTTCTATCAATTTGACTTTACTGAGTACAGTACGCTTGGTAAAATCCGCTTTACCTCACTTACGGCAATCTACAGCACCGGCGATTCTTACCATCACCTCAACCTCAACTAAACAACCAGTCCAAAATCTCGTGTTGTCTAATTCCATTCGATTAGCGGTGATTGGTTTAACTAAAACTCTCAGCCAAGAACTGGGTAGCGATAAAATTCGCGTTAACAGCATTCTACCAGGCTGGACATATACAGAACGGGTAGAAGAATTAATCAACGCGCGGATTGCTAAAAGTGGTGAAGCAAAAGAAGCAGAAATTGCTAAACTTAATACGGCAATTCCTTTAGGTCGTATCGGGACACCAGAAGAGTTTGCCAATGTTGCTGTATTTCTGAGTTCACCAGCCGCATCATTTGTGAATGGAGTCATGCTGCAAGTTGATGGCGGAACTATTCAGGGCACATTCTGAGCAGTTTGACAAAAGTAATTTTGTCTGAATTATGCCCCATCTTGGTGAGCGATCATAATAATCTCCTCTACTGGGTTAATGCAACCAAAGGTATCAGAGATGTGTACCACAGATTAGAGACTTCCAACAAATAAATTATCCAATCTTGTGGGGTGGACATCTTGTCCGCCCAAGGCTTGGGGCGGGCGAGACGCCCACCCCACAAAAAGTAGTTGAGTATTTTTTTATTTGGAGTTCCCTTATTAACTTAGTACACCTTTGCATAAAATCGTAGCGTTTTTAATGCAAGGCGATGCATTGGCGTTGTCAGGGGATGCATTGGCATTGTCAGGCGATGTATTGGCATTGTCAGGCGATGTATTGGCATTGTCAGGCAATACATTTGCATTGCCGGGTATTGCTAAATTTAATTCGCTACAAATTAATGAAATGCTGTACTTAGTGCGGTTAAATTTCTATAATAAATTTGCATTGCTCTGATTAATTTAAAAAAAAGGTAGCAGAGGGGTAAAAATTACCTTTCTGCTACAAGTATGCGGAGGTATAAACTTAATTATTTAATTGGCATGAACTAATTCTTGAGGCGCTGCGGCATCATATTCTACAGCTTTAACAAATTCTTTGAGAACGTCTTTGAGTCTTTGCTCAATTTCCTCATCTAACACGACGCTGTTATCAGCTTGTCGTTGAACTTGTTTGTCTACTGCATAAACAGTAGCTAGGATATGCCGCGCTCCTAATTCAGATAAGACAGGTTTCAAGGCATATTCAATTGCCAATAAATGAGCGAGTGTTCCACCCAAAGCAATTGGTAATACGGGTTTACCTGTTAATGATTTTTGTGGCAGCAAATCTAGAAATGTTTTTAGCACTCCTGTATAAGCAGCCTTGTAAATTGGGGTGGCAATAATCACACCATCTGCCTTTGCTAATAAAGCTTTTGGCTGTTCTAAAGCTTGGCTCTCGTAACGTCCAAAAACTAAATCTTCAGCAGGTAAATCTCGAACTGAAATAATGTCTACATGCAAGCCTTCTTGTTGTAATAGCTTGGCAGTGTATTCGACAAGACCGTAAGTTCGAGATGGATGGGTTGGACTACCAGCGATCGCTAGTATATTTGTCATTCGATTAAACTCCCAATTTCTAAAACGGGTTGAGTATGTTTTGTAGTTTTAGTCTCCATAGCTGAAGCTGTGTTGACCTGATCGCTCAGACGTTTGTAGGGACGGCGCAAACTCATACTCTCAACTTCCCAGATGTAGCCATGAATAATTACATCCTGGGGAATTAAAGCAGAATTACGCAGTAATTCAACCTGCTCTGTGCAGATTTTATCCACATCGGTAAACGTTTTAATCCACTTAGAAAAAACGCCTTTTGGTAGCTTTAACTCTGGCAAAGCAGGATCGACACTAACTTGATCCACATCAATACCTTGATTTTGCAATACCTCACTGAGAAAGTCTCCTGATGCTGTCATCATGCCACATTCGGTATGATTAATGACGATAATTTCTTTTGTGCCAAAAAACTGTGTAGTTAACATCGCTGACCGGATAGCATCATCCGTTACTAATGCCCCAGCATTACGGAAAATATGAGCATCTCCTTCACCAATTCCTAATGCTTTTTCTACAGGTAAACGTTCGTCCATGCAAGCCAGCACCCACAAGCGTTTATTGTTAGGTATTCCCAACTGGCGACGTAATGCCCACGCTTCTTTTTCTGAGATTTTTTGGTCAATTTGTTGGTGCAACATGGCTGATAATTTTCTAGTTCTTAATTACTAGGATATGGACGTTGCTCTTTCCTGATGCTGTTGCTTAGGGAAATCTTCATTTGCCACAATCTCGCCAAATGGACTCAAGACATGTTGCTTCTCCACTGTCGGCAGATTCTCTAATGGCAAATGGGAGAATAGAAGTTCCGCAACTCGATAAGCTTCTTCTAAATGGGGATAGCCAGAGAGAATAAAGGACTCAATACCCAAAGAAGCGTATTCCAATATCCTGGCAGCTACGGTTTGGGGATCGCCTACTAAGGCTGTTCCCGCACCACCCCGCACCAAACCAACTCCCGCCCACAGGTTCGGGCTAATCTCTAATGCCTCACTATTACCGTGGTGTAGTTGAGTCATCCGCCGTTGCCCTTCTGAATCCATCCGGGCATAAGCTTTTTGGGCTTTAGCGATCGCCTGATCATCTACATACTTAATCAATTGATTCGCCGCATCCCAGGCTTCACTCTCAGTTTCGCGCACAATCACATGTAGGCGAATCCCAAACCGCAAAGTTCGGCCTTCTGATAAAGCAAGCCTGCGAACGGATGCAATCTTCTCTGCTACTTGAGACGGTGGTTCACCCCAACTTAGATAGACATCTACGTGCTTGGCAGCAATTTTTTGAGCGACGCCAGAGGAACCACCAAACCACAAGGGCGGATATGGCTTTTGAACAGGTGGAAACAGCAGTTTCCCATCCTGAATGTTGAGATAGTCGCCCTGAAGATTAGCTTGTTCACCACTGGCGATCGCTCGCCATACTGTTAAAAATTCATCTGTTAATTCATAGCGCTGATCGTGATCCAAATGTAAGCCATCTCCCGCTAACTCTACAGGATCGCCCCCAGTCACGACATTAATCAGCAAACGTCCTCCAGAGAGGCGATCAAAAGTCGCCGCCATCCGTGCTGCTACTCCAGGTGATACCAAGCCGGGACGAATCGCTACCAAAAAACGCATCTGTCGCGTCAATGATACCAGTGTTGATGCTACAATCCAAGCATCTTCGCAAGACCGACCCGTAGGCAGCAATGCCCCTGTATAACCAAGGTCATCCACCGCTTGGGCAATCTGCCGCAGATAAGGAAAGCTGACTGCCCGCCCACCTGTAGCAGTTGCAAGGTAACGTCCGTCGCCGTGGGTTGGGATAAACCATAGTAGCTGCATGAGTCCTGTCCTTTTAAACTACGGTAATTTGATACAATTACCGTGCTTTATTTATAGTTTTCAGAGTATCACATATTCTTATTAACTAAACAAGAAGTTTTTCTGAAAATCTTTTAGGTAAGACTTACACAAAATTATGAAAAAACGAACCGTATAGACGCAAAGCAATACTGCGTAGGTTTTGAAAATTTGTAGGTTGGGGTAAAGGGGACTGGGAACACAACGACAAGCGGCAGTTGAATCTCGACTTGGCTCGATTACCGCGTAGCCGAAACTCGATTTTTGCACAGCGATGCACTGAGCTTGTCGAAGTGTCGAAACTCAGTGCATCGCTCTTTATTGGGGATTGCCCAATACCCCATGCCCCTAAATCCTAAAAGCTGTTTGTTTAGTACTAGCGGGATCAACAGGCAATGGTTCAGCCGCTTTCAATATCGCATCCAGCAATCCTGGAAACAGTACCTCTAAATCTTCACGCCGCAGGATGTTAATATGATGTGTCCCTTCTTTACGTGTAAAGACGATCCCAGACTCCCGCAAAATCTTAAAATGATTGGACATAGTAGACTTGGCGATCGCAAAATCAAAACTTGCACAGCATTGTTCCCCCTCAGTAGCTAGCCGCCGCACAATCTCTAGCCGCACTGGATCGCCCAATGCATACAGCACTCCCGGTAAAGAAATATTTTTTCTATCTGGATGATAAAGAAATCTCATAGTTGCATTATCTGATCAGGTGGCATATATTTTTATTATTCGATAATATCGAATAATAGAATTAATTAGGAAGGCAATTTTATGTCATCCATTACAAATGTCACAGAAGCCACATTCAAGCAAGAAGTCTTGGAAAGTGAAATTCCGGTATTAGTGGACTTTTGGGCGCCGTGGTGTGGCCCTTGCCGGATGGTGGGACCAGTCGTCGATGAAGTTGCTGCTGAATACGAAGGACAGGTGAAATTTGTGAAACTGAACACAGATCAAAATCCCACTGTCGCCAGCCACTATGGAATTCGCAGCATTCCGACCCTGATGGTTTTTAAGGGGGGTCGGCAAGTCGATACTGTCGTAGGGGCAGTTCCAAAAACCACTTTGAATAAGACCTTAGCACAGCATCTTTAATTTAAGTGAAGGGGATTGGGGACACAACGACTAACGGTAGTTGAGCGCAGTCGAAACTCAGTGCATCGCTCTTTACTGGGGATTGGGGAGAGACTTATTGAATATTCTTTATCCCCCTTCTCCTTCTAAAGTTCTCAACGCCGACTTGCGGCGCTTAGACCTTTGTGCTTGTCCCTCTCGCATTCTCTCTAGTAGTCTGTCAAGCGAAGTTTGAAGGGTAAAGGAACAAACCGCGTTCGCGCTTCGCGTCTTGTAGAGAAGGCGCCAAGAGCGCGAAAGAAGAAGGAAATAAGAGAAATTGAAGAATTTATCTACTCGTAAAACTTGAATTGACAGAGTACTAGTCCCCAGTCCCTAATACCCAATACCCAATCCCAGATCATTCTGTTTAAATTAACGGGGAAAGAGCGAAATGGACTTGAAATTGCATGGTAAATCCGCGCTGGTGAGTGGCTCAACCGCAGGTATTGGTTTGGCGATCGCTCTTGGGTTAGCTCAAGAGGGTGTATCAGTTATTATCAACGGTCGGTCTGAAGAACGAGTAGCTCAAGCGATCGCTAAAATTAAGCATTCTACACCCGAGGCGAAAGTTTCTGGTGTGGTTGCTGACACAGGTACTGCATCAGGGGTAGAGAAACTCTTTCAAGAGGTTCCTCACGTTGATATTCTGATAAACAATTTAGGGATTTACGAGCCTAAAACCTTCTTTGATATTACTGATAAAGACTGGTTAAACATATTTGAGGTTAACGTCCTCAGTGGAGTCCGTTTGAGTCGGCAATATCTGCAAAAGCAGCTAGAGCAAAACTGGGGACGAATAATTTTTATCTCCAGCGAATCTGCCATTCAAATTCCCGTAGAAATGATTCACTACGGTACAACTAAGACAGCGCAGCTAGCCATTGCACGAGGTCTAGCAGAAATGACTATCGGGACTGGAGTCACGGTAAACTCCGTCCTTCCTGGGCCAACCCGCTCAGAAGGAGTTGAAGAGTTTATCAGCAACCTGGCGCAAGAACGCAGTATTGATCGCGCAGAAGTCGAGGCTGAGTTTTTTCAAAATGTGCGTCCAAGTTCCCTAATCAAACGCTTTGCAACTAATGAAGAAGTAGCAGCGATCGTAGTTTATCTTTCTAGTCCCGTAGCTTCAGCAACTAATGGTGCAGCTTTGCGGGTAGATGGTGGCGTTATTCGGTCGATTGTTTAGTTTGTGCGGGAGTGGGGACACAACCACTGGCGGTAGTTGAATCTCGACTTTGCGGCAGTTGAATCTCGACTTTGCTCGATTACCGCGTAGCCGAAACTCGATTTTTGCACAGTCGAAACTCAGTGCATCGCTCGGTACTGGGGACTGGGGAGAAATGACTAATGACTAATGACCAATGACTAAAATAATTTGGAGATAAAAACCAATGACTAGTGATATCAACTTGTTCTCTCCTTACCAATTAGGGAATCTGGAACTACCTAACCGCATAGTAATGGCACCCTTAACCCGAAACAGGGCAGGTAAGGGAAACGTACCATACCAACTGAATGCTACCTACTACGTCCAACGTGCTTCTGCCGGACTGATAATTTCTGAAGCAACACAGGTAACTCCTGAAGGACAGGGTTATCCTGCTACACCAGGAATTCATTCACCAGAACAAGTGGAGGGATGGAAGTTAGTAACCGATGCCGTGCATCAGCAGGGAGGAAGAATTTTTCTGCAACTATGGCACGTAGGTAGGATTTCTCACCCTGATTTACAACCGAATGGAGCTTTACCTGTGGCACCTTCTGCCATTGCTGCTAAAGGTGAGGCATCAACTTATCAGGGGCCCAAACCTTTTGTAACTCCCCGCGCTTTAGAAACTTCGGAAATACCGCAGATTGTCGAACAGTACCGTCAGGGAGCGGCAAATGCTCTAGCGGCTGGGTTTGACGGAGTAGAAATTCACGCAGCTAATGGTTATTTAATAGATCAATTTCTGCGCGATCGCACCAATCAACGTACAGATAAATATGGCGGTTCCATTGAGAATCGCGCCCGATTCCTGTTAGAAATCACAGAGGCGGTAACTAATGTGTGGGATTCTAACCGAGTAGGGGTACGTTTCTCTCCTAGTGGGACTTATAACGATATAGGTGATTCCAATCCCCTGGAGACATTCGGTTATGCGGCTAAAGCGTTGAACCAGTTTAATTTGGCATATCTGCATATTTATGAGGCAACAGAGGCAGACATCAGACATGGCGGGACAATTGTACCCACTAGCCATATACGCGATCACTTTACAGGTACACTCATTGTCAATGGTGGTTATACTCATGAAAAAGGTGATGCTGTACTGGCAAACAAAGCAGCAGATTTAGTTGCTTTTGGCACATTATTTATATCAAACCCAGATTTACCCCGACGCTTCGCTTTGAATGCACCACTAAATCAAGCAGATCAAGCAACCTTTTATGGTGGCGGTGAAAAAGGATATACAGACTATCCATTTTGGTCAGCTGCTAACGAGCAAGTGGTCAATGCCTAATTCTTCTCATCTGAATAATTAAAACCCACTTTCCGCACTCGAAAGTATCAAATCAAACTGAGAAGTTTGAGATTTCTCCAAGATACAACAAAATGGTTGTGTAAATTGGTTGTGAACTATGAAAGATACTTTAGAAGAAGCGGAAATCAAAGAACGTGTTAACGATTGGCTAGCTGCGTTTAGTTCAGGCGACAAACCCTTTGATTTTTCTGTCTTAGACAATCTTTACTGGCAAGATGAACAATTGCTCGCCTTCGATACTCTCTCACCGCAGACCACTCGAATTCAAGGATGGCAATCCTATGAGGAAATATGGAAGCCCTTCATGACAGCAATAACTCAGTGGCAAGTAAAATCAGTTGGGGATATTTGGATCTTGACAGGTGATAATATTACCGTCTCTGCTCTGATTTTTCAAAGTGCAGCAACCACCATAGGGAATGAGGCGGTTAAAATTACGGCTCATGCGACGCTCGTATGGCAAAAGCGAGAGGGACAATGGCGCATTATCCACGAGCATATCTCTAACCCAGTTAACATTGCCAATTAGAGAGCAACATAATTACATTGCCCCGCTCTTTAACGTTCTCAATCACTTTAGATATAAAATCCGAAACCCTTTCATAACTCAATTATCAGGAGATTCTCATGAGTTCCATCACTCAAACCCAACCTTTAGATGTACCCAGTGCGATCGCTCAACGTCGTTCCATTAAAACTTTTAAAGCAGACCCCATCGCCCCAGAACTGCTCAAGCAACTAGTAGAGTTAACTGTGGCAGCACCTAGCAGCTTTAATATCCAAGATTGGCAAATTATTCTTGTGCAAGATGAAGCGCAAAAGACAGCATTAGCAGCAGCATCGTGGAATCAACAGCAAATTGTCCAAGCTCCTGTAACCTTCGTCTTTGCCGCCGATCCTAACGTAGGCCAAGGAGACTTAACCCCAATTTTTGAGCGGGCAACTGAAACTGGGGCATGGAATGAAGGCACGATAAACTACTTTAAAAGCGCCATCCCCCAATTTCAAGAAACGCTAGGCGACAAGCGACGCGAATATGCGATCAAAGATGCCATTATTGCCGCTACCCATTTGGTCTTAGCGGCAGAAAGTCTGGGATTATCCACTTGTTTTATGAACGGTTGGATTGAGGATCAGGTTAAGCAAGTGATCGGTGCTGGGGATAATCCAGATTTAGCGATCGCTGTTTTAGTTCCTGTTGGCTATGCAGCAGAACCACGCTTAAATCCAGGTCGTTTGCCATTCTCCTCCAACGTCTCTGTAGACAGAATCGGTAACTCTTATGGAGGGTAGTTCTCTGTAGATTGAGCATTGGACATGAAGCAAGAGCTAAAAAAGTGGAATTCTGAGCCTCGTTAATGGAGTTCCAACACTCATTAATGGAGTTCAAAAACTCATCGACGAAGCTCTGAGGTTCATCGACAAAGCTCTGAGGTTCATCGACGAAGCTCTGAGGTTCATCGACGAAGCTCTGAGGTTCATCGACGAAGCTCTGAGGTTCAGCGACGAAACTCTGAGGTTCATCGACGAAGCTCTGAGGTTCATCGACGAAGCTCTGAGGTTCAGCGACAAAGCTCTGAGGTTCATCGACGAAGCTCTGAGGTTCAGCGACAAAGCTCAAAGACTCGTGAATTACTATTAAAGACTCATTCACGAGTCCCCCTTATACCTATTCGATAAATTCTAGCTACTAACCTCTACTCCCTCTGCTCTCCCCTCCAAACCATGTCCTTACCCTCCTTGCTATCGCGTCATTCGTTCCACTATGCCTGGATCGTCGCGGGTTTAACATTCCTAGCCTTATTGGTGGCGGCTGGAATTCGCTCTGCTCCTGGAGTTTTTATAGTGCCTCTCGAACACGAGTTTGGCTGGAGTAGAGCGACTATATCTTTAGCAATCTCCATTAACTTAGTACTTTACGGGTTGATTGGCCCTTTTGCCGCCACACTTATGGAGCGGATTGGCATTCGCCGGATGATGGTGTTCTCACTTGCTGTGATTGCTCTCGGTGTCGGTTTAACCACTTTGATGTCAGCATCTTGGCAGCTAGTCTTGCTGTGGGGTGTAGTTGTCGGTTCTGGTAGCGGAGTTATCGCCCTGGTTTTGGGTGCTATTGTTGTCAATCGCTGGTTTTTGGAAAAGCGGGGTTTAGTTCTGGGCATCTTAACCGCCAGTACAGCTACGGGGCAACTAGTATTTCTGCCGATGCTGGCCTCAGTAGCCGATCGCTTCGGGTGGCGAACTGCGGCTCTGGCTCTGACTGGTGCAGCACTCCTAATTATTCCAGCGATCGCAGCCTTTATGCGCGATCGTCCCGCAGATGTCGGTTTGCGACCCTTTGGCGACAATAGCGAAACTGTGGAAGTGTTACAGCCTAGAGCAAATTCCATCGCTTCCACCCTTAACGCTCTTTGGCTGGGAATGCGTAATCGAGACTTCTGGCTGTTATTTGGTAGCTTTTTTATCTGTGGTGCTAGCACAAATGGGTTAATTGGAACTCATCTAATTCCCGCTTGTATTGACCACGGTATCCCTGAAGTCAAGGCTGCTGGTCTTTTGGCAATCATGGGACTATTCGATTTTTTTGGAACTACTATGTCCGGTTGGTTATCCGATCGCTGGAACAATCGCTACTTATTGTTTTGGTACTACGGACTGCGGGGTTTGTCTTTGATTTTCTTGCCCTTTAGTTTTAACTTTTCTTTTTATGGACTTTCCATTTTCGCCGTCTTCTATGGACTTGATTGGATTGCCACTGTACCACCGACAGTGCGTCTGGTTGCTAATGTCTTCGGTAAAGAAAATGTCGGCGTGATGTTCGGTTGGATTGTAGCGGGACACCAGCTCGGTGCAGCCACAGCAGCATTGGGAGCCGGAGTGTTGAGAACTTGGACGGGTAGTTATTTACAAGCATTTATTTTATCAGGCGTTCTCTGTCTGATTGCCGCAGTTGGTGTACTGCAAATTGGTCAAACTCCCACTAAGGGCAATTCACAGCTATCTTCAGTCACGCTCAATTCTTAATCTATAAATGTCTTAATCGAATGGCATTAAGAAAAGCTCTAAGCTAGACAGAATAAACACTACAGGTTTCAAATATGGCAACAACAGCTTTAATTGTCGGTGCAGGTAGTGGACTAAGCGCTTCTTTAGCCCGCTTATTTGCCAAAGAAGGATTCACCGTAGCTTTAGCGGCTCGCCAAATTGAAAAACTTACTCAATTGAGCAGTGAAATTGGCGCAGTTAGTTTTGCTGCTGATGTCTCGAAGCCAGATGAAGTAGAACAGTTATTTATAGATATTGATAATAAAGTCGGTTCCCCGAATATTGTAGTTTACAATCCCAGTTTCCGGGTGCGGGGGCCACTTGTTGATCTAGACCCTGGTGAGGTGGCAAAAACTCTAGATGTAACTGCTTATGGAGGCTTTCTCGTCGCCCAAGCTGCTACCAAAAGGTTTTTGCAACTTGGTGGCGGTGCTATCTTCTTTACTGGAGCTTCAGCCAGTATCAAAGGTTATGCTCAGTCTGCTCCCTTTGCAATGGGTAAATTTGCACTACGCGGTTTGGCTCAGAGTATTGCTAGAGAATTAGCACCAAAGAATATTCATGTGGCGCATTTCGTTATTGATGGTGGAATCCGCCCTACAGGCAGCCAAGATCCAGCAGATAAACCAGATAGTACTCTTGACCCGGATGCGATCGCTCAAACTTATCTCAGCATTTTACGTCAACCCCGCAGTGCCTGGACTTATGAAGTAGAACTACGTCCTTGGGTAGAGAACTTTTAAGGAGACAATTGTTACAAAAATGGTTTTGCAGGTATGGAAATTGATTTTGGTGCAACTGCTACTGATTATGCAAAACACCGCGCTGGCTTTCCCAGTTCATTATTTAACAAACTGTCTGAATATGGTATAGGTTTACCAGGGCAAAATATTGTTGACCTTGGTACAGGAACAGGAACACTAGCGCGGGGCTTTGCTGATAGAGGTGCTTATGTAATTGGCATAGATTTATCAGCATCACTTTTAGAACAAGCAAGACAGTTAAGCGAATCAGTGCAACTCAAAGTAGATTATCGAGTCGCAACTGCCGAGAATACCGAGTTACCAAATGCAAGTGCTGATGTAGTTACTGCTGGACAGTGTTGGCATTGGTTTGATCGTCCCCGTGCTGTCCAAGAAATTACTCGGATATTGAGAAGAAATGGCTTGATCGCGATCGCTCATTTTGATTGGATACCCTTAAAAGGTAATGTAGTTGAAGCAACAGAACAACTGATTAAGGCTCATAATCCAGCCTGGAATTTAGACGGCGGTAATGGGATATATCCCTTGTGGTTACAAGACATTGGCGAAGGAGGATTTCGAGAAATTCGCACATTTTCTTACGATGTCTTTGTGTCTTATACACACGAAGCTTGGCGGGGACGAATTCGTGCTAGTGCAGGCGTGGGAGCCAGTTTGACACCAGAAAAGGTAGCAGTATTTGACCAAGAATTGGCGACATTACTCGAAGCAAGATATTCCACACCAATTCTTCAGGTTCACCATAGAGTTTGGGCTGCGATCGCAAAATCACCGCTATGAAAAAGTATAATGGTAGCTGCCATTAAAGATAAAGGTTTCCGGTAACGGACAAGGCAAAATATTAAGCCAAGACAAATTAAGGCAATTGTTCGCAGAGGGATTTTTCACCCCATGTGATCGCGCCACCCACAGACGTGCGAAAACGAAAACTGAACTACAACAGCAACCTGAAGCTGAATTATCTCGTCGGGCGATCACTTGTTTTTAAACTCATCTCACAAAATCGTATTGCTCGAATGTCTTGTTTGCAAGCCACAGCAGCTACGCCAGTTTAGCGTTTCGTACAATTGATACCTGCTCACAAAACCAATTTCAGGAGAAATAGGTAGAAACAACTCTGAAATATTTATTGATAACTTTAAACAAATCCTGGAAGGCTATAAATAATTTATGATTTTTTTATAAATAATATTTATATATCAACTTATCAAAAACATTACATATTGAAAATCTTGATAATTATAGTAATAAAAGCTATTTACCAGATAAAATTCCATATATTTACTTACTAAATTTTAACAGAAAAATTCTCATAATAAATACGGAAAAGATATTATAAAAAATTTTCTGGTGCTGCTATCTTTGCAAACCTGGATTGTCAAGTCTGTTCATATACATTCTTTTTGATTAATCTAATTAATAGTTAGAGCAATAAATAATATTTTCTTGCTCAAAACCTAAAAAGCAAATTTTTGTATTTATTGATTTGGGAGAATAATTTACTATGTCTATAAACAAAAACCTGATAGGTGAAAATCAAGAAGAATTGTTTGAAGTCTTATCAGATGAATGCTGCGAACAAATAATCGGAGGGAAAAGTTGGTGGAAGAAATTTACAAAAACAGTTGAGCATGCCACAATCAAAACTTTGAATAATACAGGCAACGCAGTGACTCAGTACGGAGGCATGTCAGCACTTGGAGTTTATACAGCAGGTGAGCTAGCTTTAGAAGCTACTGGAATAGTCGGAAATAACCAAATAGACGGAAATTAAACTAAGAAAACTTAAACAACTTATTTACCTCATTTCTCAACTTTAGCTGAGAAATGCAATTACTTAAGCTCTGCCTCCTTGAAACAACTAAAGGCAGAGCTTTTTGCTTACTACACTTCAAAAATGACTCATGCACTTGATAGGTTTGATTCTAGCGATCGCTGGTAGTAGCATTTTTGGTAGCCAAAAAAGATAACAATATCCAGCACAATAGTCCAGTATGGGGCTGTAACCCCATACCAAATAGCGATTTTTCATCTTGCCTCTAGGGCAATACTTTTGGGTATAAAGTGCTAAAATGCCTATTGTATATACATTTTTGCAGTTTTTGCCTCCTTTGTTCAGATTTTGTGAGAAATACGAAAGAGGTGTTCGCTCCATTAACTTAAAAACAATCGCACAATTTTAGGAAAAATAACCATGATTGATCTTTATTATTGGACAACTCCTAACGGTCATAAAATTACGATCTTTTTAGAAGAAGTCGGTTTGGAATATACCATAATTCCTGTGAATATTGGGGCTGGGGATCAATTTAAACCAGAATTTCTGAATATTTCTCCTAACAATCGCATACCAGCGATCATTGACCACGAACCAGCTGATAGAGGTGTGCCGATTTCGGTATTTGAGTCTGGTGCAATTTTGTTATATTTGGCAGAAAAAACTGGGAAATTAATCCCCCAAGATTTACGTAATCGCACTCAAGTTTTAGAATGGTTGTTCTGGCAAATGGCAGGACTGGGGCCAATGGCGGGACAAAATCATCACTTTAGCGCCTACGCTCCCGAAAAAATAGAGTATGCAATTAACCGTTATGTGAATGAGACGGGACGCTTATATGCAGTGCTGAATAAGCAACTAGCAGATAGAGAATTTGTGGCTGGCGATTATTCCATCGCCGATATTGCTGCATATCCCTGGATTGTGCCCTATGAGCGCCAAAGTCAGAATTTAGAGGATTTTCCTCACGTTAAGCGGTGGTTTGAGGCAATTAAAGCCCGTCCAGCAACAATTCGCGCTTACGAGAAAGCAGAAGCACTGAAAACTCAAGCGCTTGATCCAGATAAGTCACGAGATTTGTTATTTAACCAGTCGGCGAAGACTATTCGACCTTGAGCCTAATGAAATTGTCTTGTCATTGTGGCGATCGCTAAGTTACCTCTAACCCCAGATCATCTGTCGCAACTATGAGCAACGATTTATCACTATCTTCCTTTCCTCAATTAGAAACAGAAAGGCTGCTTCTGCGTGAGACAACGTTGCAGGATGCTGAGGCTATCTTTGCTGTATTTTCCGATCCAAGGGTGACTCAGTTTCACAATCTTGATACTTTCACTTCTATTGAAGAGGCGATCGCACTCATTGTCCGTAGAGCCAAGCGGTTTGAGCGAGGAATAGGAATTCGCTGGGGAATTGCCCGTAAGCAAGACAACGTTATGATTGGTTCTTGTGGGTTTACGTGGAACCCACAAGAACAGTCTGCTGAGATTGGTTATGAGCTTGCCAATACTTTTTGGAGACAAGGTATCATGACTGAGGCGGTGCATACCATCTTGCAATTTGGGTTTGAGAAAATGGGTTTGCGTTTCGTTGTTGCCCAAGTCATGCTGGACAACATAGCTTCTAAAAAGTTGCTTGAAAAGTTAGGTTTTCAGAGTCAGGGTGTACTGAAACAGTATGGCTTCTTCAAAGGGCAGTTTCACGATCTGGAGCAATTTGTGCTTAACAAATAAAATTCGTTACTTACTTTTTAATTACCGATGAGCTTTAGTATCGCCTTGAAAGCTGCCTGGAAAAACGTAAGCGCATTATCTTGCTAGACACAGACAGAGTAAAAGAGGTTTTAATTATTAGAGAATAAAACCTATAATTTGTTAAAATTTGCATAAATAGCTAAAAATCAATAGATAAGACTATTGAGCCTAGCTCCAGAGAATTTATAAAACTTAAAAAGGAGAATCATCATGAATTCATTGAAGATGTTCATTAATCCAGCAAAGATTTTTGCATTTGCTTTATCATTTCTTATATTCTGTTTTTCTACATCAGCGATACCTTCGGTAAGCTTCTCTACGAGACGCTTTGCGAACGCTAACGCAGCGCCAAGGACCCTCGCTACCTTAATTATCACAGAAAAAGCTCAAATTACTGAAGGAAAGTTCAGTATCGACACAACTACACCAATTCCTTTGCCAGCTACAGCAGTTATTCGCTCTGCTAAACTTTTTTTACCAGTTGGTGAAACTGGAACAATTAATAAGATTAAAATTACTGGCCCAAATGGACTTGAATTTGGCTGTCAAGATATTAAGGTGAAGAACGGTGTTGATTTAATTAAAGCCTGTGGTGGCCCTGCTGTTTTAGAAGCAGGAGGAGCGATTACTTATGTAGCTGAAGGAAGTGGTTTTGCACCAGAACGTAACACCAAACTAACAGTTGTTTTATCAGATGATTTTTAAACACCACTTTCAATCGTAATTACAACAAATCTTCTGAATAAGTCGAACTAGCTTTTATTCCAAGCACAAATTATCTGAATCAGCTTATGTTCTCAATATTTGTGCTTGGAATACATTACTAAATAATTCATAACTCATAATTCATAAATTTCAGACCTATACAACGGTTCCTCTTAAATTTTTAATGAGCGTTGTTTTAAGAGGGTGGATAGTTCAGCATATCACACACTCTTGAAATTATAAATTACTAATTATGAATAAATTATGTTGACGCTATGTCAATACATTACTTATGTTAATAATTTATCGTGTAACACATTTCAATCTTGTCTTGATCGAATGGGTATTAATCGGCTGGTCAATTCGTCTGTGGCAGCAATCAACCAGTTTAGCAATGATTGTGTTGCCTATAGTGCTAGTGAGCATTAGTTATGACAATCTCATTCTTTTAATAGGAAGTCTGATTGGTGAAGGAGAGCTTTTGAAAACTCTCTCTATGCTGCGCTTTTTATTACATTATTTAGTTGTACCACTATTTATTGTAATTGGTGTTGAACTCGCTCACCGTGCTGGAGCTAATTGGGCTAATACAGTAGTCCGGGTTTTATCTTGGGTAATTGCATTAGGACTTACAGCGATAGATGTTGCCACCCGCTATATAAGGCTGGAACTAGTTCCAATAGAGTTCGCAGGAATCCTACGTTATCATGATGCCAACTTGAGCGGGCCGCCAATTATAACGATTGTAGTTAATCTGTTTGTCCTAGTAATTAGCATTGGTATTTGGTTCAGGCTAAAGTGGCCGTGGTTATTTGTAGCAACCTTGGTTTCCCTTATTGGTAATGCTATGCCCTCCTATGCAGTAGGTACGCTTCCTGGAAGCTGCTCTGAATTGGTAATGGCAATAAGTTTGTTGTTAACTGAGGAGCGCACACAATTTTTTCTTGTTACTCAAGGAGAGACAACTTTTCTATCTAGTGACTAAAAGGTAGATCCCACAACCCGCAATTTGAGTAACATAAGTACGCGTATACTCAAAAATATAATTATGCCAATTAAATCATTACATATCGTTATCATGAGCTTTTTGGTATTAACTAGGTAAGAAAAACCCAAACTATGTAAAAATTAATAGGAAAAATGCATTTACCAAGGTAATTTAAAATATGGACGCTCCTTTAAGGAGATTCTTGGCTGCTGGGCAAGACCGAAGTTTGTTAAACTTTAAAAGATTACACTTACTAAAGAAAGTCAAAGACTAAACAGAAGTAATTAAGTTGGAATTAGCTGCTGTTAGAGAATAAACTCACTTGAAGTATTTAAGCGAATCAGGTTTTGTGCATCAAGCAAACCTGGTCATACCTAATAAAGGATTGTTTGACCAGAAATAAAAAAGTACAGAGCAAGTAAATTTATTTATAGTTACTGAGCGTAGCCGAAGTATGAGCTTGGTAAATTTTTGAATGCGTGAATGCGTGAATGCGTGACTTCCCCGAACGCGAGTGCGTCCCGTAGGCAAGGGGCTGACCTTTACCAATCCTGTTAGAATGCATTGATGTCAAAAAAGCAATATCTCATAAACAAAAAACCCGGTTGGTCTTTGGATGAGCGAGATCCAAAGTTCATCAAATCTCTGATGCCTCTATTTGGCTTTTTTTATGACTACTATTTCCGAGTTCAAACCAGTGGTTGGGATAATATTCCACCCCAAGAAAAAGTCCTATTTGTCGGTTCGCATAATGGGGGACTCGCGGCCCCCGATATGACAATGATGATGTACGACTGGTTCCGACGATTTGGTGTCGAGCAACCCGTTTATGGTTTGATGCATCCTAAAGTTTGGCAGGTTAGCCCGCCACTAGCGCAACTGGTTGCTAAGGCTGGAGCAATCATGGCTCATCCGAAAATGGCTTACGCGGCCTTGCGCTCTGGAGCGAGTGTGCTAGTTTATCCAGGTGGAGCCGAAGATATTTTCCGACCGCATTATTTACGTAACAAAATCTATTTTGTGGGGCGGCAAGGATTTATCAAGTTAGCATTGCGGGAAAATGTGCCGATTGTCCCTGTAATTTCCTGGGGCGCTCACGATACACTGATTGTACTGGCTGAGTGCTATAAAATTGTGCAACAACTCCATGAATGGGGGATGCCTTGGCTGTTGGGAATTGATCCGGAAGTTTTTCCTATCTATCTCGGACTGCCTTGGGGATTAGCAATTGGCCCGTTACCCAACATTCCATTACCTATGTCCATGTACACGCGGGTTTGCCCCCCAATTGTGTTTCAACGCTACGGTCGTGAAGCAGCCAGCGATCGCTACTATGTCAATGAATGTTATAAATTAGTTGTTAGTCAAATGCAGCAAGAGTTAGATGACTTAGTAAAGCTGGCTAGTAAGTCCTAAAGCTATTGAGTAAAATTAATAAGTTTAACTTCTAACCAGTTTGATTACAGACGAGTAAGGTCTACCTTGAAAACCGTAGTTTATTGGAATTAAGAGAGGTCAAAACTCAAACTATGACTGAAAAATCTAGTTTTAAAACAAAATGGATGTAGTTTAGACACATTTAATTGTATAGAATTTAATGACACAGCAGAATATAGAATACAGAATTCAGGAGTAAAACACGCTTTATACCTGGGTAACAGACGAATCGTTGTGTACCTGACCAACTTTAAATCTGCCATAAGACAAGTAAAAACTTAATTGAAGAAGTTTTATATGATTATGCTAAATGTTAATAATTATAGCAATCAGAAAAAAAATCAAATATTGTTAGGTCTTGCCATCATACTATCATTAATATTGTGTGTTGAGTTAGCAATAAGAGCTTCTCATTTTCATCTTGAAGCTTTAGCTAATACCACAGGTCGATATTTACCTGATTTTTCTAAAACTATTGACAAAATCAGAGTAGGTATAGAATACCGTTGTTTAATTATTATATATATTTTGTGGTTAATAATAAACAAAAAAAGAGATATAAGGGATATAAGTTTTATAAAAATACTAAAAAATAGTTCATTATTTTTGCTAATTGCCTTCATAAGTTATCCAATAACCACTGATATTAATTTATATGTACATTATGGTTTAATGGATTTAAATGGAATTAATCCTTTTATTAATGCTGCAAGCACATTTACCTCAAAGTTGTCTCCATTTCTAATCTGGAAACAGACTTCAACTTATGGGCCTATATCTCAACTATTTTTTATGTTTTCCGCTATTTTTGTTGCAATTACTCCAATCTTGGGAATTTATATATTTAAATTAATATGTCTTTTATTCCATATATTAAATAGTTACTTAATATGGCAGCAGTTAAAAATATCTCCTCATAAAATTAAGATAACAATTGCATATTTAATTAACCCGTATTTGCTGTATTCTCAAGTTACAAATGCACATATTGATGTATTAATTTCTACAGTTTTAATTATTTTAATAATATGCCTCAAAAACCATAATTATATAGCTACGATTATTACAGCATGGATTGGTTTTCTAATTAAAACATTACCAATTATTTGGTTACCTCTAATATTTGTTTATTTGATTAAGCAACAACATTGGAGAATTTTATTCAGTGGTATTCGTATATCTTTAGGTATAATTTTTGTCACTTGTATTACAGCTCTACCTACAGCCGATGCTTGGAAAAGCCTTTTAAATCCTGGGGTTGGAGAAATAGTAGGTGATTCGTTATATGCTTTGGTAAAGAGTTTACTAAATTTGAAAATTCTAAACTTTTCTCTAAGTCTCCAACATACTTTATACTCAATATTTAAACCTATAATATTTTCTATATTTGTAGTTTCTTATTTGATTATTCTGGTAAAACCATATTGGAAAAAAAATTATTCTGAAACTAATCTTAGTATACATTTAGGATGGGTTACTTTAATATTATTTATGTTTGCTGCTCCTTGGTATTGCTCTTGGTATTCCTCTGTGCTGCTGGCAGTCGTGGCTTTAAACATATATTCAAAAAGATTCGCAATTACTAGCATCGCATTCTGCATTATAAGTTCTATTGCTTAGACGTAGTTTTTCACTCTCCCCTGTAAAACAAGAGTTTGCAGTGGTAAAAGTAGAGATGAATATGTATGCTAATTTGACATACTCCCCACCCAGAGGGTAGGGATTTTAAACTCAAACAGCAATTGTAGAGAAGTCCATTGCGTTAGCGTAGTGGGGCTTTGCTTTTAGCGTCTCCAAGAGTTGCCCATTGTGAATTGGTTTAACGTGGTTTGAATTAGTCCAATATTATTAGTTTTTTCGCTCAAAAGAGGCGATGTATGTAGCAAAAACTCTTTATCAAAGTGAGTAATCAGTAATTATGAGTTAGGAGTTTTAAATCTTTAATTCATAACTCCTAACTTCTTTGCTAGCCGCCGCTAACTGGTGGAATCAGCACAACTTCATCCCCGTCTTGTAGTAGGGTATCCGGTTCGACAAATACTAGATTAATTCCAAAGCGGGTAACGTCACGCCATTGGGAGAGTTCGGGGTGTTCAGCTATGAGGCGATCGCATACTGTCTTGACTGGCATACTTTTAGGAAATTCCAGCACCAGTTCTGAAACCCTAAAGGCTTCTTGATAAGCAGCGAATAATTTGACAGTAACGGTGATTGCAGATTTAGACATACAACATGCTTTGGCAGTACCAGCAAATAGTTTAATACTTGACAAGTACCCTAAACTCTTGGGCTTAATTATACATTACGTTTATTTGATTATTGTAGATTGCTATTTTGCTATTTTTGAATAGATGCGCTACTAGGTTAGATGCTATTTATATAACAAAAGGCAATCTTTCTATATGAAAAAAGCTATTTCGATTATTGCGGATATTTTATATATCCTTACAATCATTCGCATTCGGCTTAACTATAGACAATAGAAAACGAGAACCTATTGCTCTTAAATCGTATGGTATTACATGAGTTGGTATATCAAAAATCCATCCTATACCTGCCCATGCAGTATTTTCCGAACGTTCCCAGGCTACTCTTGTGTATCCCCCATCCAAGTGAAAAATTACTTTTACAGTTTCTCTGGCTAACAGAAATATTTCATTCATTATAATTATTTTATTTCAATGCTTTTTAGAGGGCGGGTTTTCCGTCCCACCCCATAATAATTACAAGCCAGATACCTATTACCTAGCAGCCAAATTCCGTAGGAAGTGTTGTTGCAAAGCTTCCTTAAAGCCGATCGCAGCAACTCGTTTTAACTTTTATTCACTGAATAATATGATTTTCATGAAACACTAGGATCATCAGCAGTTTTGATCTCTCGCAAAATTCGTTCGACTTGATTAACTTTTTCATTTCTATTCTGTTCTTTGAAAATTTTTAAAGCTTTTTCTAAAGAAGCTAGCGCCTCATCTTTTTTATTTGTTTGCAACAATGCCAGTGCAAAATTAGTCAATGCTTCGGCATAATTAGGATTAATTTCCAGAGCTTTTTTATATTCAGTAATGGCTTCTTCCCAACTGCTTTGGCTAGCGTAAACCATACCCATCCCATTGTAAGCTAGAGCATATTTCGGTTTGAGGCGAATCGCTTCTTTATAGGCGGTAATTGCTTCTTCTGATTTCTTTTGTTGAAAAAGCGTATTTCCTAGTTGAAAGTGTCCGAAGGCATCTTCTGGGAATTTTTTAATGAGTTTACGTAAATTTTCTTCTGCGCCTTTGAAGTCTCCTTGATTATATAAAGCATTGGCTTGTTGCAGGAGCTGCGATCGCTCTGATGTATCTGTACCTGAAGATTGTGCTATTTTTTGTGGTTGTCTATGTGCAGACTGTTCTAGCGAATGTAAAGAAACTTGTCCAGGAACCGCTAACACTAATGGTGATAGACTAATTACAGTTATGATACTCAGCGTCATGCCGCTAAAAGATTGAACAAATGCTGATTTGGATTTGCGCTTCACCTTCATCGCCCTGAATGCCTCAATAACTTCCTATTCTTATAATAATGTGAAGATGCATTAGTAAGTCTGCAATACATTAAGACACCTTCAAACGGTTATATTTTTTCATGTAACCTTTTCTTGTTGTCTTCACTTGTACAAAGAAATAAGGAACAGATTTACCAGCCCCTACCAACTCTACAATAAAATCAACATATTGCCATTTATCTCCTAAAAACTGCGGCTTGAAAATAGGGCCAGCATGAGAGTGAAATTCCGTCATTAATACTGTAAAAATTGCTTCGCCTCTTTGCTTTAGTGCATCTCTCATTTATAGACCTATTTTAATCGAGCCTGTTTAACAAAGGTAGGCTGTTTTGCCTGCCCTATATTATTAAGTATTGCTTTGTGTTAATTTGTTGTTAACAAACTCCTATTTTGAGAAGTTTGCATTGTTTATTGAAAGCGACTATCCCTCTCCACCCACAAGGGAGTGGAGAGGGATAGTCGCCCCGTTGCTTGGGGCATAGGGCATAGGGCATTGGTAGGTTCTTCCCGATGCCCCATACTTCGACGCCGCCCCTCGGCTCCGCTCGGGCTGAACTCAGTACAAGTGTCCAATTCCCCATGCCCAAAAACTCCACATACAAGGAGATGGAGTTTTTTATACACTTTCCCGCAATTTATCTAACACGCTTCTATCTTCTAATGTCGAAGTATCCCCAGATACCTCTTGCCCTGCGGCTAGATTCCGCAGCAAGCGCCGCATAATCTTACCTGATCGCGTTTTGGGCAAAGCGTCTGTAAAGCGGATTTCTCCCGGACGCGCGATCGCACCGATTTCTTTGACAACGTGCAGCTTGAGTTCTTTACTCAGTTCCTCATTTGCCTGATAAGTACCTTCTAAAGTCACAAAAGCAACTACTTCTTCACCCTTAAGTTCATCGGGTTTACCTACTACCGCCGCTTCTGCAACTGCTGGATGCGAAACTAAAGCTGATTCTACTTCCATTGTACCAAGTCGGTGTCCTGATACATTAAGTACATCATCAACACGACCCATTACCCAGAAATAGCCGTCTTCATCTTGTCTTGCACCATCACCAGCAAAGTAAATATAGTTACCATCTTTAGGAGGAATGTGTTCCCAGTAAGTGCGGCGGAAGCGTTCTGGATCGGCGTAGACTGTCCGCATCATTCCTGGCCACGGATGACGCACTGCTAGATAACCGCCTTCTTTATTGGGTACAGTGTTTCCTTCTAAATCCACGACATCTGCAATAATTCCAGGGAAGGGAAGAGTTGCTGAACCGGGTTTAGTGGGAATTGCCCCTGGTAGCGGTGTAATCATGATACCGCCGGTTTCCGTTTGCCACCAGGTATCCACAATTGGACAGCGATCGCCACCAATTACTTTGTGATACCATATCCAAGCTTCCGGGTTAATCGGTTCGCCAACGGTTCCCAACAAACGCAACGAAGATAGATTTCGCGTGTTGGGATGTTGTTCGCCCATCTTAATAAATGCCCGAATTGCCGTAGGTGCAGTATAAAAAATATTAACACCGTATTTTTCAATCACATCCCATGTACAACCAGGATTAGAAGCGCGGGGCGCACCTTCATACATCACACTGGTTGCACCGTTGGAAAGGGGGCCGTAGACAATGTAGCTGTGTCCCGTAATCCAACCTACATCTGCGGTACACCAATATACATCTGTGTCTTGCAGGTCGAATATCCACTTGGTGGTCATGTGGGTATACAAATTATAACCAGCAGTTGTATGCACTACGCCCTTCGGTTTGCCCGTGCTGCCAGAAGTGTAGAGAACAAACAGCATATCTTCGCTGTCCATTGGTTCGGCGGGACAATCTGCTGATACTCCTTTTTGCAAATCATGCCACCAATGATCGCGTCCGCCTGACTGCATATAAGTTTCTTGTCCAGTGCGCTTGACAACTAGGACATTTTCTACACTGGGAACAGCACCATCAGCTAAAGCTTTGTCTACCTGTTCCTTGAGAGGAACGATCGCATCTTTGCGCCAACCACCATCAGCCGTGATTACCAGTTTAGCTTGAGCATCAATTAAGCGATCGCGCAAAGCTTCGGCACTAAAACCACCAAATACCACACTGTGGGGTGCGCCAATTCTGGCACAGGCTAACATAGCGATCGCAGCTTCCGGAATCATCGGCATATAAATACCAACGCGATCGCCTTTTTGTACACCCAGTTGCTTCAATACATTGGCAAACTGACAAACTTCTCGGTGCAGTTGGGAATATGTCAGGGTACGGGAATCACCTGGTTCTCCTTCCCAAATCAAAGCTGCTTTATTTTTACGCCAGGTAGTGAGATGTCTGTCAAGGCAGTTGTAAGAAATATTAATCTTACCACCAACGAACCATTTAGCAAAAGGCGGTTGCCAGTCTAATACTGTATCCCATTTTTGGAACCATTCTAATTCTGTTGTCGCCAAATCTGCCCAAAATTGCTGCGGATCGGCTTTGGCTTTGTCGTAGATACGCTGATAGTCATCTAAGCTTTGGATATGGGCGTTCTGCGAGAATTCTGAGCTAGGATGAAACAGCCGCTTCTCTTGTAGGATTGATTCTATAGTTGGTTGAGACATGGTTAGTTATGAGTGCGATCACTATTGTTACTAAAAACTATTCTTAGCCCAGTTACGCTATACAATTTTTAGATTTTCGTTAAACTGGGTAGAAATTGCCGAGTTATTTAGTTTACATTCATTTTGATCTACCAAAAGCACGCGATCAAAAAATGTAAAGAGGTTTTACAACCTATCTACCGGGAATGTTGCAATATTGTAAATAGTCTTGACAAGCAAAGCCTGAAATTATGACGCTCACCGTCGAAGCTAGCAGCCTATCTCTCAACGATGTTCATCGGTTTCTCAAACTAGAAGAACTTTCCAATGGTTCATTCACAGACTTTTTAAGTCTAGAACCACTCTTTGAGTTTGAACAGCAGGATTTATTACGAATCAGAAACGACTTCCGTCGTTATTTAAGCGCAGGTAAAATTTCTGAAGGGTTGGTTAAATTTATAACAATTGCACCATTAATGCGATTAGCTGGATTTTACGATGTGCCGATTCGGTTGACAATGGAAGATAGCATTGCGATCGCAGTTGAAGATGAAGACAGAAGAATTACTGGACGGATGGATATTTTAGCAATAAATAATCCTCAAAGTAATATTGCGCCGCCATTTTTGGTTCTAGTAATTGAAACGAAAAATAGTTCGGTCAATGTGATTGAGGGTTTACCTCAATTAATCACTTATGCTTTTAAAAGTTTAGAGCAACAACCATCAGTTTGGGGTTTGGTAACTAATGGACAGCTTTATCAATTTGTTTATCTAAGACATGACAATCGGTCAACTTATGAGTTAATGCCATTATTAAATTTGAGTCAATCTCCAGATGCAATTGAGTTATTGCAAGTTTTCAAAGCCATTTGTAAGTTACCAAATTTTCAGTAAATAAATCGCAAAGCGATCGCTGATGTCTGATCCTGCTACTTTAGAAATCATCTCTGATGGTATTTCAGAAGACGAAGTTATTTTTCCTCCTGGCGATATACTGAGTGACGAACCACCTTTGGAAAGTGACCTGCACCGTGACCAAATCGATTTGCTGATTCGCATCCTCAAATTATGGTGGCGAGATAGGCAAGATTTTTATGCTTCTGGCAATTTGACGATTTACTACAGTTTTAACCAGAAAAAATCAGAATATTTCCGCGGCCCAGACTTTCTTGTAGTTTTGGGAACCCAGAAAAAAGACCCTAAAAGTTGGGTAGTTTGGCAAGAAGACGGCAAATATCCTAACCTGATTGTGGAAATTTTGTCAAGTTCAACGACAGCAGTTGATAAAGGTTTAAAAAAACAAGTTTACCAAGATACCTTCCGTACACCAGATTATTTCTGGTTTGATCCTGTAACAATGGAACTTCAGGGATTTCATTTAGTTGATGGGAAGTATCAAGAAATTCAATCAACCACTGATGGACGTTTGTGGAGTCAACAGTTAGAACTTTATTTGGGAGTTTATGAAGGTAAATTAAGATTCTTCACTACTGAAAATCAATTAATACTATCATCAGAGGAATTGGTTGAACAAGAACGTTTACGTGCCGAACAGGCAGAAGAACGCGCCGAACGAGCAGAGCAAGAAATTGCTCGACTGCGGGAGGCTTTACGTTTACAGGGCATCGACCTAGAGAATATTTGATGACATCAGGAAATGAACTAAAGACATTTTCAAGTTAAAATCTAGTTATCAATGTGTAAAAAAAGCGTAATCTTCTGAAAGTAGGGCATCATTTGCAAGCAACAGAAATTAAGGATCAGCTAAAGTCCCTTATCGAGCAAGCCTCCTCGATAGATCATAATTTAGCGAGAAGATTAGATGAAATCAATCGTTGGGTAAAAGACATCAAGCCAGGTTCTCTGACTGCAAAACCTTTTGTCATTGCCTTTCTCTTAGAAGTAATTACGGATTCGACAATTTGGCTGATAATCAAATCCTTACCTTCAGAAGAAGAACAAAAAGCAAAATTCGAGATGATGACGCCGATTGAGAGATATTGGTATGGTTATCTATTTCCCAGATGGTTTAATGCAAGTGACTCCAAGTTTTATATTTGGAAGCAAAAATTGATGGCAGGCGAATTTAATCAAGTAGATGATGATATTATTAAATTAATAGCTCAAGATATTGTTCAGCGAGAAGGTAGTTTTTGGCAGCGTTATATAGCCGACCTTTCTATGGCAACAGATTTAATTGTTAGTCGTAACAATCAACCACTGTGTATTCAAATTACCAGTGTTAGTGAAGAACTTAATCACCAAAAGTACGAAGCTTGGCAAAATACACTGCGATCGTGGGAAATCGAGAGGGGGCTGTTCTTAAGTTACAATCCTAAGGATGCTAATTTTGTCAACCAATTAGTCAACGTGGCCCTGTATAACAGTGATTACCTTTCTGGTGGCAAATATTTAAAATTTTCGTGAACTTTTCAGGAATTTGATATTTCAGATTTGTGTCTAGCCTATATACCTACGTGCTAATTAAAGCTTTTATGGTTAATAAAAGAGAAACTCACTGCAACAATCAAGTAGATACATTTGCTGAAGCTTTAGCGACGGCGCGACAAATGCAGCAGAACTGGCTTACTTATGGGATTGATTTTGTCAATATTTACGTTGAAGATGTCGAGGGAAACTGGCTAGAAACGTGGGGACATGATGAAATATTAGGTAATTTTCAATTAGATACTATTAAAGAATTTTTGGTAAGTAATGATAGTGTAGCTGTTAGGGTAAGACAGCATTTAGGAGAGCGATCGCTGTTTGATTTTGCAGTAAAATTAGATGAATCTTGGAGAATTTCTGAGTTAGATGACAGGCTATCTGCTGTAAAAAATCTGCTAGCTGGTGAAGGAAATAGTGTTAATACAGATGATATCAGGTTATTGGATTTAGCAAATACTCTGGTAGGAAAGTTGGCAGAGATTTTATGAAATTTGGAATTGCGTAGTGGTAGATTAAATTTTAAACTCAAGGGTTTTTATATTTTATTTGGTTGTGATTGGGTGGTATATAGACGATGGTTTTTGCAGACGAGCTTTAATAATCTTTGAGATGTGCAATCTTTATCACTGTTAGTAGTAAGGGTTGCTCCTGAATCTGGTAAATAATGCGGTATTTACCCAAACGAACCTTATACAAGCGTTCGGTGTCCTTCAATAAGTGAGCGGCTTCTGGACGTGGATTTAATGCTAGTTCCTCTAACTTTTGTGCTAATTGTTGCTGCATTACTGAGTCTAATTCTGTAAGTTTTTGAACAGATGAAGGTGTCAATGCTACTTGGTAGCTCATATCCCTAACTCCCTTTTAATTTCTTCAAAGGGTGTTGTCCCCAGCCCTGCAATTTCCTCTAATACTATATAAGCATCTCTTACATCAGCCTCATCTAACCTTGCTTCAATCAGCTCATGCATCTGCTCTGTTGAGGTAATTTCAGTTCCTGGCTCTTCTCTAAGTTTGTCCGTTAATGCATGAAAAGCTTCTTGATCGTCTCGATGTTCCAACACATAAGCTCTTAACTCTTGTCTGGTCATTGCTTGAAAATTTGCCTTAGTCATAAATATCTTACCCTCCCATTTAGCAATATTTCTATTTCAAAGCTTTGTCCAGCCAGAATGTAAATGCGTGTTGTCCGTTCATCTAACCTTACCAATTAAATTGGTAGGTACATCTGAGTTAAATCCTGACACACCTTAAATAATTCAATTCCTTGTTCATTAGTTGGTTTCATTCAGGATCATTAACAAGTTAAATTGTCATAAATTGCTTGCAGACGCTATTTACTTTGTTTTATTTCAAGTATACACGTAGAGACTAGATAAAAATATTACACACTTGAACCAATTGTGACTAACATTTAAGCATTTCTTGCAAATGTTAAAGCAAGAGTTACTCAGGTTGAAGCATGTATAAGAAAGGCTTAAGTTTTTCTGAAAAGATTAAATACTTTCTTATAAATGTTGAAGCAAGAGTTACTCAGGTTGAAGCATGTATAAGAAAGATTTAAGTATTTCTTACAAAGATTAAATACTTTCTTATAAATGTTGAAGCAAGAGTTACTCAGGTTGAAGCATGTATAAGAAAGGTTTAAGTATTTCTAACAAAGATTAAATATTTTCTTATAAATGTTGAAGCAATAGTTACTCAGGTTGAAACTTTGGTTAATAACGTTGAAAGTTTTTTGTTAAAGGGTACACCCGACTTTCACCAGGGAAACTGGTTAGCCTCTATCTCTCTTCCATGTAAACATCTGTTATTGTATGCATCAGTTAGGATGTTGCCAGATAAGGTAGGATATTTTGGAAGCAATTACAGCTAGTGCGATCGCAACCCTCGTTTTTAACAAAGCATTTGAGACAACTATCGAGAAATTCACTGAAGCAGCCCTGGTTAAAATTGCTGAGTTGCGAAAGAAGATTTGGGAGAAGTTAAAAGGAAATTCTCAAGCCGCAACTGCCTTCGTTGAGGCTGACAAAGGCTCGAAACCAGATGTAGACAAGGTTGCTGCTTACTTGCAGAGAATTTTACGTGACGAACCGGAGTTTGCTAAAGAAGTACAAACACTGGCTCGTGAAATTCAGGCTGGTAAGATAGTAGACAATAGCAATATGACTCAAATCAACCATGACAATGCCAAAGGATGGCAAACTAAAGTTGAGGGTGGAACAGTTTATCAAGGCGAGATTAACATTCATCATGCACCCCCCAATTCTTGAATTGAGCCATCATGAACCAAAGCAACCAGGATAATGCCAAGGGATGGCAAACTCAGGTTGAGGGTGGAACAGCTTATGTCGGCGATATTAGTATCTACAATTCCCCTACTAGGCAGTTACACTCATCTCCTCCAAATAATATTCCTTATCGGGGTGTCGCCAACTTTGTCGGGCGGGATGAGAAACTTGCCCAAGTGCATGAAAAGTTGCTGCAAAACGACAACGCAGCAATTTTGGCTGTGACTGGTATGGGGGGAATCGGTAAAACTGAACTGGCGACACAATACGCACAGCGCTACAAAGTCAATTATCCTGGTGGGCTTTGCTGGTTAGATGCCAGAAAACTAGATTTAGCAGCAGAGATTGTCGAGTTTGCTAAGTTTTACATGAAACTGGAAGTACCGCAAACCTTATTGACTTCCCAGGAACAAGCAAAATGGTGCTGGCATAATTGGCAACCACAAACAGGACTAGTCTTGGTAGTATTGGACAATGTTGACGATGTAACTAACTGGAAAAATTCTCACCAAGTACTGCCAACAGATAACCGCTTTCGTATATTGATGACAACTCGGTTGCGAAATCTCGGTTCAACAGTTCAACAGATAACTTTGGATGAACTCTCATCAAACGATGCTTTGAAATTGTTGACAGCTTTGTTGGGTGAGAATGATCGGCGAGTGCAACGGGAACCACAAACGGCAGCAAATTTATGTAAATGGCTGGGATATCTGCCTTTAGGTTTGCAATTAGTCGGCGCGTATTTGGCAGAAGATCCAAATTTGTCTTTGACAGAGATTTTACAGCGATTGCCAGCCCAGCAACAATCTCAATTGGAAGCCGTATTTGAATTAAGCTGGCAACAACTCGATTATATGACAAAGTATGTCGGTGAGTTGTTGAGTTTATTTGCCTCAGATATGATTCCTTGGCAAATAGTTGAATCTGTCAGTCAGCAGCTAAATTGGGCAAAGGCAGATGTTGACGAGGCGAGAAAGCAACTTTATCAGCGTCATTTAATTCAAAGCGTAGCAGAAAGAGAAAGTTGCTATAAAATTCATCCTTTAATTAGGGAGTTTTTGCAGGGGAAATTAGTAGGGTTAAACACAGCCGATGACCTCAAAAAAGCCTTTGCCGCAGCATTAGTAGAAATTGCTCAGAAAATACCTGAATCTCTCACCCTTGAGGATATCAAATCAGTGCAGCTGGCAATTCCACACTTGACTGAGGTGGCACAAAATCTGATTGATGTTGTGGAGGATGAAAATTTATTTTGGGTTTTCACTGGCTTGGGCAGATTTTATCAAGGACAGGGTTTGTATACCCTAGCAGCACCTTGGTATGAGCAAGGATTATCAACGGTGCAAACCCGTTTGGGAGAGGAACATCGCCATGTTGCCACCAGCCTGAACAACCTGGCATTACTCTACAATTCTCAAGGACGCTACGACCAAGCCGAACCCCTGTTTCTGCAAGCTTTAGAACTGAGAAAACGCCTGCTGGGAGATGCACATCCCGATGTTGCCGCCAGCCTGAACAACCTGGCATTACTCTACAATTCTCAAGGACGCTACGACCAAGCCGAACCCCTGTTTCTGCAAGCTTTAGAACTGAGTAAACGCCTGCTGGGAGAGGAACATCGCCATGTTGCCACCAGCCTGAACAACCTGGCATCACTCTACAATTCTCAAGGACGCTACGACCAAGCCGAACCCCTGTTTCTGCAAGCTTTAGAACTGAGAAAACGCCTGCTGGGAGATGCACATCCCGATGTTGCCGCCAGCCTGAACAACCTGGCAAATCTCTACGATTTTCAAGGACGCTACGACCAAGCCGAACCCCTGTTTCTGCAAGCTTTAGAACTTTATAAACGCCTGCTGGGAGAAGCACATCCCGATGTTGCCACCAGCCTGAACTTGCTGGCAAATCTCTACAATTCTCAAGGACGCTACGACCAAGCCGAACCCCTGTTGCTGCAAGCTTTAGAA
This sequence comes from Nostoc sp., assembly GCF_036916735.1. GTDB lineage: Bacteria > Cyanobacteriota > Cyanobacteriia > Cyanobacteriales > Nostocaceae > Nostoc. The sequence continues at coordinate 34,562 of NZ_JBALFV010000125.1, forward strand.
CTTTATAAACGCCTGCTGGGAGATGCACATCCCGATGTTGCCGCCAGCCTGAACAACCTGGCAAATCTCTACGATTTTCAAGGACGCTACGACCAAGCCGAACCCCTGTTTCTGCAAGCTTTAGAACTTTATAAACGCCTGCTGGGAGAAGCACATCCCGATGTTGCCACCAGCCTGAACTTGCTGGCAAATCTCTACAATTCTCAAGGACGCTACGACCAAGCCGAACCCCTGTTGCTGCAAGCTTTAGAACTGAGTAAACGCCTGCTGGGAGAAGAAAATCCCTCAGTTGCCACCAGCCTGAACAACCTGGCATCACTCTACTATTCTCAAGGACGCTACGACCAAGCCGAACCCCTGTTTCTGCAAGCTTTAGAACTTTATAAACGCCTGCTGGGAGAAGCACATCCCCATGTTGCCACCAGCCTGAGCAACCTGGCAAATCTCTACAATTCTCAAGGACGCTACGACCAAGCCGAACCCCTGTATCTGCAAGCTTTAGAACTTTATAAACGCCTGCTGGGAGAAGAACATCCCGATTTTGCCATCAGCCTGAACAACCTGGCATTACTCTACAATTCTCAAGGACGCTACGACCAAGCCGAACCCCTGTATCTGCAAGCTTTAGAACTGAGTAAACGCCTGCTGGGAGAAGCACATCCCCATGTTGCCAGCAGCCTGAACAACTTGGCATTACTCTACGATTCTCAAGGACGCTACGACCAAGCCGAACCCCTGTTACTGCAAGCTTTAGAACTGAGAAAACGCCTGCTGGGAGAAGCACATCCCGATTTTGCCACTAGCCTGAACAACCTGGCATTACTCTACAATTCTCAAGGACGCTACGACCAAGCTGAACCCCTGTATCTGCAAGCTTTAGAACTTAATAAACGCCTGCTGGGAGATGCACATCCCGATTTTGCCACCAGCCTGAACAACCTGGCATTACTCTACAAATCTCAAGGACGCTACGACCAAGCCGAACCCCTGTATCTGCAAGCTTTAGAACTGAGTAAACGCCTGCTGGGAGAAGCACATCCCTCTGTTGCCACCAGCCTGAACAACCTGGCATTACTCTACGATTCTCAAGGACGCTACGACCAAGCCGAACCCCTGTTTCTGCAAGCTTTAGAAATTCGTCAGCAGGTGTTTGGGGTGAATCATCCCAATACGGTTACTGTTCGGCAAAATCTGGAAAATCTTCAAGCTCAAAAGAGTGCTAACCGTAAAGTTAAAAATAATACTAATAATTCCTTGTGGAAGAAGTTTTTAGGGTTATTTGAGTGAAGCAAAAGTTGTAATCGCCAAAATATCTTCAGATTCTAAATCGTTATAATCTTTCAATATTTATTCAGTACTCATACCAGAACTGAGCAGTTCCAAAATAAATTCAACTGGATAACGAAGTCCTCGAATACAGGGTTTACCGTGGCAGATTTCTGGATTATGAGTAATGCGTTGTAGAAGGGGAGCATCTCACTTTTTTGCATGTCATTGCGAGCGAAGCGAAGCAACCGCAAAATCCTCCAACTCAAAGCGAGTCCTGCGATTGCTTCGTCGTTCCTCCTCTCTACGAGACGCTACTCGCGAACGCAATAACAATTTTTCATTAAAAAATGAAAACTGGGATGCACTCTTCTAGAAGTGTGTCATTCATCAAGAAATATTCATAAATTATGACGATATTTTTGTTCTCATATTTTAATTCTAAATACCAAATAACGACAGCAGAAAAGTAATTGTAGCTACAAATAAATACTTTTTACTTTTAATTTATTTTTGATTTAGGGTATTTACAAGTATAAAAATATACTTTAATATATAAATAAGAAAGGCGATCGCCCTCTGCCAAGAAACTGCGATCGCCTTTCTATAAACCCCCATTCTGGGAGACAATTACAATGATGGCACAAGTACAAAAGTTTGTAAAAAATCACAAGTTCGCCCAATTAGAATTACAACAGTACTTAGAGGGCGAATTAAATACACCCATCCTGAATCAATCTTCTGAAAATCAATTACCGAAAAGAGAACCGATTAAACATCTATTAATAGGTTCTCCAAAAGCAGTTACTAGCACAATTCACTATCTGCAAGTGATTGGCTACGCCAGCATCGGCGATTGGAGTCCGCTATTACCAACCGCCAACCCAGGCGAGGTAATGAGTATTTTAATCCGTCAGATTTTAATGCAATAGGACATATCAAGATGGTGCGTTGTCGCAAGGGCGCAACGCACCCTACTTGAACTTCATCTGTCCTAGGGGTTTAGCAATGTGTTAAACCCAAAAAGCAGTGATTTTAATCAGAGAATAGCGCCTCTAAATCGCGGTAGTCACTTACTATCCGCACAACTTCAATCCCCTCTGCAATTTGGCGATAAAATATCAAATAATCATCAACTGGAAAGCTTCGTAACGCAGGTAAAAGTTCATCCCGTCTGCGTCCCATACTAGGAAACTGTGCTAAAGTATCCAACTTTTGAGTGATGATTGTGAATAATCTATCTGCAATATCTGGATTTCCAGCAAATAGGTAATCGTTAATTTATTGTAAGTCTTCGGTAGCTTGAAGCGATAGAAAATATAAACTCATTATTGTGCCTGAGTCTTTCTCAAAGCTTGGTTCTTTTGACGCAGTTGCTCGATTACTTCTTTACCGTCGAGTCGTTCTTGGCGATCAAGTTGCTCAACCCCAATCATAATTTCTCTTTGCAGTTCCTCAAACCGACCCTTGTAAATACGTTCCCGTTCCTCCAACAGCCTAACACCTGCAAGAATCACTTCCTCTGATGAGGTGTACTTACCGCTTACAACTTGACTTTGAATGAACTGCTCAAGCTCGGTAGTTAAGGAAATATTCATAAACTATTACCATATTTTTGTTCTCATATTCTAATTTTAGATGCGAACTGACAGCAGTCCATTGCGATCGCCTGAAGCTAAATGTTAAAACTTTTGGTGTATTGACTTATACGCAAATTACCCCACTTGCAGGGCGATCGCATCCATTCAACCCTCTTCAAAATCCACCACAACCACGTTAAGCTGGATCAGAGTGGCAATTTATTGCGCTTTTTAATATGAAAATCTCTGTTCTTGTCAAAATTTAATTTTTTCTGCTTGAGAACACCGGAATGCTAGACCGAATTTTTGATTACCTCGACTTTCATTTCAGCATTGAAGCCCCTATAGTTCTGCTGATCCTGGTGCTTTTAGAGGCGCTCTTATCTGCCGACAATGCGATCGCTCTGGCTGCGATCGCTAGGGGGCTGGAAGACGAAGAACTTGAGCGTAAAGGACTCAACTTTGGTTTAGTCGTTGCTTATGTGCTGCGAATCACCCTGATTCTCACTGCCACTTGGGTGCAACAATTCTGGCAATTTGAATTATTGGGTGCTGCTTATCTGCTGTGGTTGGTATTCCAACACTTTACCTCTCAACAAAGTGAAGACGATCACTATCACGGACCGCGTTTTAATTCATTGTTGCAAGCGATACCTGTGATTGCCTTTACAGATTTGGCATTTTCTTTAGATAGCGTGACAACAGCGATCGCAGTTTCTCAAGAAAAATGGCTAGTGCTGACGGGTGCAACAATTGGTATTATTACGCTGCGATTCATGGCAGGATTGTTTATTCGTTGGCTAGACGAATATGAAAACCTAGAAGACGCAGGCTATGTAACTGTAGCGTTGGTAGGCTTGCGCTTGTTATTGAAAGTGGTAAACGATAGTTTAGTTCCACCAGAATGGATCATGATTGCTGCCATCTTCCTAATTTTAGGCTGGGGATTTTCCAAGCGTGTTGGTACTGAATTACCCCAAGTAGAACCAGAGAAGAGCGAAGTCTCGAAGTAAGTGAAAAGTTACGAGTTAGGAGTGAGAAGTTAGGAGTGAGGAGTTAAGAGTTATTATTTATGAATTTTTAACTCCTAACTTTTGTACAGACGCGATTAATCGCGTCTCTACTCCTAACTCTCCATTACTCGTGCAACCAAGGTGTTAAGTGTGGTTGCCAATTTACTAATTCTTCATCCTTAAACCATAGGGCTATTTCCCGTTGCGCGGTTTCTTGAGCATCAGAACCGTGGATTAAGTTGCGACCAATATCTAGGCCAAAATCGCCGCGAATCGTTCCTGGCTCTGATGTTAAAGGGTTCGTCGCACCAATAATCTTTCTCGCAGATGCAACAACACCATCACCTTCCCATACCATCGCTACCACTGGGCTAGAAGTGATAAATTCGACTAGACCAGCAAAAAAGGGACGTTCTCGGTGAACATCATAGTGTTGTTCAGCCAATTCTCGACTGACTTTCAGAAACTTTAAACCAACTAGGGTAAAACCTTTAGTTTCAAAGCGACGGATAATTTCCCCCACTAATCCCCGTTGTACTCCATCTGGCTTAATTGCTAAGAATGTGCGTTCCAAAGTTATCTCCAAAAACTTAATGAATTTTTTATTTTGTCAATTGTCCTTTGTCATCCTCTATCTTGAGTCTAAGGGTTTTGCACTAATGACCAATGACCAATGTACAGACGCGATTAATCGCGTCTCTACTGACTAATGACATACGACTCTTGACCAATCAGAGTTTATCTCAGAAGTTATCATTGGGTGCATATACGTTCCCAAATGAATGCGTTAAATTGTTAATTCGTGGGTGAAAAACAGAGGCTAGGAAGAAATGGGTGTTGATCCAACTGCTACATCTGACGAGGTGGTACAAGTACCGTCCAATGGACACAAAGAAGTGAAAAATCATAAGCAAAAAAAACTGTTATCACCTAGTCCTACCACAGGAGATTTACCTCGCTCTTGGAAAATTGAGGATAGCGAAGCCTTATACAGGATTGAAGGTTGGGGACAACCTTATTTTTCCATTAGCGCTGCCGGACACATTACCGTGGCACCTAAAGGCGATCGCGGGGGATCTCTTGACTTGTTTGAATTGGTCAACGCCATGAAACAGCGCAACTTGGGACTTCCTATGTTGATTCGCTTTTCCGATATTTTGGAAGACCGGATTGAACGGTTAAATGCTTGTTTTGCTAAAGCGATCGCCCGCTATAATTACCCTGGTGTCTACCGTGGTGTGTTTCCCGTAAAATGCAATCAAGAACGGCATTTGATTGAGGATTTAGTGAAATTTGGCAAGCCCCATCAATTTGGTTTAGAAGCCGGTTCCAAGCCAGAATTAATGATTGCTCTAGCTGTCTTGGATACACCAGGAGCATTGTTAGTTTGCAACGGCTACAAAGACCGAGAATACATCGAAACGGCAATGCTAGCCCAAAGACTAGGGCAAACACCAATTATCGTTTTAGAACAGATTGAAGAAGTTGATTTGGTGATTGATGCCAATCGCCAGTTAGGTATTAAGCCAATATTAGGTGTTCGTGCTAAACTCAGTACCCAAGGCATGGGACGTTGGGGAACCTCTAGTGGCGATCGCGCTAAATTTGGTTTGACAATGCCTGAAGTAATCGAGGCTGTTGACAAGTTACGGGAAGCTAACCTACTCGATTCTTTGCAGTTGATGCACTTCCATATCGGCTCACAAATCTCTGCCATTAATGTAATTAAAGATGCTATCCAAGAAGCCAGCCGCATCTATGTAGAATTGGCAATGCTGGGAGCGGATATGAAATACCTTGATGTTGGTGGCGGCTTGGGCGTAGATTATGATGGCTCCCAAACCAACTTCTATGCATCGAAAAATTACAACATGCAGAACTATGCTAACGACATCGTGGCAGAGTTAAAAGATACCTGTGCCGAGCGGCAGATTTCCGTACCAACACTGATTAGCGAAAGTGGACGAGCGATCGCTTCCCATCAGTCAGTGCTGATTTTTGATGTTCTCAGTACTAGTGATGTCCCCCTCGATATACCAGAACCTCCGCAAGAGGGAGAATCCCCAATTATTAATTACCTTTGGGAAAGCTTCCAATCCATCAACCAAGAGAATTACCAAGAGTTGTACCACGACGCTGCACAATTCAAAGAAGAAGCGATCAGCAGGTTCAACTTAGGAATTTTACGCCTCAGAGAACGAGCCAAAGCCGAACGCCTCTATTGGGCTTGTTGTCAGAAAATTCTCAAGATAACTAGACAGCAAGAATACGTACCCGATGAACTGGAAGACCTAGAACAAATTATGGCTTCCATCTACTACGTGAATATGTCAGTGTTTCAATCAGCACCAGATTGCTGGGCGATCGATCAGCTATTCCCAATCATGCCAATCCACCGCTTAGATGAAGAACCAACACGGCGGGGAATTTTAGCAGACCTCACCTGTGATAGTGATGGTAAAATCGACCGCTTTATAGACCTGCGCGATGTCAAATCGGTTTTAGAGTTACACTCTTACAAGCCCGGAGAACCCTATTATTTGGGGATGTTCTTGAATGGAGCTTACCAAGAAATCATGGGCAATTTGCACAACCTATTTGGCGACACCAACGCCGTTCACATCCAATTAACCCCCAAAGGCTACCAGATTGAACACGTTGTCAAAGGTGACACCATGAGCGAAGTGGTAAGCTACGTCCAGTATGACTCTGAAGATATGGTGGAAAACATTCGCCAGCGTTGCGAGAAAGCATTAGAAGAAAAGCGCATCACCCTAGCAGAATCTCAGCGACTGCTACAAACCTACGAACAGAGTCTCAGAAGATATACGTACTTAAATAGTTAGGAGTTAGGAGTGAAGAGTTACGAATAATGTTAAGAGTTAGAAGTGAAGAGGAAAACACAAACTTCTAACTCCTAACTCCTAACTCCTAACTCCAAACTTCTAACTCCTAACTTTAACTTGCGTTTGTCCCCAACAATTCCTCTATAGCTTGTAACTCAAGAGGGGTATGTAATGGCGGGGTCTGACGGGCATCGGTAATCAGCCAGTCTAAAGCAGCTGCTTGAACATCTATTGCAGCGCCAGTTTTATCCACGCAATAACGTCCAAACACCAGCTTATCGACTAAACGCACTCCTGGCCCCAACCGCGACCATTCAAAAATCACGCTGTTTTCTACTGTTGCGCCATTACATATCCAACAATTAGGGCCAATCATCGCTGGACCGATAATTTTAGCTCCGTCTTCTATTCTCGTCATCCCGCCAATGTAAACTGGGCCTGTAATATCAACTTTGTCCCAATTTACGGCAACATTTAAGCCAGTGTAGATGCCAGGGGCGACTTCATGACCAGGAATTTGCACGTTCTTGATTTCACCTAGCAATACACCGCGAATCGCCCGCCAATAGTCTGGTACTTTACCAATATCTACCCATTCAAAATCCATAGGAATGGCGTAGAAGGGAGCCTTAATTTCTACCAATTTGGGAAACAATTGGCCACCAATATCATATTCGACACTAGAAGGGATATAGTTAAACACTTCTGGCTCAAAGATGTAAATACCTGTGTTGATGTTGGTGCTGAGGGCTTCTTCAGTTGAAGGTTTTTCTTGGAAAGCTTTGACACGACCCTCTTCGTCAGTTACCACCACACCGTAGCTAGAAACTTCTTCCTTGGGGACAGATTTCGTAATAATAGTAGCGATCGACCCTTTAGCTCTATGCCATTTAACCGCCGCAGTTAAATCCAAATCAATTAAAGCATCACCGCACAATACCACAAAGGTATCATCAAAAAAGGGCGAGAAGTCTTGGATGCGGCGCATCCCTCCAGCTGAACCTATTGCTTCGCCTTCGAGTTTACCGTTGTCATCAATTTTGCCTTCAAAGGAATAGGCAATTTGCACCCCAAACCTCTGACCATCACGAAAATAGTTTTCTATTTCCTCAGCCAAATGACTAACGTTGACCATAATTTGGTCAAATCCATGTTGGCGTAACAATTCCAACAAGAACTCCATCACTGGCTTTTGCAGGATGGGAATCATTGGTTTGGGAATTGTATAGGTAATCGGACGCACGCGAGTACCCTTGCCAGCCGCGAGAATCATCGCTTTCATAAAAATTTATTCCTCAACCACAAGCCAGTTTACTTTTATCGAGTGATACTTAATCATCAGTTTTTATTTCTGCTCTAAGTTATCCCTTAAACAGGAATAACAGGAATTTAGTGGTTATTGCAACCATAAGTATACTTAGATGACAAGCGATCGCTTATCTTTTCAATTTACTCGGATTTTGGACTGAATCAAAAATCTGTAAATTATCTGTAAAGCTATTTATTAGTTTATTAGTTCATTGACTCCTCAAAAGGTTTGCCAGTCTTAGCTGAATCTATAAGTAGCCGAACTTTGATCTCATGGTAGAACTCCTCTTGAAATAGCTCTACTTTGGATTGAGCCGAGAGCAACAGCAGTGCCCAGAAAACGCTAACTAAATGACTGTGTTTAGAATCATGTCCAGACCCACTTTGTTTGAGATGCTTTGTCTGAGTCCACAACTCTACAAGTTGTTCTAGATTCAACCAATTTTGTTCTAAATTTAGCTCCCTTGCCCACACATTCAACACCTGTTCTAGTTCCCCAGCTACTTCCGTCAGATTTTCCTGGTGAGCTAACTCCAGCGCCTGCCGCATACTTTGGACACTAGGCAGACGTTTGGGACGGATAGGTTTGCTGACTTTTTCTACAAGTTTTAGGTGGTTTGCCATAATCTGCAATTGCTTAATTAACTCTTGCAGAGTTACCCGACGCTTTGGTGGCGGCATTGCCGATGGACGACGACGCAATTGTCGTTCTAATGGTAGACGATGACCCTGATGTAATATTCCGTCTTCATCTTCTAATAGGGCATCATCTACTACATCATCCTGGACATCTCCTACTGTTGACAATTGCATCAAGGTATTTGCCTTGAATAATACCAACATTGATGCTGACAAAAATGCCTGTCCAGATTGAGATAAGTCTGATTCATAACCTCTTCCTATTTCCTCCGGTGCCATCAGTTCTAAGTAACGGTCAATCACCTCAATCACTTGGACATCCCAAGGGTCAATTTCTCCCTGTTGGGCTTGGTAAATCAAGAGTGTGATTGTTTCTAATAGCTCGGAAGCTTCCATTAATAGGTTCTAAGTTAATTAATGACAGGAATTGCCTGTTGGCAGTATTCCCTGAAATTTGTAATCAATCACCATTGTGAATTGTGAGATCAGATTGTGCAACCTTGGGCATTGGGCACTTGTACTGCCCTTCTCTTCTTAGGCTGCGCCCTAAGCGTAGCTGTGCCGCAGGCTTTACGACTATGCTCAGGAACCGCGACTTGTGCCAAGCGGACTTGTACTGAGTGTAGTCGAAGTAAGTCGAAGTATTGGGAATTGGGAAAGAGAAGGCAAAAGGTATGAGGCAGAAGTTCTAAAATTTTTGAATTTTGAATTTTGAATTTTGAATTTTGAATTTTGAATTGATTTCTCCCCCTGCCCCTTTGCCATCTTAATCGAGGGGTGGATCATGAGGAATAGTGACAGTTGATACAAAGTTACTAGGCTTGCCGCTCTTGATCGCATCGAAAGTTCCTTTGATAGTACCAGCAATGGGAACAGCAACAAGTGTCCCCAACAATCCAGCAATCTCAAATCCCATCAAAATAGCTACGAAAATCCAGATAGGGTTCAGCCCGATAAAGTTGCCGAGTAACCTGGGAGCTAACAAGTTATCTTTAACCTGCTGCATGAGAATTGCCGCTATGGCAACTTGAACTGCCAACCACCAATTTTGCAGCAGTACTAAAATAGTCACTAGACCAATGCCGAGAGATGCTCCAATAAAAGGAATAAGTTCCGAGATCCCGATCAATATGGCAAACAACAGGGCAAAGGGCAACTTCATCACTAAGAAAATTGGCGTCAGGGTTAGCACCATGAACAGTCCTAGCAACAACTGGCTAAGGAAGAAGTTCTGAAAATTGAGGCGCAAGGATGCAGTAAGAGGATCTGCAATATTAGAGGGCAAAATATTGACTAGACCATACCAGACGCGATCGCCATATAAAAGCATATAAAATGCAAGCACGATTACTAACACTACGTCAAGTAATCCTGAGAGCAGTGTTCCAGCAAATCCCACTGCACCAGAAGCTAGTTGTTGTACCAGATTCTGAATGTTGGCATTGATTTGACTGCTCACAACTCTCAAATCAATTGGCAAACGTCGTTGTTTTGCCAGCATCTCAAACTGCTTTAAGTTCGCTTGACTGGCGCCTAACCAATCAGGGATATTATTTAACAGTTGAACTGTTTGATCAATGATTAATGGCACTAGAGTGACGCCCAGAATCACCAACAGGGTTAATGTTGCAAGTAAAACTATGATCACTGCCTGAGTGCGCGTGATCCGGGCACGTTCAAAGAACTTAACTGGGTAATTTAGTAGAAAAGCCAGAATCGCTGCAATGATCAAGACGGTAATGGGATGCTGAAAATAGCGAAAAAGAACAGACAGCAGCCAGATATTGAGAGCGATAATCGGGCCGCTTAGACCATAAATTAACAGGCGTTGAAGGGAGGCTGAACGGCGCATCTTATGCAACCTATTTTAGATATTTTTAACAAAGACATGTATAAGCGTATCTGATAACCAGGAAGTAAATCAAAATGGACAAAACCATAGCTGACCTTCGCAAAGACTACACCTTGGAAGGTTTAAGCGAACTTGAAATTGACCTCAATCCGTTTATCCAATTTAAAAAATGGTTCGATCAGGCACTAGCAGCGCAACTCCCAGAGCCCAATGCCATGACCATTGCCACTGCCACACCAGACGGTAAGCCCTCAGCCAGAATGGTGTTACTCAAGGATTTTGATGAACGGGGCTTTGCTTTCTTTACCAACTACAACAGTCACAAAGGACAAGAACTGGCAGAAAATCCCCAAGGGGCTTTAGTGTTCTGGTGGGCAGAACTGGAACGTCAAGTGCGGATTTCGGGGTATGTAGAGAAAGTTTCCGAAACTGAGTCCGACCAGTATTTTCACAGTCGCCCTGCTAACAGTCGCCTGGGTGCGTGGATATCTAATCAAAGCGAGGTGATAGAAAGCCGAGAAGTTCTTGAGCGACGTTTGCAGGAGTTTAAAAGCAAATATGAAAATGAGAAGATTCCCCGACCGCCTCATTGGGGAGGCTTACGAGTGATCCCCACAGAAATTGAGTTTTGGCAAGGCCGCCCCAGTCGTCTCCACGATCGCTTACTCTATAGCCGTTTAGATAATGACACTTGGAAAATAGAGCGGTTGTCACCGTGAAAAAGAGGCAGGGGGCAGGGGGCAGAGGGAGGGAAAGTCGTAGTGAAGTCCAGAAATTGGATAATTTATTTTTTGGAGTTCCCTTAACTGGCAATCTTAAACCAGAGGTAGGCGAGCAGGGAGAAGAGGACAAGGGGAAAGATTTGTTACAAGTTCTCTGTTACCTCTTCTCCTCCTGCCTCTTCATTGAACAGATGAATACTCTACTGTTCTTGAGCAGTAGCTGCTTTAGGAGGGAACTCAATTCTGGGATCTGGCATGAAATTGTATCTCAAGTACAATCCTCCCCAGACAAACAAGATAATTAACAATGCACCAATACCAATGGAACTGGGAAGCCAGAAAACAGCTTCTATATGGTTTAGCTCACCAGGGTGGAGTTTCCACACTAATCGATTGCCATTTTTTTCTGGCTCTATTGCAGTTTCAGTTAGTTGAATATTTTTGGCTCCCCAAGGAGTCTTCAAGCTAAATTCCAAGTCGAGAATTGAACCAGCATTAGCCAAGACGTTACCTTTGCTGGCAATTAAGGATAGTGATCGCAAATCCAAATCATAAATTAACCGATTTCGGACTAAAAGTAAAAAATTGTTCTGCTCCAAGAGTACATTTGATTCAATTTTCGGCAGTTCTGAGTCAGATTGCTTTCCCACTGACTCAGAGGGTTGATTCGCACGGGAGTTAAAAAATTCGTTAAACTTCTCTTGTAATTCCCTACCACTACTAAAAGGAATTGTGACAATGATTTCTTCTTGAGAAACTCGCTGTGTTTTACCTTCTAGTTGACGGGCGCGGCGTTCTATGCTTTTTAACCATTCGTACACAGAATCGCCACTAAAACTAGTTAGCCGCTCTCCCAACCTAATATGCTGTACTAGTTCGCCACTATTTGAGTTGTCAAAATTAAGCCCTACATCGTACTTCACACAGCCAGTCAGTAGCAGGGATGTTAACAGCACTAGCCAGAGAATAAGATTTCGCATGGGAAAGACGCGGTTCATTCGATTTCTACCATTCAGTGTCAATAAAAACCTAAATGGTCTGATTAACCACAATAAAATCTGTCCGAAAATGGAAGAATTCATAACTATAAGTCTCTCTAAAAGTCAAACTTTTTAACCAATCTTGACTCTTACCTCAACACAAGGCAATCTGGTTTAAAGGTTTCCACACCAGTTTCTATAATTTTGGGAAAGTTGGCAATAGACTGGTAAAGTTCATTCAATATCTACAAATTGGCAAAAGGTAGTATAATTTTATGGAATATTTATTTAAATTTGAAAAACTATTTTTCCAAAGATTACATCAATCACTTATACTAATAATATTTTACTTTGTCGTTTTTAGATTAAAAGATTTGAATAATAACTAACGCGATGTACAAAAATTTAGTTCTATCACAAGACATCGAAGTGTAGTTGCAAACTAAACAGACGATTTAAGCATACACAAAAAGCTATATTCATTATAAGTTATTTCAGGGGTTAACTCTGTAATGCAATCACGTAATTCATCAAATTTACGACAAAAAGCTGTTAAAGGAGTATTTTGGTCTGCTCTAGACAGTTGGGGACGTCAAGTTATTGCCCTCGGTATTTTTTTCATACTGGCACGCTTGCTAGGCCCAGAAACTTTTGGTCTAGTTGCTCTATCCACCATATTTTTGAATTTTTTGCAAATTTTTCTTGACCAAGGTCTGTCCCAAGCAATTGTACAACGTCAAGATATAGAAAAAGAACATTTAGATACTGCCTTTTGGACTAATTTAGGAGTCAGTGGACTGACAGCAATATTAAGTATTGCTTGTGCTGGATTGATTGGTGATTTATTCAAAGAGCCACAGATTACACCAATAATCCGCTATTTATCTCTAGGCTTTCTAATCAGTGGTTTTAGTAGTGTTCAAGAAGCAATTTTTCAACGAAAACTAGCTTTCAAATCCCTTGCCATACGCTCATTGATAGCAGTAATTCTTGGCGGAACAGTAGGCGTAACTATGGCATTTATGGGATTTGGAGTTTGGAGCCTTGTCGGTCAGCAATTAACCAATAGCTTTGCACAAGTTTTAGTACTTTGGTGGGTAAGTGACTGGCGTCCAGGATTCAAATTTTCGCCACAACACTTCAAAGAACTATTTGCCTTTGGAGTAAATGTAATGGGGATGAATTTATTTAACTTTTTAAACCGCCGTTCTGACGATTTTTTAATCGGTTATTTCCTGGGTTCTACTGCATTAGGATATTACAGCGTTGCCTATCGGTTGCTACTAAATTTAACGCAATTACTAACTATCGTTATTTCAAAAGTTTCTCTTCCTACATTTTCCAGGTTACAAGAAGAACCGGAAAGATTACGTAATGCACTTTACAAAGGAATCCAAATTACAAGTTTAATTACTTTTCCAGGGTTCATGGGCACAGTAATATTAGCACCTGAAATAGTATTGGTTATATTTGGAGAAAAGTGGTCACCAAGTATTCCAGTAATGCAAGTTTTGAATTGTATGGGTATTATTTATGCTTATTTTTATTTCAATGCCCCTGTGATAATGGCTGTAGGAAAACCTTCTTGGAAATTAGCTTTAGATTTTGTACAAGCCGTCTGTAATGTTATTGTCTTCGCCATATCAGTTAAATGGGGAATTGTTGCTGTTGCAGCAGCTTACGTTCTCAGAAGTTATTTGATGGCACCCCTCGATATTTGGGTAGTTTGGAAGTTGATTCGCATTGATGTAGGAACTTATCTGCGCCAAGGTTCTGTCCCTCTAATAGGAACAATAATTATGCTGATTGCTATTTTTATTGTTAAATATTTTTTGAGTACATTAGTCAGTTCTTCTGCGTTACTAGTTCTTTCTATATTTGTTGGTATTATAGTATACGTGTTGTCAATTTTCGTGATTGCGCCAAAACTATTTTGGCAGGTAGTAAACATTGCTCGTTAAAACAGCAAATATAGGATTTGTAAGCAGGGTAAACGCATCTAATTTTGTAGCTATTGACACAGAAAAAAAGCTAAAAGCTTTATATAAATATCAATTTTTCATTCCAAATCGGACGAGTTGCGTAAATAATTGAAAAAACATGGTTTAAATAGCTTTTTTGTTTTTTGACCATATAAAGACGAAAATGTCAATCCCACCTTTTGGCTCAGTGTAGTAATTTTGAACTTATTTGTGCTTTGGGTGAACCCCAAGACTACCGTGTCAATAGGGTTTGAGATGCGCTTACCCTGGCTTCCCATAGGGTATTGCTTCTACGTTTTGTACCTGATGCATAAGTCCTATTATACTGGCGTAATTCGTTAGCGATCGCCTACAAAAAAACCACCAGCAGCAACAAGCTAAACAAATAACTAACATTGAGTCACAGCTTTTTAAGCATGGTGAAAAAACTTGTCTTAACTCTTGATTTTTAATTTACAACCAGTCGCAAAGTTTACATCTTCTTGACACAACATTGACAAATTATTTATGTAAACTTTAAACGACTTATAAAATGTAAAATGAAAAATGGAAAATATAAAATCGATTTTTCTACCTAAAGCATTTGTTGACGGGAACCCCTACATAACACAGCTAAGTGATAATTTAGAAAAAGTAGGTATTGAATTAGCACTCCCAAGCCTTTCATCTTCAACAACCTTCTTTTTACCCTTAGTAATTTTACGTGAGAAGGCAGATTTTATACATTTGCATTGGTTAGATCCATTCTTCATATACCCAAATCAATTTAATCTACTCAAATTATTAATAGTTGTTTGTCAGCTAGTTTTACTAAAATCGTTTGGAATAAAAATTATTTGGACTGTACATAATCTTAAAAATCATGAAAGTATAAACTTTATTTTTGATCGAATTTATAGTATTGTTATAGCTGAATTATCTAACGCTATTATTACTCATTGCCAAGTAGCAAAAGAACAGGTTTTAAAGGAATTTTCTATAAGAAACAAACATAAAGTCTATGTAATTCCACATGGGAATTACATAGACTTTTACGAAAATAAGATTGAAAAAGCAACTGCCCGAGAAAAATTAGGTTTAAAACACTCTAATCTTGTTTTTCTCTTCCTTGGTTCGATTCGTCCCTACAAAGGAGTATTTGAACTTATAGATACGTTCAATCAACTAGATAGTGACAAAATCCAACTAGTCATTGCTGGCAGAGTTCACCACGATAGTCAAGAAATTACAGATATTCTTAGGCAGAAGATTGCTAATGATGAAAGAATCAAGTTTTTTCCAGGCTTCGTTCCAACTGATGAAATTCAACTTTACATGAATGCTTGTGATGCAGTTATCTTTCCATACCGAGATATTTTGACATCGGGTGGAGTACTTTTAGCAATGTCCTTCGGTAAAGCCTGTATAGCACCACGCAAAGGTTGCATTGGAGAAGTGCTTGACAATGCAGGAGCATTTTTATATGAGATAGATGATGAAAATGGCTTAACGAAAGCTATGAATTCTGCTTTAAAAAAGCACTATGAACTATTTTTTATGGGACAGCATAACCTTCAGCTAGCTGAAGAGTATAATTGGAAACACATTGCTAAGATGACAGCAGATGTATATCGTTATTGCTTATAAAAATTAAATAATTTTGGTATAATGTTAAGTTATTATCAGCTTGGGTTTGCTGAAAAACTCAACCAAACCAAGTACGAGATGGTTAAACCAATGGCAATTAGCGCCACCCAGATAAAGCGATTATCTCTGGTATTGACCTGACTGAGGTCAACGAATTCTGGCTCCGTAGGTTTAGGCTTCTGCTGCACAGAAGGTTTAGTCGATTTAGCAGCAATAGAAATTTTGAGTTCATTATCGGCTAGTGTGCCCAAGTCTGGGATTTCGGTCATCCACTCGCTGGGTCTTTTTAACTTTGGTGCTTTTAAAATGTAAAGCATCCGTCGCGCTTGTTTGCCAATTTCAAAATGGGCATGGCGTTTAAGTCTTTCGCAAAGAGCGATCGCATCATCGGTGCGTCCAGCTGCTTCATAAGCTGTCACCAGATGAATTTCTACTTCTCCCCCAAGACGAGAATTACGAGCTAATAGGGC
The DNA here is from genome assembly GCF_036916735.1 of Nostoc sp. GTDB lineage: Bacteria > Cyanobacteriota > Cyanobacteriia > Cyanobacteriales > Nostocaceae > Nostoc. The sequence continues at coordinate 50,846 of NZ_JBALFV010000125.1, forward strand.
GCTGGCCTTTTCTAAATTTTCGATGGCTTCGCGGTATTGCCCATTTTCAAAGGCAACTTTCCCAGCCTGGTAGCGGGTTTTAGCAATTTCTAAACTTTCTACACTCACGGTTTATACAAAAATCAGCACTATTTTAATTTTGCCAATGCCAGCAATCTTTTTGGAATTTTCTCAAAAACTGGCAACCTGAAAGTAAATAAACTTCTAAAATTTTAACTAAGTAGCTGCAACTATTTTCTGATTAAAAATTCCGGTATCAAATGCAGGTGAGCAAAATATGTTAAAAATCAAGCATTCGCAACTCAATTGGCTCAAAGTCGTCATGAGTATAGCAGTGATGGGTGTAAGCATTGCTCCAGCTTCCGCCCAGCGTGCGATCGTGATTGATGGCGCTTATGGAGCCAGGCGATCGCCTGCTGTGGGTTCTTTTATTTATGGTAGTCCGTTTCCCACACCTGATTATGGAGCCAGGCGATCGCCTGCTGTTGGTTCTTTCATTTATGGTAGTCCGTTTCCCACACCTGATTATGGAGCCAGGCGATCGCCTGCTGTTGGTTCTTTCATTTATGGTAGTCCGATTCCCACACCTATGCCTGTAGACCCAACAACGGGACTAATACCACAACGCACTGATTACTACAATTATTCCTATCCCCAGATCAGGCAGAACGTGAGAAATTCCACCCTGATTAGTCCAACTTTGATTAATCCGGCAATTCGAGACTCAACCATAGTTAACCCGGTGATTATAGATAACTCATGGCATCGTAGATCATTTAACGGTGAGCGATCGCGTATTTTCATTTATCCCCGGTAAAGGACTTTCAACAAATAAATTATCCAATCTTGTGAGGTGGGTAGAAAAACCCGCCTTTAGTTATTGTGCGCTCATGTCGCCCACCCCACAAGAAGTAGTTGAGTATTTTTTTATTTGCAAGTCCCTAAAGAGAGATGAGGAACTGTACAGACAAGGGTTAATCGCGTCTCTCCTCCTAACTCTTAAGAAGTAAACTGTGAACCCAGAATCATCGTTCCAATCCCAACATCAGTAAAGATTTCTAGTAATAGGGCGTGAGGAATGCGACCATCGATAATGTGTGCTGCACGGACTCCTTGAGCAAGCGATCGCACACAACAATTCACTTTGGGAATCATCCCACCGCTAACTATACCATCGGCAATCAGTTCGCGGGCTTCACGAATATCTACTTTTGGAATCAAAGTAGATGGGTCTTTATAATCTTTTAAAATTCCACTGGTGTCAGTCAGTAAAATTAACTTTTCTGCTCCTAGTGCAGCAGCTATTTCTCCTGCTACAGTATCGGCATTAATATTATAAGCTTGCCCTGTCTCGTCTGCGGCAACGCTGGACACTACCGGAATATACCTATTGCTAGCAAGGGTTTCTAAAATCTTAATATTTACATTGCTGACTTCCCCCACAAAACCGATGTCTTCTTGACCTTGGGGACGGGCTGTAAATAGATTACCGTCTTTACCACAAAGTCCTACAGCCAATCCACCAGCTTGGTTAATTAGGGCGACAATTTCTTTATTAACTCGACCAACTAAAACCATTTCCACTACATCCATTGTGGCGGTATCAGTGACTCGCAGACCATTCTTAAATTGTGGTTCGATGCCTAGCTTATCTAACCAACTGTTAATTTCTGGGCCACCCCCGTGGACTACAATTGGACGCAAGCCCACGCAGGATAAGAATACAATGTCACGGATAACTTTGTCTTTGAGTGTGCTATCTTTCATCGCTGCGCCACCATATTTGACAACAACAGTGCGACCGGCGAATTGTTGAATATAAGGTAGTGCTTCGCTTAGTACACGCACACGAGTAGCTTCAGCTTGCCTGATGTATTCAGAATCATTGACCGTCATGAGGAGCCGCCGTTAAGAGTTAAAACCTATTCCAGTCAGTGTAGAAGACTTTGTAACTCGTCACAATCTCTGATGCCATTGAGTATGTTTGTACTATAATGACTCTAATAATTTTCTTGACTTGCCAATGTTAACCAACTGATAGCCTCTGGTTTTAAAATCCTTATTAGCTTTTAGAATATTAACCAAGCAGGCTGGCGAAAAAGGCGATCGCTTGATAAAATTACAAGACAAAATGCAGGAGTACATCGATAACGGTGCATCACTAGGCTGGTTAATTGATCGGCAGAATCGAAAAGTCTACATTTACCGTCCTAATCGAGAAGTTGAAATTTTGGAAAATCCCGAAGCAGTTAGTGGGAATTCAGAATTACCAGGATTTGTCCTGCAAATGGGCAAAATTTGGTAATTTAAGTCTTATTAATGAGAAACTTGTGTTTTGAGAACGCTAGGAATTGCTTCAATTATTCGCTTGGCAACGTCTTCTGGTGTATCTCCCTCTCGCTCGGTGATGTGCAAATCAGCTTGAGAGTAAAGTGGTGTACGTTGTTCAAGCAGCGATCGCAATTTCCCTTTAGGATCAGCATCTTGCAACAGTGGTCTTGTGATATCATCAACTAAACGGTTGTAAATTATCTCCACTGGCGCATCTAGCCAGACTATCAAACCGTGGTGCAGGTAACCCCAATTTTCTCGCCGCAGTACAATGCCCCCACCAGTTGCGATAGTCAATTTTGTAAGAGCACAAATTTGTGAAAGTACGTCGCTTTCTAACTGGCGAAAGCCTGGTTCCCCTTCTTGGGCAAATAACTGATTGATAGATTTACCTGTTGCTTGGGCAATAACATCATCGGTATCTACAAACCCATAGCCCAATTCCTTCGCCAGTAAGCGCCCTACTGTCGTCTTACCAACGCCCATCATCCCAATTAAGTACAGGTTGACTCCTTGTAATAAGCTGCTCACTAGTTGCTTCGCTCCAATTCTGAGTGCTGAGTCATAGTTTCTAATTATAAACTTAACGACTTAATCTCGAATTTAAAAATATTTACTTGAATTAATCTGGGAAGTTCTTGAGCCAGAATAAATGAGCTATCAACTTGAATTTATCTGAAAGTTTTTATTTATTTTTAAGTTCTATAAATTTATCTTTTATTTAAGAGGAATTAACTGTCGTTATTACCATTATTAATGTATTTAAAGTAACTAAAGCAATCAATTAAGATTCATCTGTAAAGTTATTATAAATAATAAACGATGAATTTCTCATAAATCTGGTAATATCCCTGATGTAACTTTGTATTTGCTGCATAGCGATCACTATGCTTAACTAAAAAATTAATATAGCTTGTTTGAAACTTTATCTAAACAATTTCTGTCTATCTAAATAATCCGAATTTTCCCTCTGGTGGGTAATTTTAAGTATACAGAATACTGTGTTTCTACTAGCACAAAGTTGTTATTATAAAAGTTCAGTTATAACAAGCCCTAATCAATTAAATGTGTTCCTATAAAGGTGTAAATAATGACTTATATTCTGCGATCGCCCAAAAAAGCTTGCCAAATTGAAATTTCGGCACAAAAACTACTGCATATTTCACCCCAATAAGCCTGAATGAATAAATATAGAATGGATGAGGCGTCAACTATGACTCGAATTCGTGACGTTGTACAAAAAGCTTTAGCAACTGGCTATTTGACAATGGAAGCTGAAAATCAACTACGACAACTGTTGACTACCCGGTATGACTTGGAAGATTTTAATGCTTTCATGACTTTGCAGGAAGCTGCCATGACTGGTAAGGTCAAGCAAGAGTCTAGAGAGCGGTGCGGCATTAAATAGAGACGTAGCCTGCTACATCTCAGCGACGGGGGCGTTTACCATCATCTTCAAAATCATCATCAAAAAATTCCCAATCATCATCATCGGCTTGATTGGTAGTTGGCGGCTGATAAGGGGGGATAATTACCCGGTAATCAGCATCATAAACAGATTCAGTTTTTCCCGCACTCGTATTTTTTGGTTCCTGGTAGCTGTAGGAGTAAACTGAACCAGACTGAGAACTGCTTTTGGCTTCTGATTGACGTTCGTAAGTTTTAGAATCTTTAGGCTGTTGAGCTTGAGAATTAGAAGTAAATGTTTCTTCTGACTTTTCATCAAAGTTCCAATCATCATCTTTACTGCTATTTGTCTCCCAATCATCAAAGACATCACTAGTAGGCTCTTCTTTTTTACTAGCTGGTGGTGGAGAACTGGTAGGGCGATATGTAGGTTCTTCTCTACGGGTTGCCTTCGCACGAGGCGTTGTGCTTCGGCTGTCAGGAGTTTGGCGTTGTCTTCCCCCAAAATAATTGGATAAGTTAAACAAGGTAGCAATCAATACAGATGTGAAAGCACCAGTGGCAGTACTAAACAAAATCCATATAGCTAGTGGTAATGGTTGAGTTCGCACGCCCAAAAATACTAGCGATAGGGCAGGTGAGAAATTTTGGACTAATAACAGCGTTAGTCCTCCGAGTACTGCCACCAATAGAATTAAGCGAATTACAGCCATAGCAATTTTGTCAGTTGTCAGTTATCAGTGGTCACTGAAGAGGAAAGGGGGCAGGGGACTCTTAGCTGGGGAAAAACCCCATAAATAAATTTATTGGCTCTGAGACCCTAATGAAGCGGGGAATTCCAGAATCTTTCTCCCCTTGCCCCCTGCTCCCTACTCCCCTGCCTATAAAGGTCAGTTATCAGTGGTCAGTTATCAGTCTGATTATTCTTCGCTAATTACTGTTCACTGACTACTGACACTATCAGCCATCTCTATCATTACCTTTTTAGGACTATTGTGAAATTTACAATAAATCCATTGAGGATGTTAGCGACGACCTTGCCACCGCTGAATTGGAATGCAGTCAATATCTAGTTGATCTAGAGCACGGGCAACTACAAAATCAACTAAATCCTCAATGGTTTGGGGATTATGATACCAGGCAGGAATCGCGGGGACAATTCTCACTCCAACTTCTGCTAGAGAGGTTAAGTTACGGAGGTGGATGAGGCTAAAAGGCGTTTCACGCGGGACAATTACCAGCTTTCGTCCTTCTTTAAGTTGGACATCCGCCGCCCGTTCTAGTAAATCGGAACTCAAGCCAACCGCTAGCTTTGCCACTGTACTCATGCTGCATGGAATAATTATCATCCCCAGAGTGGGAAAGGAACCACTGGCAATCCCGGCTCCAACGTCACCCCAAGGATGGCAGCGGAGTTTACCCGAAATTGCAACTCCAGCTTGCTCTCGCCAGAATTGTTCTTGCCCAGTTGGTTCTGGTGGCATCCGAATTTCCTGTTCTGACTGCCAAACCATGTAAGTTGATTTAGAGGCAACCAATTCAATGCTAAACTCCGCTTCTAGCAAAAATTTGATTGCGCGAACAGCGTAAATCAGACCAGATGCACCCGATACGCCTAAAATTAGAGTTTTGGTGTTATTTGACACGTAAATTGTAGTGGATTTTACTAGTCCTCAGAGTAAGAGTCTAGGTCATCAGGCTCCATGTCATTTGGTAAGTAGAGGTCTGAAAGGTCTTCACGGGAATCATTGCCAGTTAAACCTCTGGCTACGCCATCGCTACCGACTGTTACTAAATCAATTTGCTGGCGGTAGTAATCGACACTCTTAACTTGTACAGCAACGCGATCGCCTAATCGATAAGAAGCGCGATTTTTGCGACCAAACAGTGCTTGTTGTCTGGCGCGATATTCATACCAATCATCTTTGAGAGAACTGACGTGTACCAATCCTTCTACCCTCAAAGGCACACCAGGATTACTGCTGGATTCTACCTCGGCGGCTGGTACTTCAATTTCCACAAAGAAACCGTAGGATTGAACCCCGGTAATTACGCCTTGAAATACCTGACCGATGCGTTGCTTCATCAGTTGGGCTTTTTGTAGTCCGGCTAAATCGGCTTCAGCTTCTTGAACTTCTTTTTCTCGGTCGTTGATTTGGACAATTACCCTAGTTAAATCGCTTTGCAGTTCTTGTTGCAATTCTGGGGGTAAAACGTTCCAGTTAATTTCCTCGTGGCTGGAGGAGTGACGCAGGTTAACACGCTCTCTCACACGGGTATTGCGGCGATCGCGTCCGTTTTCAAGTAGCGCATAATACACTCTTTGCATCAGTAAATCTGGGTAACGTCGCAAGGGAGCGCTAAAGTGGACATATTGCGGTAGTGCCAAACCAAAGTGAGATCCCTTAGTGGTGCTGTATGCAGATGGCTTAAGTGTATCTTGTAATAAGTAAGTTAGAACTTGCTCAGAGGGAGATTCGGCAAAAGCTATGGTCAAATGTTGGTAATCTAAGGGTTGGATATCAACTTCTGGATCTAGGGTGAGGTCAACGCCTAAATTGACTGCCAATTTGAGCATTTCCTGGACATCTTCAACATCGGGTGTGCCTTGAACTCGCCAAATGGCGGGAACACCAAGAGCATTTAAGTGAGTTGCTACTAATTGATTAACTAATAGTACCAACTCCGTGAGTAGCGATCGCACTGGTAAATCATTCACCACCACAGCGCCGAGAATCCCCTCATCATAGTATGCGTTTTGGCTGGGCGGCAGATTCAACTGGAGGCTACCACGATTTAAGCGTACCTGTTTGACGGCTGTTTGTAGGGCTTGGAGGTCTTGCAGGATTTGGGAAACCTGTGATGATTGCTCAACAGATTGACCTGTGAGAATTGCTTGGGCAAGTTCAGTACTCAGTGCAGTCTCGACGTTGATTACACTGGGTTGAATTTCCCACTCTAGGACTTGTCCAGATTGGGGATCAATGGTAATTAAAAAAGAGATAGTTAAGCGATCGCTCCCAGGTACTAAAGAACAGCGTTCTGCTACAACTGGGGGCAAAATTGGCAGTACTAATTCTCCCAGATACACTGATTTGCCCCGTTTGAGTGCTTCTCTATCTAGGGCTTCGTCAGGTTGGACATAATGAGAAACATCGGTAATATGAACGCCTAAAAGCCAATTTCCGGCTAGGTTTTTTTCTAAACTAAAAGCGTTTTCTATAACTTTGGTATCGTCATTTACCCCTTCAATGGTGAAGGTAAATAAATTACGTAAATCCAGCCGATTTTTCAGGTCTGCTTTTAGCAGTTTTTTAGGCAACTTGGCGGCTGCATCTAGCACATTATCTGGAAAAGTCCGGGAAAGGTCGTGTTTGCATGTAACTAAATCTATATCAGCAGCAGCTTCGGCATCGCTGCCAAGGATTTGCACCACTCGACCAAGGGGAGGATATTGTGCCAATGGGTAACGTAAAACTTCTACATGAACCAAATGATCGATCGCTTCTTCCAACTTTGCGCCGTTAGGCTGGATTTTCAGTTCAAACAGCAATCGATCGTCTAAAGGCACAGCCCTAAAACCAGCTTCTACCTGCTTAATTCGTGCCAGTAAGGTGTGGTTAGAACGTTCTAGAATTAGCTTCACCTCCCCTTCGGGAGACCGACGGCGACTGCCTTCTTTAAGAACTCTAACCAAAACGCGATCGCCATTCCAAGCATTACTCAAATGACTTTCGCGGATATAAATATCCTCAGCCCCTTCCACATCTTGGATAGCAAAGCAAAAGCCTTTACTAGAACAACGGAGTTTTGCCTCGATTATTCCCTCTTCTGAGACACGGCGGTACTTGCCTCGTTCCTTCACTAAAATACCGATTTTTTCTAGAACATCTAAGGCAATGTGAAGTTTTTGTAAACTTTTTTCATCTTCACAGCCAAGTTTCTTTTCTAAAACCTTTCGAGCTACCAATTTATCATCGGTGAAATTGGCAAGGAGTGTAGCGATTGAAAATTCCATGCAGTGAACCGACCTTTGGTCAAAACATCATTTTTGTTTAACAAAACAGAATTCAGGAGTCAGGAGCCAGAATTCATGAATTCTGAATTCTTCTTCAATCTGGTTCTTTTCTGTATATCCTCACGGCTTACAGAAACAAGTTAGAAACGAATTGCTTAGAGGCAAGACTTTCTAAGTTCTAAAGAAAGGAAGCTCGACCCAGCAAGAGCGATAAACTACTCTTGCAGTTCTAAGCAAAGGAAGCCGACCCACAGACAATGGGCGTCTACGAACTTCTCACTGCACGATGATCTCAGAGTTCGCCTGCGTTCAAGTCTCTTCACCTAACCAAACTTAAGATTACACGCCTGATTAGGATTTAGCCCCGCTAGGTAATTACGCGACGGGTTTTTGAGAAGCTGGGTTTAGAGAATCCAGACTGCCCAAAAGGGCTATGCAGGGGAGCCACTGCCGTCTTCTCCCTTGGCGTTAGCCTCTCCCTTTGGGAGAAGGGGAGACGCTAAAAGCGATAGCGCAGCGTTAGCGAGTCCGCGAGCGTCTGGGGTTTCCCCAAGTGGAGGAGGCAGTGCGGTCTTGAGGTCTCCCCAAGTGAAGCAACTGCCGTCAAGTGGCGTGGAAACTACAGGTGTTTGATTGTCTAGAGTGAAGGTAATTTTACGACATTAGACTCTGATTTTGAACTAGGCAAAACTGCCGTGAACCCAATTTTCCCACATGTAGAATCGGTAACAATTAGGTGGGCAGCTTAATAAGCAGTGAGGGCGAACCTTATCTCCATTATTGTAGATTTAGAGCGCACTTCCAGAAAATAGTTCTAAATATCCAGTTGGGTAATCAGTATAGCATTGCAGGCAAGACTACCCAGATAAGTTAGCACTGGCAAAAAATTTCGTCAAAAAAGAGCTACTGCTACAATTGGGACACAAGGCAAAGCAAAAATATCACTTTAAAAGGGACTGGGGATTGGGTATTAGGGATTAGGGATTAGGATTAAAATAATTCTTTCTTAGTCCCCAGTCCCCAGTCCCCAGTCCCAGTCCCCAGTCCCCAGTCCCCAGCAGATTTAGATTGGTAGCAGTATTATGTTGGCTCAATTCCAGAGCTTGTATCCCAAAGGCAGTCTGATTTCTGAATTAGTGCAAATTTTTCAAGGAAAATATATTGTCCGGGCAAGCGTGCAAATAGAAGGCGTAACCCGTGCTACGGGTATGGCAGCAGCAGAAACAGTAGAAGCAGCAGAAGACCTAGCCAGAACTAGGGCGCTGATAGTTTTGGGTATTACAAATGCACCACAGCAATCAGTGGCATTTAGCTCAAATCCAATTCCCCCAGCCCAGCTAAACCCTTCCTTGAATACCAAAGGTGGATTGAATGAGTCTGCTGCTTATTCCTCTGCAAAAGATGAGGATTTTGTTAGTAGTCAGTGGCCAGTGGTCAGCGACAAAGAAATATCGATACCGCCTTCTAAAGTACGGAACATCAAACCAGAAGTAGTAACAAACAATAATGAACAGTACGGGTACAGCAGTGATGCGTCCCTACCAAGCGATACCTATAGCCAGGATTTAGGTCAAAACTTTCCTGTAGCTACTAACCAGGAGTTAGAATTTGATCCTCCAGTGGAAAAATTGGAAATAACTTTTGATAATCAGGTGGAAAATCAAACTTTTCCCGCAATTTCTGCCAATAATGTCACACCATTTACACCTCGGAGTTACAGCCCTCAAGAGGATGTCGTCAACCCGCCAGCTACAGGAAAGAGAAAGAAGAAAGCTGAACCCGTTGATTTATCAGATGTAATTGCTAAAACAGATGTCGAACTTCAGCGTTTAGGCTGGACACCAGAACAAGGACGGGAATATCTGATTGAAACTTATGGTAAGCGGGGGCGTACTTTGTTAAGTGAAGAACAGTTACACGGATTCCTCAAATACCTCCAATCGCAGCCAGACCCAATAGCAGGATTTTGATTTGTCATTTGTCACTTGTACTGAGTTCAGCCCGAGCAAAGCCGAGGGGCGAAGCCGAAGTATTTGTCATTTGTCAAAATTTAATTTCAAAAATAACCCCTCTTCATAAGCGAAAAGGGGTTATTTTTAGGGTTTAAGGGAATTAAAAGTGGTAAATTACCATTTACCAATCGTGACTATTAATTGAGAACAGCAACTGCTGGGCGGCTACCAGCAGCATGACGGTCAATCACTTGGTCAATCAAACCGTATTCCCTGGCTTCCTCTGGCGACATGAAAAAGTCACGTTCAGTATCTTCAGCAATCCGCTCAATTGGTTGACCTGTATGTTCAGCTAAATAGTCATTTAGCCGCCGCTTGTGGTACAGAATTTCCCGCGCCTGAATTTCAATATCAGTCGCCTGTCCTTGAGCGCCACCTAGAGGTTGATGAATCATAATCCGAGAATGAGGTAGACTCATCCGCTTACCCTTAGTACCTGCGCTGAGGAGGAAAGCGCCCATACTCGCCGCTAATCCAGTACAAATTGTACAGACATCAGGGCGAATGTGTTTCATAGTGTCAAAAATGCCCATACCAGCCGTCACCGAACCACCGGGAGAATTGATGTACATATAAATGTCTTTCTCCGAGTCTTCGGCATCCAAATACAGCAGTTGGGCAACAATCAAGTTAGCAATGTTGTTGTCAACTTGTTGTCCCAAAAAGATGATGCGCTCACGCAGCAGCCGTGAGTAGATGTCAAAGGCGCGTTCGCCTCGACCCGATTGTTCAATAACGATAGGAATCATGGAAGCGTGTTTGTGGCTACTTTAAATACATTTTATCGGTGACAGCACGAAACTGGGGTTTATCTCTACTGTTCCCAAACAGATAACTTAAACCTTTCTCGTTTTCTCTTGCCTAAAAACAGTACAAAAAATGATTTTGCGATAAATTCAACCCCCAAGGGCACTTTTTAACCGCAAAAGATGTCTAAGAAAATATCCGATGAAGAACAAATCAAAAAACTCCAATCATCGCCAACCTCATATCTCGGTATTTGCTGGACAACTCTGGCGATGTGGTGATTAGACCAATAACCAAAATCAAACTTGCTTAGGGAATTATGTTGAGCCGATAACAATTTAAACATTTTTTTAGGATTTCGCTCGGTAAATATCAAATTATTTTTGTCAAATTCAGTAAATATCTAAAAGTGAATGTATTTATAAGAACTAGTTATGTTTGAAATGCTATCCATCCAGAGAGACGTGCCATGTTGGAAAAACTTGTACAAGCTGCCATCATCACCTTCTTGCTCCACCTGATAGCAGTACTTAGCCCAAATACTTTAATTCAGACAAAGACAGCATCACCTGTGCAAGAAACACCACCAAATATTGTTAGCTTGCTATTGCGCTCTTTTCAATAATAATTTAACGGCTACGCAGTTCGACTGCGCTTACCGTAAACTCAGTAATCATAAATAAAAAACTCCACGCCACTTGCTCTCTGGAGTTTTTGGGCATGGAAAATAGGGCACTTGTACTGCCCTTCTCTACGAGAGGCTTCGCCCTAAGCGTAGCTATGCCGCAGGCTTTACGACTACGCTCAGGAACGGCGACTTGTACTGAGCTTGTCTTGAGTTTAGCCCGAGCTTGTCCTCTTGGTAGTCGTAAAGCCTGCGGCATAGCTAGGCTTAGGGCGCAGCCTAAGAAGAGTTGGGCAAAGCTGAGGGGCGTAGTCGAAGTAAGCCGAGGTAAGCCGTTGGCGCAGCCTCTCGTAGAGAAGTATTGGGCATGGGAAGAAACTACCTGTTTGGCTAATGCCCTGCTTGGCCCAAGCGACGGGGAGAACAACCTCGTCCACCCACGGAGTGCATAGCAACACGAAGTTTGGGGATGGAGTTTCCCGTCGCTTTCAATAAATTTAGTTGCTCTACATCCAAATTATTTGTTGGTTAGGTATATCACAGATATGCACTACGACCTCTTACCCAAGAAATAATTCGCTCGTAGGATTTCTTGCTTATCTATATAGCCGTCTAAGCTAAGACTCCTGAGAAGAGGATAGACTGAGCAAAGAAGGCAACTACTTGCATTTAATCATGACTAATCGCCTTGCTGAAGCTAAGAGCCTCTATCTCCGCAAACACGCCGAAAACCCTATTGATTGGTGGTCTTGGTGTGATGAAGCACTTGCAACTGCAAGGGTGCAAAATAAACCGATTTTTCTCTCCATTGGCTACTCTAGTTGCCACTGGTGTACTGTCATGGAAGGCGAGGCTTTTTCTGATATTGCGATCGCTGACTACATGAATGCTAATTATCTTCCCATCAAAGTAGATAGGGAAGAAAGACCTGACCTCGATAGCATCTATATGCAAGCCTTGCAGATGATGAGCGGTCAAGGGGGTTGGCCTTTAAACGTATTTCTTTCCCCAGAAGATTTAGTGCCGTTTTACGCTGGTACTTATTTCCCTGTAGACCCGCGTTATGGTCGTCCTGGATTTTTACAGGTGTTGCAAGCTCTTCGCCGTTATTACGATACAGAAAAAGCAGAATTACAGCAACGCAAAGCCTTAATTATTGAGTCGCTACTCACATCTGCGGTGTTACAAGATGGTACAACAGATGAGCTTGAAGACCATGAATTACTCCGCCAAGGTTGGGAGACCAGCACAGGTATAATTACTCCTAGTCAATCTGGCAATAGCTTTCCGATGATTCCCTATGCAGAATTAGCATTGCGGGGAACTCGATTTAATTTTGAATCTCGCTATGATGGCAAGCAAGTTTGTACCCAACGGGGACTAGACTTAGCGCTGGGAGGCATTTACGACCATGTGGGCGGTGGCTTTCATCGCTATACTGTTGATGCTACTTGGACAGTACCCCACTTTGAAAAGATGCTCTACGACAATGGACAGATTGTCGAGTACATAGCTTCTTTATGGAGTGCAGGAGTAGAAGAAGCAGCCTTTGAAAGAGCAGTTGCTGGTACTGTACAATGGCTGAAGCGAGAAATGACCGCGCCTGATGGTTACTTTTATGCTGCTCAAGATGCCGATAGCTTCATTGAACCCACGGCAGTAGAACCAGAAGAAGGAGCCTTTTACGTCTGGAGTTACAGCGAACTACAACAACTGTTAACGCCTGAAGAATTGAGGGAATTAGAAGAGTTTACTGTGTCACCTAACGGCAACTTTGAAGGGCGTAATGTCTTGCAAAGACGCCATTCTGGGCAACTGAGTGCAACGGTAGAAACGGCACTGAGCAAGCTGTTTACCGCTCGTTATGGCGTTAGTTCTGAGTCTTTAGAAACTTTTCCCCCGGCTCGTAATAACCAGGAAGCAAAAACTGCTAACTGGCCAGGTCGCATTCCCTCGGTGACAGATACGAAGATGATTGTCGCTTGGAATAGCTTGATGATTTCTGGACTGGCTAAAGCTGCTAGGGTTTTTCAAGAACGGTCATATCTGGAATTAGCAGCACGAGCGGCGAATTTTATCTTGGAAAATCAGTTTGTGGATGGACGTTTCCACCGACTCAACTATCAAGGAGAGCCAAGCGTTTTAGCGCAGTCTGAAGATTACGCTTTTTTTATTAAAGCTCTCCTGGATTTACAAGCTTCCAACCCTGAGCATAAGCAATGGTTAGAGAAAGCGATCGCTATCCAAGATGAATTCAACGAATTTCTCTGGAGTGTAGAGTTAGGTGGATACTACAACACATCAAGTGATTCTAGTCAAGATTTAATTGTACGGGAGCGCAGTTACGCTGATAATGCTACACCATCAGCGAATGGAGTTGCGATCGCTAATCTTGTTCGTCTTGCCTTACTCACTGATAATTTAGATTATTTGGATTTAGCAGAACTTGGTTTGAAAGCTTTTAGGAGTGTAATGCATCGCGCTCCTCAAGCAAGTCCTAGTTTATTTACAGCGTTGGACTGGTATCGCAATTCTACCTTGATTCGCAGCACCACTGAGCAAATAAACTCTCTGATACCCAAGTTTTTACCAACGGCTGTGTTCACTATCACATCAGATTTACCAGAGGGAAGCATTGGTTTAGTTTGCCAAGGTTTGAAATGTCTTGCACCAGCAGAAAATGTAGAGCATTTATTGCAGCAAGTCCAGAAAAGTCAAAATAGGGCATAGGGCACTTGTACTGAGTTCAGCCCGAGCGGACTTGTACTGAGCGTAGTCGAAGTAGCCGAGGGGCGGCGTCGAAGTATGGGGCATAGGGCACTTGTACTGCCCTTCTCTACGAGAGGCTTCGCCCTAAGCGTAGCTATGCCGCAGGCTTTACGACTACGCTCAGGAACCGGGACTCGTGCCGAGCTTGTCCTGAGCCTGTCCTCAGAGCGTCTTGTAGAGAAGTGCGGGCTACGCCAACGCATTTGTTATTTCAGCGAACGCATTTGTTATTTCGGCGAACGCATTTGTTATTTCGGCGAACGCATTTGTTATTTCGGCGAACGCATTTGTTAATTCGGCGTACGCATTTGTTAATTCGGCGAACTCATTTGTTATTTCGGCGAACGCATTTGTTACTTCGGCGAACGCATTTGTTATTTCGGCGAACTCATTTGTTATTTCGGCGAACTCATTTGTTATTTCGGCGAACGCATTTGTTATTTCGGCGAACGCATTTGTTATTTCGGCGAACGCATTTGTTATTTCGGCGAACGCATTTGTTATTTCGGCGTGGACATAACGCACCCTACGAAACTACTAAAAGAGTTGAAACCTATGCTGGTCATACTTGTGTGTACACAGTAGCTTCCCTTAAAGGAAAGAGGCTGCGGGTTAGGTCTGTATTCCATGCAATTGGGAACCGCTATAAACCCCTGACTAATAACTTAAGTCTTCTTTTAGAGGACTTAACAAGAATTTTAGATTTCAATGGACTTTGGGTATCAGTCAGCGATTTAAATCACTGGCGAGTGATGTACACAAGTGCAAAATATATTTATAATCTATATTTTTTTGGCGAATGACTATTGACTCATCTAGCAAGTTAACCGCCATTGTGCTAGCTGGGGGTAAAAGTTCTCGGATGGGTCAGGATAAAGCCTTGATTCCCATTCAAGGAGTGCCGTTGTTGCAGCGAGTTTGTGGGATTGCTCAAAGCTGTGCTGATACTGTTTATGTAGTAACTTCTTGGCCGGAACGCTATCAAGACTTGCTTTTGCCTGGTTGTCAGTTTATCCGAGAAATACCTTTATCTGGAGAACCTCTCGCCCACGGGCCTTTAGTTGGGTTTGCCCAAGGGCTAGCCGAAGTTAAAACAGATTGGGTACTGCTGCTAGCTTGCGATTTGCCGAGGTTGCGGGTTGAGATATTGCAAGACTGGGTAACTAGACTTGATAGCGTGGGCGATAATGCGATCGCAGCTTTAGCTGATCATCCTAAAGGCTGGGAACCTCTGTGTGGTTTCTATCGCCGTCGCTGTTTGCCACAACTTTTAGAGTTTATCAATCAAGGGGGGCGATCGTTTCAACAGTGGCTTCGGCAATATCCTGTAGAAGTTTTGCCTTTAGCAGAACCCGAAATGCTGTTTAACTGTAATACACCAGAAGACTTGGCTTTAAGTTAACATCAGTCTCCAACGGAGGCGCACGTTAAAAATTTAATTGCGAATTGCGTTAGCGAAGCGGTAGCGTTCGCGCAGCGTCTCGTAGAGAGGAACGAGCGTCATTGCAAATTGCGAATTGGTTTCATTTTTGCGTGCCAATACCGTCGCACAAGTGCCTGTCATTCTCGGTGACATTAGGATTATCTTTTAAAGGATTATAGGTTAAATAACCGCGTACCGAATCACAACTGCGCCTCATTAAAGAGTCTAAATCCAGATCCCAGAGTTTAATAGTTTTGTCAAATGATGCCGTGGCAATGGTTTTACTGTCCGGGCTGAAACTCACACTTGTGACAGTGTCTTGATGCCCTTTGAATTCTTGCAGCAGTTGCCCTTGCAGGTTCCACAACCGCGCTGTCTTGTCAGATGATGCCGTGGCGATGGTTTTGCCGTCCGGGCTGAAACTCACACTTAAGAGATAGCCTTGATGCCCTTTGAATTCTTGCAGCAGTTGCCCTTGCAGGTTCCACAACTGCGCTGTTCCGTCTAGTGATGCCGTGGCGATGGTTTTGCCGTCTGGGCTGAAACTCACACCCCAGACTGAGCTTTGATCCCCTTTGAATTCTTGCAGCAGTTGCCCTTGCAGGTTCCACAACCGCGCTGTTCCGTCAGATGATGCCGTGGCGATGGTTTTGCCGTCTGGGCTGAAACTCACACTATTGACTTTGTCTTGATGCCCTTTGAATTCTTGCAGCAGTTGCCCTTGCAGGTTCCACAATCGCGCTGTCTTGTCAGATGATGCCGTGGCGATGGTTTTGCCGTCAGGGCTGAAACTCACACTTGTGACAGCGCCTTGATGCCCTTGGAATTCTTGCAGCAGTTGCCCTTGCAGGTTCCACAACCGCGCTGTTCCGTCAGATGATGCCGTGGCGATGGTTTTGCCGTCAGGGCTGAAACTCACACTATAGACTAAGCTTTGATGCCCTTGGAATTCTTGCAGCAGTTGCCCTTGCAGGTTCCACAACCGCGCTGTCTTGTCATATGATGCCGTGGCGATGGTTTTGCCGTCCGGGCTGAAACTCACACTATTGACAGCGCCTTGATGCCCTTGGAATTCTTGCAGCAGTTGCCCTTGCAGGTTCCACAACCGCGCTGTCTTGTCAGATGATGCCGTGGCGATGGTTTTGCCGTCCGGGCTGAAACTCACACCCCAGACTGAGATTTGATCCCCTTTGAATTCTTGCAGCATTTGCCCTTGCAGGTTCCACAACCGCGCTGTCTTGTCAGATGATGCCGTGGCGATGGTTTTGCCGTCAGGGCTGAAACTCACACTATAGACTAAGCTTTGATGCCCTTTGAATTCTTGCAGCATTTGCCCTTGCAGGTTCCACAACCGCGCTGTCTTGTCAGATGATGCCGTGGCAATGGTTTTGCCGTCCGGGCTGAAACTCACACTCCAGACTTTGTCTTGATGCCCTTTGAATTCTTGCAGCAGTTGCCCTTGCAGGTTCCACAACCGCGCTGTCTTGTCAGATGATGCCGTGGCGATGGTTTTGCCGTCCGGGCTGAAACTCACACTTGTGACAGCGCCTTGATGCCCTTGGAATTCTTGCAGCATTTGCCCTTGCAGGTTCCACAACCGCGCTGTCTTGTCAGATGATGCCGTGGCGATGGTTTTGCCGTCCGGGCTGAAACTCCCACTATTGACTGGGCTTTGATGCCCTTTGAATTCTTGCAGCAGTTGCCCTTGCAGGTTCCACAACCGCGCTGTTCCGTCAGATGATGCCGTGACGATGGTTTTGCCGTCCGGGCTGAAACTCACACTATTGACTGGGCCTTGATGCCCTTTGAATTCTTGCAGCAGTTGCCCTTGCAGGTTCCACAACCGCGCTGTCTTGTCATATGATGCCGTGGCGATGGTTTTGCCGTCCGGGCTGAAACTCACACTTGTGACTGGGCCTTGATGCCCTTCTAAGCGGTTTCGTTCTCTTCCCTGAACCAGAACTGTCTGCAAAGCATTTAAAGTTTCTGGTTTAGTTTTGTGTTGGCTTTGCAGGATTTTTCCTGCTTTTATTGCTGTGACGAAAGCTTCTAAGTCTTTATGTTCATTAATTAGAGGTAAGGAATATCTACTCAGAGATTCAGCTTGATTGAGTTGCGCCTGCTTCGTCTCATTCCATGCCGTAAAACCCAATGCACTGCTAATTACCACCGCCACCACTGAACCCGCCGCAATCCCCCAGGCGGTTCTGTTTTCGCGCTTTATGCGGGCTGCTTCGGCTTGTTTGAGGCGATTTCCTTCTTCAATACTCTGATTAATAAATTCTTGCTCATCAATTAAGTCTTCGGGGCGTTCCTTCAGTTTTTCTTCTGCTTCCGCCAAAGCTGCACCGCGCAACAATGACCCAGAATCTTGTTTCGTTGCTTCCCATTGTTCCTTTGCTGACCGCAGTCGCTCTTGCCAAGCTCTAAAAACGCGGTTTGTATTCATCCATTCTCGCAGTTCTCCCCAATTACGAATCAGAGCTTCATGAACTACTTCGACCGTTTCTTGACTGCTGAGATTGCGACTTGTCACCACCAACCGAGCATCAGCTAATTTTTTTACCAAAGACCAGCTTTGCTCCCCCAATTCCGCTTTCATCGCTATGCGTCGGGTATCTTCTGCTCCCTCACCCGGACGCACTAATTGAATAAAAATCCGCCGGACTTTTTCCTTCTCATCATCTGTCAAGTTGCCATATTTCTCATCAGCATGGCGAGCTAATGCACCTTCTACTTGACCAATTTCTTCATAGATTTTGTGAGTTAATTGTTTACCCGTTCGCTTGTTCCACAACTCTGTTAATGCAAACTCTAGCAAAGGTAAATTTCCAGGTTGGTCTTCCACATCATTAAGAATGCGTTCTACCAGTCCTGTTTCAAATGTCACCCCTAATTTTTGAGCAGGTTTTTCAATGACTTCTTTTAGTTCCTCCCGATTCATTGGTCCCAGTTTCACATCAGCATTTTGCAAGACATCAGCAAAGGGACGATAGGAGAGAGCATTTCCCAAAAAATCTGCCCGCATCGTTGCTACCAACACCGTAGCCGATGAAGACAGAGAAATAGGAGTTTCTAAACTGGCTAATAAGCAATCGAGAAACTTACGGCGAATTTCCTGATTGTTACAGAGTGTGTAAATTTCTTCAAATTGGTCAGCAATCAGCAGGACTCGATGATCGGGGTGATTTTGCCGAATTTTAGCAAAAACGTCTGAGAGAGGAACAGAGCCTTTTTGCAAATAATCAGCTAACTCTCGCGCTTGGATAATTTGTTTGGTTTCATTTAAGTTGGGTGTATAAAGAGGAACAAGAGCTAAAGCGATCGCATGGAAAGGATCAGAACCAGGACGAAAGTGAGTAAACTGCCAATGACCCTCTTTTTGTAACTTAGGGACTAATCCAGCTAATACTACCGAAGATTTACCGCTTCCCGACGCACCCAGCACGGGTATAAAATTACGGGTTTTAGTTGTAATATAAAGTTCTTCTATAAAAATTTCCCGCCCAAAGAAAAACTCAGCATCATTGGGGCCAAAATGAAACAAACCCTGATAAGGACAAGGGAGATATTCATCAACAGCGATCGCAGAATCAACAGGTTTTACCTCTTCCCTAGAGTAGAAGTAGTTGTAG
The DNA here is from genome assembly GCF_036916735.1 of Nostoc sp. Classification (GTDB taxonomy): domain Bacteria; phylum Cyanobacteriota; class Cyanobacteriia; order Cyanobacteriales; family Nostocaceae; genus Nostoc. Next base: position 69,813 of record NZ_JBALFV010000125.1, read on the forward strand.
ATAATGTTTCCTTCACCAACTACAGCACCTTTGACCTCATTTTTAAAAGTTGAGTGGTATTTGGAACTCTCTTCAGCCATCTAGATACTCCAATGGCTTCTAGCCAAATTTATTTTCTTGTGTGTTGCGATCGCCCACCTGAATCCCCTTCACTTCTCCTTGAAATACTGTGTTATACTTACCTGTTGCCGACTCTTCAGGTTTTAACTGTTTCAGCAACTCCTGCGCTAACTTAATAATTTCTGCATCTTGATCAGCACCAGCTTCCGCTAATTTCTTTTTAAGTGGTGCTTCATAGGTTTCAGGATCTGTTTCGTGTTCTTCCAGAACCATTTGTGCTTTTGGTTCACTTTCAAACTTCTTCTTAATCAAGGTTTTCAAACCCTGATAGGCATCTTTAACGGCTGTTCCTGCGGTATCTTTAGTAGCTGCGATCGCACCAGCACCTAAAGCCGCAATAATCATAGAAACAGGTTCCATAGTTAATCCTCAATAATTTGTAGTAGCTAAAATTAGGTATATTCTAGGTTTACAGAATATTTAAAAATTTAGCAAACTTTTTGCCTTTTCTAACCGTCGAACTCACGTTAAGTTAATTGAAGAATACTGAACTCAGAATCAATTAGTGGGGGATTCAGCCCAATGTGGGATATAAATCTATTTGATAACAACGCAATTAGATGATTGGGGAGATGAGGAAAATTTTCCTTTTGAATTCTGCTGTATCTGCTGTTTACTGAATGCGACAAAATTTGCGATCGTTATCACTCTCAGGATATTGCCAAGAATAGGCAAAATGGCTAACTCCCTTCAGTTGGGGGGCGTATTGGCGAAGTGCTTGCATTTGCACCTCTAGGGATGGACGATTAGTAACAGATGCTCCCCATTTGCCTGCTAAAGCTGGGATTATCTGCGTACCCGGTTTTGCCATACTCAAAACTCGTTGCACTTGTGTCACAATACAACTGACATTACCGCAATTCCCATAAGCCATAGGATGCCACTGTAATGTAGTGGGGAACCGATCCCAAGGTTGCAAACGGGAATCATACCCTTGTCCTACAGTTTGGTTGCCATCCGGGAAAAACACTACTCCTGTGGGAATACTTAGCTGCTTTGCTGGATAACTGGCTAAGGTGACAAAATCTAAAATTCCTTGCATGGCGTGGGCAACGGCAAGCTGCCATAACTCCCATTGTAAAAGCGGCTGTCTATCCGTTGCACGCAGAATTGATTTTTGCGCTAATGGAGGAATGCGTCCTTGCCACAGAGGTTCCCCTTCTTGAGGATAAAGGTTATCAACTTCCGCTATATCTCCGGCGCCGACGAATCCCTTACTCAAAAAGCGCCGAATCAAGTCCAGCCCTTTGTAATTTAGTGCCCGTTTAAATAAAGCTTCTTGGGTTGCGGGACTATATAGCCATAAATCTGAAACTTTGGTAGCGATGGAATCACTTCCTGCTTGTCGGGGATAGCGCACATAGTCTAATAGCAAGCCATCTGGGCGACGGCGCAAAATTTCTTTTACTAATTGGTAGTAGTCGCGTTTTGCTTGCAAGTTATAAGGGTCGATAAATACTTGAGAGCCGTTGTCTACAACATATAAGCTCGTTTGACCTTTGCCATTACGAGCGATCGCACTTTCTCTATCTCGGCGCTGGGCGTAAGTATAGCCGAAATTGGTGGTAAACATCCAAGCGTAAACCTTTAAACCGCGTTGCCGACCTTTTTTAATTGCTGTGGCGAGTAAATCGGCGTTTTCTGCTCCTGGAGTGCGAATTACAGAAGGCCAAACCGTTGGGTTAGCTTTTGCTGGCAATAATGCCTGCCCGTCGTAAAATACTTCTAAATAAACTTGGTTGTAGCCACGGTTGACAATCCGATCCATAATCTGGTCTATTATTCCTGGCTGAATGTCACAGGGATACAAGCGCAACCAAATGGCTTGGATTTGCGGCCAAGTCCGCGTGCGGCACTCGTGTAATTTCTGTGCCTGTTCTTGTAGGATATTTTGATAGCGGGTTTGGGCATCTGGTTTGCCTTTGAGGGCTGACAAACGTAAGTTTTCTTTTTCTTGTGCTGCCGTTGACGATAATTGACAATACTGGTTTACTTGCGCCCTTGCTGGTTCGCTTGCAAAGTTGGGGAGTAACGAACTACTAGTGAAAACAATAGCGAATAGACGCCGCCAAAATAATGTTGCTCTTGCAACGCTCAAGGGATGGTTAGACATATCTAGCAGTAGATGGACACAATAATCATCGACCCCAATTCAGATAAATCGGAGTTAATGTATATAATTATACTTCTAATTGATAGGGGTTTGAAAACTTATTTTTTAAGACTACCAAAGGCTTGTTTGTGTTGCTGCATTTTTTGATAAAGATATAAATACATAAAGACATATAGAGCAATATAAACATCTAAATACACATCAAGCTTAGTCTGTTATTGGATAGTACCTTAGTTAGTGAAAATCTGCTTATTCCATTCTTACCCCAAAAGGAATTTTAATATGCATCGTCGTTGGCTTTTATCTGCTTTAGCATTTTTGATGAGTATGCTTTTAGCTGCTTGCACGACTGCAACTACTCAGCAGCAGCCACCAACAAAAATCACAAACTCTACTGAGACAATAAACACATATTCTCAGCAACTACCAAAAGGAGCAGTAAAAAGAGTTGTTGCTCTTTCTTCTCTTTCTGCTGACATTATCTTTCGACTCGATCAAACAAAAATTGTTGGCATCACTGGTAGTAAATTATTTAATAATGACTCAAGATTTAAGGATATTCCCCGTGTTAGTGAAGGGCAAAATCCACCAAATTTAGAAAAAGTGGTAGCACTCAAACCAGATTTAGTTATTGGTGTAGAAGGTTTTTCTAACATCCCAATTCAAAAACTTCAGCAACTAGGAATTCCTACCTTTCTTACTAAGATGAATAATAATTGGGAATCTCTAGAAGAACTTACTAAAACACTTGCTAAATCAATTGACGCTGATCCTCAGCCTTTGTTAAATCGTTACAAAACTTTCTTGCCAAAGAAGCTAAATCCGGGTTTTTCTACTCTAGTGCTGGTTAGTCGTCAACCAATTTTAACGCCGAATAAAAATAGTTGGGCAGGGGATTTACTGGCGAAATTCCAGGCGAAAAATATAGCAGCAGATTTACAAGGGAAAAGTCCAATTCCTGGCTACGTGACGCTTTCGGCTGAGAAAGTTTTAGAAGCAAATCCAGAGGTGATAATTTCGGTTAATCCACCACAAGGTAATTCGGAAGCAACGCTTTTAGATTCATTGAAAAAGGAAGCTTTTTGGCAACAACTGCAAGCAACTAAAAATAACCGAGTCTATGTGTTTGATTATTATGGTCTGGTGAATCCAGGTAGTATAGATGCAATTGAAAAGACTTGTCAGCAGCTTAAGCAAGCGTTGTTTGCAACACAGGGCACTTAGGTAGCTTAATTAAGTGAGAGAACGTCGCAGTCAATCAAGGATGTATTTATCGCAGGTGATGACAATCAACAGTATTTATAAGACTTCTGTCTGATTTATAAACAAGATTTTAAATAAAACCCTGATAAAACGAGCTTTTCAGTCTCAGGATGTTTTCAAAAATCAAATCGGAGTCCTATATTAAGGAGTATTATTTACTTAACCAATTTATTTAGATTGAGTTTGTTGTCTAAACCTAAAGTTTTTATTTTTCCTTTTCTGACACATATTTGTGCTACACGAACAGTCTGATAGATTTGTGTTTGAGTCCCAATATGTAACTCAAACACTATGGGTTTTAATCTTTTGCAGAATTAATTGGTTTTTGAGCAAAGGGAATATTCTTTCTACCTTCAGGAGCAGCACCTCCAAGGCTACGGAAATACAGTCCTCCAATGGTGAGTAAAAATGCCACATATCCCACTGCTTGCACAAGATACAGATTATCTCTATAACCAAATAAAGATTTGAGAATAATGCCAGGAAACTGTTCGTCAGGCAAGATTGTGGAAGTATTGGAAACCATTGGGCCCAAAATACAGGAGTGAACTTTTGTAAAGCGTTCGTAATAGAAACAAAGGCTTTCTGTGGCGCGACTGCTAAGGGCAAGGTTAGCCACTGCTTCGTCAAAATGTTGCAAGGCTGATACTACCAAACCAGCGACAATCAATACTAATAAAACGCCCATTACCTGGAAAAACTGGCGGATGTTAATTTTGACACCCCATTTAAATAGCAGTACTCCAACGGCAGATGCCGCCACTAAACCAGCAATAGCACCCAATGCTGGCATTAATCCCTGTTGAAAATTAGCAGCAACGAAGAGAACAGTTTCAAAGCCTTCGCGGACAACGGCAATTAAAATTAAAGTAAAAACACCCCAGCCAGCATTTGAGTTTTGTGTCAGTGCTTCTGTTACTGCTCCCTCAACTGTAGCTTTCATAAATCTGGCTTGTTTGGTCATCCAGATTAGCATCCAACTGAGCATTGCGATCGCTAAGACACTAAACACACCCTCTAGTGCTGGCTCAACTACAGTGGTGTATTGAGGATTTGCTGCTCCCAGTATTTGAATTATCGAACTGAATAGCACGCCTATTAAAGCACTAATGACAATACCAACGCCGACACCAGCATATACCCAAGAGTTGAGTCGGGATTGTTTAGCTTTTTGGAGCAACGCTAGCACAATGCCAACAACAAGGGCAGCTTCTACTCCTTCTCGGAGTGTGATTACAAAAGTAGGTAGAGCAGTACTAAAATTCATTTTTTGTCCTTTGTTTTTTGTCCTTAGTCATTAGTCAGTTGTCCTTTGAATTTGTTTTTGACTAATGACCAATGACTAATGACTAATACTTCGGCTCCCTTCGACTAGCGAGCGTGCAAGTCGCGGTTCTTGAGCGTAGTCGAAGGGCAGTACAAGTGACTAATGACTAATGACTATTAACTAAAATCGCGTAGCATCTTTTTCAGTTCGAGATTATGCATCTCTTCTTGCCCAATCATACCGCGAGCAAATTCCTCCAAATAAATGCTGGCATTGGTAACAGTTTCGAGCAGATTTTTATACAGATCCAATGCCTTTTTTTCATGGGATAAGCTTTCTTCCAAGATATCCTTGACTTTATGCTGGTAGGTTTCTTCCATTGGGGCAATTTTCAGAGAAGGATGCCCATCTAAACCGGTGAGAATTTCTCCTACTTGTTCGGCATGAAGTAAAGATTCACTTGCCTGTGCTTTGAAAAAAGCCACGATCGGAATACGGTTAGGGCCAGTCACCATCAAAGAATAATGTGTATAGCGCACTACCCCTGCTAGTTCAAATTCCATGATGGAGTTCAGCAGGTCAATGGTCTTTTTCTGGTCAAGTTCTTGCATCAGTTGTTAGTTCAAGTAACGAATTTTCATGAGTTAGGAGTTAGGAGTGAGGAGTTAGGAGTTGTAAGTTAGGAGTTCGGGATTCATAACTCATAACTCATAATTCCTAATTCATAACTCCTAACTCCTAACTATTTTAAACTCCTTACTATCTGCTTCCCATTAAAACAAAGTGTTATCGCTGTGCTTGGGTATTGGATTTATCAACCACATTTTGAGAGTTTTCTTCAATGGTTTTCACTAGCTTGGTAACATCACTAGGTGTTTTGACTGCTTTTGCTGGTGGGATGGCAGCAGGCCAAACTTTTATGAGTTCAGCGAAACTAGTATCGATCGCTTTGTGTGCTTCGGGATCTACTTGAGCTACTTGACTAGAAATTCCTTTGTATAATTCATTGGCGTAAAAGACAAAACCACGGGAGTCTTGATACTCAATTGGCGCGGTTACTTTTCCATTTGCGATCGCCGCGCCATATTCGGAGTTAGCTGAATCTAGTAGTTCGTTAATTACCTGTAGCGCAAATCCTGGTTTTGAGCGTTGAGCTGCTGGCAAAGCTGCGATCGCTGTGTCAACTGCTTCCATTGAAGAAGTAAAATTAGTTGTAACTTTGCTATCTTTCGGGCTAGATTTCACTAAATCTTGCAAACTTACTAAAGTTGTCTTAAATTCTTTGACTTTTCGTTCATTCAATTGATCTTCTACATCAACGTAAATCTCTTCAACTGGATGTCCAATATGAGGTTCTGCTTGTTTTGGCTGATTCTGGTCCAGCAGTTCTTGTGCTACCAAAAGATGCCCTTTCATTAAGCCTAATTTAGACATATAATCAACATCTTTTGCCTCACCTGTGAGTACAACTTCTTGAACACCAACTTGGTCTTTAATTTGGTCGAATTGTTCTTGAGTAATTACTTTTTTAGTAACTAAATCTTGTGGGCTACCGTAAGGACGATTTGCCTGGATTTTGTTGGATAATGCCGGAACCCCTAGTTTGGCTTCAAATTTATCCAATTCTGATAATATAGCAGTGTTGATGTTAATTTTTTCTTTGCCACCGTGACCACTATGACTGTTATCACTTACTGCCTCTGTAGCTTGAGGGCTAGTAACTGGTGCTGAGGGATTTTCTGCGGTTGGTGTACTGCTACAGGAACTTAAGGTAACTATTGCCGCAGCTGCCACTGTTAAACAGATATAGCGAAATTTTATCATTTCTGTTCCTCGCACAATTTAAAAGGTATTGGTTCAAATGCTTCAAACTATTACCCAAAGGTAGTTCGTTTGACAAATTGTCATAGATTTTACTTTCTCATATAATGATATTTTTTATCAACTATTTGATTTAAAATTTTATTAATTACCAATTAAGTACCTTGTACTTAGCCTGAATAGAAATTACTATTTACTTTGTCATGAATTGTTAACAGTCTTTTGATTGCTCTGGGCAAGTACTTCAAATTCACCCATGCAACCGTTTTCTGCGATCGCATCCTGATGGGGATGGAACATATACTTACCTGGGTAGCGAAAAGCAAATTCTAAAATGTGCCTTTCTGCGATGCCCATCGTAATCACATCTGTTTTCTCACTCTTCTTCATACTCATGCCATAGCGATAGACATCAAAGAAGTTGGCGTGGAGATGAAACGTTACTGCCGGATCGTATTCAATGATGTTGAGAATATACAGCCGAATCAACTGATCTTGGTAAATTTGAATCGGATGATGCATGTAATAATGGGGCAGACCGTTAAAGGCGTAATAATCGTTATGGCTATCATCATTCACATCATATCCACCCATCACTAATACCATCTCATCAGCTGGGGGACGGGGAGTAGGTGGATCGATGATGAACATCCCATATAGTCCCTTAGCGATGTGACGGGTAACTGGTTCAATATGGCAGTGGTATAAGTGAACGCCATAAGGTTCAGCATCAAATTCGTAAATTGTGGCACTACCATTCCTGACTGGGCGAACACCATCCATTTCTGCCGGATGAACGCCATGAAAATGCAAAGAGTGAGAATGTCCCGCCTTGTTAAGAAATAGTACCCGAATGCGATCGCCCTGTTTTGCCCGTAGCGTTGGCCCCGGTATGCGACCGTTTAAATCCCAGATGTTGTAAGAGACAACACTATTAAGATTGATTATGGAAGTACCCGCAGTTAACTGAAATTCTCGGATAGTCCGCCCATTTTCTTGCTTTACCGTCCCATAATCAAAATCCCTTAACATCCTCATCGGGTTAGCAACGTCGTCTAGTGCTTCAATATTGAGTGGTGGCACTTTGACCATTGACTGACTTTGTAGATTTAGCATCTGCCAAAGTCCAGCTGCACCAGTCACACCAGCACCTGCTAGTCCTAGCTGCAATAATTGACGACGGCTCCAAGGTTTGGCGTTACCTAGAGCGAAGTTGTTGGGCATGAGATTTCGTTACGGTTAGCACTATATAATTGCAAAATATTTGTAATTATTATTAATATTTTAGATGAATTAGTAATTATTGTCAATAATTTTATAGTGCTTCAAAACTGCTACTGAAGTTATTAAATTTAAAGAAAGGAAAAATTTTTTCCTGAAAACTTTAGCTCAAGTTACTTAAATATTACAACATTTATACAGTGACTTCTGTATAAAAAACTCTTCGTCACTTGCGGGATGAAGTTGGAGTTTTTGGCATGGTGAATAAGGAATGGGTAAGAAACCAAAAACTCCATCCCCTAAAAGGTGGAGTTTTTATTAAATTTGTCAATATTTTTGCAATTACTCAAGTTCTTCTAGCAATTAGCGAAGGGTTGCTGACTGTGCTGATATGGTATGGAATTAGCTACAATGCTATACGCCTTAAGAATTGGAATTTTTAAAATTAATTTAACGGAACCTCAATACAATGAAACAGTCTAAAAAAGGATTGAGTAACTGGCTTTTAGTGGTAGCCGTGATCGCTTTAGCAGTTGTACACTTAATATTTGTACGTGGTGGGGGATTTACAGGTTCAGACAAGCAAGCAGAAAAAGCCATTAGAGAAGTACATTCTGGATAATAAATGAGATTCAAAGTTGGGAATATTATTTATGTTTATATTTTTGCCTATTATTTCCTTAATTACTCTTTTTTTATTAATTAATAAAAAACTTAATAATTGGCGCGATTCGCTGATATTAGCAATTACTTACTGGGGAATTTTAGTCACTGCAATCACCGAACTTTTGAGTTTTTTTAAATTAATTACTTTTGGCTGGATATTAGGAATCTGGATGTTAATATGTATAATATTAATTTATATACATTTTCGATTAAATCACCAAATACTTCCGAATCCCGAGCAAATACATTCTTCTCAAATAAATAAAGATATTAAAAGTAAACCCTTCGTAAATTTATTGTTATGTGGTATAGGTTTCGTTGTAGCGACAGTTGGATTAATTGCCATCATCGCACCACCCAATAACTGGGATTCTATGGACTATCACATGAGTCGTGTTGCTTATTGGATACAAAATCATACCATTGCTCATTATCCAACAAGTTATACTCCACAACTGTATCAAAACCCTTGGTCAGAGTTCGTGATTTTGCATTTTCAGATTTTAAGTGGTGGTGACTACTTCGCTAACTTAGTTCAATGGTTCAGTATGATTGGCTGTATTATTGGAGTGTCATTAATTGCAAAACAATTGGGAGCAGATTTACGAGGTCAAGTTTTCTCTGCGGTTGTAACTGCAACAATTCCTATGGGAATCTTGCAAGCTTCAAGCACTCAAAATGATTATGTAGTTGCATTTTGGTTAGTTTGTCTTGCTTACTACTTATTATCAACTATCCAAGCAAGAAAAAGCGATATTTGGACGAATTCATTTAATATTGGTAGTAGCACAGGATTAGCTATTTTGAGCAAGGGAACTGCTTATTTTTATGTATTTCCCTTCTTAATTTGGTTTATTTTTTACCTGATTAAACGCTTACGGTGGCAAGCATGGAAGCCTGCTTTGATAGTAGGAAGTATATCTTTGCTACTGAATATTAGTCACTACTTACGTAATTATAATTTATTTGCTTCGCCACTTGGTGAAGCGAGTGGCTATCTTAATGAAATACTCGGTGTTAATATACTAATTTCTAATATCCTGAGAAATATTGCTTTACATATAGGAACACCGATTGGTTTCTGGAATGGAAAAGCGAACAAATTAGTTCAACTTATACATGTATTCATAGGTGTAGATTATAACGATCCTCGGACAACTTTTTCCCAGACATTCTTTGTACCAGGAGGCTGGTCAACAATTGGGATAAGTGGTAATGAAAATAGTGCTGGTAATTTACTACATTTAGCGCTGATAATAATATGTATAATTATTTTTTTAACTCGAAAATCACTACGTAAAGAAAATTATATTTTTACTTATCTTCTTGCTACCGCATCTACATTTTTGATATTTTGCTACTTGCTAAAATGGCAAGCCTGGAATAGTCGTCTGCATTTACCTTTGTTTGTCCTAATGTCTCCATTTTTAGGTGTTGTATTATCTAAATTTAAACAGCAAAAAATCGCAATTATTATAGTAACATTTCTGCTAATTTCATCATTACCGTGGGTGTTTTTTAATAGGTACAGACCTATTATTGATAGCAATAATATATTCCAAACCCCCAGAATTGAGCAGTATTTTAGTAATAGACCATTCCTCAAAGGTACTTACACAGGAGCAGTTGAGTTTTTAAATTCCAAACAATGCTCAAATATTGGGCTATCAATGGGAAATGACCCTTGGGAATACCCTTTATGGGTACTTTTGCAGCAAAATAATCAAAAAGCACTTAAAATTCAACATATTAATGTAACTAATATTTCGGCAAGTTTAGAAAAAGAGGTTTATTATCAAGATTTTGAGCCTTGTGGAATTATTTCAATGGAAACTAAAAAAAGTAAACAAAAGAAATCTCAAGAAATTAATTTTAAAGATAAAACTTATATCCGCTCTTGGAATTCTCCAGAACTTGGTGTATTTATTAAGTAAAATTTGATTATTTACAAGATCCTAAAATTAAGATTTACTCAGAAGTTAAGAAAGTAATGCTGACAAAAATTACTGTTGAAAAAATTCTTGAGCGTGCCTTGATGGGATACGACTTATCTCTTGAAGAGGGAGTGATGTTGTTACAACAAACTGACCCGGAGATGATCGCAGCGATACGTGATACATCCGACACACTCCGCTATACTCAAGCAGGCGATACGGTTACATACATAATTAATCGTAATATTAACTTTACTAATATTTGTGAGCAACACTGTAGTTTTTGTGCATTCCGTCGAGATGATGGTGATGCCGATGCATACTGGTTAGATTCGGCGCAAATTTTGGAAAAAGCGACAGATGCAGTGCAACGGGGTGCGACAGAAATCTGTATGCAGGGGGGATTAAATCCACAAGCGCAGATAAATGGCAAATCTTTACCCTATTATCTCAAAATAGTGGAAACCATCAAACAAGAATTTCCTCAGATACATTTACATGCTTTTTCTCCCCAAGAAGTGGAATTTATCGCCAGACTAGACGGACTTAGGTATGCTGATGTAATTGCTGCTTTGCGCGATGCTGGTGTTGGCTCAATGCCGGGAACAGCAGCTGAAGTATTAGACGATAATGTAAGGCGGATATTGTGTCCAGAGAAGATTGACACAGCGACTTGGCTAGAAATTGTTAGCACCGCTCACAAATTAGGCTTGCATACCACCAGTACGATGTTATCTGGGCATATTGAAACCCACGAACAACAAATTGGGCATTTAGAAAAATTGCGATCGCTCCAACAAACCGCCATTGATCAAGGATATCCAGCAAGGATAACAGAGTTTATTTTATTACCCTTCGTTGGGCAAGAAGCGCCCAAACCCTTACGTCGCCGTGTCGGACGCGATCAACCAGTTTTGAGTGATGCACTGCTGCTAGGCGCTGTGGCGCGGATTTACTTAGGTAATTGGATTCCTAACCATCAGCAGAGTTGGGTAAAACTGGGGCTTGCAGGTGCAACAGAAGCCCTCGTTTGGGGTTGCAACGATATTGGCGGCACATTGATGGAGGAGCATATTACCACAATGGCAGGTGCTTTAGGCGGTACATGTATGGAAGTGGAAACTTTGCAAACTGCGATCGCTTCTTTAAGAAGACCTTACCAACAACGCAACACTCTTTATCAAAAAATTAGGAGTTAGAGAGTCAAGTCAAAGGCTTGCGGACAAGTATTTAAATTAGCTCAACAGAGTTCTGAGTTTCGAGATGAATGAATGAAGTTTTTTAACTCCTCACTCCTCACTCCTAATTCCTAACTAAATTGATTGATCCCCAAGTTACCAATCCAAGATACGATGGACGTTGATTTACGTATCCTTTTAGTTAATGAATATGAAGCGCTATTGGTCGCGTTTGCTTGCGCTGGTTTTGGTTGTATCTATCGGCTTAATGGGCTGTTCTGGCAGTCCAGATAGCTTGACTGGGGATTATCGCCAAGACACCTTAGCTGTGGTCAATATTATGAGACAAGCTCTAGATGTATCACAAGATTCATCAGACAAAGCAGCAGTTCAAGCAGAAGCGCGTCAAAAAATTAATGACTTTTCAGCTCGCTATCAGCGAGTTAACTCTGTTTCTGGTCTTGGCTCTTTTACAACCATGCGAACAGCCCTCAACTCCCTCGCTGGACACTACAGTTCTTACCCAAATCGTCCTGTACCCGAAAAACTCAAGAATCGTTTAGAGAAGGAGTTACAGCAGGTAGAAGCAGCATTGAAGCGTGGCGGTTAACTATTAACTATTGCCTACTCTATCATCAAGAGTCAATAGTCAATACTTTTGGCTCTTGATTACTTTGTCAAATTAATATATAATTTTAAACTTTCAAATAAACTGATTGGCATTTTTCTATTTAAAAGGCTTGTCAGGATAATTTGTAAGAGATAGGACTTACGCAAAATATCTCTCAAACTCTAATTTCTCTGTGTCGCGCCAGTTGCTACTCTACGGGAACGCTAAGAGCGAACAAGTCTCTTAACCGCAAGGGCGCACAGAGGCCAGTGCGCCCTTGCGGTTCGTTATTCCGTAACTCGTGCGTAAGTTCTAAGAGAGTAATTATTACCCCACATTTAAAGGCGGGTGGTTTTGAATAATGAATAAATTTATTTTTTGATTAATAAATTAATTTGCTCTGTACCCTGAATGAATTAATTACGAATTACGTTAGCGAAGCGGGGCGCAGCCCATTACGAATTATTTGGTCAAAGTTCAACTTACTTTGTCTCCATCCAATTTTCACCAACACGCGCATCTACCAGCAACGGCACACTCAATTGGACTGCATTTTCCATCACCAACTTAATTTGTGGCTGTAATTCTTCCCATTCATCAGGGGGAATTTCAAACACTAATTCATCGTGAACTTGCAACAACAAACGCGCCTGATAGTCCTTCAAAACCTCATGCAATCTCACCATCGCAATTTTGATAATATCAGCGTTGGAACCTTGAATTGGTGCATTAGCAGCAGAGCGTAGTAAACCTGCATCATAAGCACCCAAATTCTTCAATTTACTCAGATCAATATCTTTTGGGTTACTGCCTTTTAATTTGCGTAAACTGTTATTAGTAAAGTCAAAATAACGACGACGACCGAGGATAGTTTCTACATAACCAAGAGATATCGCTTCTTTTTTGACTCCCTCTAAATATGCAAATACTTTCGGATATCGTTCATTAAACCGCTTAATGAACTCGTTGGCAATGGTTTTATCTATCCCAGTTGAGCGCGAAAACCTTAGAGAACCCATTCCATAAATCACGCCAAAATTGATAGTTTTTGCTATCCCTCGTTCTTCTGAGGTTATATTTTCTTTTTCAAACACTAATCGCGCCGTCACAGTGTGAACATCTTCATTTTGCTGATATGCTTGTACTAATATCGGCTCTTGACTCAAATGAGCCAAAATTCGCAATTCAATTTGTGAGTAATCAGCAGCCACCATTAACCAGCCAGGTTCTGGCAAAAATGCCTTACGAATTTGGCGACTAAAAGCTGTACGAATGGGGATATTTTGTAAATTTGGATTAGAAGAAGATAGCCTACCAGTTGATGTTGCTGTTTGGTTAAAATCAGTATGCACTCGCTGTGTATCTGGACGCACCAATGCAGGCAATGCATCAACATAAGTAGACTTTAATTTAGATAGAGTACGATACTCAATGATCGCCTCAACAAATCCACTTTTATCATCTTCTTGAAGTCTTTCCAGTGTCGCTGCATCTGTAGAGAAGCCTGTTTGAATTTTACGAGAATGTCTAGTACTTAACCCCAACTTTTCAAACAAAATTTGGCTCAACTGTTTAGGAGAACCTAAGTTAAAATTTTCCCCAGCTATTTTAGTTGCTTCCTCTTTTAACCTGGCTAGCTCAGTTTCTAAATGCTCTGAAAGTTTTTGTAAATAAGCTGAATTAATGCGGACACCTGTGTATTCCATTTCGGCTAAAACCGCTTCTAGTGGCTGTTCGACTTCCACTAACAGCTTAGACAAAGTTGGAATTTTATCCAGTTCTTCACGCAATTTCGGCACTAAGCCAAAGGTAGAATAAGCATCCATACCGCAGTAATCTGCTACGGCAGGAATATCTATATCAGCGATGGTTTTACCTTTAGGAACTAAATCCAAATAACTTTTTGCTATTAATCCCAAATATCGCTGCGATAAATCCATCAAATTATGACTTGAATCAGGATTTAGAATGTAACTTGCCAGCATGGGATCAAACACTACTCCCGCCAAATTAATTCTTTGACACTTTAAAACTAAGCGGTCAAATTTTCCATTCTGTAACGCTTTGGGATAATCGGCACTTTCGAGAATTGGGCGTAATGCTTTTAGCACCAAATCTTTATGTAAATTTTCCCCAGTTTTATGTCCCACAGGAATATAGGCTACTTCATCTGGTTGCATTCCCCAACAGCAACCAATTCCTACTAACTCAGCATCTCTCGGTTCTAAAGCTGTAGTTTCAGTGTCCCAAGCAACGGGTGTTTCTGGTTTAGTGAATTTTTGCAAAAGTTTCACTAACTCAGTTAATTTTGCTTCAGTATTGATGATGCGTGGTGTAATTGAGGAAGTAGATTGTTGTGTAACTGCTGCTGTATCACTAGCACTGAAAAACCACAAATCATTATCTTCATCAGTGCTGAATCCTGAGTTAGTAAAATTGAGATTATTTTCGTCTGTTTTAGCTTCTTGGCTTTCTTCGACTTTGCCTTCAACTTTGCCACCAAAACGTTGTTGAAGGTCGTTGATTTTGCCTAAAAAAGACTTGAATTCTAACTTTTCTAAAATTGGTGTTAAAACGCTTGTATCAAAACCTTTTAATTTGCAATTTTCTAAATCAAATTTTATAGGAACATCTAAAACTATGGTTGCTAAATAGCGAGACCTATCGGCATCTTCTTTACCCGTTGCCAGTTTTTTCTGAGTTGCGCCTTTAATTTCATCTAACGCAGTATAAATATTATCAAGAGAACCATAGTTATTTAGCAGCTGCACTGCTGTCTTTTCACCAATTCCCTTGACCCCAGGAATATTATCTGATTTGTCACCACAAAGAGCTTTGAAATCAACAATTTGTGAAGGTAAAATTCCCATTTTTTCTTTGACTTGTTCTGCTTCAAATTCCGTGATGCTATTTGTAGAGCGTTTTAGGGCATCTGGACTAAAATTCAGAACAGTGATTTCTTTGTCAGAGTCGATTAGTTGAAATAAATCGCGATCGCCAGTAAGAATCTTCACCCTATACCTAGCAGCAGTGACTCTTTGTGCTAAGGTTCCCAAAACATCATCTGCCTCGTAACCAGGGGCAGTGAAAATTGGTAGATTAAAGCCATTGAGCAATTCATGCAGGTTTGCTAAGTCGGGAATAAAGTCTTCTGGCGTTTCTTTGCGATCGGCTTTATAAGTATCGTCAGCTTCATGGCGAAAAGTCGCCTCACCTAAATCAAAAGCGATCGCCATTGCTTGGGGCTGTTGTGTTGCCATTACCTCCAGCAGGCACTTGACAAAACCAAAACATATACTGGTAGGAATGCCCGTTTTGGTACGTAGCCCTCCATCTCGCCCTTTGGCGAAAGCAAAGTATGAACGATAGGCCAGCGAGTGTCCATCTACGAGGATGAACGTGGGGCGTGTTGCGGTTGTAGAAGTGATTTCAGACATAGCCCTATTTTAGCCAGAAGCTTCGTTACTGCGATCGCAATTCAGTAAACTCAGATTCAGAACGCTATTCTCAATCCAAAATCCAAAATCTAAAATCCAAAATGGTATAACCTCTTACTGGAACTTAAAATTTAGGACATTATGCAGAAAGCATCTGCTACACATTTGGCATTTACTGATAATCAGGCTGCTGCAAAAGATATTAAACTACTAGTTTTGGATATAGATGGCACGATCGCTGGACACTCTAACACCATCAACGAACCTGTAAAGCAAGCTATTGTTGCAGCGCAAGCACGAGGAATTCGAGTAGCGATTGCTACAGGTAGGATGTATCGTTCAGCCTTGCGCTTTCACCAAGATATCAGCTCTACCCTACCATTAATGGCCTATCAAGGAGCCTGGATTCAAGATCCGCTCACTCAAAAAATTCATCGCCATTGGACTGTTTCCAGGGAAATCGCCCACAAGTTACTCGACTATTTTGAACGGCCTGAGTTGCGATCGCTCCTATCTGTCCACTTCTACATCAACGATCAACTATACGTCCGTGAGTTAACTAGAGAAACCCAAATTTATGCAGAACGTTCTGATATTACCCCGATTGCCGTGGGTGATTTGCGTCAAGTCTTAACCAATGAACCAACAAAAATTCTTGCTTTGTGTGATGACACCGATGTAATCGATCACCTATTGGGGAATTTGCGCCGCCAATACACACCTGCTGAACTTTATTTGACAACATCTGTTGCTACTTTCTTTGAAGCAACTAATGCCTCTGTGAATAAGGGAACTGCTGTGCGTTACCTAGCCGAAGAATTACTGGGATTACAGATAGCCAATGTCATGGCCATTGGCGATAACTTCAATGATGTGGAAATGCTAGAGTATGTTGGACTTGGCGTAGCTATGGGCAACGCACCAGCAAGAGTGCAAGCGATCGCGCAGTGGGTAGCTCCCAGCGTTGAGCAAGATGGAGCAGCAGTAGCAATTGAAAAGTTTTTGCTGTAATCACGGTACTTTTTCAAACCTAACCCAATATAAATCAGAAAGGACACCGACGACTGGCCGTGTTTCGTCTCGGTGTCCTAGCTGGTTCGCTCCTCACACACCTGTTAATTTAGCTGAGGTGATGCATTGAGTCAATAGATATATAAAAGTTTTTATTGAAAGCGACGGGAAACTCCATCCCCTAGTGGGTGGAGTTTTTTATTTTTGCCTAAGCCACATTACCGATTTATAACTCCAAGGGCGCAAAAACACCTAAGTTTTCCTCTAGCACAAATCTTAATACTGACTGAGTAGCCATAAGCAATCCGAGTCTGGCTTGGGCTAACTCTGGTGAGGTAATTTTCACCTCACCCCAAATCCGGCAATTACACCAAAACTTTTCAAAAGCTTGGCTCAAACTCAGCGCTACTTTTTCCCATTTCACAGAACCCTTAACATCAGGGGAATCTATGTTGTCTACCACTTGTATTAACTCACCAATTAGACGACGCTCGTCTGGGTGATTAAGCCGCAATATTCCGTCACAATTAAGCCAAGGTAAAGGATTAGGAGAGATAATACTCCAAAAAGCTGGACTAGTATTTGGAACTGGTTCTTTAAGTTTAATCAATCCCTCTCGATGAGCCAGAAGCACTAGCGAACAACAGCGTGCATGGGCATATTGAACTGCAAACAAATTGGGTATTGGGCATTGGGCATTGGGCACTTGTACTGAGCTTGTCCTGAGCGTAGCCGAAGGGCGTAGTCGAAGTATGGGGCATTGGTTATTCGCCTTGTCTTCATCCTTCCCTGCCTCCCCTACTTCCCCCAAACTCCCAAATACCAGGTTTTGTAACCAAGCCGCTAAGGTTAAGTGAGTTAATTCAAAATGTATTAAACCAGGAGGAACTATTTGGATGCTAAAAACGCCCCCACAGATCCCTGATATATCTGAGGCGATCACACTAGCAAGTTCCATCGCTTTTCGATTCTGAGATTTTGATAGTCGCAGAGACACACTTGAGGTGTATATAATTATATCATTATCTCTACCTTTATATAGATGAATTTTTTCATTTTTTATGCATATATATTCTTTTTCATAAGTATTAATGCTTATAACTTTTATCAAATAACTGTTTATTAACTGTTTGATTGACGTATATTTGCTAACTTGTAATTTATAAGGCACGTAGTATTACTTGATTTTTTATGTAAAATATATTTGTTACTTTTCTGTCATCTATCTTGCGGTATAAATTTAATTTAGATAAAGAAAAATGAGAAGAGGATAAAATTTGATGAATAATCGATGAATAGTAAGTAACCTTTACTACCATCATTGTACAGTAGGAAGTATAACAAAAGAGTAGAGAGTAATTTGCTTTCTATTCTTTGTATTGGCTGGCGCTGTTAGGCGTTAAGCCTGCCTTGCCAACACAAAGACACTCCTTGCACCCTTTTTTTTACGTCTTTGTCTTCAGCCGAACGCTCTTTGTTACCTATGCAATCTCCATCCTCCTTTTCTGAGGCATCACGGCCTTTTTTAACTTGGCAACGCATTCTTGACTGGGCTCAAGAACACTACCGCTGCCGTACCTTTAGCAAAGATGAGCGCATTCCAGCCCGGCCTGGATTGCTATATTTGGTGCAAAGGGGTGCGATCCGTATGGTAGGAACCGCCCAGGTTAGTGCGACTGCTAGCCAGCTAACGTCTCGACGAATTAACAGAACTCCAGAAGAAGCGTTCTTGGGTTTTGTGGGAGCGGGACAGCCATTTGAAATTGTTGCCCAATCACCATTCACACTCCAGTCCTACGCTCATGTTGACCAAACTGCGGTGTTGTGGATGTACTGGCATGACTTAGACAACTGGCCTCACTTCCGTCGTGAAGTTATGGATGCCTTTAGGTATCAGCACCAGCGTAAGCTACTGTGGCTGAGTGCCTTGGGACAACGCCGCACGATTGACCGACTCTTAGGATTTCTCACATTGTTAA
Source organism: Nostoc sp. (assembly GCF_036916735.1). Lineage (GTDB taxonomy): Bacteria > Cyanobacteriota > Cyanobacteriia > Cyanobacteriales > Nostocaceae > Nostoc. Next base: position 88,433 of record NZ_JBALFV010000125.1, read on the forward strand.
TTGAGGAATATGGAGAGCCAGCAATGAGCGACACTGATCCTGATGTGATTCGCGGCTATTGTCTGCCCTTCCCCCTTACCCATGCCCAAATTGGGAGCGCGATTGGTTCCACTCGTGTTACCGTCACCCGTTTAATGGGTAAGCTGCGTCAACGTGGTCTAATTTTGACTCAAGGCGATAATCTCATTTGCTTGCCAGCAGAGTCGATTAATAGAGCTGGTTAAAGCACAGTTCAGAGCGGCGATTTTTGCCACTCTGTCTTGAGTGCGATGGGCTACGCCCCGCCGGAGACGATCGCAAGAGTCAGCGAATTTTGACAAACCCAGCTTGGCTAATCAGTTCCTGTCCCTGTTCAGTCAGCAGTAAGTTGGCGTAAGCGACACCTGCTTGCTGCTCAGTCTGACCATTCTGTTTGACCACCACAAACAGATTGCGGGTAATCGGGTATTTTCCTGATTGGAAAGCCTCAATGTTCAATTTGTTTCGTTTACCAGGACATTCGGACGGGAGGACAGATGGTTCTTGGTATGGAGAAATGTATTGCCCTTGCGTCCGCCCCAACGGCAAGGCTTTGATTGAGCATTGAGGAATTACCTCTGGGGCAGAAGCGTAGTAGATGCTACCAGGGCTGCCAGCCAATTTTTGCAAGGCTTGGGTGGTTGTGGAAATAAATTCCACATTGGAACTGAAAGGTTGACCACCCAAGATATCTTGGACAAAAAGTTCCACCGTACCGCCATCAGCAATGCGGCGAGAATAAGGCTTAATCGGAATAGTGGGGCCACCCACCTGGCTCCAATTATTGATTTTGCCTGTGTAAATTGACTTTAACTGGTCTACCGTTAGTCCTTGGATGTTAAGGTTGGGGTTAACTGCGATCGCCAAACCATCAATTGCCACAGGGATTTGTTTTAAAGTCAACCCACGCTGCTGGGCACGGTTTAATTCCTGATCTAGAACTGGTCGGGAGGACTGGGTAAAGGCTAGTTGACCGTCTATGAGAGATTGAATGCCAGTACCAGAACCAGGAGATGCATTACTGGGTTCTACATAGCGGAGCCGAAACTCTGGCCGCGCCGCTTGAATTGCTGGATCAACTATCAGCCGAATCGGTGCCCAAGATGTACTACCCCCGTAATTGAATAATCCTGTAGGAACATCCTGTATTGAAGTGAAAGTATTGCCACTAGGCTTTTCTGATGAAGCTTGAGGCGTTTTGGAGCTATCAGAATTAATTGTATTTAGGTTAACACCAGACTTTTTAGTAAACCACCAAAAACCGCCAGCTATTAGCCCTACTGTAATCAGTATTGATAGTACAAGAATAGTTGTTTCATTTTTTTGAGACATAGTAAATTCTCCCCGCTTCCATTCAATATAAGTACTTGATAGGTTCTTGCTACTTGAGATTGTATTTGGAAGACGGGTGTTTTATTCACAAATTCTGACACCTCTATACTTGGTTGAAATTAGTCAAGGAACGGACTCAGAAGAAGTCCTCCCCGGAAATAGTTCGCATTTAATCCGCGATCAAGCTTGAGTAGGGAGCCTTTCCCCAGATGGCGATTAAAGATGTCGCCGTAGTTGCCTACAGACGCAAGAACGCGGCGCTGCCACTCCTTGTCAAGACCTAAATCTGGTGCAAAGATTGGCATCGCCCCAGCACCGCCTGCATACCAGTGTGTTTCCGGCCTCTCTGCATTGATCAATGTATGTACTGTCCACGCGACGAGCGCTGACCACTGGCCATCCTCGGTTCCGGTCGCGGCGATCACCGGAAAGTTCGTCAGTGACTCTGGAAGGATGCGGCTCGATAATCGGTTTACCCCAGGGTCGAGGCGAATCTTGGCGAGGGTCGTAATCTCACCGGCAATAGCTTGGCAATTTTGCACGTTGTATGTATCGATCATCTCCCCATCTTCAGAGAACGGCCGACGGAACCAGTTTTTGTGGAGCGCACCCAAGTAAGCCGTGAGGCTGCGCTCAACCGAACTGCCAATCATGAAGCAGATACTTTTTCCGGCCAGGTCGCTGACGTGGTGTGCAGCCGAGGTGGATGCCACCATTACCGCGTTGGATTCTAGGAAGATAGTCGGACCAGGCAGCAGCTTACCAGCCAATTTCTGCTCCTCAATCTCCGAGCCTGTGAGGAAGTATACGTCATCCTGCTGGTTACGCACCGCATCGAAGTCTTTCGGTGTCTCATACTCATGATATTCGATGCGGTCAGAAGATCCCAGCACGGCGGCGGCGATCGCACGGCAAATATCGACGTTTAGACCACTCCAGCCACCTGGATCGGCTGAAGTTGCTAGACCCGTCCGCTCTACGCTGCCACAGCGAACCACATTGCGTTCCTTGACACGTTTAATGACAGAACCCGCCTGAGCATCGGAAATTGAGCAACAGACACTAAACAGAGTCAGGAAGACTAACACGAAGCGCATGAATTATCCTCAGCGAATGTTGAAAAATGGGGACTGGGGACAGTTATCAGTTATCAGTTTTGATAACTGGGTTTAAGTCCCCCAATATATGATGGGCGAAAACTTCCAACTGAAAATTAATCACTATGTCGCCGATTAGTGAACGGTATAAAACCTACGCCCTCTACATCTGATAACTGATAACTGTTGACTGTTTACTGATTTAAGGGTTAGCGGCTGGATAAGTGCTGGGTAGCGCGTTGAATCCCTTGGGGATTTTGTTAATTATCCCCTGGCGCTTGTCCTCTGGCGTGATCCCGATCGCCCGACAGCCTTTACCGCCGTAGTGCGGTAGTGTCTTCACCACATTATCTGGAATCTTCGCAAAGGAGGCTGGCAGTGGCGGTGAGACACCGAGCAGGCGCTTGGGATCGAAGCCTGAGAGCAAACTGTCGGTGATCGGCGAATTGATGTCTCTTGGACCAAGGTACTTCTGCTGGAATCCTGGCGGCCCGAACTTGTTGAACTCTGGGGAATTGCCAGCAGCGAGTGCCTGTGCTTCATCGGGCAAACTGGCAAGGGCAGGCAAACCAAAGATCGTGTTGATCGTCTCGATCACCGAGTTGTGATCGCCCTCGACGTGGGAGACGGCGTGCGTCCTGGCGTAGGGTGAGATGAGGATCAGTGGTACACGCACACCACGCGAGAGGGGCAGCCCATCAGGGCCATAAGATAAGATCCTTGGTGGTACATGGTCGTAGAAACCATCGGACTCGTCGTAGGTAATGATGATGGCACTCTGCTGCCAGATTTTTGGATTTGACGCGATCGCATTGATTGCCCTAGCCGCCATTCCCTCACTGAGTTGGCGATCGGTGTAGCCCGGATGGTCGTCATCACCTGACTTCGCAGCATTAATTGCGGCGATCTCATCTGCAGGGGTGTTGGGGTTGGTGATCGGCGGCTTCAGACCCTGTTGGTTCGTATAGCCGCCACGAATGTAGAACACGCCACTTTTAGGTAGCGAATTATTAGCTATGTCGCTAAAAAAGTCATTTAGCCCCCGAAGATTTTTGCTCACCTCCGGCGTATTGGCAATGTAGCCGAAATACTGTGCGCCGTTGTGATGGGTGACATAGGCATTGTGGGAAGCAATGCCGTTGGTATCGGTCGGTTCGAGATCGTAGCCTTCTTGATACCAGCGCCAATTGACTGGCTCAGTCTGGAGTTTGTGAATATAGGGGATATCCTGCTGGATGTCGGCTAGATCGAATAAAGGATTCCTGTTACCAGCCAAGACCGAGCGAATATCGCGCCCCTGGAAGGTGAGTGGCAGACTCGCAAAGGTCAGGTTTGAGGAGATGTTGCCATCGGCGTAGCTCTCTTTCGTGCCAGCAGGTTGTTTGTTGTCCGTCGTTGTGTCGAACTGGGAGCCATAGAAGGGCTGTGGATCGTTGACCAGGGGTACTCCCTGCGTCGTGCCAGTGTGGCTACCTACGGTGTAGGATTGGCCACTTGCACCGTGCTTGACCCATTGCGTTTCACCCCCCTGCCCCGCGATCATCGCCACTGCATTCGGGGTTGAGGGCGTGTCTTCAGTAGCAAAGATGTTGTCAAAGACCGTGAAGCGACTAGCCCACTTCCAGAAGAACGGAATGGTGTCGCAGTCGATATGCGACATGACAAGACGCGCGAACTGCTTGCCCTCAGCAATATTGGCGGCTCCACCCTTCGACGCGAACCGCGTGTACTCGTCGTAGACAAACTGATCCATTCGTGGCTTGCCGTCCACAACGTGGAGCTTAGTTGCCAGTCCAGTGTGTGAGTGATCAACGCTGTCAACGGCACTGGCGTTCTGCTCAGATCCGATTCGGAATGGCTCAACTGTGACGGTTGCACCGTCAGTATCCGTATAGGTCTGGGTGAAGCCCGGCGTTTTCTTGGGGTCACGAGGCTTTTGTCCATCTGAGTAGAGTCCGTTCACACCGGGCAATGTGCCATACTCGTTGTCGAAGGAGTGGTTTTCGTTAAAGATGACGAAGACGTACTTGATCCGCTCCTGAAGCAGCCTTGTGAGTAACTTCGGCGGTAGCTGGGGTTCCTTGCCTGGATTGTTTAAGTATCGCGCCACGTCTGGCGTTGCATCTGGCTGAGTCGTAACGGTTGATTTTGGTTGCGAAACTTGCTGTAAAGAAGAATCCTCTGCGATCGCCGGGACGATGAAGGACGGAAGTAGCAAGAGTGTTAGAGCAAAATAGAACTTCGTAAATCTTCTCAAAGCACATCTCCTTAGTAATTTCTATCTAGCTAATATTGCTATGCGTCTTTCAGAATTTATATTCATATACCGCAAGCATTTGATTGATTTAGAATAGGCATTTTGGTTACACTGTGCTTTCTTGGTTACGAAATTTAGAAAAAAGTAATACCGTTGAAGATAAGCAAAGTTGTGCTGCTATTTAAGTTTTTTGCTTTCTTTTCAGCGACAAACCGATAGTTACAATAACTACTGTTCCGGCAATGCTTTGAGGTTCAGGAACAGGCTCACTTTGAGCGAAAGTAACGGCAGTAATGCCCGAATTTTTGACATTTCCAAGGTCACTATTGTCTAAAAAATTTCCATCATTGGTGCTATCTGTACCTGTGAAGCTTTTGTCAAAATTCAGTTCAAAACTGTACAATTTATTGTTTTGCTTTGTTAATAACCCTGCGTCTGAAAAAGCAAGTATGTTCTCTTGAATGTAAGCTGTATTGCCAGCCAAATTGTTGGATAATGTTCGTAAAATAGTATTATCCTTGACTAAGTTAACTGTCCAATTTTTCAAATCTACAAAAGAACTAGAAGCAGGTAATTGATCTACATCTACTGTATAACTTCCATTAAAAGAGGCATTTGCTAAATTCACAGGTAGCCCTACTGAACCATCCTCAGATGCAGAAGCAAAATTTCCGGAAATATTAAATGTTTTCAAATTGACAGCCTGGGCATGATCTGTGTCAATAGCTGCAAGCATAGCAAAACCAAGCGCTGCGGTGGCAGTTACTTGCGATAACCTTCTCAAAGGTGTTGCACTCAGTATAAGTTTGGTCTTAGTATTTTTGCCCATAGTTTAGGTAAGTGCGCTTTTTACACACCGAAAATAATGCCAAAGTAAAAATGCTGCTATAGCTAGGCTTGAAGATATAAAGGAAAATCCCGAAGTCAAAAGTGACTGCATTGATAATTTGATCCGATTTTCACCGGATCAAATTATTCTTGATTTCCCACAACAGACAAGGTATTAAACCACTTGTCCATTAGCACTCTGGGTTTGCTAGTTACTCATACCTCACCAGTTGCTAAAAATTGCTACTTCTGTATTTTGTTGCCTGAAAATTAATTAAAAGTTAAGAAATAGCTAATAAAACTAAACTATATGAAGAAAGATAAACTAAGCTAATACACTCATGATTTCTGTCTTTCTCCGGTGATTAATGCACTGGTTCAAAGTCATAACCAGTACGGGAACGAGAACCAGGAACAATTTTTACAAGTTGGACTGGCGCATTGCGATCGCCTGATGCTAAAAACCGAATTGTACCAGAAGCGCCAGTGGCCGAAAAGTCAGAGGAAAAAAGTGCTTGTTGGACTCCAGAACGTGTAGGATTGCGTTCTAATGCCGCAATTAGAGCGACAGTGGCATCATAGCTGAGGGCACTTCGCCAACTCACGTCACCGCCCCATAACTGCCGGGATTTCTGAGCAAAATCTGACTTGGGAGCGCCATCAATATGCCAGGGAACTGCTAATACCATTCCCACAGCTTGTTCTCTGCCAATTTCTAAAGTTTTAGTGGTGTAAACATCATCTCCCGCCAGCAGAGTTAACTTTTTCTGGTTAATCTGAATTACTTGCAGCGCTTTATCCAGAGTTTCAGTGTTAGCAGCTAACATCAATACTTCTGCACCTTGCTTAGTTGCTTGTTCTACACTTTTAGCTGCACTAAAACCCACCTGAGACAAATCAAATTCGCTCAATACCTGTCCACCCTCTAGGGAAACAGATGAGACAAACTCCGACTTTAAAGACTGGCTATAGTTACTCTGAGAATTAAAGAAAACCACTGCATTTTTTTTCTGTAAAGTTTTTACCATATAGTTGGCTAAACTTCTAGCAGCCATAAAATCACTGGGAACCGTGCGAAAAACATAGTGGCTAAAGTTAGAAATTTTGACAGATGTACTGGTAGGAGAAATTGCTACAAGTTGTCCTGAAGTATAAATAGTACCTGCGGCTAAGGTGGAATCGCTAGTATTTGGCCCAACTACACCTAATACTTCTGAATTGCTGACTAGGTTAGAAGCGATTTGCTTGGCTATTTCTCGATTGTCGTCGTCGTTAGCTATCCCTACCCTCAACGGCACTCCCTTGACTCCTCCAGAGGTATTAATTTCATTTTGGGCTTGGGCGATACCACGTAAAATTTCTAAAGCAACATTGGGGTCAGTGCCGAATGGTACAGAAGCCATAATGGTATAACTTTTGGAAGAACCAATCCGGGCATTGTTCAGAAAAATTAGCGTTTCTGGATCGTTACGGTTGAGTTTTAGGGCATCTGTGAAATTAGCGATCGCTTTATCATAACTTTTAGCTGCGATCGCTTGTACTCCTTCTTTTTTGATTGGAGAAATGTCACCGAGAATCAAGGAGTTTTCACCAAAACTAATGCGGTTTTGTAAGGATGGATTACTGCCTATTTCGGGATTTTGGGTGATACTATTACCAATTTTGACCCCATTGTTAGTAAACCACCAAACACCACCGCCAACTATTCCAACTGTCAGCAGCAGGGTCAAAGCTAAAATTTTAGTTTCATTCTTTTGTGACATGAACAAATTTAAATAAAATTAAAATATTTATTATTTGTATAATTTACGTTTGGAGATAAAAAATCAACAATTCTAGATGCACGACCAATAAAAATTTCAGAGATTTTTTGTATAAGTCATAATTTGATTATTCCGCTAACTTTAACCATTTTGCTTATTTAATTTTGACAAATCCAGCCTTTTCGATCAGTTCTTGACTCTGAGGTGTCAGCAGCCAATTTGCATAAGCTTCCCCAGCTTGCTGATCTGTTTGACCATTCTGTTTAACAATTACAAATAAATTGCGAGTAATTGCATAATCTCCACTACGAAAAGCCTGACTATTCAACTGGTTACGTTTATTAGGACATTCAGATTGAGATACAAGGGGTTCTTGGTATGGAGGCACAAATTGACCGCTTGTCCGCCCTAGTGATAGAGATTTAATCATACACTGGGTTACAATCTCTGGGGCAGAAGCATAGTAAATTCCACCAGGACTTGCAGCTACTTTTCGTACTGCTTCTGTGGTCGTAGTAACGTAATTAACGTTAGTACCAAAATTATCTTTATTTAAAACATTTTCCACAAAAAAGTCCACTGTTCCCCCAGCTTCTTTGGTGCGAGAGTAGACTGTAATTGGTAAATTTTGACCACCTACCTGTTGCCAATTAGTAATTTTGCCCGTGTAGATATCTTTGAGTTGGGCGACAGTTAAACCAGGGATATTTAAATTTTGGTTAACTGCGATCGCAATTCCATCAATCGCCACTGGAATTTCTTTCAAACTAAATCCTTTTTGTTTAGCTTCGGCATTTTCTTCTGCCTTGACTGAGCGAGAAGATTGAGAAAAAGCTAGTTGGTTATCTATCAACATCCGAATCCCAGTTCCAGATCCTGGTTGACCTGAAGGAGGTTGAGTATAACGTAAAGTAAATTGAGGGCACAGACTTTCTAGTACAGAGTCTACGTCTTTACGAATGGGTGCCCAAGTTGTACTACCACCATAGTTGAATGTTCCCTCTGGAAGATTTGACACGTTACATTTATTGACAAACTGATTTGTGGGATTATCTGTATTGTTACTCCCCGAAGGTTTAGGAACAGTTCCATTTAGTTGCGCCCACCGTTCCATAAAAAACCATAAGCCAGTAAAAATTAAGCCAATGGTGATGATAGCAGCTAAGAAAAGACTAAGTGTTTCATTTTTTTGAGACATAGGTGGCTGTTAGCAGCAAGGGTTTTTAAAGTATTAGAGATAATAATTTATAAATAAGTCGAAATATGGCTGTTAAGGAAATCGCTACTAAGCCTGCTCCAACTGCTAAAAAAACTACTACTTGAATGTTAAGTCCCCTATGTAAAAAGGGCAGAAAAAAAATAATCGCAAAACTAATTGTTGGAATAATTAATAAATCGAACTTTTCAATCCACCGCCTAGTTTGGGCAAAAATTAATATAGCTAAAATCAGAGCGGAAGTAGTCAAAGTAACTATTGGTGATTTTACTAGACTGAAGAGAGCGATCGCAATTAATGCCCCTTCAAATCCACTAAATGCCGCCCCACCCAGCAATTCCACTGTCGAAAATGCTGGTTGAGTTGGTAAGCGGCGGGGGACGACGGGACTAGAATTGGGTGGTTGAGGTGGAAGTGTTACAGATGAGGAATTAAGTTGTGTAGCAGCATGAGCTGCTTGTGAGTTAAGTGCATCTAAAACTTCTTGGGCTGACTGAAAGCGCTGATTGGCAGCAGGTAGCAGCATCTTGTCTAATATGTCAGCAAGGTGAGAACTGACAGTTACTTGCGTTCGCCATTTCCATTGGTTACTATAGGCATCAAATAGTTGACCTGCTTCTTGATTTGTCAACAAAATAATAATAGTTACAGCCAATGCGTATAAATCCGTAGATGGGAAGACTTGACCCCCAGCCATCTGCTCTGGCGGTGCAAATCCCATAGAATAAATTCCTGTAGAAGAACCAGCAGAACCAAGTGCAGCATTTGTTACTTGCTTAACTGCGCCAAAATCTAGGAGAAAAAGTCTACCATCACGACGGCGCATGATATTAGAGGGTTTAATATCTCTGTGGATAATGCCTCTATGATGGACAAACTTTAGCACCTTCAGGATTTCTTGCAGCACCTCCAACACTTGCTGTTCTGAAAATTTGCCTTGTTGAACTAATTCTTCCTCTAAGTTTTGCCCATCAATATATTCTTGTACCAAATAAAAAAACTGGTCTTGCTGTCCTGGTTGCAAACCATTAACTATTACTGGAAAGAAAGCAAACAAGTCAGGGATTTGCTCGTGATCGTTACCCAGTTGTGATAAAACTTCTGCCTCTCTCTCAAACATCAACTGTGCTTGTTGCAGTTGATTTAAGGTTAAATTTCCCGATGGTTGAAACTGCTTAACTACGCATTGACGCATTCCTGGAATTCGGCGATCGCGTGCCAAAAAGGCTGCTCCAAATCCCCCCCTTCCCAGTAGCTTTACGGGTACATATCGACCATCTAGCAGCAATGGCATACCACAGGTAGTACAGTACTTCTGCTGCGTTGTTTTCAGCGTCGTAATATCATCTAAATCGGCAAAATAGTTTTGTGGACGTGGGCAACGTGGACGAGTACAGTAAACTTCCATTTTCGTAATTAGTCATTAGTCAAACCAATTCGCAATTCACAATTCGCAATTTCTTTCGCCACGCATAAATGCAATGCGTTTGCTTGAGTCAACTGACGTAGTATTCCTGGTACTAGGTGTCAATAAATACATGTTTTTATTTTCCATAAATAAATTTACTTGCTCTGTACCTTTTTCTTTTTGACCAAAATAATTCCTAATTGATAATGCGTAATGACGCTCTCTGCGAGACCTAAGAGCGAGCGCGGACTTGCTACCGCTACGAATTATGTAATTCAATCAGGTTATATAAAAACTCAACTTCTTTATTAAGAACAGGAAACTTTTTTACTGATGTCAAATTCTTAGCTTGTCTACGGTACGATAGGCGAAAAGCTATGAAATAATAATTACGAATTACGTTAGCATAGCGGGGCGTAGCCCATTATGAATTACGAATTATTTGCTCATTGGTTATTTACAAAAAACATCGGACAAATGACGTAGAAGCTCTAGGGGTAGGAATAATCACCAGATTTTAGTCTTGGGCGGAAGAGGTGGAGGTCGCTATGTCCAATGTAGATATCACTATGCTTTTTTGTGCCAATGCTAACACATCTTGACTCCATCCAGGATTAGCAAACTGGGGCAAAATTTCCCGGCTAAAAGCTTCTGCGGCCTTGGATCTATAGCGATTAGGATTAAAAATCAGCCATAGTGTCCGTTTGACGACAACGCTTTCAATGGGGGTACGGTGTAGAACACCCATTTGTAACTCTTTAGCGATCGCGCTAGTTGAAACAAAGGCAGCCCCCAAACCAGATTGCACAGCATTTTTAATTGCTTCAATGGAATTTAATTCCATTTCAACCTTAAAACGTCTGGTATCGATTTCACAGCGTGCTAATACTTGGTCGATTACTTTGCGGATAGTCGATTGGGAATCTAGGGAAATGAATTGTAATTTGTATAGGTCTTCTTTTTGAATTTTTTCCAGTTTGCTAAAGGGATGAAAGACAGGTAGGATTAGCGCTAGTTCGTCTTCAGCGTAAGAAACAACTTCCAAGGATTCTGATAGTTCACCAGGAATTTCACCGCCGATAATTGCCAGATCAACTTGTCCGTTAGCGACACTCCAAGCAGTCCGCCGGGTAGAGTGAACGTGTAATTGCACTGCCACATCTGGATATTTTTGTCGGAACATACCGATCATCCTAGGCAAAAGATAAGTGCCGGTGGTTTGAGAAGCACCGACAATTAAAGTACCGCCTTGGAGATTTTGTAAATCCTCAATCGCGCGGCAGGTTTCCTGACACAGACTGAGGATTTTTTCACCGTAACTTAGGAGTAGATGCCCTGCTTCGGTTAATTGGGCGCGTCGTCCTCCCCGATCAAATAGGGGGACATCTAGCTGCCGTTCGAGATTTTGCACTTGCAAACTGACGGCAGGTTGGGAAACGTAAAGACTATCAGCGGCACGCTTGAAGCTTCCTTCTTGTGCGATCGCTTTGAGGATACGTAACTGATCTAAAGTGAAAGGAAGGTCAGACATAAGGCTCAAACCACAAACTTTGAAAGGAGCAGATGCACAGAACAAATCAGGTTTGGCAACAATCAGCCAGGTATGATTTGTTGCATATTAAACTTGAAAATTTGACTCGAAAAAGACAGTAGTACAACATCTTGACTAAAGTCTCCCTTTGAATACTTTGTGGTATTGGTTGTACTGAGTTCCATTTTCTTTAAATTATTTCACCCGTGTATATGCTGTTGATTTCTTGGTTGACACCCAGTCATTTTGTCATGCTGGGGCTACAAATAGTTTTTGTGATCGCTCACAGTGGAGGCGCTGCTTTGCGTCCTTGGGCAGAAAAATATATTGGCTCAAGGCTTTATCGCGTTCTCTTTGCATTAGTTAGCCTACCTTTGGCTGTCATATTAATTATTTACTTTTTTGGGCATCGATATGATGGTTTGCAACTTTGGCAGGTACAAGGAGTGCCAGGAGTGCGAGAATTTGTTTGGCTGCTGTCAGCTATCTCGTTTTTATTTTTATATCCTGCTACCTTCAATCTACTAGAAATTGCTGCCATTCAAAAGCCCCAAGTTCACCTCTATGAAACAGGAATTATTCGGATTACGCGTCATCCTCAGATGGTAGGACAAATAATTTGGTGTGTTGCTCATACTCTGTGGTTGGGTACTACCTTTACCCTTGTGACTTCCATTGGATTAGTGTTACATCACTTGTTTGGAGTTTGGCACGGCGATCGCCGTTTGAGCGATCGCTATGGGGAAGCCTTTGAAATTGCCAAACAACGAACTTCAATTATTCCCTTTAAAGCAATTATTGACGGGCGTCAATCTATCAAATGGCAGGAATTTCTTCGCCCTTCCTATTTGGGAGTTGCCATTTTCATAGTTTTGCTTTGGTTGTCGCACCCTCTGTTGCTAGAAGCAACTAGTAAGATAAGATGGGAAATTTAGGCGATCCCCAGTGTCAGCAGAAAATCCAAAATAGATAAGGATTTCAGCTTATCAATTGCCCTAAATCAATGTAGGATAAGTTCAAACATCTATCGATGGGGGTGGTCTAAGTCCGAGTTAAGATTTTAAATTGGTAGTTGTTGGTCAGTTACCTTGCCTTGGGGAAAAATGGCAGATTCAGTCAGATCCTCAGGTAGCCACAGTAATCAGGAGCCTAACATCCAAAAAAGCCACCGTGAGAGTGGCGCTGGCTTTTATTGTCAGAGACACATCAACACGCTCAATTCTTGCCTAATTATTCTGTGTCCTGAGATTTGGTTCCTGAAAGCATCTATCGGCAGTTACTGACTTGCCAATCTTTCACTTAAATGCTGAGAGGTAGTTTAATATAAAAACCTTATAATCCAAGAGGCGTCATGGTGTTGTCGGTTAGTGAGCGGACATTTACTCAAGAAGTTTTAGAATCACCTATTCCTGTTTTAGTTAATTTTGAAGCACCTTGGTGTGGCTTGTGTCGGATTATCCACCCACTTTTATTGCAATTTCAAGCCCAATGTGGGGAAGAAATTAAATTAGTTGGGGTTAACGCCGATCAAAATTTTAAATTGTCTACTACTTATAGGCTCAAATCACTACCCACTTTACTATTGATTGAAAATGGCACTATTCGCCATCGCTTGGAATGCTTTGGCGGTAGAGAAGATTTACGTCTAGCTTTAGAAGAGATTAAAGCTAAGTACAGCAGTTGCCCGAAAATTTACAAAAGTTCAAAAACAGTGGACTTAGAGTGTCGGTCTGCTTGATGGGCATGGGGCATGGGGATGAGGGAGATGAGGGAGTGCCAATGTCCAGTAGGGAATCCCATTTCTTTACTTACAACTCGGAACTCGGAACTTGGAACTGTTTTGCCCAATGCCCAATGCCCAATACCCAATGCCCAATGCCCAATGCCCAAATCTAAAACCATGCTTAACACCCCACCCAACTCAGTCTTGGGTGGGTTATTTTATCCTAAAGGGTGTATGTCACAATTATTAACAGTTTGGACACGCTAATCAAGAATTCTAAAAGTAGGCGTCAGTCATGGAAGTAATCTATCAGTATGCCTGGCTGATTCCGGTGTTCCCTCTTCTTGGGGCAATGCTGGTCGGTCTAGGGTTAATCTCATTGAATCAGGTGACAAACCGCCTCCGTCAGCTTAATGCTGTAGTGATTATCTCCATGATGGCAGCAGCTATGGGGCTGTCGCTTGCCTTGCTATGGAGTCAAATTCAAGGACACGCACCTTATATCCGCACCTTTGAGTGGGCGGCGGCAGGTAATTTTCACCTGAGCATGGGCTACACTATTGACCACCTGACAGCCCTAATGCTGGTGATTGTAACAACGGTAGCGTTGTTAGTCATGGTTTACACCGATGGCTACATGGCTCACGATCCCGGTTACGTGAGGTTTTACGCCTATCTCAGTTTGTTTGGCTCTTCAATGTTAGGTCTGGTGGTCAGCCCCAACCTAGTACAGATTTATATATTCTGGGAATTGGTCGGGATGTGTTCTTACTTGTTGGTCGGCTTTTGGTTTGATCGCAAGTCAGCAGCAGATGCCGCTCAAAAAGCGTTTGTGACCAATCGCGTGGGCGACTTTGGTTTGTTACTCGGCATTTTGGGACTGTTCTGGGCAACAGGAAGCTTTGATTTTAATATTATGGGCGATCGCCTCGCTCAACTTGTTGAATCAGGTTCGATCAGCAATTTTCTCGCTGTCCTGTTTGCAATTTTAGTTTTCTTAGGTCCAGTGGCGAAATCAGCCCAATTCCCCCTGCACGTCTGGCTACCAGATGCGATGGAAGGCCCCACCCCCATTTCTGCCTTGATTCATGCGGCAACAATGGTGGCGGCTGGTGTTTTCCTGATTGCCCGGATGTACCCAGTATTTGAAGACGTTCCAGCCGCAATGAATGTCATTGCCTTTACTGGGGCGTTTACGGCGTTTTTGGGGGCAACCATTGCCATTACCCAAAATGACATCAAAAAGGGTTTGGCTTACTCCACCATTTCCCAACTCGGTTACATGGTGATGGCAATGGGAATAGGTTCCTACAGTGCGGGACTATTCCACCTGATGACCCATGCCTATTTCAAGGCGATGCTGTTCTTGGGTTCAGGTTCTGTTATTCACGGTATGGAAGGTGTGGTTGGACATGACCCCGCCTTAGCGCAAGATATGCGCTTGATGGGTGGACTGCGAAAGTATATGCCTATTACAGCAACTACCTTTTTAATTGGTTGCTTGGCAATTTCTGGTATCCCACCCTTTGCTGGTTTTTGGTCAAAAGATGAAATTCTGGGTAAGGCTTTTGAGGCTAACCCACTCCTCTGGTTTATCGGTTGGCTAACTGCCGGGATTACTGCTTTTTATATGTTTAGAATGTATTTCTCGACATTTGAAGGTAAATTCCGGGGTACTGACGAGAAAATCAAGGAAAAACTTAAGAAAGCTGCGGCGACAATTGTCCTGGAATTAGAGTCAGAAGAACCAGTTCCGAATTTTGGACCTGGGGCGATGAAGAAAGGAGAATTGGCGGCAACTAGTCAGCATCATGACTCCCATGACTCCCACGGGCATCACAGCGACTCCCCCCACGAATCGCCGTGGACAATGACGCTGCCGTTGGCACTGTTAGCTGTGCCTTCGATTTTGATTGGTTTGGTGGGAACTCCCTATGCCAATTATTTTGAAGAGTTTATCTTTCCTCCTAGTGAAACCCTCTCTGAAGTTATAGAAAAAGCTGCCGAGTTCAATCCGACGGAATTCTACATTATGGCGGGTGCCTCAGTGGGAATTTCTTTGATTGCGATTACCTTTGCTTCGCTAATGTATTTGGGACGTAAGATTGATCCGGCTGCGATCGCTGCTAAAATCCAACCACTTTATGAGTTATCCCTCAACAAGTGGTACTTTGATGACATTTACCATCGGGTTTTTGTCCTTGGCTTGCGTCGCGTAGCTAGACAAGTTATGGAAGTTGACTTCCGCGTTGTCGATGGTGCTGTTAACCTCACAGGCTTTTTTACCCTTGTCAGTGGTGAAGGTCTGAAGTACCTAGAAAATGGTCGCGCTCAATTTTATGCCTTGATTGTGTTTGGGGCGGTTTTGGGCTTAGTGGTTGTCTTTGGTGTTACCTGATTTTTATAGGGGTGGGCGGCTGTCCGCCCCTAAGTTTTTTAAGAGTCTAAAGATGAATCGTGTATTTTTAGAGATGGGGCAGGCTAGGCGATCGCATCGTTAAAAAAAGGATAGCCACCAGATACCCATGCTATTGGGGAATGCCCAAAAATCCAATATGCTCTAGCATTTTTTGCCCTTGAGCAGTTAGTAGTAACTCAGCATAGGATCTTCCTAAAGGATTTGTATTTTTAAAAATCACATATATTGGTTCTATAAGCTCTTCTGGATATTTGATATTTATAGGTACAGATGTAATATTTTCAGTGTTTAATAAGTTATTACTGTTTAAGTCTTTACAATTATTTGATGGCTTAAAGTTTGGATCTTCATAGGGTAGAGCAGTTTCATTATTCTTATTTACAATGGATATTGTTTGAAGCCTTTGTGGAAGTTGATTAAAAGATAGTGGAGCCGGAACGCGATAGATACCACCAGGATTTTGTGCAACTTTTTGTAGTCCTTCTGTAGTAGTATTAACATATTGTGTGTTATTACCCACTCACTTGACCATTGAGTTCCACCATTACATTCCTTAGAAAACTGAAAAGTGCGTCTTTTTCAGCTATATGTACGTAAGGAGTAATAACTTGATCAGATCCACCCACATCATTCCACCATCTTATATTACCGGCAAATATACGTTTTAACTGCTCTAAAGTCAAACCTTTATTACTGCTAATATCAACATTAGAATTAACAACAATTGCTATTGGATACTTAGCTACTTTAATTTTCTTTAATTCAAAATTCTTGCTCCTGATTTGGTCTTCTTCTTTTGGTGTAGGGGTTCGCGAAGATATAACAAAATCCACCCGATCGTTGAGCAGCATTTTAATGCCCTCGCCAGAATTAGGTGGTTTACTATTATCAGGTAAAATATATTTTAGTTGTAAGTTTGGATGAGCCAACTCAATCTGATGATGAATCCCTGTGTCACCAGAACTATTTGGGCTACAAAGCAATACTGCTAAGACAGTACTGCCAGCAAACTTAACTTTTTTACCTTCTAAGGGACGTACATCAACTTCAGCAAAGCCTGATTTTCTTTTAGTAGAAGTAATGGAACTTGGTTCAGGATTAGGTTTAGCTTTTACTTGTAAAGAATTAATAGATTTTGTTGAGGGTTGTGGAGTTGGGGGCGATGTTGGTGTTTCTCCTCCTCCAAAAAAGTTAGAGTTAGACAATAACATTGCCACACCAGCTATCAATGCTGCTGCAACTGTGGCTATTGCTCCTATTTTAGCAACATTGATGGCTACTGGTGGTTGGATAGGGTTATCTATGTCATTCTCAATGAGTCGAATTTCTTCGAGATTTTTATTATCAATAGACAACTCACTATAACGGTTATATGGTCTATATCCTTGAGCTTCTATCCTAATGTTTACGTTAATATTATTCCCACTAATGATATTAATTGCAAATCTAAAAACTCCTTCTGCATCAGTGTGGTTTACAAGTGGAATTCCTAGGCCCTCCAATGAAACCTTAGCATCTTTAATAGGTAGATTTTTTTGATTAACAACTTTACCTATAAAATTCAACATAATCACCTGAATTCACTTGATTTTGCTAACGAAAGTGATAATCTTATTGAAACAGCCTCAGCTATGCGTGTACCAGTGTAAAGGCTGCCAAATAGGGCGCGATCTCGTGACGTTTTCAGTCCCGTGGTGAATAGTCGCGATATCTCGTGTGATGATAAAAAAATTTTAGCTTCAAATGGCTCTTGTTCATCAATCCAAACACCATCGTGTATTTTGAGCAATCCGGGGGGCTAGGCGATCGCACCCTTAAACTATAATTTTAGCGGCTTTTTTAGGGTAAATTTTTGACTTGACTGGGAGCATCCCAACCCATATTCCGCACCCCCAACTGTTAAAAAAGATTCTCAAGAGAAAAAATAAGAGATTAGCAATTTAATTAAATCAACCTAACGAGGAAGACGAAATCCTCAAAAAGCTGTTAGTTAATAACTAGTGACTTTTTGCCAAACATGATTTTGATAGCAGACGAATTGTGATGAATACAGCTAATTTTCCGTGGCTGACGACGATTATTTTGTTGCCGATAGCCGCCTCACTACTGATTCCCATCATCCCAGATAAAGAAGGCAAAACAGTGCGCTGGTACTCCCTAATCGTAGGGCTAATCGATTTTG
This sequence comes from Nostoc sp., assembly GCF_036916735.1. GTDB lineage: Bacteria > Cyanobacteriota > Cyanobacteriia > Cyanobacteriales > Nostocaceae > Nostoc. Next base: position 106,207 of record NZ_JBALFV010000125.1, read on the forward strand.
CACTAATTGTTTATGCTTTTTATACTGGGTATGATTTCTCCAATCCAGATTTGCAGTTGGTCGAGAGTTACCCCTGGGTACCCCAACTAGATTTGAATTGGTCAGTAGGGGCAGATGGCTTATCCATGCCCCTAATTATTTTGACTGGATTCATTACCACGCTGGCGATTTTAGCAGCTTGGCCTGTTACCTTCAAGCCGAAGCTATTTTACTTCTTGATTTTGGCGATGTATGGCGGTCAGATTGCCGTGTTCGCCGTCCAGGATATGCTGTTGTTTTTCCTGGTGTGGGAACTGGAACTAGTACCGATATACTTCCTGCTGTCGATTTGGGGAGGCAAAAGGCGGCAATATGCAGCGACTAAATTTATTTTATACACTGCTGGCGGGTCGCTGTTTATTTTGCTATCTGCCCTGACAATGGGATTTTACGGCAATACGGTGACGTTTGACATGCGAGCGATCGCTTTAAAAGACTTCGCCCTCAATTTCCAACTTGCCGTCTATGCTGGCTTCCTGATTGCCTATGCTGTCAAGTTGCCGATTATTCCCTTGCACACCTGGCTACCTGATGCCCACGGTGAAGCTACAGCCCCTGTACACATGTTATTGGCAGGTATTCTTTTGAAAATGGGTGGTTACGCTTTAATTCGGATGAATGCCCAAATGCTCCCCGATGCCCACGCTCTTTTTGCACCAGTATTGGTGGTTTTGGGGGTAGTTAATATCATCTACGCTGCCTTAACATCCTTTGCCCAGCGCAACCTGAAGCGAAAAATTGCCTACTCCTCAATTTCCCACATGGGCTTTGTAATGATTGGTATCGCCTCCTTCACCGATTTGGGATTGAGTGGGGCAGTGTTGCAAATGGTTTCTCACGGATTAATTGGAGCGAGTTTGTTCTTCCTGGTTGGCGCAACTTATGATCGCACACACACCCTGATGTTGGATGAAATGGGCGGTGTTGCGAAGAGAATGCCGAAGATTTTCGCCATGTTCACCGCCTGTTCGATGGCTTCTTTGGCACTGCCAGGGATGAGCGGTTTTGTGGCAGAATTAATGGTATTTGTTGGCTTTGCTACTAGCGATGCTTATAGCTCTACCTTCAAAGTCATTGTGGTGTTCTTGATGGCAGTGGGAGTAATTTTAACTCCGATTTATCTCTTGTCAATGTTGCGAGAAATTTTCTACGGAGAAGAGAACAAGGAATTAGTTTCTCACCAAGCTTTAATAGATGCTGAACCCCGTGAAGTATTTATCATTGCCTGTTTGTTAATTCCAATTATTGGTATTGGTTTCTATCCGAAGTTGCTGACTCAAATGTATGACGCGACAACTGTACAATTGACAGCAAGATTGCGTGATTCCGTGCCGACATTAGCACAGCAAAAAGAAGAAACGCTAAAGGTTTCTTTGAGTGCGCCGCAAATTGCTAACTAAGTTGCGATCGCTAGTTTAGTTTAAATATTTATTGCTTTGAGGGTGGGTTTTATACCCGCCCTTTTTGTTACTCATTCGTAACTTTTGATTCAGTAAAGTAAAAAACAACTCATCGAACTGATACCAATTCTTTGTGAAACTGCACAAAATCAGGCTTGGTAAAACTTAGGGCTTGAGCAAATTGTTCATCGCTACTACTAACACAGCCACAAATACAGTTATAAAATATCGCTTGCTTCCGGTAGCCAGTCTTCATCCAACACTAACTTTAAAGAATATGGGCACTCTTCTGCAAACACGGAAATTAGCATCTTTGTTTGCTTGGCTACTTGGGGACGTGCCCTTTGATAACTTTCCTCAAGTTGCTCTATAGGATAGCTCTTAAGACTAGGACTATCGAGTATAGCTAACTCAATTTGGGTGCGAGAATCAGTAATCGAATCGAGCCAGCTATCTGAGCGACGCTGGGGTTGATATTGCCACTTGAGCAAATGCAATAGTAAGCGAGTTAGTTGACTGGCAATACCCCGTCGTTCACTTTTGCCCAAGCCTTCAACCTCTTCAATCAGATGTTCCACATCAACTTTATGCCAGTGATGCGATCGCAATAGTTGGGCTGTCTGTTCAATCCACAAATTAAAATCTGCTGTATAAGTTCCACTCATAGGCGTTTTCGATCAGTTGTATAACTTATTGGGCAAGCTAATATATCTTCATTTTCCGATTCGTTCAAGTTCCTCTCGCAACACTCGTCGTAATGTATCTTCTAGAGGTTCACGGCGCTGCTGAATATACTTACGCAAGGCATCGTTAATCAAAGTTTGGTAATTTCCACCACCTGCTGCGTGAACTTGGTCACGAAACCATGCCAGTACTTCATCATCTAGGCGAATTGTAATTCGAGTTTTACCTGTTGGCGTTTGTTCAATTGCTCCCCGTTTGCCTTGGCTAAAATCATACTCAGCTTCCATTACTTATCCTTCCTCATACTGCTTTAGTTCATAGCGCGTAGCTTTACGGGCAGAAATCAATCGAATTTCATCATCACGCCATGTATACACAATTACTAAAATTCGACTCAAAGCGTCTATTCCAATAGTGATAAACCTCTCTTCATCAAAACGTTCATCTGCGAGCGTAATTATTAAATCGTCAGAAAACACGGTTACAGCATCAGCAAAATCAACACCATGCTTGTGAAGATTGGCTGCTGCCTTATCCCTATCCTACTGATACGTCATCTAAACCTCTTGTATGCACATCCGTGCATATCGGCAGATGAAGAGTATTTAACTAGTGTACTTCTGTATGTTTTTTTTCAATCCTCAAAAATCTTCATCGTCAACAAAAAATTCCGCATCGTCTTCTAATCGAGAATTACCCTGCCCAATACCAGCAAGTCCCCACAGAGGTTGCAGCAGTGCCATACCAATTAACCCGACAACGGCACTAAAAGCTAGCACTAAACCCATTGGTATTTGAATCGATTGGAATGTTAAGAATTTTAACGATACAAGTGTGGCATTTTGGACTGAAATAATTGCGATCGCAATTACCCAAACCGCTAAAACTAGAGATGTCAAAAAAGGAGCGATTTTCATAGTTTGATAAAAGTTAAAAATTAGGAGTTAATAATTCTTAACTTATAACTCCTAACTCCTAATTCTGACTGATTAAACTGCTACTGCCTCTAGTTTAACAATGACACTTTCTAACTCTTGGGCGATTTGGGTGAGTTTTTCAGGAGTATTAGTTTCTAGATAGACGCGCACCAGTGGTTCTGTACCGGAAGGACGCAATAAAACCCAGCTACCTTCTTCTAAATAGAGCTTAATACCATCTTTACGCCCCACTTCCTTGACTTTAATTCCTGCTACCTCTGTAGGTGGATTTCTAGTAAAGGAGTCGATGACGGCGATTTTGTGCGTCTCTGTGAGGTGCAAGTCTAAGCGGTTGTTGTAAAGTGGACCATCGGCTTGGGCGATCGCTTCTTTGACAAGTTGACTCAGAGGTTTACCTTCATAAGCGATCGCTTCTGCTACCAGCATATCGGCTAATACCCCGTCTTTTTCGGGAATATGCCCGATAATGCTCAAACCACCTGATTCTTCTCCACCAATTAACACAACAGTTTCCCGCATTTTTTCGCCAATGTATTTAAAACCGACTGGTGTTTCGTAAATTTGCAGCCCATTTTTAGCCGCGAAATTATCCAGCAGGTGGGTTGTCGCCACAGTGCGGACTATAGCGCCAGTTTTACCTTTATTTCTAATTAAATGACGTGCTAGAACCAACAGCACAGTATTAGGAGTAAGGACGGTTCCTTGTTCATCAACGATACCGAAGCGATCGCTATCTCCATCCGTCGCCAAGCCCAAATCAGCGCGATCACGAACTACTGCTTCCACTAACTCAACTAATTGTTCTCCTTTGGGTTCTGGCATTCCACCCCCAAATAAAACATCTCTCCAATTGTGGAAACTTTCTAACTCAACACCACTAAGTTGCAAAACTTTATCTAAATAGCCGCGAGAGGTAGAATACAAAGCATCGTACTTTACCTTTAAATTAGCGCTTTTGATTTTTTCTATATCAAGTAAAGTGTAGATAAATTGTAGGTAATCAGGTTTGGGATCGAAAATTGAAATTGAACCTGATGGGTTGCTTCCAGGCAACTCATCCAATGCACTTTCTATATTTGCCACAATGATATCAGTAATCTCAGGAGTGGCAGGCCCAGCATAATCGGGTATATATTTAATTCCACAGTAGGGTGCTGGATTATGACTAGCAGTAAACATTAATGCCCCAGCAGAATTTAGATGACGCGCGTTGTAGGCAATTACTGGTGTAGGGCAATCCCGATCAGTAATTTTGACAGTCCAACCCAAGTCTGCTAAAACTCGGGCCGATGTTTGGGCAAACTGGTCAGCTAAAAAGCGAGTATCGTAGGCAATAAGTACTGGTCTATCTTTTGTGTAGGCTGTATCCAAGTAAGTGGCAATTGCCCTTGTTACTTTCCGCACATTGGGAAAAGTAAAGTCATCGGCAATAATTCCTCGCCATCCATCAGTGCCAAATTTTATCTCGCTGGACATTTTTGCCACTTGCTCCCGTACATTATCAGTACTATAAAAGCTTCCCGCAAAGCGTGTGTAGCAGCAAGTATCCTCCGAAGTTCTTTTCTAAGGAAGCCTTAGTTTAAACTTCTCCCCACCGTATTTTCTCTCACTGTTTCTGAGCAATGTCAACCCCCGATCGACCTTTTGCCAGTTATCACCTTTGGTCTCTAGTTGCCCCAGCGACTGGGCAAGAACGCTGGCATTGCCAGATGAGACGGGGGTTTATCAAAGCACGGCAACACGAACCACAAGTCAAAGCGCTTTTAGGGCAAGCCACCGCGCCCCAGCGAATTGGCATACTCGCCCAAAAAGGCATTTATGAGTTTCATCATCACAGGTATCTGTTGAAGCAAGCAGATGGTGTAGAAAGAGTTGCACAGCTACTTAAATTAGGCAACTCAAGCGTTCAAGTCCAGCAACGTGTGCTGCAAATTCTGAAAAAATATCACGATGCGCCGTTGCTTTTGGATAAAGATATTATCCAATTGACTCCGGGTGATGAAGGCTTTCCTAAACCGATAGTAGTTGAACAAGAAGATTATTGCTTTCGCTTATACGCGGCTATGGACTGCGTTTTTATTGAGTCTGATAGCACTTTACATATTTTAGATTTCAAAACTGGTAAGTCGGCTTTTGACAAACGACAAGCATTAGTTTACTTGTTAGCTGCTCGTTATCTTTATCCTGGACGAAAAGCTGTTGCATCATTTTATAATTTAGAAATCTGTAAAAAGTCTGAGTTAATTAGCATTAATAATAGTGAATTAGAATCCTTAAAATTTGAGTTAGCTAATATTGCCCACAAGCACCAGCACGATTTGCAAAAATATCAGGAAAAAACTAGTAATTTTAGTAAAATTTTTCCTCCCAATCCTGGCTCTCACTGCCGCTTTTGTCCATTTAACTCTATCTGTGAGTTTGCAGATTTTAAGCACAATCAATCGTATCCAATGCCCAGTTTAAGAATTAATAGCTAATTGGTTTACCTGTTTATCTTGGTTCCATTTTCAAAACAATCTACTAAATACTGATATTTTACTGACCTGATTTTCTTCTTTGATCAGACAACCTAATAGTAGTTAAGCTTCAACCCTGAACTAATGCCCGATGTCCCAATTTCAGTAGACCGAAAAGTTTTCTAAAAGCCTTACCAGCACTTCATTTACCCTTGAGAACACAAGGAGTCGAAATCAGCCTTTAATCTACCTTTCAAGAAATTTTGTTCTGAGTGAATTATAGAGCGATGTCTTCTCTACGAGACGCTTTGCCAACGGCGGCAAGCTACGCAACTGACCATGATTGCCAGTCCCAAAATCGACGGCTGAAACCCTCATTATTTCGTCAAGTGACAAAAGTTTTCGGTCTACTGAATTTAAAAAGGTGGTAATTCTTTAAGAATTGTGAACCGAATATGATTTATTGCCAAATCGCCAATGGGGATATCTTCTTTGGTTAGCCGCTCACCTCGACTTGTCACGGTTTCAAAGGTGATACCTTTGCCAATTTCAATGTGATACCAGCACAAGCCCATAAAGAAGCGCGTTGGATAAGGGCCACCTTCACCTATATCGTCAGGATTTGATTCCATTGGCAACCAGCCAAAATTCGGAACATAGAACTCCAACCAAACATGATTAAAGTCGGGTTGTAGCGGTACTCCTTGTAAGTCACTATGGGCAGGACATTTGTACCTACCTACGGTGCGGCAGGGGATGCCATTTAAGCGGGATAGGGCAAGTAAAACGCCGACATATTCGCCACAGGAACCAACGCCCCGTTCTAAAACTGTATCTGGCGTGTCAATGTAAGGTTTAATACCATAAGATAACTCATCATAGACGTAGTTACGGATGCTGTGCATTTTCCGCAGCACATTGGTTTCTGAACCAATCGCTTCTCTGGCGGCACGGCGAACAATGGTAGTATCCATCGCTAAATCGTCGTCATCCACTAGGTAGCGTGTTTGTAATTCTGGGGACAGTTCAGGTATATTTTCTACATCTCTGGGTGTGATGCGATATTTAATTCCGCGAACTTCCAAAAGTGCCTTCCAGCCAAATATATGCCGTTCTCCTGGGGCAAGAGAATCAAATTTAAAGACTGCTACACGTTGCCCATCTTTTACTTCTTCGGTAAAGGGTATACCAATGGGTTCAACGTGTTTCACCTTTTGACGCTCTGTTTCGGATGGTAGGGCGATACGCCATTCTACCTCAGGTAAATAAACCTCGTCTAAGGGTGCAATTTCCTCAGCGTAGGACATTTCAATTAGATATCCATTAGAGAGGGCGTAACGCTTATCTGGCTGGTAATGATAATACAGGGGGTGAATAAAAGTGCGATCGCGGAATGTTAGCTCATGACTCGGATCGGCATTTGGGTTGTCCCTGATATAAGGTTCTTCTGAGGCGTAAGCGACGTAAATACTTTCTTCGCCTGTTTCGCCATTTTTATGTATTGCTATGCCTGTGGGACATTCAAAGGGTGTCAGGACACTGAATTGAAGTTCTCCTGTGGCCCTATCCATCGCGTAAACTGATTGTTCGGTGCGATCGCAAATCCACAGCATTTCCTGGGTGACCGCTAAATTCTCTATCCCAACGCCTGGGGCATAAAATCTGGTAATCTCTTTTCGCGTTTCGCGGTCATAAATCAGAATGTAGCCTAGCCTTTGGCAGCTGATATAAACTGTTGTTTCCCAAACAGCAACGCCGTCAGCAGGATAAGGCAATGTTACAAAATGTTCCAGACCTAAAGCATTGAGCTTGCACGAATAAATGCTTTTTTCTCGGCTCACCCACAGGGTATCTTCCCACGCAGCTAGACCAGTGACATCGGTAAATTCTTTAACTTGATGGGGATTGAGAATTTTGCTGTTGTCAGAGGTGGGATCAATTTCTAGTAGATGCCCTTTAATACTGTCAATGGCAATCAGTCTGTTTTTAATGAAAGTAATGCCACATAGGGTAGCAGCAGTAAGCGGTCGAATTGTCTTTTGCCCAAACATCTGGCTAACGGTCAAAGTGGGAAGTGCAAAACTCATAAAACCTTGTGGGAAGTGTAAAAAAGCCTCACCTTTCGGTAGGGGGAGGAAACATGACTATTTAACCAATTCAAAATTATTTTTGAAAAATTTACTAAGTAGGAAAACCTTACTGGCAACTTCCCTGAAAATTAACAATGAATAAATGCACTTTTGCCAAGCATCCTGGCTATTGACCACATGTAAATTTAAGCAATACAGTCTAAAATTCATTGTTGCAGATGCTCTATCACTAAGCTTCAAAGCTCTATTACTTATAATTATCGGTACAATGTGTTCTGAAAAACTCTTTCGTGAGAGATAACACTATCTTAAAAGAAATAAATTTACAAATGTTAAGAATTACGGATACACTCGTGCAACTGGGCGATCGCCTTAACGTAACTTTAGAAAATGGAATTCCTGCCAGCACTAAATTATGATCGAATTTTGTAACCATTTGCTGTAACCTACACGATGTCTGCTAATTCTCTGTCTGAAGGTGCCGCCGTTTGGCATAGTTTAGAAGTTGATAAAGCGCTAGACCTGCTCGATAGTAATGTAGACAGTGGCTTAACACCCCAAGAAATTGAGCAGAGATTGCAAAAGTACGGGCCCAACGAACTTGAAGAAACTGCTAGCCGTAGTACTTGGGAAATCCTGCTGGATCAGTTCAAGAACATTATGTTGTTGATGCTGATTGGCGTAGCTCTGATTTCTGGCTTTTTAGACCTGATGGCTTTGCGGGAGGGTCGTTTGAAGCCTGGTGAAGTGCCATTCAAAGATACCATCGCTATTTTAGCAATTGTCATCCTCAATGGCATACTTGGCTACGTCCAAGAAAGCCGTGCCGAAAAAGCCTTGGCAGCCCTGAAAAAAATGACCTCTCCCTTAGTGCGCGTCATCCGCGACGCTAGGCTGGTGGAGATAGCAGCCAAGGAATTAGTCCCAGGGGATGTAATGCTGCTGGAAGCTGGGATGCAGATAGCCGCAGATGGACGCTTGATAGAACAGTCTAATCTACAAGTGCGTGAGTCGGCATTGACTGGTGAAGCCGAAGCCGTGAATAAACAGGCATCACTCAAATTGCCGGAGGAAACATTATTAGGCGATCGCCTAAATGTCGTGTTTCAAGGAACCGAAGTAGTCCAAGGACGGGCGAAAGTTCTGGTGACTAACACCGCCATGACTACAGAACTAGGCAAAATTGCCACCATGTTGCAGGAGGTGGAAAGTGAACCGACACCGTTACAGCAACGGATGACTCAACTGGGTAATGTCCTAGTTACAGGTTCTTTGATTCTTGTGGCGATCGTCGTTATTGGTGGTGTAATCAAGGACAGAGGTTTTAGCAACATCCAAGAACTCTTGGAAGTTTCCTTAAGTATGGCGGTTGCTGTAGTGCCAGAAGGTTTACCTGCTGTAATTACCGTCACCTTGGCGCTAGGAACCCAACGAATGGTGCGCCAAAATGCCTTGATTCGCAAACTTCCAGCAGTGGAAACATTGGGTTCTGTAACTACCATTTGTTCTGATAAAACCGGTACACTGACGCAAAATAAAATGGTAGTGCAATCGGTTTCCACTAATAATAAAACTTTTTGTGTCATTGGCGAAGGTTATAATCCCACAGGAGACTTTCAGCTAGATGCTCAAAAAATTTTCTTAGAGGACTTTCCAGAAATCTCAGCGTTATCAGTCGCCTGTGCCGTTTGTAATGATTCAGTGTTGCAAAAAGAAAAAGGGGAATGGGCGATTTTGGGAGATCCCACAGAGGGGGCATTGTTAACACTAGCAAGAAAAGCTGGAATCGAAAAAGACCAGTGGAACAGTAAATTACCCCGCGTTGCGGAGTTCCCCTTCTCCTCAGAACGGAAGCGGATGAGCGTAATTTCTCAAGTGGAGGGAGTCGCCACAGGTGAAGTATTTTCGAGAGGCGTTGACCCAGCGATTGCCAGTTTTCTGCAATCTGAACCTTACTTAATGTTTACTAAAGGTTCTCCAGAGTTAACCCTGGCACGTTGCACTCAAATTCATTTGGGTAATGACACAAGCCCTTTGACCGAAGAACAACGCCAGAAAATTTTGGTAGAAAATGACCTGATGGCGAGTAAAGGTTTACGGGTGCTAGGTTTTGCCTACAAACCCCTTGCACAAATCCCACCAGAAGGTTCAGACGAAACATCCGAACAAGGCTTGGTATGGTTGGGATTGGTGGGAATGCTAGATGCACCACGCCCAGAAGTAAGGGCAGCTGTGCAAGAGTGTCGAGATGCAGGCATTCGCCCAGTGATGATTACTGGCGACCACCAGTTAACAGCACGAGCGATCGCTACCGATTTAGGCATTGCCCAAGAAGGCGACCGCCTCCTCACAGGTCAAGAATTGCAACGCATGACTGACGAGGAATTAGAGCAAAATGTTGACCTGGTAAGCATCTATGCTAGAGTTTCCCCAGAACACAAACTGCGAATTGTCCAAGCACTGCAACGCCGGGGTAGATTTGTGGCGATGACAGGCGATGGTGTCAACGATGCCCCAGCCCTCAAACAAGCCGACATCGGTATTGCAATGGGCATTACTGGCACTGATGTAAGTAAAGAAGCCAGTGATATGGTGTTACTTGATGATAACTTCGCTACCATTGTCAGTGCCACCAAGGAAGGTAGAGTTGTTTATACCAACATCCGCCGCTTTATTAAATACATCTTGGGCAGTAACATTGGTGAAGTTCTCACAATTGCAGCTGCACCCATAATTGGTTTAGGAGGCGTTCCTCTAACCCCCTTACAAATTTTGTGGATGAACTTGGTAACAGATGGTTTACCAGCTTTGGCATTAGCTGTGGAACCTCCAGAACCCGATGTAATGAAACGTCCGCCTTTTAGCCCCCGTGAAAGTATTTTTGCTAGGGGATTGGGTTCTTACATGATTCGTATTGGGATTATTTTTGCCATTATCACCATTGCCTTAATGTGGTGGGCTTATCAACATAGTCATGCCCCAGGCTATCAGGGCGATCGTGATAGTTGGAAAACAATGGTATTTACTAGCTTGTGTATCGCCCAAATGGGACATGCGATCGCTATTCGTTCCAATAACCGACTGACCATTGAAATGAATCCCTTCTCTAATATATTTGTACTAGCGGCTGTTGTTGTCACCACGATTTTGCAGTTGATGCTAGTTTACGTCCCACCCCTGCGAGAGTTCTTTGGTACTCACTACCTCAATATGCAAGAGTTGGGGATTTGTATTGGCTTCAGTGCCTTAATGTTTGTGTGGATTGAAGCGGAGAAGATATTTTTGCGGATTATGGGCAAGAAGGCCGTTTGAAAAAGTGAGGAGTTAGGAGTTAGGAGTTAGGAGTTAAAAGTTAAGAGTTATGAGTTAAAGAACATTTTGTATTTAAAACTCAAAACTTAAAATTCCTCACTGCTGACTCATAACTTCTCACTCCTAACTTTTCTTTATGTACCTCAAAACTCTAAACCTCCGACAATTTCGCAATTATCAAGACCAAAATGTTGAGTTTAATGCTGCCAAAACAATTTTGGTAGGTAATAACGCTCAGGGAAAATCAAACTTGTTGGAGGCGGTAGAGTTGCTGGCGACATTGCGATCGCACCGAATCACCCGCGATCGCGATTTAGTTCAAGAAGGGGAAGCGATAGCCCAGATTAATGCCACCCTTGAGCGACAAACAGGCATTAGTGACCTGACTTTAACGCTGCGCCGCAATGGTCGCCGTAGCGTTGCCCTCAATGGTGAATCTATCCGCCGCCAAATGGATTTTCTTGGCGTTCTCAATGCAGTCCAATTTTCCAGCTTGGATCTAGACTTAGTACGCGGCGGCCCGGAAGGTCGCCGCAACTGGTTAGATACACTCTTAATTCAACTCGAACCAGTTTATGCTCACATTTTGCAGCAGTATAACCATGTGTTACGCCAGCGCAATGCCTTTTTAAAACGCCATGTAGAAACGTTAGATGCAGCATCTCTACAGTCAGAACTGGTGTTGTGGGATGCACAGTTAGCTACCACAGGAACTAGGGTAATTAGACGACGCGATCGCGCCATCCAAAGATTAGCTCCTATTGCTAGTGCTTGGCACGCCAGTATTAGCGGCAGTACAGAAGTTCTGCAAATCAAGTACTTGCCGAATATTCCTTTAGAGGATAATCAGCCAGAAGAAGTACAGCAAGCTTTTTTAGCAAAAATTCAGCAACGAGCGATCGCCGAAATGCACCAAGGCACTACTCTTGTCGGCCCCCATCGAGACGAAATAGAATTAACTATTAACCAGACACCCGCTCGTCAATACGGTTCTCAAGGTCAACAACGAACGTTGGTTCTAGCCTTAAAATTAGCAGAATTACAATTAATTGAAGAAGTCGTTAAAGAGCCACCATTGCTATTGCTTGATGATGTTCTTGCCGAACTAGATTTATCCCGCCAAAATCAATTGCTTGATGCCATTCAAGACCGCTTTCAGACCCTAATTACTACTACTCACTTGGGTTCTTTTGATTCTCAGTGGCTGAAGTCCTCCCAAATTCTTTTTGTGAAAGCAGGAGAAATAATCCAAAATTAGTCATTTGTGACTAATCATGTTTTTCTAATCTTTTAAAAACGGTGAGAACCAAAAAAGTAAGCAAAGCACCGATTAATGCTAACTGCCACAAACCACAGCCAGCAGCAATTCCCAAAGCAGCTGAAACCCAAATAGCTGCTGCTGATGTCAGTCCGTGAATTTCAAGCCGCTGTGATTCTTGAGAAGATTGGCGTACAATTTCTCCAGCACCGAGAAATCCTACACCGGCTGCAATCCCTTGAATCACACGGCTAAGTGCATCATGGCTCGATTGTGACCCATCTGTTTGGATAATTATGAGAGTAAATACGGCTGAACCGAAACTCACCAGCATGTGAGTTCTTAAACCGGCTGGTTTACGTCTAATTTGGCGTTCTAAGCCGATAATTGCTCCAATAAGCAATGCAAGGCACAGTCTGAAGCTGATATTTAGCCAATCATTAGTTGCAAGATAGTAAGTGTTTGGCAATGCTTAGTCTGGCGTAGAGAATTTTATATATTAGTACAACACGGCATAAATATAAATACTATATATATAAATTAACAAGACTTCGGGCAAAATCCCACTGTTAAAGGTAGGCAAACTTTCACCACAACTACTAGACCGCAAGGCGGAAGTCAAAAGTCACGTAGGCTTTAATTTTGGGCTTTCTGGGCTGTAATTAAATGGTAGGTTTATTTTCGCCAACCTGTACTAAGTTAATTAATAATATTTTTAAAAAAATAGTGCAAAAATATTTTAATCTTTTATTGATGGAGTCTAATTCAACAATTGTAATTTAATAGCCTAGATAAGATTTTGATTCTATTAATTTGAGAATATTTTTTATGTACGACTTAATCTATCACGTTGTTAAGATTATTTACCAATAATATTTTATTTTGGTCAAAAATGAATTTTAAGTTTATTAAATAGGTTTTTAACTATTTAAAATGACGGAACTATAAAATTTTACCTTAAATTGCTAGATTTAACCCATACACTCAATAATTAAATATGATAGCGCCATCTACAACTTGCTCAAACAACTAAAATCCCGATTTCAGGGAAGAGAGGCTAAATGAAGAAAAATATATGATTTACAAAGCAGTCGAACTACAGCAATACATCGTGTAACTGGCAATTAACCACTAATAAGGTTGGCAAATTAAATGTAAATGCTGGAAACTCCTCTTTTAGTAGGGAGTCAGTGGATTTACGGCTGATAACGTACTAAGAGGAAATGGCTATGGCTACAAATAAATAACTGACAACTAACAAATTGAGTGGACAAACTCTACTGGCTAGACCAAATTAAACTACAAGACCGCGCCAAAGTAGGTGACAAAGCCTTTTACTTGAGCAGAATCATGCAGCGTGGTTATCCGGTGGTGCCTGGTTTTGTGGTTTCGGCAGAGATTTTGCGACAATTTCTTGAAAATCTCAATAGTTCAGAGTCATTAGTGGCTGATTTACCCTATTCTTCGTTACATCTAGATGTAGCTAATTGGCGTCAACTTCAGCAGGTAGCAGGTCGCTTGCGCCAAGAAATCCTTACTGCGACTGTACCACAGGATTGGGTGAATACAATTTTCCAAGCAGCTAGAGAATGGCAAACTAGCTGTTTGATTTTTCGGCCTAGTTTAGCAGTATCAAATGCTACTCCAAGTATGAAGAATATATCTGGTTTGCTGGAGTCGGTGTTTTGCCAGTGCGAACCTGAAGCGATCGCTTTTGCCCTAAAGCGTACTTGGAGCCAGATATTTCGTGCTAGAAGTCTACTATATTGGCAGCACTTAGGAATTAACCTGCAACAAATTAGTCTAGCAGTTTTGGTTCAACCTGTTGAGAATGCGATCGCCAGTGGCTTGCTGAGTACGAACTCCTCTGGCTGGGAAATTGAAGCTACTTTGGGATTAGGAATTGCGATAGCTCTTGGCGAAGTCCAGCCAGATGTTTACTACATTCAACAAACAACCGGGGTTGTGCTTGAGCAACAGTTGGGCAATAAAATGCTCGCTTATGGTGTGGATGCAGCACCTGAAGCTTTTTCGCAACCCGTGCCCAATTCAGCGCTAACACCAGATCACACTTGTCTAAGTACCTACTTAATTCAGTCAGCCCAACAAAAACAGTACGCTTTAGAAGAAGAATACGTACAACAAATAATTGCTCTAGGAACTCAATTGGTGAGTGAACTGGGTAAAAGCTTTACCATTAAATGGACTATCGCTGGGCAAAATACATCTAGCAAGCTCTACATTACACAAGTTAGTTCTCCCCAATCAACTACCCACAGACACTTCATTAGGGGAATAGGAGCGGCAGGAGGACGTGTTGTGGGGACTGCTCTAGTAATTGATAATCCGCAACACAAACCCGAACAATTACCTAAGGGAGTGATTTTAGTAATAACAGCGATCGCACCTGATTGGTTACCATTACTGCACCAAGTTGGTGGTATTATTACTGAACAAGGCGGATTAACCAGCCACGCTGCAATTCTTGCCAGAGAATTAAGTATCCCAGCAGTAGTTAACGCAACATCTGCTACAAGCTTAATCCAAACTGGTGAACGACTACTGCTCGATGGCGATAGAGGAGAAGTTTATCGGATCACAGGAGAAGGGGAAAGTGGAAGACAAAAAGAGATGGAGAGGAGAAAAGTGGTACAAAATCCTCTCCATTCCCCTATCTCCCCATCTGACTCTCCTATTTTTACTTCTCATCTACCTATGATTGCTACCCAACTGCTGGTTAACTTGAGTCAGTCGAGTTTAATAGAACAAGTGCAAAGCTTTCCTGTGGATGGAGTGGGATTGTTGCGCTCAGAATTGATGGTACTAAATATATTGTCCGGGCAACATCCCAATAGTTGGATTTTAGACGGGCGGGAAGCAGAATTGTTAAAGCTATGGTCTGAGCAAATTATGCAGTTTGCCCGTGCCTTTGCACCAAGACCAATTTTTTATCGTTCTTTAGATTGGCCGCAGGATTTACCATCATTGAATGATAATTTACAATCTTCAACACAATCGATGTTGGGTGAACGTGGTACTTTCAGCTATTTACGAAATCCCGCAGTTTTTGAATTGGAACTGCAAGCTTTAGCGAGTGTCCAGCAAGCTGGTTACAGCAATGTCAATCTACTGTTGCCTTTTGTGCGGACTGTGAAAGAATTTGTCTTTTGCCGTCGCAAAGTTGAGCAAGCTCTTTTAACAGAGGTGTCACAGTTTCAATTGTGGATGATGGCAGAAGTGCCAAGCGTCCTGTTTTTACTGCCAGAATATGTCAAAGCAGGTGCAGCCGGAATTTCTATTGGTACAAACGACCTAACCCAATTATTGCTCGGAGTGGATCGAGAGCAAGGACAGCTAGGAAAAGTATTTAATGAACGTCATCCGGCAGTTATGAGTGCGATCGCTCAACTTATCCAAATGGCTAAAAGTGCTGGTATTCCTTGTTCAATCTGCGGTCAAGCACCAGCCCTCTATCCAGAAATTATCGATAAGTTAGTGGAATGGGGCATAACTTCCATTTCTGTGGAACCGGAAGCAGTTGAGCGAACATATCAAGCGATCGCTCGTGCTGAACAACGCTTAATTTTAGCAACTGCACGACGAAAACTCCATTAGTTAGGAGTCATTCAATTTTGGATTTTGGATTTTAGATTTTAGATTTTAGATTTTAGATTTTTTGTTCAATTCAAAATCTAAAATTAGCATAGTTACGTAAAAAGGAATTTTTCTATTTTTGTATGATCAACGAGCGAATAGTAATCATCGTTGGTGTTGTATATAGCACATTCAAATTTATACAACACCATCAAAATGCTCAATATCGGTAAATTGCTGCAACGGCTGTGCTATATGGAATCTGTTCAAAAGGAACAGCGTAAACCGTACCACCGTTTAATAAGGTATGAGCAGCAACAAAATCCAACAAATCCTCATCACCAGTTTCTTTTTCTGGGTGCAAATAAACCGTTTCTGAGGTAGGGTCGAATAAACCCCACTGTTGCTGACCAACTGCAACTAATAATGAATCCACTCGTTGATAATAAGCTGCACAGACAACTTCTTCAAGGTTGTTAGATGCCTTACCAGTATCACCACCAAACAATTCATGAAATTGCTCTAAAATATTTTGCTGTGACTTTTGGAAATCAGCCTCGACAATCGGCCAAGCTTGGTCATGTAACTCTTGGGCGCTGAGAATTTCTGGATTACCAGTGATAGCTTCATCCATTAAATGCTGGTAACTATTTGCCTGTCTATATAAAGGCAAAAGATATTCTACCCCAGCCAGCACCAAAGGCGCTTTTTGTAATTTCAATTTCTCGTGTAATGCGCGATCAACAATTTGAAAGAATTGGAGGATGTCTTCTTGGTGTTTATCCCTTTCAGGGCTTCCCTGTCCGTGAAACGTACCTGGCTGTGAAAAAGTATTGGCGGTTCCCCCTTTTGATGTTCCGATGCGAAACTGACCTTCTTGAGCAGTCTCGTCTCTTTGCAAAGCTTCATCTAGACTCTTAGGGAGATTTTCTACTTCTACCTGTTTGACGCTGTAGCGTGTTCCTTCAAAGAACCTGACATCTTGTTGGCTCAAAGCCAGCATATAGAAGCGACCATTGCCACTTAAAATTGGCAGCAGTGGTTTGATGTGAAATCGGTCTGTAACCACGACCAACTCTTGAAAATCTATTGGCAGGGTAAAATAACGAAAAATATTTTCAGAGATAAAAATCGCTAGGCCTTGCTCTCCCATTTGCTCCCAAAACTGTTGAGTATCAATTTCCTGGGATTTTTCTAACAATGCGATCACATCTTCCTGTTTCAATCCAGCATCAATTAAACGAGTCTCTGCTTCCCTGACCAAATTTTTAAAGCGAATTGGGTTTTGTCGCACTTCTGGCCCGGCTGGGTGCGTTGGCATATAAATTGAAACACAATTTCCTTTTGGCTGTTCTATTAATGTCTTTATTTCCTCTCTAGAGATTAATTGCATATCATATCCCCCCTATCAATGTGACCAGATACATTAGACCAGACCATCGATATTCAATGCTCTGATAGGACGTTATTCTCAGGTGATGGCGCTTTAAGTCCAACCGTTTGCTTCTAAATCTATTTCACCTTAAGGAGGGTTTAGTTGCATCTTTCTTTTGATAAGAAATTACCCATTGTATACACTATCCTTTAGATGGAGAAATAGGTGGCTCCAGAAGAATTATGAGGTCAATTGTTGGGAGGTTGGTTAAATATGGGGTTTTGGGAGGAAGACTCAATAGAGTACGAAATATTCAAGCAATACGAATATGTATTATCTGCAATTGGTGTAGATTTTGGCAGGGAAGACGTGCAGGATATCTTAAAAGTATGTTGTTTTGGACTCGAAGATGCTTTAAAAGCCGTCATCGCGTATTGGATTTGGTTGCAGCAGCAAGAAAAACCAATGGAATATCCTCACTCATCCAGCGTTTGGGGTGTTAGGATCGGTTGATTCTGCTTTAGTAGGATATGCATTTTTTGGTTGCCTGACTAAACCCAAAGTTACTCGTTTCATAATCCAGTACAAACCGGCAAGTAGCACAAAGGTGATAGCAACAATTACTAGGGGCTGTTTTCCCAGAATTTCTTCTACCCCTTTGGTTAGTACGGCATCGGGTTGAGTAATAAAATCCCAACTGTTGAAACGCAAAAATCGCCCCCAATAAACACCAACAGCACACAGAAAATGTGTAATCAACTCAAGGCGCGAAATCCATTGGCTTTTGCCGATACGATGTAAGTAATAACCCCAATTGATTAACGATATTACATAAGCTTCAAATCCACTAAGAATTACTAATAAATACAAAGGAATGAGTACCAACGTAATCATCCAAACTGATTGGATCGTGCGGATATCATTTATCAGGTGAATTACATCAGTTAACAAATATGGTGCATTCGGCAAGAAAGCATAGAAAACTAAGAATCCTAGCCACCAAAGCCAAGAGCCACCACGCCTAAAGCGAAATATCCACACACTCAAAGCTAAAGGTATAAAAGCCAGAAATAAATTCCAACTCATCCAACTCATATTAATTTGCAAGACCTGCACGATTCTGGCTATCAATTCTTCTTTCATAAAAGCTAACTTAGAAGACGTTTGATTGATCTAACTTCACTCTGTAGTGTTAGTGTTAACCTTAGTCATTGAGTGATAAAATTTTTGTACCTGTAAGGAAATTCATTTACTCCAAGATCAGACAAGGCTTTTGTGTCACTTAAAAGGAAATGCACACTTATATGTTTGAAATTTAGAGTTTTTATGTTTTTCATACTGGGGGATGAAATTTATCAATCAGCTGAAATCACTAGTATAGCCAGAAAATCATCAGGGTAAAATTTACCACAAAAAGAAAGTCTAAGCGGCAAAAACGCTGCTGAACACCTTTTTGCAGACTTTTTTTATGGGAATGTTGCCCCCGTTTTAACTATTATATTGATTTAATTTTGCCCTGCTAGAGTTCCAGAAGCATCCTAAAGTTTTTGCAAGAGGGTAAAATAACCTGAGTTCGGGATAAGAAATCCTCAAAAGCCTTGACTTATAGTTATTCGGTCTGAAGCTTAGTTTGAATCTATTCTCTATAAGACATGTTGTTGAGATTAGTCTCATTTGTGAACCTTATTGACAAAATGATTCCACTTTAATCGTTTACTCGATCACTTAGAGTTTTGTTCAATCCTTATATAATAAGCTTTTGAGCTTCTGGCTTAACCCGAACTCAGGTTAAAATACTTGTACTAGTCCTTGAGTACGTACAAGTAATTGTGAGATGGAATCCCATTTGTTAAGCCATAATTGGATGCATCCTATCGAGGTAAAATTGGCGGATGTTAATTGATGCTTGAAAATATCATCTGCCCAATTCCCCATCAGATCATCGGTAAGAGGTTAAGATAAAGTGCCTTTTGTCAATCAGTTAAAATACTCAAAACATTTTTAATAATGATAATCGTTTATGGAAAGAGGGGGAGGAGGTGAGCGACGCTCACCTCCTCCCCCTGTATTTGATTATCATTATTTTTAAAGGCTTTGACAACTTAAATAGGGTAAGAAAAAGTATTGTAACCAGAGAATAACTTTGTGAAATGTGAGGCTCACTTCTTAGGTAAATTCAATTATCAAATGAGGTAATGAAAAGTTTGGTTTCCCACCATGCCCAAGCGACCGAAACAAAACTCTGACCACCCACACCGACATAATACTCCTACTATAGATGTTTAAAAGCTCAAGCATCTATTAAATATTTAAAAATTCTCAGTTATGACCATTCCATTAAAGACCGATTGATTCAACTTGGTACTGTTCGTCGCGGCGCACCAGTTCTTACTTTACGTTTAATAGAAATTAAAGTTGGTAAAACTAGCTATTCTTACCTTACTTCTGTCCTCGACCCACAAATATTACCTCCTTATGTTGTAGCAGATTTATATCGAAGAAGATGGAGAATCGAAGAAGCTTTTTACTCCGTAAAACGTTTATTGGGGCTGTCTTATTTGTGGACTGGCTCTATTAATGGTGTCAAGTTGCAAGTGTGGGCTACTTGGCTGTTTTATGCCGTCTTGGTTGATTTGGGCGATGCTGTTGCTGATGAATTATCTCTGCCTTTCGACCGTATTTCTTTAGAGATGATCTATCGCGGTTTGTACCATTTTAGTGTTGCTTATGACAAAGGCAACGCCGATGACCCCGTTAAGTATTTTGCTGCCAAAGAGAATCAAGATTTAGGAGTGGTCAAAGCTCTGCAAAAGCCAGTCACCAAGCTGGATTTATCCCCTTTTCCTCCACCCTCTTGACAAAAGTGCAATTACCTTAACCTCTCACGGATGCCATCAGATAGATTATTCTGGCTGGCTACAGTATTTATTCATCTGATTGATTAATGTATCCGACTGCTTGCCAAGTGTTGTAGCTGTTGTCAGTGCTGAGTCAATCTCGGCTCTCTCCTTTTGGATTTTTTCTCTACCAGATGTTGAGGCATCTGCTGTTTTTGTTACATCAAGCGCCCTAGCTGCAATGGCTACCGCTTGACTAAGATTTTGAAAAATATTGACAAAACCGCTTTGAAATTCTTTCAGTTTATGATCTTTTAAATTCAGTTCTTTAATCGATTTAGTCACAAATTCTAAATCTTTAGATAGCTGTATGCTGGTGATTACTTGCGTTCCTTTATTTTGATCAATCAGAGAAGTTCCGGCATTCACAACTCGAATCAGTCGCTGGCATTGGGAAACTTTATTTTCGCTGCAACTAGTAATTAATAAAGCCATGCTTAGACTAACAGAAGCAAGAACAGTATATTTATGTGAAACAGACATTAATACCCCAAAAACAATAAAAACGAGAATATAGTATCCAATATTACGAATAAACGAAGGGATTGGGCATTGGGAAGAGGACAAGGAGAATTGGGGACAAGGGAAATACTTGTTGCAAGTTCTCAGCTCTTGTCCCCTTGTACCCTCTGCCCCTGATGCTTCCCTATGCCCAAATTACCAATTTATCGCAAACCCAACTGGTCTAAAGTAGCACCATCTTACAAAAGTGGCTGAATATTGATGTCTATTTGAATGCGACCACCAGATAGTACCGAAGTGCGTTGAGTAACTCTGCCTAGCCAATGCAAGTCATGAGAAGCAATTAAGGGAACTCCAAAAAATAAATTATCCAATTTCTGGACTTCACTACGACTTTCCCTCCCCTGCCCCCTGCTGTCTAGACTACGCAGATACAAGGCTTCAATCATGGCAGCACTGGCGTAGCGCAGCCATGCCATAGTTCCATTCAAACCGCGTAGTTGAGCGCTGCGCTGCATCCGCGTCACTTCTGAGAGCATCAAATAGTCTAGCTCAACTGTATATTTTCTAACTTATCTAATATAACAGTATTAATTGTTCTGTATAAAAAATATTTATTTATCAATGAAAATCCCTAAAATTCAGTGGTTAGATATAAAGTTTAGATGAAGTTTAGGAAAATATTTTGAATTGAGGCGCGGAAATTACTAAACTTTTCAAAACAGCTAACTGTAATAAAAGTATTCATCAAATTTTAACTAACCAAGTTCAGTCAATTAAGCCAGCAGTACTCGGCTTTGTTTCTCTCGGTTTTTACAGATCCTCCTTCTATAATGTGAAATTATGAAGACAAACTCATCCAACTCGCTGTTAACAGTACCAACTGGGCCACTAAGGATTTCAGAGTTCCCCCCTAACGGTGTGGGTATAAGTAGTGAATCTATTCATCTTTCCCTAGTAATTCCTACTTATAAAGAACGTGACAACATCAAGAATGTAGTCAGCATATTAAGTCAGTTACTGGATGAATCTATTCCAGGAAACTATGAATTGATTGTGGTAGACGATGATAGCCCAGACCGAACTTGGGAAATAGCACAATCCTTGACGACAGAATACCCCCAGTTGCGGGTGATGCGACGCCAACAGGAACGGGGGCTATCTTCTGCGGTGATTCGAGGGTGGCAAGCAGCTACCGGGAGTGTGTTAGGGGTGATCGATGGAGATTTACAGCATCCACCAGAGGTGCTGATGCAACTGTTGCGTAGTGTTGAACAGGGAGCAGATTTGGCAGTAGCCAGTCGTCATGTGGACGGAGGCGGCGTCAGTAGTTGGAGTGTTGTTAGGCGTATCTTATCTCGTGGCGCTCAGTTATTGGGCTTGGTGATTTTACCGGGGGTACTGGGAAGAGTTTCCGACCCTATGAGTGGTTATTTTATGGTGCGCCGGAGTGCGATCGCAAATGCAATACTCAATCCAGTTGGATACAAAATTCTCCTAGAAGTAATCGGGCGGGGAAAAGTAGGGCAAGTTGCCGAAGTTGGGTATGTTTTTTGCGAACGCAAAGAGGGTGAGAGTAAGGTGACATGGAAGCAATATGTAGATTACATCCACCACTTGATACGGTTGCGGCTCTCCACAGGACGGGTAGGACGATTGAGTAGAAAAGTCAATTTCCCAGTTGGTCGATTCGTCCGCTTTGGGTTAGTTGGCTTTAGTGGCGTATTTGTGGATATGGCAATACTTTACTTGCTTAGTGATCCGACTACCTTGGCTTGGCCACTGACGCGCAGCAAAATTATTGCTGGTGAGATTGCAATTTTAAATAATTTCTTCTGGAATGATGCTTGGACATTTGCAGATGTCAGCGCCAGACAGCAAGGATGGAAGCAACGCCTGAAGCGGTTTGTAAAATTCAACGCCATTTGTCTTGCTGGACTAGTATTGAATGTACTGGTATTAAATTTGATATTCAATTTTCTTATTCCTAACCGTTATATTGCCAACTTTATTGCGATCGCAGTTGCTACCGTCTGGAATTTCTGGATTAATTTGAAACTTAGCTGGCGCGTCACCGACGTGAAATAATCACAACGAGGGATTTGAGATTTTGATTTTTGTTCTTAGACTTTAGAACGAACTGAAATCTAAAACGTCAAATCTACAAGTCTATTTGTGTGAGGCCCGGCAATGAGAGCTTTTTTCCAAGGTGCATTTGATTTTTACAGAAAAATTATCTCGTTGCTAGCTGTCTATGCTGCCCGTTTTTTGCCCCCCCGTTTTTTGCCTATAGTAGATGCAAATTCTACAGATGCAAATTCCACCTTAAAACGCAAGTATTGGCATAATTGGCAGTTTCGCCTCCCTCCTTCCTGGCTTCATCCCTTGCTGAACTTAATGTGGCTGATCCTCGGCATCAGCTTGCGCCTAACCAACTTGACTGCAAAGCCTCCTTGGACTGATGAGTTTGCCACCTTGGTGTTTAGCTTGGGGAATAATTTTTTACCAGTACCTTTAGATCAAGCGACCACATCTGATCTCCTATTGCAACCACTGCAACCAAACCCAGCAGCTAGTATTAGTGATGTAATTCATAACTTAGTTACACAAGATAATCATCCACCACTGTATTTTGTGCTGGCTTACCTGTGGATGAAATTATTTAAGAGCGATGGAGGATTAGTATCGCTGTTTGCGGCGCGATCGCTACCAGCTATATTCGGTGCTGCCTCTATACCGTGTGTTTACGTATTGGGCAAAGTAGCCTTTCGCTCGAGATTAGTGGGACACTTGACTGCTGCCATGATGGCAGTATCACCCTACGGCGTATTTTTAGCACAAGAAGCGCGTCATTACACTTTAGCAATGTTATGGGTAATTGCTTCCCTCACCTGCTTAGTAATTGCCACACGTCATATTCAAAACCGTACACCTTTACCTATATGGGTAGCACTTGTATGGGTAGGAATTAATGCTTTAGGTTTTGCTACTCATTATTTCTTCAGCCTCACTCTCTGTACAGAAGCCGTAGTTTTGATTTTTCTTGCTTGGCTTCAATTGCAAACTAACAGCAAATTTTCTCTTTTCTTTTCGGATAGCTGGCGACGCATCTATGCCGTTGCTATAGGTACTTTGGTGGCAGGTTTAATTTGGATACCAATCTTATTAGAGAATAAAAATCGTGATAATTTGACCGAGTGGATTCGAGGTTCGCGCGTTGGACTAGATTGGTTAAGCCCAATTTTTCAAGCTTTAGGAACATTGATTGCAATGATTTCCCTGTTACCAGTTGAATCTTCACAGCTATTATTTGTGATTCCTTCTGGATTGGTGATGCTGACTTTTTTTATTTGGGCAGTACCAATTTTGCTGCGTGGGATCAAGATTCAACTACAGCACCCAGAAAATCGGATTATGATTCAGGTGTTTGCTGGAGTAGTGAGCAGTGCGATCGCTTTATTCTTTATCTTTACGTACTTTTTAGGTATTGACCTGACTAGAGGTGCTAGATATAACTTTGTTTACTTTCCCGTGATCGTTGTTTTACTAGGAGCAAGCCTCGCAGTTTGTTGGCATCCTCCCAAGGAAATAAAAAGCATAGGTAAATGGGGAATAAACGGTAAAAAAGCCGTGATGTTAATTTGGCTAATGGGATTTTTCAGTGCAGTTACAGTAATCTGCAATCTCGGCTATCAAAAATATTATCGCCCTGACCTGTTTGTGCAGCTAATTCAACAAACATCCACAACACCAGTACTGATTGCCACCACCCACAAAACTTATGTACACACTGGGGAAATGATGGGAGTAGCTAGGGAGATTAAACTTGCAAATTCACTGCAAAATTCTCTGTTTCTCCTTGCTCATCAAGACAAAGACCCGAATACTTCCACCATTGCTCTGGAAAATACTTTAAATAAATTACCACGACCTTTTGACTTGTGGCTGGTAAACTTTCACGCACCCGTAGCAGAAGCTGTCAAAACATGCGTTATGTCTGATACTCAATCTTTGCCAAGCATAGATGGCTACGAATATCAACTTTATCATTGTCAATAAGTTGGGGGCTGGGGATTGGGGACACTTCTCTTCTCTAGGAGAGGCTGCGCCAACGAGACGCTTTGCGTAGCTTGCTTCCCCAAAGGGGTACGACAAGCGGTAGTTGAATCTCGACTTTGCGGGAGTTGAATCTCGACTTGGCGGGAGTTGAGCGTAGCCGAAACTCGATTTTTGCGAAGTCGAAACTCAGTGCATCGCTGGGGATTGGGGGGATGAGAAAGATAAGAGGGAGAAATATTGAACAAGTTTCTTCCCAATCCCCAATTTCCAATCTATATGCATCTTGTGGAAGTTCCTCAAATATCGATATCCATAGCAGACTAGAGAAAGAAGAAAATATATCTAACACGTTTTCAAGCAGCGAAGGCTGTAATTAGTTAAGGAGGATTTATGCGTGCAGTACTGATGGCGGGGGGTTCGGGAACGCGGCTTCGCCCGTTAACTTGCGATCTGCCTAAGCCGATGGTGCCGATCCTTAATCGACCAATAGCCGAACATATTATCAATCTCCTCAAGCGACATCAAATTACAGAAGTTATTGCGACATTGCACTATTTACCTGATGTCTTGCGAGACTATTTTCAAGATGGCAGTGATTTTGGCGTTCAGATGACTTATGCTGTCGAAGAAGATCAGCCTTTGGGTACAGCTGGCTGTGTGAAAAACATTGCTGAACTTCTTGATGAAACCTTTTTAGTCATTAGCGGTGATAGCATAACAGATTTTGACCTCACGGCAGCGATCGCATTTCATAAACAAAATAAGTCAAAAGCTACCTTGATTTTAACCAGGGTTCCCAACCCGATTGAATTTGGAGTGGTGATTACCGATGAAGAAAGACGAATTCGGCGATTTTTAGAAAAACCCTCTAGTAGTGAAATTTTTTCTGATACTGTTAATACTGGCACTTACATTCTTGAACCAGAAGTTTTAGAATATCTGCCAGCAAACATTGAATCCGACTTTTCTAAAGACTTATTCCCGTTGCTATTAGCAAAAGATGAGCCAATGTATGGCTACATTGCTCAAGGTTACTGGTGCGATGTTGGTCACTTAGATGCTTATCGTGAGGCGCAGTATGACGCTTTAGATGGGAAAGTGCAATTAGATTATGCCTACAAACAAGTTTCTCAACAATTATGGGTAGGTCAAAATACTTATATCGACCAAACTGCTGTGATTGAAGCCCCAGCAGTAATTGGTGATAATTGCCGCATCGGTGCAAGAGTCCAGATTGAGGCAGGAACCGTAATTGGAGATAATGTCACTATTGGCGCTGATGCGAATCTTAAACGTCCCATAGTGTGGAATGGGGCATTTATTGGCGAAGAAGCAGCTCTTTCTGCCTGCGTGATTTCTCGTGGTGCTCGTGTAGACCGCCGCGCTCAAGTATTAGAAGCTGCGGTTGTAGGTTCGCTTTCCACGGTGGGAGAAGAAGCCCAAATTAGCCCAGGCGTGCGCGTTTGGCCTAGTAAAAAGATTGAGTCAGGGGCAGTTTTAAACATTAACTTGATTTGGGGCAATACCGCCCAACGGAATTTATTCGGGCAACGGGGTGTCCAAGGATTAGCTAATATCGACATTACCCCAGAATTCGCCGTGAAATTGGGAGCTGCTTACGGTTCTACCTTAAAACCAGGTTCTAAGGTAACGGTTTCCCGTGACCAACGTAATATCTCTCGGATGGTGACGCGATCGCTTATTGCTGGTTTGATGTCAGTAGGTGTTGATATTCAAAACCTCGATGCCACAGCTATCCCCATCACCCGCACAATTATACCTACAATGTCGGTAACTGGTGGTATCCACGTCCGGGTACACCCCGATCGCCCTGACTACATTCTGATTGAATTTATGGATGCAAAGGGCATTAATATCTCCAAAGCCTTAGAAAAGAAAATTGAAGGGGCTTACTTTAAGGAAGATATGCGACGGGCGCTAATTCATGAAATTGGCGATGTATCTTATCCCAGCCAAGTCATGGATCGCTACTGTACTGCTTTTGAGAAACTGTTGCATGTTCATACACTCCGCAACAGCCGGGCAAAAGTGGTGATTGACTATGTTTATGCAGTATCGGGGGCAGTTTTACCCCAAATGTTGGATAAATTTGGTGCTGATGCGGTGGTACTGAATGCTAGTGTCAATAAAACGGCGATGTCAGTAACTGACCGAGAAGGATTGCTGACTCAGTTAGGTCATGTAGTCGAGGCATTGAAAGCTAACTTTGGTGTGCAAGTCACGGCTAATGGAGAACAGCTAATTTTAGTTGATGAATCAGGCTACCCAATTCGTGGGGAAATGTTAACTGCACTGATGGTAGACATGATTTTGACGGCTAACCCCAGAGGAACGGTAGTAGTGCCAGTTCATGCTTCCAGTGCTATTGAACAAGTCGCCCGTCGCCATGATGGTAGAGTGATTCGCACTAAAGCCAACCCCACAGCTTTAATGGAGGCTTGTCAGAAAAACCCAAATGTGGTGTTGGGAGGTAGTGGAGATACTGGTTTTATTTTCCCGCAACTGCATCCGGGATTTGATGCCATGTTCTGCATTGCGAAAATAATTGAGATGTTGACTATACAGGAGCGATCGCTTGCTGCTGCGCGGTCAGAATTGCCCCGTGTAATTCACAAAACTTATACAATACGCTGCCCGTGGACAGCTAAGGGTGCTTTGATGCGTTACTTAGTCGAAACTCATCCAGCGCAAAATCTAGAACTCATCGATGGAGTGAAAATTTGTCAGCCCTACGATGACAGTTGGTTGTTAGTTTTACCAGATGCCAGCGAACCACTGGTGCATTTATATGCAAATAGCAACGATCGCGATTGGGTAGATGAGACTGTGAGAAACTACCGCACCCGTGTTCAGGCGTTTGTGGAAAGACAACAAGAATATCAACCCGCCGAAGCGTAATTTGTAATGACGCTCGCGGACTCGCTACCGCTACGCTAACGTAATTCGTAATTCATAATTGAATTCTTTAATTACGAACTACGAATTAGCAATTACGAATTATACTGGGGGGTTCAAAATTCTTATCGAGGGCATTCTGGTAAACTTCTCTCAGCGTAATTGCAATCAAAATAAGTTAAAGCTTCTCTAGTAGAGTTAAAACTCCCATGTGTGTAGCGTGGGTGACTATTTGGACTTGCTTCATCTGACCAAATTTTCAAATAGTAACTACTATTATCATCGGTAGACCATAATTCATAACGGTAATGACCTCCTGAACCCTGACTATTTAAATAGTCAGCTAGTACTTTATTTGATGCAGACAACAAATTCAACACAGTCAAAACAGGAATTACAGCTACTTTTAGTGTTTGGATGAATTTCATAATAAATGCACAAAAAATTTGCCTTTTCTAGCTTCTTTTACCAATGTATTTTTTGAAACCAGTAATAATTCTGAATATTGCGTGAGCATATCCTAAGCCACTTACAGTAAGTAGGAGTGAAATGAAGGGCTGCCCGCCTTTTCGGTTTGTTGGCTAAAATACTTTACAAAATTTTACTTAAATTAAATGAAAAAAAGTTTCAATAACTCTGGTAGGATATCTTCAGGCTTATTGATATAGATATTCATTAAGCTGATAATATATTTCAAGAAAGCAAATAGCTATTCTGGCGATCGCAAAACTATATATCAGGTGACAATATGTCGAAAAAAATCGGTCTGTTTTACGGTACTCAAACTGGCAACACTGAATCTGATGCTGAAAAAATTCGGGATGAGTTTGGTGGTGAGATTGTAACATTACATGCCATTTATGACGCGGATGCTAGCACCTTTGATGAGTATGAATTGCTGATTATTGGCTCTCCCACTTGGGATATTGGTCAACTTCAGAGTGATTGGGAAAGTTTTTTCCCAGATCTGGATGAAATAAATTTTAGTGGTAAGCGGGTTGCCTATTTTGGTGATGGAGATCAATATGGCTATGCCGATAACTTCCAGGATGCAATGGGAATTCTAGAAGAAAAAATTTCCCAGCGAGGTGGTAAAACTGTTGGCTACTGGCCAACCGAGGGTTATGACTTTGAGAATTCTAGAGCTTTGAAAAATGGCAAGTTTGTTGGATTAGCACTTGATGAAGGTAGTCAATCCGATTTAACAGACGAGCGAATTAAAACTTGGGTTGCTCAGTTGAAAACAGAATTTGGTTTGTAGAGATTAGGGGCGTACAGCTAGCTGTGCGCCTTTATTTAAATTGATAATTTAGAAGTTATAGGTATTTATGTCTGATTCATTTGATGTTTTGTGGTTAAGTGCTAGTCCTGTTTTGCAGCGTTTTGATAAACCATTACTTGAATACTTATCTGGGTATATGAGAATCGCCCAGTGGGAATACCAGCAAACCAAAGATGAAGCCAGTTGCATAGATCAAGCTGTGGATTTGGTGTATGAGTTTTTAGAATGGCGCGATCGCCCCGTACATTTAGCAGGACATGGGATGGGTGGTGCGATCGCCTTAAGCTTTGCGCGTCGATTTCCGCAAAAAGTGCAATCGCTCACCTTGCTAGCTGTAGCGGCTCAACCTGCAAACAATTGGCAAGCTCACTATTACTTTCAACGACAACTTTTTAGCATCAGCCGTGAGCTAGTTTTAGCAAGCAACGTTCGCAGTCTATTTGGAAATCAATCACCTCATACTACTAAGAAGTTAGTAGCTGCCTTAGATAAAGATTTAGAACAATCTCCCTCGTCACACTCTTTATTCAAGTTGGTTTATTTACCCAAAGGTGGAGTTTCTATGCCAATGATGGTATGTGGTAGCAAGAGCGATCCGGTAGTCAATCCACTTGCATTGCATGACTGGTTAAATTGGTTGAAGCCAGAAGATAAACTTTGGGAATGCCCAGAAGGATATCATTTTTTTCACTACTTCTATCCTCAACAGGTTGGTGAAGAGATTTTGAGTTTTTGGCAACGCCATCAACCGCATTTGGTAGAAGCATCTGCACTATCTTTTAGCACTTCTACAAATTAGTAAAATGATTAATCATTCAGTGAGATACAAGAGTGAGATGTCTGAGGACAAGCCTTATGGCTACGCACTTGTGAAAGTTGGGGTGTAATGGGGTGCGTTCGGCTTTGGTGTTGACGCTGCGTAGGCGTAGCCCGTCGTAGACATCGCTATTTTACCACTGATTATTGATAGTTCATCTTCTCAAGCTGGGTGTAATCATTCGGATAGGCGCTCTCGGAAATAAAGGCAGTATAAATTACAAAGACATTGAACTTGATTTCCTTTAAATTTAATTAAGCCCAGACTGCGTAATTTAAAAGTTTGTACAGAGTCTAACTTCACAGGAATATCACTGTTGATCACTTTTTGGAACGCTGCTTTTAACAATTTATCTTCTTCCAGCAGTGAAAGATAGGGATGTAAAAAGCCTCTAAATAATCCCTCATCAGTGGGAGCAACTTTCAGAAATTGTTCTAAAGTTAAGTTACCTGTGGCAATTTGATAAAGAGCAGTTCTTAATAAATAAGGATGACCATCAATCATTCCCCTTAATTGTTCGATTTGTGTATCTGACCAATTTAATTGATGTCGTTCGACTAATTCTTTTATTTGTGTGGCGTTGAATTCTCCGATTTCAACAGATAAACCCACATTAAAGGGAGATTGATTGACATTTAGGGAAACATATACTTCTTGAGAATGAGCAATTACTAAACGCAATTTTTGCCAAATTTCTTCGTTTTTACCGTTTTCATGCCAAGCTCGGAGGAGAGCAAAAAATTCTTGAGCAATTTCGGGATAAGGAAAAATTTTATCAATATCATCTAAACCTAATACTAGGGGAACATCAATATTTTTTAATAAATAGTCTTTGAAATAATTAGTGCAGTTAACTTGACTGCTTAAGCGTCTTTTCCAAGATTGATCTATTTTATCTTCTAGCCCTAATTCATAACTTAGAGTTGCACAAAATCCCTGTAAAAAATTATTGAGATCGTTAAGATTTTCTTTACTCCATAAATTAAGAGAAACTGTGCGATAACCTTTTTGTTTACTATAGTTAAGAATGCGGCTTATTAAAGAAGTTTTACCCATCTTTTGCGGCGCTTTGATGCGGATTAACGCCCTGGTTGGAGGATGGATTCATAACATTTAATTTCCACCTCTGGACGCTCGATATAAAAGGGGGAGTTAAGAGGAATTTGACCATCAGTATTTTCAAAAATCACTGAGGAGTTGTTCTTTTTTGCTTTTGATGTTGATTGTTCAACAATGCCTAGATTAATTGGCAATTGTTGCTTAATAAACTGATTTACTCCCTTGTAAACTAAATTCTCTGTTGATTTTGGCTTGGTGATAGAAATATGGTCGTCATCTGTAGCGGTAGGTTGGACATCTTTGATGCCTGGGTTAGCACTATCTGGGTCTACAACTAAAAAACCTTGAGTGGGTTTAGTTTCAAAATAAACTTTTGTAGTAATTTCCAAAGAATCAACATTTTGCCGATACCACTCGTTAAGTTGACGCAGTTGGGGAATATGTGATTTCAATTCATTAACACTAACAGTGGTTCGTGCCAAAATATCAATTTTATCGACTAAGTTAGCGAGATGAGAACCAGTGTGAGGAGTGGATAGAAATACAATGCCTTTTGTCTGTTCAATAACTGCTTTTTTTTGAAATGTCTGAGCATTACGCAGCATTTCTTTAACTAATAATCCACCCATACTATGAGCGATAAAAATTATTGGGTATTTTCCAATATCAGAAACTTCTAAATATTCTTGTAAATTACTAGCTCTATCAAAGAGTGGCATTGTTGACCCTCTCCACTCAAAGGGTTCAGCCTTGTAGCCAAAAGACCAAATACCTAAATCTGGTCTTTCTTGTCCCAGCCACGTTAACCAGAAATTATCATCGTCGCGTAGTTCTTGCGGATGCCAAGTTCCGCGTGCGTGGCCACCTAAGCCGTGAACAAAAATCACATCCCCGCACCGCTTTGGGTTGTCACATCCCGATATTTTGATTAAAACAGTCATCTCTGCGGGTTCAGGTTTTGGGGGTTTAGAAAAAATGTTAAAGGGCATAGATATTATGGGGAGAATTAGAGGATGACAAATTATTGTTAGGTGATTTCTGATGAAAAAAATACCTATGTTAACGAGTTTTGACTTCCCTGCGGGACGCTACGCGTAGCTTGCTTCCCCGCAGGGGTACGCTCAACCTCGACCACTGAGTTGGTTGAGCGAAGTCGAAACCAACGGCTATAGTAAATTTATTACTAGAATTTACCTTATGCCACGCCCACAGCGCGACTTAAAATTAGGATACAGCGATCGCGTAGCCCAGAGCAGGCATCGCACTTTTGATCTCAATGTCTGAGCCGTCCCCCCTTAACAAAGCAGGACTACAAGGGGGTTAAAACGATCTCAAATTCTCACGAATGATTTAGGACTGCTATATAAGCAATAGATACCTCGAAGTCATGTTGAGGTACCTCGAAGTCATGTTGAGGTACTTCAACATCGTGTTGAAGTACTTAAAAGTCGTGTTGAGGTACTTCAACATCGTTTTGAGGTACTTCAAAGTCGTTTTGAGGTACTTCAAAGTCGTTTTGAGGTACTCCAAAGTCGTGTTGGAGTACTTCAAACTTTGTTGCACCGCGCTCAATTACACAGGTGCATAGGGAGCATCCCAAATGTGTAAAAACATCTTTTGTCATTGCGAGCGTAATGAAATGGAGCGTTCGCAAAGCGTCTCTTCGAGAAGCTATGCCGTTGGCGAAGCCTCTCGAAGAGAAGGCTTTACGCTTCATTCGCAATGACAACTCATCATTTTGGTAAATTTGCTTGCATTGGGATGCTCCCGGTGCGTAGGCGTAGCCTGCCATAGGCATCGCTTTCATAAATCTCCACAAACAAAGTGATGTCTACGACGGGCTACGCCTACGCTTGACTTTTAAAACAGTCGCTACAATTATCCTTAAGTGAAGATTAGCAATCAGTTAGCCTGGAAGGTGGTAAAAGTTCAATAATAAACTTATTAATGAAGGCCGTCCTGGAAGTTCGTAGCTATAAACTCATTTTTTCCGTAATAACCAATCGTATAAGTTCGTAGTTGGTGCTTCAGCGTTAAAGCGCCAACTACAAACAATACCTACCCCTCAATCTAAGCAATTAATTTCTGCCAGCTAGCAGGCCCGATAATCCCATCGGCATCTAAACCATTTTGCTTTTGAAAGTTCTTAACTGTAAGCTCTGTTTGCGGCCCGTAGACGCCATCATTCTCAACACCTAAACGGTATTGCAAGTATCTGACAACGACACCACCGGCATGGTTTGGTCTGAGAATTCGTTTAGCCAAAATTAGATTTATGGCATTCCATGTAGTTGAGTCAGCAATTCCGGTCGCTTGAACCCCGATAATAGTCTGAAACTTTTCTACGGCAGATTTGGTGTTAGCTCCGGTGAAGCCATCTTCTACTAATGCCTTACCATTTTTATCGGTTATTTTTAGTCGATTTAAAGATTTTTGCAGTCTGAGAATAGTGGCATCTACATTATCTTCTTCATCTTGTACGGGATTAACAGGTACACTTGCCACTTTACCTGTTAAGCCTTTGACGATCGCATTAGCCATTGCTTCAGGATTAAAAAGATTCATATCTTTTTGCGAATCAACAAAGCAACCTTCTACAAGAATCGCAGGCATATCCGTATTTTTCAGAACAAACAAGTGAGAACCACTTTTAACGCCGCGATTAAAAAATCCTAACTTGACGATTTCATCTAATACAGGTTTAGCAATTTTTACACCTGTATCGCTAGTTGCAAATACTTCTGTACCGTTAGCTTGTCCATTAAAGGAGTTAAAATGAATTGATACGTAAATATCTACTTTACTCGAATTAGCTGTAGAACATCTTTTTGAAAGCGATTCACGTACTGTACTAGCGCTACTTGGTTTACATACTACAACTTCATTTCCTAAAGCTCTTAATTTGGCTATAACTCTATTACCGACATCGAGAGTTAAATTATCCTCAACTTTAATCCCTCTAGCTCCTGTATCTGGTGGACAATTGTGCCCGCTATCAATTCCAAATTTCATGATTTAATCCTCTTACTTATTTTTACACTAATTCAAAACTATTCTAATTTTTTAGCCAAAGTTTTGTTGATAAATTTGTTTCAGCACTTGTTAGCAATATCAACATTATCTGTAGCATTAGTACGCTGGTAGACAAAATAAGTTATTTTCCAAACTTGAACGGCAAATTTTTTGTGGTTAAATCCACTAATTTAAGTTCATATTGGAATCAAAAACACAACCCTCATAATTTATCAAAATCGGGAATAATCAGGTGATTGTTGCAATAAATTGAAATGCAACAATTAACCCCATTATCCAGATAATAGCGCTTCGTAAAAGTAGAAAGCTATGACAAATGTACTTATTCTAATGCCAAGCTAAAAGCACTGCGTGATGTAAAGTGTGTTTATAAAGCCGTAAACCCACTCAAAGCTTGCCTCTTGGCATTCCTGTTAACCTTGAGTAGCTGAACACCTACAGCAGAATTCAGACTTCAGAAATAAAACACGCTTTATACCTGGGTAACAGACAAATCGTTGTGTTACTGACCGGAATCTGTGGGTAGATATTTAACAATCAGCCTGAAAGCATGTTTAAAATTTAAGTAAAGAAATATTTCGTAGCTTACAGGCATGAAACGCATCGTCTTGGTTGCTGGGTTTGAATCGTTCAACGCTGATTTGTACAAGAAAGCAGCCTTTTTGGCTAACTCTCGCTGTCCTGAGTTGGATATTCGGGTATTTAGCGATCGCGATCTTACCAACAAACGCACTGAGGTAGAAACAGCACTTGATGGCGCTGATGTGTTTTTCGGTAGCCTACTATTTGATTATGACCAAGTTGTGTGGTTGCGCGATCGCATTTCCCAAATTCCCATTCGCCTAGTCTTTGAGTCAGCCTTGGAATTGATGAGTTTAACTAAGGTGGGTGACTTTGCTATTGGCGACAAACCCAAAGGAATGCCCAAACCAGTTAAATTCATCCTCGACAAATTTAGCAACGGACGAGAAGAAGACAAACTCGCTGGTTACATCAGCTTCTTAAAAATTGGCCCCAAATTATTGAAATACGTGCCAGTGCAAAAAGTCCAAGACTTACGCAACTGGTTAATTATCTATGGTTACTGGAATGCTGGCGGTTCAGAAAACGTCGCTTCATTATTCTGGACACTGGCAGAAAAATACTTAGGTTTAAAAGTCGGCGACATTCCCCCGCTAGTCGAAACCCCCAACATCGGATTATTCCACCCCGACTATCCAGGGTTTTTTGAATCGCCCCGCGAATATTTAGAATGGTATAAAACCCATTGTAGAGACGCGATGAATCGCGTCTCCCCAAATCGCGTCTCCCCAGTTATCGGAATTCTCCTCTACCGAAAACATGTCATCACCAAACAACCCTACATTCCCCAACTAATTCGCAGTTTTGAAACAGCCGGGTTAACTCCTTTACCCATTTTCATCAACGGTGTAGAAGGACATGTGGCGGTACGAGATTTGATGACAACCGACTATGAAATTCAGCAACGACAACTAGGTAATATAGAAACTCCCTCACTATCAAGTGAAGCAGTAAAAGTAAATGCGATCGCTTCGACAATTGGCTTTCCTCTGGTGGGTGGCCCAGCTGGTTCAATGGAAGCTGGCCGTCAAATAGAAGTAGCAAAGCGCATTCTCACTGCCAAAAATGTACCTTATATTGTTGCTGCACCACTATTAATTCAAGATATTTCCTCGTGGACGCGCCAAGGTATCGGTGGATTGCAAAGTGTAGTCTTGTATGCATTACCAGAATTGGATGGCGCTATTGATACCGTTCCCCTCGGTGGTTTGGTGGGTGAAAATATTTATCTGGTTCCCGAACGGGTAGAGCGATTAATTGGTAGGGTAAAAACTTGGGTAGCTTTACGGCAAAAACCTGCATCGGAACGCAAGATTGCCATTATATTATATGGGTTTCCTCCAGGTTATGGTGCTGTCGGTACAGCTGCATTATTAAATGTGCCGCGTAGTTTGCTGAAGTTTCTCCATGCACTGAAAGAACAAGGTTACACCGTGGGAGATTTACCAGAAGATGGAGAAGAATTGATTCGCTGGGTAAAACAGGCAGATGAAACTAATCCTCTTGTGGGGCAGTCGTCTCGCCTGCCCCTAGACAATGGCGGGCAAGATGCCCACCCCACAAGTACTGTCAACGTCCGCACTCTAGAAAAATGGCTGGGATATTTGCAAACTTCCCGCATTGAAAAACAATGGAAATCTCTCACGGGAACTGGTATTAAAACTTATGGCGACGATTTTCAGATTGGCGGTGTGCAATTAGGCAATGTGTGGATAGGTGTACAACCACCTTTGGGGATACAAGGCGACCCAATGCGCTTAATGTTTGAACGGGATTTAACGCCACATCCGCAATATGCTGCTTATTATAAATGGTTACAAAATGAGTTTCAAGCTGATGCTGTAGTTCACTTTGGAATGCATGGGACTGTTGAATGGTTGCCTGGTTCTCCTTTGGGTAATACGGGTTATTCTTGGTCGGATATTCTGTTAGGAAATTTGCCTAATCTATATATATATGCGGCGAATAATCCGTCTGAATCGATGTTGGCAAAACGTCGCGGTTATGGTGTGTTGATTTCTCATAATGTACCACCTTATGGGCGTGCAGGTTTGTATAAGGAGTTGGTGGCGTTGCGAGATTTGATTTCAGAGTATCGTGAAGATCCACAAAAGAATTATGTTTTGAAGGAAGGAATTTGTAAAAAAATTGTGGACTCTGGGTTAGATGCAGATTGTCCGTTTGAGGATGCTAAACGGTTGGGGATTGCGTTTACGCCGGAGAATGTGCGGATGTTTAGCGGTCATGCTTTTGATGATTATTTGGTGGAGTTGTATGAATATTTGCAGGTTTTAGAAAATCGGTTGTTTTCTTCTGGATTGCATACGTTGGGGGAAAAGCCGAATGAGGAGGAGTTAGGGGCGTATTTGGAGGCTTATTTTGGGGAGGAGGATGGAATAAACGAACCGCAAAGACGCAAAGGACGCGAAGAAGAAGAAAAGCTAATAAGGGATTTGTTGATGCAATCTACGGATGAGTTAACGAATTTGTTAAGGGGGTTGAATGGGGAGTATATTCCGCCTGCGCCTGGGGGGGATTTGTTAAGGGATGGGGCTGGTGTTTTGCCGACTGGGAGAAATATTCATGCTTTAGATCCTTATCGGATGCCTTCACCTGCGGCTTATGAACGGGGACGAGAAATTGCTCAAAAAATTATCGCCCAGCATTTGGATGAATATGGGAAATATCCAGAAACGGTGGCGGTGATGTTATGGGGATTGGATGCGATTAAAACTAAGGGTGAATCTCTGGGGATTCTGTTGGAATTGGTGGGGGCTGAACCTGTTAAGGAAGGAACTGGTAGAGTTGTTCGTTATGAATTGAAGCCGTTGGCGGAGGTTGGACATCCCCGCATTGATGTATTGGGTAATTTGTCTGGGATTTTCCGAGATAGTTTTGTGAATATTATCGAATTATTGGATGATTTATTTCAACGCGCGGCTGATGCTGATGAACCGGAAGATCAAAATTTTATTAGGAAACACGCTTTAGCTTTAAAAGCCCAAGGTGTAGAGAATGCATCGGCGAGATTGTTTTCTAATCCGGCGGGCGATTTTGGTTCTTTGGTAAACGATCAAGTTGTGGATGGTAACTGGGAATCTGGCGAGGAGTTAGGCAATACTTGGCAAAGTCGCAATGTATTCAGCTACGGAAGAGAAGATAAAGGTCAAGCTAGACCAGAAGTGTTGAATACTTTGTTAAAAACTAGCGATCGCATTGTTCAAGAAATCGATTCGGTAGAATATGGCTTAACCGATATTCAAGAATATTACGCTAATACGGGCGGTTTAAAAAGGGCAGCAGAAAAACAAGGCGGTAAGAAAGTTACAACCAGCTTTGTGGAAAGTTTCTCCAAAGATACTACACCCCGCAATTTAGATGATTTGCTGCGAATGGAATATCGCACTAAGTTGGTAAATCCCAAATGGGCGCAAGCGATGGCAAATCAAGGTTCTGGTGGTGCTTTTGAAATTTCCCAACGAATGACGGCGTTGATTGGTTGGGGTGGTACTGCCGATTTTAGCGATGATTGGGTATATGATCAAGCCGCAGATACTTATGCATTAGACGCAGAGATGGCGGATAAATTACGCAAAGCAAATCCTGAAGCTTTTCGCAATATTTTAGGGAGAATGTTGGAGGCGCATGGGCGGGGTTTCTGGGAAGCTGATGCTGATAAGTTAGATAAATTGCGCCAGTTGTATGAGTTGACAGATGAGGAGTTGGAGGGTGTGGCAGTTTAGAAAGTAGATGCGTTAATAAGCTTTAACGCAATATAAATTAAACTTACAGCAATTTTCAAGTAAATAGACCACAGTGATTGAACCTTTCCACGCCATAATCACACGCTCAGGCAAATCCTTTGAGTAACATACTGGCATCTATTCATACAATATTATCTCTTCAGTCTAACTTAGCTTGTGGTTCAATTACCTGAAAATTGCTTTAATGTAGTAATACACTATATTTAGTATATAGCAGGCTTTCGTTAGCTTGATGGACTACTATAGCCCGACTGAATCATTCGCGCTCAACAATATCCCCGACTTCTTAAATCGGGGATCTGCGGTTTGCAATTCTCAAAACCTTCCGCCGGAACTTCCCCCAAAGGGCGAACGGTAACTCAGCACTCCTGAGATGATTCATTCTTTGACAACTGGTTCACCCGATTGGGTGTATGCGATCGCAGCATCCAGAACTACCCTGAAAGTAGAGCCACTTTTGTGCTGTTGGTGATCACGTCGACAGTCACGAAACTCTCACAGTGGCTATGATTGCCTTGAATATTATGCCAATTGCTTATATATCAAAGGGTCTAAGAGTGGATGAAATTGTAAAATCACCGCATAAACCAGAGAATATCACTCTCTTGGAAACAATTGCTGTCAATTTACCAGGAATGATTTTCCAAGTTCTGCAACAGCAGGACGATTCTGTGTTAATCCTTTATGTTAGTTCTGGTTGTGAAAATTTGTATGAATTAGAACCAGAAGCTATACAAAAAGACTTTCGGGTGCTATACAAACTGATTCATCCACAGGATATTAAAACCTTTACAGAATCCATAACTTTCTGTACTACAAATATTACACATTGGCATTGGGAAGGTCGCATCATTACGCCTAGTGGGAAACTTAAATGGATTCAAGCTACTTCGCAACCGGAATTACAAGAATCAGGTGATTTGCTTTGGAATGGCTTGGTTATGGATATTACAGACCGAAAACAAGCCCAAGAAAAATTGCTTGAGAGTGAGGCGCGGTATCAAGCAATTTTGGATGCTATCCCCGATTTAATGTTTCGCATCAGCCGTGATAGCGAATATCTGGATTTGAAAAGTGAGGGAGCAAATGTCATTCTTTCGAGAGAAGAAATAGTTGGTAAACATGTGCAAGAGTTATTGCCTAGTGATGTTGCCGCAATTAGTCTAGAAGCGATCGCTAAAACTTTAGATTCTGGAACTTTACAAACTTGCGAATATCAACTACCAACGCCTTTGGGACTCAAAGATTATGAAGCGCGGTTGGTAGTAAGTGGTCAAGATGAAGTAGTAGCAATTGTCCGAGATATCACAGAACGCAAACAAGCAGAAGTCGCTTTACAAAATCTTGCTCAAAAATTTGCTAAAGCTTTTAGTTGCAGCCCTGATTCAATTACCATCAGCACACTCCAAGAAGGACGCTTCATCGAAGTTAACGACAGCTTTGTAAAACTCTCAGGTTATGAGCGAGATGAGGCGATTGGTAAAACTTCTTTTGAGTTAAATCTTTGGATACATGATCGCGCTCGCCAGAATTTGTTACAGGAGTTGCAAACCACAGGAGTTGCTCGCAACTTGGAATTTGAATTTCGGCAAAAGTCTGGCAAGATAATTACAACGCTGCTTTCAGCCGAAATCATTGATTTAGATGGTCTGCCTTCGCTTCTAGCAGTTCATCACGACATTACAGAACGCAAGCAGGTGGAAGCACAATTACGTCTATCAGCAGAACGCGATCGCTTGTTGGCAGAAACCTTAGTACGAATTCGGTCTTCCCTTAAGTTAGAAGAAATTCTTCAAACCACCGTGACAGAAGTCAGGCAATTTCTGCAAGCAGACCGGGTTTTTATTTGTTTAAATAATACCAAATTAGGAGCCAGAACTCTTGCAGAATCAGTAGATCCCAAGTATCCATCAGTCTCAGGATGGTCTACTAATGATGAAGCTTATCTACAAGAATTGAGAAACTTACTCAAAAATAATGTTGTGGGTGTCGTTGAAGATATAACGCATGTAGCATTATCTCCCAAAGTCAAAGCGCACTTTCAAAAATTCCAAACGAGGGCGACTTTGAGTGTACCAATTATGCTAGGCAATGAATTATTTGGGGCGTTAATTGCCAATCAATGTTCAGGGCCGCGTCATTGGCAACCAATAGAAATTGATTTGTTACAGCAGATGTCAGAACAGGTAGCGATCGCCATTCACCAAAGCCAGATTTACCAAAAACTCGCAGAACTTAACACTAATTTAGAACACCAAGTACAAGAACGAACAGCACAATTGCAACAAAAAATGCAAGAAGTTGAAGAATTGCATCGAGTAAAAGATGTTGTTTTACACACAGTTGCCCACGATTTACGAACTTCGGTGATGGGTAACTTGATGGTGTTAAAAAATTTGTTAAATCAGGGAGTGGGGCAGGGGAGCAGGGGAGCAGGGAATAGGGAAGCAGGGGAGCAGGGAGCAGGGAGCAAGGGGGAGAATAAAAAATTACCTCTTTCCCCTCAGCCCCCCGCACCCCGGTCACTGAGCGCAGCCGAAGTGTGCCCCTCTGCCTCCTCTCAATCCCCAATTCCAGTATCTCGCTCGATCATCGAACGGATGATTCAAGGTAATGATCGCCAACTGACGATGATTAACTCATTGCTAGAAATTAATTCTTGTGAAAAACAAGGTATTGATATTAAACCCGAACCTGTGGATTTTAACACTCTACTAGGAGCAACATTCACCCAGTTGGAACCTATACTGACACAAAATCAAGCAACTCTGAAGAACTTGGTTCCCGCAGATTTACCGTTAGTAATGGCAGATGCAACTCGATTGCAGAAAGTTTTGTCACATTTGGTAACACATAGCTTGCAAAATAATCCACCAGGATTAAATTTTATTCTGAGTGCCAGCGTTGAGGGCAAAATGATTCGGACTCAGATTCAAGACGACGGTGTGGTAATGAGTAAACTAGAGTGCGATCGCCTTTTCGATCTGCATGTCCGCGATCCTCAAGATTGTTGTTCCACAAGCATTGGCTTAAAAACGTATCTTTGTCGGAAAGTTATTAAAGCACATGGCGGTGAAATTGGTGTTATTAGTAACCGCAAGCGCGGGTTAACTTTCTGGTTTACACTACCTTTAGCAACATCCGTAACAAATCGCCCATAAGTCATCAAAAAATGAGAGGGTGTTATTTATGGCAATGTTGAGTTAGGGAAACACCCTCAAGGTATGGGCAAAGTTGCTCGGATGCTAATGGCTACTCCGTTTACAATAGTGCAAAGGTGGTACAGACAAACCTTTTCTGCACCAACAAGAGATCAAACCACTACTCTCTACAGAGATTGGCGTAACCGTTTTTTGTGGCAGAGATTGCGTTTATGGTTATGGCTGGCACTGATTTGTCTGTTCTCTTTTATTTTGCGAGACATTTACGGCTTGTTTTTTCCTTTTGCAGAGTTGCAGTATCTGCCAGAAGTACTTAAAACTCAGCGCCTTGTAATTAATATTTCCATGTTGCTGAGTATACTAATCTGCTTTGCCTTACATAAAACTAAGTTAGGTCGCGATCGTCCAGATTTATTATTTTTGGGGTCTTCTTGGTCAATTAGTTTAGCATCACAGTTGTTTGCAACCCTTACAGGTTTCGCGCTACCTGATACCATCGGCTGGTCGCTGCTATTCTTAAGCCAAGCTGTATTGGTACCTGTCTGCTGGATTCTTCACTTGCTGACTCAAGTAAGTGTGCTGATTTACTATTTTGGTGTGAATACGGCACTTGGGCTAAAAACACCAATCCCCGACCACCCAGGAATATATAATGTAACGTTCATTTTATACATTTTTTGGTTTTGTGCTATATGCGATATCGGTGTTTATTTGTACGATCGCCTGCAACGTTCTGAATTTTACGCCCGTCAAGAACTGGAATCTGCTTACCAAAAACTCAAGGTTGCAGAAGCTAAATATCGCAGCATTTTTGAAAACGCCGTTGAAGGGATTTTTCAAAGCAGTCCCGATGGACGTTACATTACAGCAAATCCGGCTTTAGCACGCATTTATGGCTACTCTTTAGCAGAAGAAGTAACAGCAAATTCTACTGTCATTGAACAATTGTACGTTGATCCAAACCGCCGTGCAGAATTTGTGCGTCTAATGGAAAAGTATGGCAGCGTTTCCGAGTTTGAATCCCAAATTTATCGCCGAGACGGAAGTATTGTCTGGATTTCAGAAAAAGCCTACGCAGTGCGTGACGAACATCTTAAACTGCTTTATTACGAAGGTTTGATTGAAGACATTACTCAGCGTAAACAAGCTGAAGAAGAACTACGAGTATTTTTTCATGCAGTTTCCCACGACTTACGTAACCCAGTGCTGGGTACTTTAATGGTGCTGAAAAATTTGTTGAATAGCGAGGGTTTAAGGACTGAGGATTGGGGACAAGGAGGAATTATTGAAGAAGTCTCTTCCCAATCCCCAATCCCTGTTTCACGCTCAATTTTAGAGCGGATGATTCAAAGTAGCGATCGCCAACTTAATTTAATTAATTCCTTGATGGAAGCTCATATCAGCGAGGTGCAAGGTGTTGTTTTGCAGCGTCAAGCCGTACAATTACTGACAGTTGTCGAAGCTGCGATCGTAGATTTAGAGCCATTGTTAGAGCAAAATCAAGCCAAGCTGACAAATCTGGTATCCGCAGATTTGCCATTAGTAAATGCAGATCCTACGCAACTATGGCGAGTTTTTTCTAACTTAATTGTCAATGCTCTGAAACATAATGCCCCTGGTTTGCTCTTGACAATTAACGCTACCCATGCAGATAAAATGATTTATTGTACTGTTAGTGATAACGGCGTGGGCATTACTCAACAACAAAGCGATCGGCTTTTTGACCTTTACTTTCGGGGTGCAAGTATCCGCAATTCTGTAAGTTTGGGATTGGGGTTGTATCTGTGTAAGCAAATCATCCATGCTCACGGCGGCGAAATTGGTATTAATAGTGCATTGAATGCAGGAGCAACTTTCTGGTTTACATTGCCTATTAGCTGATCAGAAAGAATAAGGTACAGAGCAAGTAAATTTATTTATGGGTCAATACCTTGGGTTAAGTTTACTTGTTAACGCTATATCAACTCAAAAAGCTTAATATAAATAATGGCACTACTACTTGAGTAATGCCAACAGTAAATCGATTACAGTTTACCCGTGAATACCTTTTCAGCCGGGCCTGTCATGTAAACTCGTTGGTCAATTTCTGACCATTCAATTTGCAAAGGGCCACCAGGTAATTCTACAGTGGCGGTGCGATCGCATTTCCCTATTAATACTCCAGCTACCAAGGAAGCACAAGCACCAGTACCACAAGCTAATGTAATCCCAGCGCCTCGTTCCCACACCCGCATTTTCAAATAGTCACGGCGTACCACTTGAATAAATTCGGTATTTATGCGTTGCGGAAAAACTGGGTGATGCTCAAATTTCGGGCCAATGGTTTCTAACTCAATTGCTGCTACATCTTCCACAAAGGTAATGCAGTGGGGATTTCCCATATTTACACAGGTAACATCCCAAGTTTGCCCCGCCACCTCCAACGGCTGAGAAATTACTTTTTCTTGAGCGGGTGCAAGAGTAGTCGGAATTTCGCTAGCGAGTAACCTGGGTAAACCCATGTCTACTTTAACTTGACCATCAGATAAGAGTTGGGGAGTCATTACACCACCCAAAGTATGAATACGATATGAGTCTTGATTGCGGGATTCGCCTTCTAAGTCTGCTACAAAACCAGCTAAACAGCGAATGCCATTGCCACACATTTCTGGTTCTGAACCGTCAGAATTAAAAATCCGCATAGTGTAGTCTGTGCCGTTTTCTCCAGGTAGGGCAAAAATTACACCATCAGCACCGATACCAAAATGGCGATCGCAGAATTTAATAGCTTGCTCTGGAGTCACTACAGGCTCAGATGACGAGCGATTGTCAATTAGAATAAAGTCGTTGCCTAGACCATGATACTTAGTAAATTCGATTGCCATTTCTTCAAGGATGAATTATCAAGGATTAGTTACTCTTTATTTTGCCTTGTAAGTTCATCTTTACTAAAAATGCTTACCGAATTTGACACCACTTTGCCCAGTATTATACAAGTCCAAAACCTGATTAAACAAACAACGCCAGTAGAGTTAAAGGTGCTGACTGGTGATGTGCTGACAGGAAAGGTTTTATGGCAAGATCCACAGTGTATCTGTATTGCGGATGAAAACAGTCAGCAAACCACCGTTTGGAAACAAGCGATCGCATACATCAAGCCGAAAGTAAGTTAGGGGGGAGCAACGCTAAAAAGTGAGATCGTCGTCCAATAAGCTTTTTTGAGCAGGGGGAGCAGGGGGAGCAAAGAGAAAATATTAGTAATTTTAGCTACTTAAATATCACACAATACACTTAATTTCTTTCTCTCCCCCTGCCCCCTGCCCCTTTTCCTCTTCATTCACTGTTCACTGATTTAATCCCTATTCCTCATCACTGGACTTAGAGTGTTGCAGCACAAACCCACCTATTACGTCCTTGTTCTTTAGCTTTATACAAAGCTTTGTCGGCTGCATTAATTAAG
The DNA here is from genome assembly GCF_036916735.1 of Nostoc sp. GTDB lineage: Bacteria > Cyanobacteriota > Cyanobacteriia > Cyanobacteriales > Nostocaceae > Nostoc. Next base: position 150,824 of record NZ_JBALFV010000125.1, read on the forward strand.
TCTTGAACTGAACTTTTATCTGATGGTATAGCAATCGCAACGCCTAAACTGACGGTCAAATATTGAAAGTTATTCTTTTTATGGGAAATCTGTAAGTTTTGAATAGATTTTTGAATCAACTTAGTTACTTTAATAGCACCCGATTCGTTCGTATTTGGTAAAATGACAATAAATTCCTCACCACCATAACGAGCCAATAGATCGGTAGGACGCTTTAATACAGCTTGTGCTGCATGAGCAACTTTTATTAAACATTCATCCCCTACCAGATGTCCATAATAATCGTTATAATTCTTGAAATAGTCAATATCAAATAAAATTAAGGATAAATAATTTTCAGTTAATCTTAGTCGATTCCATTCATGCTCTAAAAATTGTTCAAAACAATGACGGTTTGCAATTTGAGTTAAAGCATCTAGCTTACTAAGTTTTTCTAGCTGATAATTTGCTAGTTCTAAAGCATGGTTTGCTTCAGCAAGTTGATTAGCTTGAGAGCGGAATTGCTCTAATAATTCAGAATGTTCTAAAGCGACATTAAACTGAGCTGCTAACTGTTGGATAAATTGAATTTCCGACTTTTTCCACTGGCGTGAACAATCGCACTGGTGAACACATAGTAATCCCCATAAAGTTTTTCCTTTCATTAGAGGTGCAACAATTTGTGCCTTAATTTGAAATTGCTCTAACAGTTGAATGTGGCAATCCTTTAACCCAGCTTGATAAATATCTGATACTACCTGTATACGCCCTTGGTGATAAGCAACTGCATATTGTTCAGCAAAACAATCATCCTTTACCTTGATGGCGATCGCAGAATCGTAGTCAGGCAATACATTCTCAGAGACAAATTTACCAGAGGTATAGTTCGATTCCAAGTCAAATTGAAAAATACTGACGCGATCGCTACGGAGAGCCTTACGAATTTCTCGTACAGTAGTCTTAAACAAAGTATCTAGATTCAGAGATTCACGAATTTCAGCAACTAAATTAAACAGAATATCCTGCTGTTGATTCGCTTTATACAGTTCTGCTGCTTTTTGTTCTGCTTGAGCTAAAAATTCTGCTTGTTTAACTGCAAATCCTAGCTGCGTTGCAATCTGAGACAAAAACTGAATTTCTAATTTTTTCCATTCATGTGGTTGTGAATGCTGATAAGCAGCAAGCACTCCCCACAGTTTTTTTCCAACAAAAATTGATGCAGTTGCATAAGCTCGAATATGGAACTGTTCTAAAATTTCTAAATGGCATTGAGACAAGCCTGCTGCGTAGACATCTGAAACAACTAAAGTTTCATTATTACGATACCGTCCACCTTGATGTTCTTGTAGATAAGAGTCATTCCAAACTGTATTTTTTCCTAATGTTTCTACATCATCCCATCCAGTCTCTGCAAACTCAAAGTCGCTGACAAATTCTCCACCCCAATTTTCATAGAAACGATAAACGGCAATCCGCTCGACGCGGAGTAACTTGCAAGTTTCCTTAGTGGTTGTACGAAAAATTGTTTCTAACTCAAGAGAAGCTCGAATTTTGCTAATAACTCGGTAAAGTGCCCTTTCTTGCTTTTCTAGCTGCTGAATTTGAACTTGTTGATCATGGAGTTGAATTTCTAAATTACTAACACTAGGCTGTCCTAAAAGTTTACAGAGTAGATTAGCAGATACTTTAGATAAAAAGTGCAAATTTTTATACAACATTTTGAAGCTTAATATTATCAAAAGCTACATTATCCTACAGGACTTACGCAAAAATCGCCGAAAAGCTTAATTTATCGAACCGCCTTCTCTGCGAGAGGCTTCCGCCAACGCGCAGCGTCCCGCAGAGAAGACGCCAAAAACGCCTTCTTTACGAGAGGCTTTTGCCAACGCGCAGCGTCTCGTAGAGAAGAATTCGTAGAGCGTGCGTAAGTCCTATCCTAGAAGGATATGATCAAGTCACTACCATTTTAAAGGCGCGATCGCTGGATTGAGCCGCTTACTTGCGCTTGATTATCAACTAGGGGAGTTTTAAAGCTTAATCAGTCACTCTATCCACAGGCAGAAACTCTTTGAGCGCTTCTGCCTCAGCAGCTTTCACCACTGGGATAGTAAGGGGTACTGAATTGGCGATCGCAAATAACTGTTGCAGTTGACTCAGACCTGTTAAGTTACCACATAACAATACTTGGTCGCCAACTCGCAATTCCATACCGCCATCAGGATAGCGGATAAACTTACCATCTCGCCGGATTGCCTGTACTTGTACTCCATATTGCTTGCTGATATCTAAATCTGCAAGGGTTTTACCCAGCGTTGGTGTATCTGCATTAACTGTAACCCACTGGCAAGCACTATTCTCTCCGGGAACAGCAGCTTGTCCCTTAGCGAATTCTGCCAAAGCTGCCAGTTCTTCATCTGCTCCCACTACTAATAGACGATCGCCTTTTTCCAATTTGGTTTGACTATTGGGATAATCGATTTCATCGCCGTTAGCGCGGCGAATTGCCATCAAACTCGCTCCTGTTAAGTAGCGCATATCTGCTTCTTCTATGCTCATGCCAATTAAAGGCGAATCAGCTGGTAGAGGATACCAGCGCTGATTTAGATCGCGAGTTGCTTGGCGCAAATCACGAGCAACTTCAGTAGCAGAACGCTCTGGGCGAAAATCTAAATAATGATCGTTGCGGATTTGCTGCATTTGCTCTTGCACGACATCTGGCGACAACAAGCCTAAGCTAGTTAATAAATGAGTTGCCATTTCTAAGCTAGCTTCAAACTCTGGTTGCACAACTTCTTTCGCTCCCAATTGATACAGCACTTCAATATTTTTATCCTGGTTAGCACGGACAACCAAATCTAATTCTGGACGCAATTCCAGAGCGCGTTTCAAGCAAAGACGGCTACTTATGGGGTCTGGAAGTGCGATCGCCATTCCTTTGGCATGATTCACGTCGGCAGTTTCTAGAACATGTAAACTCACGCAATTGCCATAGACATAAGACACCCCAGCCTCACGCAACTGCTGAATTCTACTCTCTGATTGGTCGATTACTACCACAGGCAGGTCATGTTGCAGCAACAACTTTACTAAATTTTTGCCAACTTGCCCATAGCCACAGACTACCACATGGTTTTTGAAGGGCAAATCTTCCGACACATCCCGCGCCTCTTGTTCTTCTAAATACGGTTTCAACCAGGGCATTGATTCGGCAAAGTTAAATAAAAATGGTACTAATCGCAGGACAAAGGGAGTAAGCATGAGAGTAACTGCGGTGGTTCCCAAAATTAATAAGTATATTTGTCTGGACACCAGCCCCAAAGTTTGCCCTTCACTAGCGAGAACAAAGGAAAATTCCCCAATTTGTGCTAGTCCCAAACCAGCGATTATCGCTGTTTTCAAAGGGTAGCGAAACAGCTTAACTAGGGGCGTGATAATCAAAAATTTACCTACAAAAACTATTGCCACCAACCCCAAAATCAATTCTAAGTTGTTCCACAAAAAGACTGGATCGATTAACATGCCAATGGCAGCGAAAAATAAACTGGCAAAAATATCTCGCAGTGGTTCGACATAAGTCAGGGTTTGATCGGCGTATTCCACCTCAGAAATCATCAAACCCGCGACAAATGCCCCCATTTCAATTGACAGCCCTAAATGCTCTGTTAACAAGGCAATGCCCAAACATAGAGCTACAACCCCTAATAAAAATAGTTCTTTGCTTTCAGTACGGGCTAACAGTCGCAACAAAGGCGGTATCAGCCAAATCCCCGCAGCTATTGCACCCGCAGCGAATAAACCAATCCACAGCAGTGCTGTTAGCACGGCGATGCCAATAGTTTCTGCTGGTTGGTTAAGGGCTGGTAAGACTGCTAACATTAATCCCAATGCCAAGTCCTGTACTACCAGAATCCCTAGCATAACTTGCCCGTGGGGCGTTTCTGTTTCGTTATCTTCCATCAAACACTTGAGGACAACCGCCGTGGAAGACAAGGACAGAATACACCCCAAAAACATGCCCTTAGCAGGTAAGGCTCCCCAGGCTCCGGTTAACCCGCATACCACAACTGTGACCAAAATCGTCAAAGTAATCTGGAGTCCACCTCCGCCAAGAGCGATCGCTTTTACCTTCTTAAGTTCTGCAAAGGAAAATTCCACACCCAAGGCAAATAATAAAAAAGCGACACCGAACTGTGCCAGAGTTTCTACTTGAATAAGTTCTTTAATCAATCCCAGTCCGGCTGGGCCAATAATCATCCCGCCAATAAGATACCCTAGCAGCACGGGTTGTCGCAAAAGTGCCGCCAACAATCCACCGCAGGCGGCAATGCCTAAAACTAAAACTAAATCAATAATTAGCCTAAAATCTTCTTGCACCAGTTTTAAAAAATTATTAATTAAGACCTATTAATTTAGGATACAAAGTTTTATGATCTCAAACAGCTTGTTTAAAGTCTATTCATCAAGTAAATCTTAAGAATACTGAATTAATTGCTAGGTCTGACTTTAGGCAAAAAATTTTTTACTGGCTCAAACTCCTGAAACCCTTATTAGACAACTATTTTACTGAATACAAATTAGCTGTTAGTAAAGGTGCGACAAAATGTGCATATTGGGCACTTGTACTGAGTTTACGGTGAGCGCAGTCGAACTGCGAATTGTCCTAAGCTTAGTCGTAAAGCCTACGGCATAGCTACGCTTAGGGCGCAGCCTTTGGTAGAGTTGGGCGTAGTCGAAGTAGTCCCTTTTAGACTAAGCCAGTTAAGCAAAGCAATACCTCTGCAACAACTAAATACGGTTATTCTATAAACTTACAGTATTTAAATACTTGTAATTTTGTGGTAGCTATGACATACTTTAGCTATTAAGTTCATTATTCCTATAGACTTACCGTAGTTTAAGTTTGCTTCACAAATCTTGCTGCAAGAAATTAATAATGCTTAAAGATGCACAAGGACTAGTAGTTACAACAGATTCAGCCAATGCGATCGCAGCAATTAACTGTTTTATCGATCAGATGCTTGGTTATGGTAAAGATGCAGAAACAGTAATTTTACAAGCAATTGCAGCAGATCCGACTTGTGCATTAGCTTATGCTTATGCGGCTGCTTATTATCTCACCCAAGAAAACCGCAAGGCTTGGCAGCGAGCTTTACCATATCTGCAAACTGCACAACAGTATTGTACCAAGATTACCCTCAGAGAACAGTTATATGTGCAAGCAATTTCAGCTTGGGCAAATCAAGAGATTGATGTAGCGATCGCTATTCATGAGGAAATTACTAATCGGTTTCCCCGTGATTTAATTTCTGTTCAGCAGGGACAATATCACTATTTTTATACAGGCAATAATGATAAATTACTAGAAATCGCCCAAAAAGTTTTACTAAGCAATCCTGAAAACCATTATTTATTAGGCATGGTGGCATTTGGTTTAGAACAGTGTCATCAACTCCAATCAGCAGAAAAGATGGCACGTCAAGCGATCGCCTTAAATAGATATGATCCTTGGGCGCATCATGCGATCGCTCATGTCATGGAAACTCAGGGAAGAATTGATGAAGGGATAGCTTGGATGGAGAGTTTTGCATACACTTGGGAAAACTGCAACTCCATGCTCTACACTCACAACTGGTGGCACATTGCACTATATTATTTGCAGTTAGAAAACTACCAAAAAGTTCTCAAACTTTATGATACGCATATTTGGGAATGTGCCAACAAACAATCTCCCAAAGACCAAGTAGGAGCAATTTCATTATTATTGCGCCTAGAATTGCGCGGTGTAAATGTAGAAAACCGTTGGCAAAGCATCAGTCCTTATCTTTACAGCCGGATTGATGAACACGCATTACCATTTCAGGATTTGCATTATGTTTATGCCCTTACGAAAGCCGGACACCATGATTGGGTGAACCAAATGCTTCAGAATATGCAGTATCACACTTTGACTATTAATCCCTTTCTGCGACAAAGTTGGATCGAAGTAGCAATTCCCGCAGCTAGAGGCATGATAGCTCATGCCAAAGGCGATTTCCACACGACTGTTGCAGAACTGAAACCTGTTTTACCACGCTTGCATGAGATTGGAGGGAGTCATGCACAGCGATTATTATTTGGGAAAGTGTATGGAAATGCCTTGTCCTTGAACCAATCCCACTATTCTAATAATCCCTACTTCTTCTCGGAAAATGTGCTTGAAAACCTTCATTTTTCGTTTTCAGTTCTCAATAAGCTTAAGCTGACTATGAATAATTCAAAAAGAGTTTAGAAAAAATTAAATACGCAGGTAGAGTTGTTAGCCAATAAAATAAATTTAATCAATAACTGCATAATTCAGATTGGCTAATTTGATTGGAAGTGCTATGAAAAATAATACTTTTGAAAAGTCCCTACTATATCACGACAAGCTAACACAAGAGCGAGCGCTATAAATCTGATTTAATATCCGATAGTCTTTTAAGTCCACTATGGCAAAACGTTTGACTCCAAACTGTTCCATCACTCTTTGCAACTCTGCATCTGGTTGGAGTAGCGCCAACTGCATTTGCTGAATTAAAAATATACCTAGACGCTGTGCTACCACTAAAGGTGGCATCGGGGAAGGCCCCAACACTTCCACCACACGCAAATGCTGTAATAATTCGGGAAAATCTTTTAATTCCTGTTCTAGGACTACACTATCAATTGATGCACAATCTGCCAATCCCTCAACTACCCAGCTAATTGAATGCTGATGCGAACCTGATTGTAGAATTTTGCCAAAAAAACTTTCAGGATATCTTTCTTGAATTAATCTATAACAGAGTAAATTATAACCACTGTTAGAACCAAGGTCATTATAACAAAATGTTTTCCCTGCTAAATCTGTAAACTTTTTAATATTACTATTAGCATTGACAACTACATCTGCATAGTAAATAGGGGAGTTGCTATATCGTGATGATTGCATTACTGGTGCAACTAATGTCTGAAATTGATTTGAAACTATTTGGCTATAGCGAATTAGTGGTAATCCACAAATAAAAGCTAGGTCTATTTTGTCTTGTAATAACAGGGGATCTTCTAAGGGGTCATATTCACCTGGCTGTAGTTGGACTTCTACTTTTAAAACACGACTTAAATAAGCTGCGATCGCCTGATATAATCCAAACCAATTGGGAGCCAGATAAGATGTAATTAGCAACTTTTTATATCTAGTCATTTTTTTATATGGTTTATTAACTTTGGAAATTAATTCGATCTAAAATGTAAAATCTAAAATTGAACTAAAGCCAAGACACTTCTTCAGGTGCATAACGAAAGGTACGGAAGACTGAATTTTGTTCCTCACTAGCTACTGCTGACTTCTCACCTAGATTCCGAACCGCAAAGTAGGGATTAACATATTCCCAAACAATCTCTCCTGTAACTGTCACCTCAAAGATGTGGTCATAAGCATTTTCTGTAATTAATTGGTCAACTGATGCTGTTGCGATCGTCATAATTTCCAACATTATGGTTATTGATATAATTTTCTGTGTAACCTAGTTATTAGTCTAAGTATGACTATAAACAACTGAGTATGACAATCTTACAAGTTGTAAACAAAGAATTTTCAAAAGTTCCCGTCATTGATATTAGTGCGTTGATTTCCCAAACTAACAATTCTTATTGTGTAGTTGCAGACCAAATTAGACAAGCGTGCCAAGATTTCGGTTTCTTTTATATCGTCGGACATGGAGTTGATGAACAACTACAAGAACAACTAGAACATCTGAGTCAACAGTTCTTCACGCAAGATGTAGAAACTAAACTGAAGATTAGTATGGCTCTTGGTGGTCAAGCATGGCGAGGATATTTCCCCGTAGGTAACGAGTTGACATCAGGTAAACCTGACTTAAAAGAAGGTATTTACTTCGGTGCAGAACTAGAAGAAGACCACCCACTTGTGAAAGCTGGTATACCAATGCATGGTCGCAATCTTTTTCCATTCAATATTCCCCAATTTAGGGAAACAGTGCTGGATTATATAGACTCAATGACCAAACTTGGACACATCCTAATGGTTGGTATTGCTCTGAGTTTGGGGTTAGAAAAATCCTACTTTGCAGACAGTTATACAAAAGACCCATTGATATTATTTCGGATTTTCAATTACCCTCCTAATTCATCATCTAAATCTGAATGGGGTGTTGGTGAACATACTGATTATGGAGTATTAACTATACTCAAACAAGATAATGTGGGTGGATTACAAATAAAATCAAAGTCTGGTTGGATAGATGCACCTCCTATTCCTGGTTCATTCGTATGCAACATTGGTGATATGCTTGATCGCATGACACGAGGACTGTATCGCTCAACACCTCACCGCGTTCAAAACCTATCAACAAGTAATCGCCTGTCATTTCCCTTCTTCTTTGATCCCAACTTCAACGTTGAAGTCAAATCCATTGAACTGAATGACATAGTAGTGAATGATGATAAAAGCGAGCGCTGGGATAAAGCCAGTGTCCACCAATTTCACGGTACTTATGGCGATTATCTTTTGAATAAAGTCTCTAAAGTATTTCCAGAACTACGTCAAACAGTGTTTTAGAGTGCTGAGTAAAAGTTACTCACACCTTCTGCCTTCAATAAACAGATGTCAACAATTTATCTATCGCTGCTCGAAACGCTGTTGCTGCACCAGCACTCATATCACGGGGGGCGCAGATGCGATTTCTCAAATATGCCAAAGTAATAGCCCCCACAGCAGCGAAGATGGGATCAACACTGCTATTTTTACCACCAGTCCGACCACCCGGTAAAGTTTTGCTATTGCCATGAATAAGATAATCAGCCAGTTGTCGCAGGTGAAAATCAACAGCGTCCTTAACTGTGGTAAAATCACCATCTGCGGCTAAAGCTTGGACTCCAGAATTTCTGATAATATCTGCGATCGCAACTTCCCGATTATCGCTCAATCTCTCAGCCGCTTCTGCGCGATATTGAATTTTCTCACTATCTGCTACATCCAGAGGTAAAGGATTTCCAATCGGTTCTACACCCCATCTGCGACGCAAAAGTAAATTGTTGGTGATATTATCCGACTTTACCCTGTGATAAGCAGGACGCTGATTAAGTGCATCAAACCAAGCATTAATGCGAGGAAAGCGAGGATTTCCTTTGAGGTGATATCCCCGATACACAGGTAAATTAGCCGCCAATCTATCTAGATGGGGGCTATACAGAATGTCTACTAAGCTAAACGTACTTACAAAGTAAGGGCCAGCATATTTAGCCAAAGCTTGCTCAAGTTCATCTAACTTCGCCTCAAATGCTGCTTGTAAGTTTGCCAACTCATCAGCATCTACAGGTGCTTCCCTGAGAAATTTGTAAGCAATCTCTCTAAAAACGTTAGTCTCAGCGTCTTCAACCAACTGCCTAGCAACAGCATTTTCCTCTGAATTCTCAGGCAATAATGCTGGATGTGGAAACCTTTGTTCTAAAGCCAAGAGAATATCTTTAGATTCATATACTAAATTACCCTCAATTTTTGCTGCTGGGACAAGGGTTGTGGGAACTAAGTCAGTGTACCATTTGGGTTTATTACTTAAATCAATAAACTCCGTTGCAAAGGGAATTTCCTTTTCTTCCAGAGCAAACCAAACTCGCTCGCAGAAAGGACACCAGGAATTAGTATCTCGATAAAGCAAGATTGGCGGTTCTGTGTTTGGGGAAAGTTTATGTAAACTGCTGGGTATTGGTGCAGTAGAAGGAGATTGTCCCGGCCTCTTTACCCTACGCACAGAGGTATTTTTTCTAGCAGTTTCTAAAACTTCTTCCCAAGTTGACACTGTGTTTTGAATAGACATTTTTTACCTCGCTTTACTAGGAATGCCGGAAAACACAAATAACTGTTGCTCTTTGGGTGCAGCCAAATTTTCACCAAGGTATCGATGAAGACCAACACCCATATCTCCTGTAGCCGTAAGCTTGAAGTTCACTTGCTCAAATCCAGATGCACTTAAAATTTTCCGCACATTCTCAGAGTAGGTAATACCGTTGGAGTGTCCACGAGTCCAAATGACAAAAGCACCTGCTTTACTCAGAAAACTCAGGTTATCTAGTAAGCGATTGAGTTCAGCCTCATCAGCCAGATTGCCAAAGACACCACACACAATTACGATATCTGCTGGTACTGCTCCTACATAGTTACTGGCAAGAGTTGCATCACCATTGATAAACTCAATTTGCTTGGCTAAACCCAAAGACTCTATACTTGCTCGTCCACGCTCAACTAACTGGGGGCTAAGTTCAACAAGTCGTGCATATACGTCATTTATTCGAGGGTGATTTTTTAAAGTTCCTAATAAATCTCGTCCATCACCCGCGCAAACACTTACCACACGAATAGCTCCAGATGGCGACGTATTCAGGCTGTAAGCAATATATTCCTGTACAACTTCTAGACGCTGCTGCAATTTTGGCTCAGTGTCATATAGGTCGTGCCATTCATACCAATCTTTTGGCATAAGGGGTGATTCCCGTTTGATGCAAGCTGTGTATCTATTATACTACGATTACTTTATTGATTAACTGTAGTTTATGAATAAAGAAAGATTATCATAGTAGTTCATATAAAATCAAGTCTTATTACGTACTAATATCTTCGGTATAGTATTTTTTTTACTTTGGATTCAGTAAAATAGATAGCTATGCTTCTAGGAATCAGTAGGGTTATAACCTGAATGTTATCTGTAAGACGCGATCACAAGATTTTCTACAAGTCAGAAATATTGCTCAGTACGGTTATTTCTACCTTTTATTAGTACACATATACTCATTCAGAAGCTACGATTTCAGGAAATTCACATTGAGCATTCACAAACCAAGCAAAACGCTAAATGTGGAGTAATCCTCCGAGTTGCAACACCTTCTAAGAAAAATGGTTAGAACAGTCAACGAAGCTTTCAATGTTTTCGTGATCGATTATGTCAACCTAGATTCAGATGAAACTAAGTTAGCTAGAAATAGTAGAGATTGGCTTTTATCTCAAATTTATTCGTTTCCTTACAAAGACGATAAATTTCCAAGGTTGTACTCACAAAAGGATATATTTTTTGGTTCCTTTGCTAGACGCACGAAAAAGAGAGAGCTTGATGACATTTAAGTTGTGAAGATCAAGATAAAATCTCCAAAAGAGCATATCTTGCTCATTTAAATGTTCTGTTTCTTGAACATAACTGTAAATATCTTGAGAATTTTCCCAGACATGAATTGTACCGATTCTGTTGATAAGTTGTATCACATCACCAACCTATCATGTAGCCACAACCCTTGTTCTAGCTTGTGAGTGAGATTGAGGTTTGCTTGTCACTACAATCTCTACATCTTGACCCAACGCATTCAAGAACCTAAACAACCGTACAGTTGAAAAGCCTGATAATTTTCCGTTAATTAAAGCAGATACCTTTGGTTGATCAATTCCTAACAGTTCTGCTGCTTCAGCCTGCGTCATTTGTTGCATGGTAATAATGTTGCTAATCTTGCGTACAAGTTCAGCTTTCACAAGCAATTCATCAGAGTTTTCTAAGCCCAAATCGGCAAATATATTACTGTTACTCGCTTGTATTTTAATTTCCTCAGTCATTCTTGCTCACCTTGCTGCTGGCTGTAGTTTTCTGCATAATGCTCTTTTGCTCGTTTAAGTCTTTTCTCAATCAGATCAACATCTTGCTTTGGTGTAGCGATACCCTGTTTTGATTTCTTTTGAAAAGCGTGCAAAACATAAATTACACCTGCAAGCTTTACAGCATAAACAGCTCGATACGTATCTCAATCAAAATCTTCTACAACTTCTAACACTCCAGCACCCTTAAATCCTTTGAGTGGTTCAGCCGAAGGATGTTTCTCACCAGATTGTGCCAAGTACAGAGCGTAACCTACAACTTGCCTTACTTTCTCTGGGAACTCTTTCAAATCCTCAAGCGAACTTCCAACCCACTCAACTAGTTTTAACGATGAACTCATATCTTAAGTATGCTAGTTTTGGCATATTATTGTCAATGTTATGCCTATTTTCTGAGCAAAACATGGCAAGGCGATGATTGAGAAAAGTGTCTTCAATCCTTTCATAACAATCTTTTGGTACAAAGATGATTACTGTGTAATCCAAAACTACGGTTAATTTACCAAAAAAATGTATTTAATGCTTCAAATTAGAGTAATATAAGAATTTATAATCAATCTAATCTTAAGTTTTTTTAGCTGGGTTGGAAAAGCATTTAGTTCCAGTAAAAAGACTTGATGAAATCAGCGTAACTATTGATTCTAACTAAGACCGCCATGAACCCGAGTTTTTTAACTGCCCATACTCCAACCACGATCGCTATTGTTGGCGGAGGTTTTAGTGGTTCTCTAGTCGCTACCCACCTATTGAAAACTGCCAGTCAACCCCTCACCATTAAGCTGATTGAGCGCAGTAATCAAATTGGCAAGGGAATTGCCTACAGCACAGATACCAACTGTCATTTGCTGAATGTATCGGCAGGCAACGTGAGTGCATTTGCCCATGACCCGGGGCATTTGTTACGTTGGCTTCAGCACAACCGCGATGAGTTAAAAGCATTTTTGCCCCAAGAAGTCAATGCCAGTACCTTCATACCTCGTAAGGTCTATGGTTTATACATTCAATCGGTTTTGGCAGAAGCAGAAGCCACAGCACCTAGTGATGTGCGACTAGAACGCTTCACCGATGAAGTGGTAGGGGTACAGCCTGAAGAAAAAGGCGCAATGATTTCTCTGCGTAGTGGTCGCTGTTTTGTCGCAGACAGAGTTGTGTTGGCATTAGGGAACTCACCTTCTGCACCCCCCGCCATACAAAACGCCAACAGTAATGATGAAAGTTATCTACGGAATGCTTGGTCAGCCGATGCCCTAACAGACCTTGATGCTGATGCATCTGTGTTGCTAATTGGTACGGGACTGACGATGGTGGATATGGTTTTATCTCTGAATGATCGCCAACATCGCGGCAAAATTTATGCTGTGTCCCGACGCGGATTATTTCCCCTCAAACATCAAGCGGCTCAACCTTATCCCTGTTTCTTGACCCCAGAAAATTCACCAAAAAGTGTGCGCTCCTGGTTACGTCGCTTGCGTGCCGAGGTGAAAATTGCTGCTACCCAAGGCTACGACTGGCGAGCAGTAATTGATTCTCTGCGTCCCATGATTCAGAAAATCTGGCAAAAACTACCGACAGAAGAACAGCAACGTTTTTTGCGTCATCTGACACCCTATTGGGATGTGCATCGTCACCGCATTGCCCCAAAAGTGGCGGATGTTGTAACTGAAATGCTAGATTCTGGTCAACTCACCATTTCTGCCGGGCGGATTCAGGAATATCAAGCTTTGCCGGACGGTGTAGCAGTGACCGTCTGCCAGCGCAAAACCCAAACTAATCATATCTTGCACGTCCGCCGGGTGGTGAATTGTACAGGGGTAGCAGCAGATTATCGCCGATCGCCTCATCCTTTGATTACTAATTTGCGATCGCAGAATTTAATTCGCCCCAATACCATCGGTTTAGGATTAGATACAGATACCCACGGTGCTTTATATGCAGCAGACGGTAACGTTTCGACGCTGCTTTATACCTTGGGAACTCCGCGCAAGGGTGACTTGTGGGAAACTATTGCTGTTCCAGAATTACGGAAACAGGCGCAGGAACTATCTAATACGTTGTTGCAGTCGCTACCAGTACGTGTGCGTCCGATTCCGATGATGCCTTTGTTAAGCGATGGCGTTCCCCCTAGCGTAGCTAATCGCAGTGCAGAGATACCGCAGTCAACTTTCCTATTTCGGCAATTTTTTGACCCTGCAACTAGTAGTTATACTTACTTAATTGCCGATCAGCAGACAGGAGATGCTGTTCTAGTTGACCCTGTATTAGAGCAAGTTGACCGCGATTTGGAATCATTGGATGAATTGGGATTAAAGCTACGATATTGTCTAGAAACTCACCTTCATGCCGATCACATTACAGGAGCAGGCAAACTCAGGCAACAAACAGGCTGTGAGGTAATTGTTCCCCAGAATACTGCTGTGACAAAAGCTGATCGCTCCCTTGTCGGTGGCGAAATTCTAGAGGTGGGATCGGTAATCATCGAAACAATTTTCACACCAGGACACAGCGCCAGTCACATAGCATATTTGGTGAACAAAAGCCATCTGTTAAGTGGTGATGCCTTATTTATTCGTGGTTGTGGACGCACAGATTTTCAGGCAGGCGATGCTGGAACTCTATACGATGTAGTGACACAACGCTTATTCACCTTGCCAGATGATACCAAGGTATATCCTGCCCATGACTATAAAGGGCGCACAGTTTCCACCATTGGCGAAGAAAAACGGCTTAATCCTAGATTTAGCGATCGCAGCCGTAGTCAATTCATTACCATCATGAATAATCTCAAATTGAGTTATCCCCAAAAGATGAATGCAGCTGTACCTGCGAATGAATACTGTGGTGATTTTATTCCTCAAGAAAGCTTAGACCAGGCTACGAGTTCGGCAACAGATGAAGAACAGAAACAAATAGAACTCACAGTCATAACTAATACAGAAATTTACAATGATTACTTTGCTATGTATATCTAGTGGTTTGCCAACCCTAAAATGACGGGTGAAGGTGGGGAGTAGGGAAAGAGTTTTTTCTGTTTCTCACATTTACTTCTTTTGAGCAAAGTTGATTAGTTTATTAACACTGTCTCCAGATTTAAATGATTCAAGGAATTAGCCATATTACCTTCATTGTGAGAGACTTGGAGAGGATGACAAAATTCCTCACATTCATATTTGATGCCAAAGAAGTTTATTCTAGCGGTAACCAAACTTTCTCCATCTCGAAAGAAAAGTTCTTTCTCATAGGTGGTTTATGGATTGCTATTATGGAAGGTGAGGCTCTAGCAGAGAAAACCTATAATCATGTGGCTTTTAAAATAACTGAAGAGGACTACGAACTTTACGCAGCTAAAGTTAGAAATTTTGGGGTTGATATGAAGGAAGGTCGAAGCCGGGTGGAAGGCGAAGGACGTTCCTTATATTTTTACGACTACGACAATCATTTGTTTGAGTTACACACAGGTATTCTGCATCAGCGTTTGCAAAGGTATCAGCAGACATAAATGTTCTGACAGAAATGTTGAATGTTAAGAAAGATGCGGCAAAGATAAAACTATGAATAAAAATTAGGTTTTGGCAGTTCATCATTCAACACCCAGTTTCCTATCTCTTGAATTTTGTAATCTACTGGATCGTGGAGAGTGAACGTGCGGAGATTACGCCAATAACGGTCAAACCCATATTTTGCATCAGTAGCGCGTGCGCCCATAACTTCAAAGATACGGTTGGTAATGTCTAAACCGACTCTAGTTGCGACGACTTTGGCAGTAGCGACACTGAGCGCACATTCTCCCCGTTGTTGTGCCGTAAGTGACCATTCTTCTTCCCAAGCTGCTTGTAGTAATTCTCCCGCCTGCTCAGTTAAATACAAGGCTGCTTGCAGATCAACCCATATTTTGCCATAGTGCTGAAGGATGTAAGGATCTTTGGTTGCACTTTCTATGCCTGATGTCAGCCAAGGTTTTGTATTAGTGCGAGTATATATTTTAGCAGCTTCAAATGCTCCTTGTGCAATTCCCAAGTAGATATTAGCAAGATTCAATTGAGTTAAGCAAGCACGAATAGTATTGAAGGGTTGACTGGGTTTGTCTCTACTACCAAGAATTTCGTCATAGTATACCAATACATTCTCAAAAGTAACACTACCACTATCTGTTTGGCGTTGCCCGATATTATCCCAATCATGATGAACAGTAACGCCTTGCCGTTGGGTAGGAATTACCAAAATATTCAATTCACCAGTTTCTTGATGAATAGCAGTAATCGGTAATATATCCGAGTCTTGAGAGCCAGAGCAAAAGCTTTTAATACCGTTGAGACGGAAATAATCATTTTCCGGTGTCAGAGTCGCTCTTTTATCTAAAGGGTTGAGGGCATTGCACCAAAACCAATTATTGTGAATAGTTTCTGAGTAATATCGCTGTTTTTGCTCTGCCGAACCAAAGATATGCGGAATTACTACACCTAAATGGTGGTAAGAAAAGACGTGAGCAATGGAACTATCAACCTTAGCAAACTCGCGGGTAATTTGCAGAACGGTAATCCAGCTTTGCCCCAAACCACCATACTCTGTGGGTACGATCAGTTTCAGTAAGTTACTTTGGCGCAAGCGATCGCGTTCGTGCTTTGGCGTTCCCCCTTTAGCATCCCGCTCAACAGCAGTTTGGGCAAATTCCTGTCCTAAAGACTTAGCTAGATCGAGATAATTTTGAGACTCTTTCGTTTCGATTAATTGCATACTTTACCACTTCTCCTGTAACCTTATTGTGAGAAGTAACTATAAAAATAGCTAAAAAAACTTGAATTTCAAATAGTTTCACATCACTACTTTGCTATAAAAATAGTATTGCATATATTAATTAACAAAGCAAGCAAAAATAAAATAATTTTTGCTAAATTATCTCAGTTATTAATGCCAAATAAAAAATATTTTCTTGAGAATAAAGCCAAATCATAATTTGAAATATGTTTTCTATTCTACTTGTGTTTATAAAAAATATATGCAATATTATTAATTTAAAGGCAAAAATCTACCTAAATTTGATAATTATATAGTAGTT
Organism: Nostoc sp.; assembly: GCF_036916735.1. GTDB lineage: Bacteria > Cyanobacteriota > Cyanobacteriia > Cyanobacteriales > Nostocaceae > Nostoc. The sequence continues at coordinate 167,509 of NZ_JBALFV010000125.1, forward strand.
TATGGGTAATTGCCGATCCAATCTGATTATTCTGTAAAAAAAATGTGATTTTGCAGATAAATATTCTCTTGAAAAATAGATTAACTTGTGCAATAAATCTATTTGTATGCTCACAAGTTTTTTTACACTGAATATGCAGATAAAAGTACCAGAATTATATCTCGAAGTGTAGCAATCTTAGTTAAAAACTTCGAGTGTTAAATCGATTCAATATTATCAGGACTAGTCATGATTTTTTAGCTTGACAAGTCACTGAAATGTGTGATGGCTTTCACTAGATTTTGCAAACTAAAAATATGAGGAGTGGTAGAAATGTTCAATCGTTCATTTCATAATTTATTCATAAAATCGATGGTTTTGGGGGCTACTTTGCTAGCTAGTACATCAGCTCATGCTGAAGACAGAAATTTAGTGGCTAGGACTGAGACTCAAACAAATATACCAATTGCGATCACTAATTTCAGAGATAATGCCTCGGTAATAATCATCGCCCAAACGCCTAAAATTCCTGCAATCAATACTGATGCAAATGTCCAACAGACAAATAGTATGTCTCAGGTGACTTCTGTATCTCAGTTTTCAGATGTGCAGCCAACTGATTGGGCGTTTATTGCACTCCAGTCTTTAGTTGAGCGTTATGGATGTATTGCGGGCTATCCAAACAGTACTTATCGGGGAAACCGCGCCATCACTCGTTATGAATTTGCAGCAGGCTTAAATGCTTGTTTATCTCGGATCAACGAGCTAATTGCAACAGCTACATCTGACTTAGTTACCAAACAAGACTTAACTACCATACAAAGACTGCAAAAAGAATTTAGTACTGAACTAGCAACTCTACGGGGTCGCGTTGATAATTTAGAACCTAGAACCGCAGAACTAGAAGCAAATCAGATTTCCACAACTACAAAGCTTACTACTGAAGCCATCTTTGTGATTACGAATGCTTTCCAAGGCTCAGTTAATGGTGATAATACAGTTTTTCAAGATAGAGTTCGCCTCGTATTTAAAACTAGCTTTACAGGTAAAGACTCTTTATATACTCGTCTAAGTACTGGAAACACTACTTTATTGCAGCTTCCTGGTGGTTCAGCTGAAGGTTTGCAAACCTTCAATCTTGCTCCTAGTAACAACAATCTGGCCGTAGATTGGCTTTCTTACTATTTCCCCGTTGGTAGCAAAATCGATGCTTATATAGGAGCTGTAAACGGAGTATATTTTGATTTTGTTCCAACTCTGAGTCCCTATTTGGATAGTGCCACAGGCGGCGGTCGCGCTTTGACAGAATTTGCTTCCTCTAGTCCGATCTATCGTATTGGTGGTGGTGCAGGTGGAGGATTTAATTATCGATTAACTGACCGATTGGTATTGAGCTTGGCTTACTTAGCAGGAGATCATGCCAATCCTCAGCTCGATAGCGGTTTTTTTAATGGTCAATATAGCGCATTTGGACAAATAGCATGGAACCCTAACAGGAACTCTGGCATTGGTTTGACTTATGTAAATGCTTACCAAAATCGGGGAGGAATATTTGACCTGGGTAGTGGTTTTACACTGGTCGGAACAGCTCAAGCCAATACTCCATTTGAGCGGACGATTACCAACTCCTACGGAGTCGAAGCTTTTTATAAATTTAATCCTCGATTTGCAGTCAATGGGTTCTTTGGCTACACTAACGCCAAAAATTTAGCAGGTAGTGGTAGTGCAGATATTTGGTACTATGCTTTAGGATTAGCATTCCCAGATTTAGGGAAACAAGGCAATCTTGGTGGCGTTCTTGTGGGTGCAGAACCTTATCGAGGTGGTAATCCTGAACCTGCAAATGATTTATCCTTACATATTGAAGGCTTTTACAAGTATCAGCTTACAGATAATATTGCTATCACCCCTGGCGTAATTTGGATTACGGCTCCTGCTCAAAACAATGACAATCAAGATGCGGTAATTGGCACTCTCAGGACAACCTTCACGTTTTAAATCATCTCAGCAACGTTAAAATTTTTGGCGTTGCTGATTGAGTAATATCAATTTTCTTCATGCATAGGGCTTACGCAAAAAACCTCTCTAACTCTAATTCCTCTGTGTTCTCTGCGTTCTCTGTGGTTTGATTTTCCGTGACCTGTGCGTAAGTCCTGATGCAGAGACGCTGTAGATGCAAAGATTAAAAGTTGAGAATTTTTTCGTTTATTTAGCTCGTCCTCTTACTTACTTCACAGCTATTAACTAATGCTTAATTCGTAATTTAATTCTTAACTACGAATTACGAATTACGAATTATTTTAACGTCCTTCACGATTTAAGCTCAGGGGTTGTTCTTCAACTAGTAGTGGTACATCCTGCCAAAGGCTAATTCCATCATATAATCCTGGAGCCATTAAGAATACTTGCACCCAAAGGATATTAAACCACCAATAAAGCCCTTGGATAATATTTTCCTGACCTACCAGATATAGTGTCAGCAGGTACAACAAGACCGAAATTATTAAACTAGCAACAGATGCAACTATGCCTTTTGTGGGCTGTGACAACTCTGTGAAAGGCCACATATTGAATTGCCAAACAAATCCTAAACCAACAGTTGTCCAAATTGCTGCAAAGGTTGGCCCTGTCGTTGTTGTAAATAAATCCAGTCCTAGCTGTTTGAGGAATAATTCTGTAATCAGAGTGAGTAACAAAATAATACCTGTATGGAGTAAGCCCAAACGTGGCATTCCTAGTTCCAATTTGTTCAAAGGCCAACGTTCAAAGAAACTGCCGAATACCGTCGAACAAGGATACCAATACCAAGGAATGTAAAACGGTTGAAGCCCCCACATTTGCGGCAAAAAGGTAAGGGCAGGGGCAATAAAGAAAATGGCAAAAAAGATGTTGAGAAAGCCGCTAACTGGATGCCAGTTGCGTACTTCGTTAGTAGTGACAATCGTATTGTCAAAGAAGAATAAACTGGCGGCGGCAGCAATGATTGCTGTTTGTCCCCACAAGCCAACAGGTGTATCAGTGAGAATTGCTTTTGCAGAGATGATTTTCCAAATTTCTCCAGTTATGTAAACTAGCGCTAACAGCACTACTAAATTCACTGTTCCTCGTCCAAATCGGGTAGGAGAAAAGCGAGAACCTGGATAGCCGTTGAGGGAAAAACCTATATGCCACCAGACGAAGCATATAGTGATGTAAGTCAACTTTGTTCCCACATTCAACTGAAGAATTTGACCAAAAATGAGTTCAAAAATATAGCTAATAACAGCAATTACGGCAATGAAAAGGAGTCCCTTAAATGGCTGGCTTTTCCAAATGCTTCGCCTTTGGGTTGGGTTCGCAACGCTCATAGTATCAATTTAAATAATGTTGGATTTATCAGGGTAAAGCATTCTAGTAAATATTAATTCTGAAAGCTTCACCCCAGTAAAGAATGCTGCAACTACAACCAAGGATGGCGCGGAGGATAGACGCCATTAAGGAAGTAGTTACCAACAGCGTAGTACTTCCAACGTACAGGATCGTGGAGTGTGTGAGCGCGGGCATTTCGCCAGTGGCGATTGTAGTTGAATTCCTCTAATGTGGACTTAGTACCTGCTAGTTCAAATAATTTGTTGGTAGCTAGTAATGCTGCTTCGGTGGCTAAGGCTTTGGCTTCAGCAACTGCGATCGATGCTTCAACTACCTTGGGTTCTTCTAAGCCTGACTCGTTGGCGATGTCAAGAAATTCGCCTGCACGACGCAGCAATGCTTCAGAAGCGTGAACCTGAATTTGGACATTCCCTAAGTTATAGAGTGTTAGTGGGTCTTCGTAACCTTTTTCTAAATTGCTGTCAACCCAAGGGCGGGTATGCTTGCGAACAAAGTGGATGGTGTCACGGACTGCGGCTTTAGCAATTCCCACATCTACGGCGGCTTGGATGATTTGCGCGATCGCACCCATTGGAGTAGCCCTCTCAAAGGCTAAGTAGTGCGGAATTACGTGTTCTGCCTTAACTTTCACATTTTCAATAATCGTAGTGCCGCTTGCAGTGGTACGCTGTCCGAAGCTTGTCCAATCATCAAGTAGGGTTAATCCTTCGGCATCTCTTTCGACAAATGCCACCACTGTCTTACCATCTGGATTACTGGCAATCACTGGAACCCAATGTGCCAATAGTGCCCCAGCAGAGTAGTATTTGCGTCCGTTGAGTACGAAGTCAGAGCCATCTGGTGTTAATTTTGTTTGGACATCAGTCACAGACTTAGTACCAATTTCCGAGAAGGCGTTACCAAAGCGCTTACCTTGTAGAACCAAATCAAAGAAGAACTTCTTCTGCTCATCTGTACCATCCAACCGGACTGCTTCCACCATATAGAGGTGGTTTTGGGGAATTTGACCGAGGCTAGAATCAGCTTCGGAGATGATTTTAACTACTTCTGCTAGAGTGGCATTTGATACAAAAGCACCGCCATACTCTTTCGGGACTGTAATTCCCCACAATCCACTCTGGGAAAACTTTTCTACCTCTTGAGCAGGTAAACGCCGATTTTGGTCGCGTTCTGAGTCTCCCTTGGCAAACTCAGCTGCTAATTCGTGAGCGATCGCGATCGCTTCTTTGTCATCCCGAATAATATGCGCCTTCTGGTCAGTATTAATTACTGATGTCATAGTAAAACTCCTTGATTGTGATTGAGTCACTCATAATCGCCACTACTATGAGACAGTCTTTGGGTTTTTTTTATGCCGTTCGGATATAACTGTTATCTACAACAGCTTCAATCCACAAAACCCGCTCCTACAGAGTATGTTGCTTGTTAATCTACACTCTAACCAACTCATCAGCTGTCCGACGATTAGCTTTAAGTTCGCGCACAACTGGTATTACTGTCTTACCAAATGCTGGTAAATCATCTGTGTAGTGTAAGAAACCACCAAGAATTAGATCGACTCCTACTTCGTGGAACTGGCGAATCTTTTCAGCTACTTGTTCAGCCGTACCAATCAAGCCCGATCGGAAACCATCGTTATACTGCACCAAGTCTTCAAAATTGGAATTTGCCCACATTCCCTGACGTTCACGAGTTGAAGCTCCCGCCTGTTTCACCGCTTCACCAAATCCTTTGACAGCTTCCACATCAGCTTGAGCAATAATATCGCGCAATACTTCATATGCTTCTGCTTCCGTATCTCGTACGATGATAAAGGAATTCAAACCAAACTTAATTGTGCGTCCTGCTTGACGAGCTAATTCAGATACTTCTGCAATCTGCTCTTTCACCCCTTCTATGGTATTGCCATTCATGAAATACCAATCAGAGACGCGGCCAGCCATCCGTCTGGCTGCTTTGGAGTTACCACCTTGGAATATCTCCGGGTGGGGATTCTGATTAATTGGTCTAGGTTTCACCCAACCGCCGTTAATGCGGTAAAAGTCGCCCTTAAAGTGAAACTCATCTTCAGTCCACAAACCTTTGAGAACGCGGATAAATTCTTCTGAACGACGATAGCGTTCGTCATGGTCTAACCAATGTTCACCATATATAGTGAATTCATCTTTGAACCAACCACTAACTACATTCAAAGCAAACCGGCCGTTAGAGAGAAAATCAATGCTAGAACCAATTTTGGCAACTACTCCCGGATGCCACAATCCAGGATGAACTGCTGCAATCAATTTCAATTTTTTGGTGACAGGAGCTAGAGCCGACACAGTTGTAAGTGCCTCTAATTGGTATTCAGCGCCATAGCTAGCGATAAATCTGGCTTGTGCTAGAGCATATTCAAATCCAACTTCTTCAGCCGTCTGAGCCAGTTGAGCATTGTATTCATAAGTCCAATCTGTCCGTTGGGGAATTTTACTTACTACTAACCCCCCGCTAACGTTGGGAATCCAGTATGCGAACTTAATATCTACCATAATTGTAAGTTTGTAATTGAAACTGCTTGGTTATTTGTCGAAGTTTGCAAGTCAAGCAACAAAGCCTAATTTTTCATCACTAACAAATCAGCTAAAACTTGATCGGGCAAAATTTTAGTCTAAATCGAAAGCTCGAGAGTGGTTGCAAACTCAAAGTAGTTTGCAAGTAGACAAATCTCTGATGGCAACAATATACCATAACTCGACTGTGCTACCGTAGTTTTTAATGAATCAGACTTTATCACAACAATTTTTCTGAGGTCGTGACTCAATATACTTAAATTCCATTTCCATATTCCATTTTGGAATACTGCCCAATTTTTCTGAGTATTTAATTATTTTTTATACCTGCTGGGCTATTATGCTGATTCAGTCAGAGCAATCAGGAATCAGGACATCGACAAAGTATCGATACTATTCCAGATCGTGATAAATGCTTCTCATCTGGTATCTGCAACTATACACAGCAGAAATAAATGTGGTAGTGTGAACTATTAAATTACGGTAAATCTATATATTTATCGTAATTTAATTAATGCCTCGTAAAAAAAGTACAGGAAAAACATTTATGCCACTTCAGTTTGGAATTTGGTCGCCGGTCTGTAGTGGATGGTTGCGAGTTGTCAACCATGAAGCTAATTTATCCACACAAGATTTGGTAAAGCTGGCAGTTCAGGCAGACAAGTTAGGTTATGACTTCTATTACATTCCCGAACATTACTTAAATGCAGTTCACGGGCCTAACTATAATGTCGCTGACGCTTGGATTACAGCAGTTTTAGCAAGTTTGAACACCGAGAATATCAAGATTGTTGCGGCTGTACAACCTGGTTCTAAACTGCCTGCGGTAGTTGCCAATTTGAGTGCAAACATTCAAAATCAGTTTAGTAACGGTAGATTTGCTCTCAGTGGTATTGCAGGTTGGTGGAAATTAGAAGTAGAAAGCTATGGAGATATCTGGCTACCTCATAGCGATCGCTACGCACGATTAGCAGAGTACATTGATGTAATCAAGGGGCTGTGGACAGTCGAAGGCTTTAATTATGTTGGCAAATACTACACCATTAAGGGTGGTATTCTCGCAGATCAGCCTACACCAACACCACCTATTTTCATTGCTGGGGAATCAGACAGGGCGATTAACCTAGCGGCTCGTCTGGGAGATTATCTATTTATCAATGCTGATGAACCAGAAAAAACGGCAGCATTAGTGCAGAAAGTGAAAAGATTGGCTAGCGATCGCTACGGTCGTCAGATTAAAGTAGCAATGAGTGCCTTTGCGATCGTTGGCGAAGATACAGCCCAAGCTCAAGCCAGATTAGAAGCGATTTATCGTTCTGCCGATTGGCAGCAAATCGAGTATTTCCAAGAGCAAATCGATCCTAACGTAATTGCCCACAACAAACTAGATATCAGTCAAACCATTGAAGCCAATCTCGGTTTATCTGCTCAACTGGTTGGCGATCGCTATACTATTATTCACCGCCTGAAAGAATACGAAGCCATTGGCGTTGACTTAATAGTACTCAAATTTGAATCTATGTTGGAAGACACTATCCACTTCCATAAACTAGTGATTTCCGAATATATACAGCACAACAGCCTAATTCCGTTGTAATTAAAAATCTTGCCTTACCTAGCATGAACAAGATTAAACTCGAAGATATTACCCTAAACCACATCAAAATTTTAAAAGCAGTAGATGACTGTGGTAGCTTCTCTAAAGCAGCAGAAAAACTAGGCTATAGCCAGGCATTAATTAGTAAAAAAGTCAAGCAAATAGAAGATTATTTCGGAGTAATTCTGCTAAATCGCCCTCCTGGCTCTATATGCTTGACTAATAAAGGCAATAAATTGATTTCTCAGACAATTAATATCGTAGAAACTGTAGAAAATCTGCAAGAAGAATTTCAAGCAACATTTAGCGCTGAAGGTGAAGATTTGATATTGGGAGCTACTAACTTAATCTTAGAAGTCTGGCTCAAACAATATATACAGCGATTTCAGCTTTGTTTTTCGGGGAGAAATATCAAAGAGATAACAATTAAAAATAACATATTTTTCTCAAATTCTCAAGTTATAGAGATGGATCTCTTACTCAACAGTTGCTCTGGATATAAGGAAAAACACCACTGTACTAGATTAACAACTCATAAAATGCTGCTTGTTTCCTTTACGGCAAGTAAATATCTTAATGAGCATAGCTTAGTTAAAATAAATGATATTGATCTAGCTGATATCGTACTTTTAGATGAGGTTTATCAAGAACTATCTAAAGATGATTTTTTAATGAATAAATTAAGCGGTGTCAAGATACTATCTAATTATCAAGATGTCCTTAATTATGCTTCAGAAAATAAAAAACTAACGATTTTACCTGATTTTTGTCAATTTAATATAATATCTCAATACAAAGTATTAACTTTGACTATTCAAGATATTAATGAATATGGCATTTATCTTCATGTTCCTCGCTTTAGTGAACTGTTAATATCTGCAGAGAGTTTGGTGAGAAGTTTTAGACTCGATCAAAATAATTTAGAAAGTTTGCCTAATGTAAATCTAATTTTGGGTTGCTATTCTTCTACAGAGAAAAATTTTCTGAAGATAGGTATTCAGAGTGATTCCATAGGGCAGTTTGTTGCCGGATATGGGACTAAGCATATCTCTGATTTACAGAGAGCATACTCATCACTTGAACAGCCTATTTTCAAAAATCTTGAAATTAACCGAGATTTCGAGTTACAAATTATCCCGTTTCCTTCTGGAGAACAAATGAATCAGAAAATGAAACAGGGAGAACTAGATATTTGTATTTTAGATGATATTTCTCTTTTAAATAATGGTAGCCACTTCTTCGATGATTTAAGTTTTGGCTCTAAATTGATTGGAATTGCTTCGTACAATATTTTAGGTCAAGATATAAATATTGTTATGCATAAAGATTCTTCTATCAATACTGTTCAGGATCTGAAAGGGAAAAGAATTTCCACCTTATTTGGTTCAAATGCTCATAGGTTCATCATTACTCTTTTTGACCTTTATAATATGGATGTCAGTAAGGATTGCAGATTAGTGAATGAAAATCCTCGTAAAGCAAGTAAGAGTTTGGCAGATAAAACTATCGATGCTTACGTGTGTTGCCACACTTTTGCCTCAATTTTAGAAGGATATGCTTTTGTCAAAAAGCTGCTCTTGTCTCAGACGTTTAGTTTAAGAATTCCATCAATTAGAGGAATTGTCTGTCGTTCGCAGTTCATTAAAGAAAACCCGAAAATTGTCATTGCGTATTTACATGATTTAGTAGTTGCTAACTATTGGTTTAATTCATCTCCACTTAAGGCAGCAGATATGTTAGCTAAAGTCATTGATATGAAAACAACTCAAGTAAATCAGTTTTTTAATCCTGTATTTGGTAACCGCATCGATCCGACCCTCAAACCTCAATGGTCTTGGTTACTTAAAACTTTAAATCGCAGGTTAGAAGGAAAATATGGCATTTCACTATTTGATGTAGATTTTTGGATAGATGATTATTTTTTAAGACTTGTATATAATTTGCTGAATCTAGATTATCACTTTCATCAGGTTTCTTTTACAAGTGAATTTTCCAGTAGCTATTTTGTAGAGGAACAGTTTAGCCGACACATGAAAGTTTTCTCTAATAAATATGATCTACCGATACAATATGAAGATGAATGAATGGCAAGCCATCGCACTACACTAGATAACCGTGGGCAGCATGGATTTCTACTACCTTGAAACCAGCTTGCAGAGAACGTTTGGCAGCTTGGGTAAAGCTATCAATAACTTGTTGAATTCTCTCTAGAGTCAGGGCTTCTGGAATTGGGCTATATTTGCTAAAAGCGATCACACTACTCGAAACTAAGGGACGCCAACCTTCCTGAGATTCATCCAGCACTTTCCCTCCTTTACTCGGTTTGGCAGTACTGGCCTTTCTGCCCGCATGAGCAAGTTGAATGCCTGCAACAGCGCCAAAGTTATGGATCAATGCCATAGTTTTAGCCAAAGTTTCTATGTGTACATTTGATCAGATTCCCAAATCTAGCGGGCTAATGCGCCCACGAGGTTCTACAGCTGCTGCTTCTGTTAGCACTATCCCTGCACCGCCAACTGCGCGAGAAGCTAAATGAATAACGTGCCAATCATTAGCATATCCATTTGTACTGGAATATTGACACATCGGGGAAACGGCGATGCGGTTGCCAAAGGTAACTTCACGAATTCTAAATGGTTCAAACAGGTGTGCCATTGTTATTGATTCTTTCTCTTGCTAAGTAAGACTCTCAGCATTTGGAACTAAGTTGTAAACACAGATTTGGTTTTAGATATACTAACGCTTCTAATAGAGCCAGAGCAGGCACAACAACGAGTACTCCTAGCACCCGCCTCAAACGTTGCTCTAATGGTTCGGCAAAAACTCGCCCTCGATAAAATGTTGCTGTTGTGAAACCGTATACTCTTTTTGGCAAGCCTGATTATCTATACCTATTTATTTAGTTACACTAATAATTAGGTATACATATTTTCAGGAAGACTGTATAATATATAAAGTACTATAAATCGACCAATAAACTGTAGTATTTCATCTAACTGACATAGATAGCTGCCAGTCAATTATTTAACTGCGCTAATCAACACATATCGCTTTTGTCTTATTGCTTTAGTTGGAGTTGTGCAATCTCAAATAGTCTGCATCCACGATGATTACAAGGAAAAGATTTCATGAGCAACATACAACTGTACTTCGCCAAAGCCTCTACTTTCTCTCAAAGGACTCGTGTAGTCTTGCTGGAAAAAGGCATTGACTTCACCCCGATAGAAATTGACTTACAGAATAAACCAGATGGGTACACTCAGATTTCCCACTATGGCAAAGTCCCGGCTATCAAACACGGGAATGTTGAAATTTACGAGTCTGCCATCATTAATGAATATCTAGATGAAGTCTTCCCGAAACCACCTCTATTACCCCGCGATCCCGCAGCTAAAGCGATCGCTCGGATTTGGATAGACTACGCCAATACTCGTTTTGTTCCAGCTTTTAACAAATTTCTGCGTGGAAAAGATAGCCAAGAACAGGAACAAGGACGAAAAGAGTTCACAGAAGCACTTCTATATATTGAACAAGAAGGATTAGGTAAAGGTGATTACTGGTTAGGAGATCAGTTTAGCCTTGTTGATATCAGCTTCTATCCCTGGTTTGAGCGTTTACCACTCTTAGAACACTTTTGCAAATTCACATTACCAGCAGAAACACGTCGGTTGCAGACATGGTGGAATCTGGTAGGCGATCGCCAGTCAATTCAAGCCGTAGCAAACCCTGTGGACTTCTATGTGCAAAGATTTGCCAAAATTCTCGGTGAACCTGTTCTCGTTAGTGCAGTTCAAAAATAGGGCATAGGGATTGACAGAAATTAACCAAAATCCAAAATGGGATAACCTATGAGCTTAAATAACCAAGTTCTAGACAAACCGATTTTTGCAGAACTGCCATCCGTAGAGGCTAACCTCAGTTACCTGATTCCAATGGCAGAAAAACCTGTTAACTATACTTATGAACCACCGCCAGGGATTTTCCGCACAAATGCAATTTATCAGACGCACAAACTGCCAATTTACAATGCTCGTTCTATCTCAGAGAACATCTCGTTAGATAGAGAAGGATTCTCATTTACTGGACATAATACTAATGTCCGCAACTTTTATGATGAAGACGAAGTACGCCGCGTCTACTATCCAGAAGCCGAGCAATTGTTAAAAGAAGTAACAGGTGCAACGAAAGTAGTAATATTCGACCACACTTTGCGTAATGCTAGTCAGTCAAAGCCAGGTGAGAATAACATTAAAGAACCTGCTTTGCGCGTACACAACGACTTCACTGCCAAATCTGGCTATACTCGCGCCCGTTTGGAATTAGCAGCACGAGGCATAGATAATATTGATACGTTATTAAAACAACGATTTGCCATCATCAATATTTGGCGAGCGATCGCACAACCAATTCAAGAGTCACCATTAGCAGTGTGTGACGCGCAAAGCATTGCAATAACAGACCTTGTAGCTGGTGATTTAATCTACCGCGATCGCATCGGTGAAACATACGGAGTCACGTATAACTCCAAACATAAATGGTTCTATTTTCCGCAAATGCACAGAGACGAAGCACTATTTATCAAATGCTTCGACTCCGCAGAAGACGGACACGCCCGTTTTGCAGCCCATACAGCCTTTGAAGACCCCACAAGCCCAGCCAACGCTCCCCCACGAGAAAGCATCGAACTACGAACAATCGTCTTTTACCCTGCATAGCTCGCAAAAGTTTCTCTCAAACTCTTACTTTCTGGGCCTCTATGTCAAACAAATTAATTAACCCTTGGAGACACAAATATCATGACTTCCCAACACTTTGACATCAAACCAATCGCCGGACGTATCGGTGCGAAAATCATTGGTGTTGACTTGAGCAGTAACCTCAGCAATGAAATCATCAGCGATATCGGTAAAGCTTTAGTTAAACACAAAGTCATCTTCTTCCGAGAGCAGAACCTTGAGGCTCAAGGACAACTAGCTTTCGCCCGGCGCTTTGGGGAAGTTACCACAGCCCATCCCACCGTTCCCTCATTGGCAGAAAACCCAGAAGTTCTTGACCTGAATTACGGCAAAACTGTGAGCCGCGCTAATACCTGGCACACTGATGTCACATTTGTAGACCGTCCGCCCCTTGGTTCTATTTTGCGGGCGCTTGTCATCCCACCGTCGGGAGGTGACACCATTTGGGCAAACTCTGTGACTGCCTACGAAGATTTACCAACTCACCTTCGTAATATTGCTGACCAACTCTGGGCAATACACAGCAATGCCTACGATTATGCAGCAGCAGCAGTTGACTTACCACAAGAAGTCTTAGAGTATCGGGCTATTTTCACCTCAACTTTATACGAAACCCTACATCCTGTTGTCCGCATCCATCCTGAATCCGGTGAACGTGGGTTATTCATCGGTGGGTTCGTGCGCCGCCTGCGTGGTTTATCACAAAATGAATCTAATGAAATCTTGAAATTATTGCAAACTTACATCACACGTCCTGAGAACACAGTCCGGTGGCGTTGGAAAGTTGGCGATGTGGCTTTCTGGGATAATCGCGCTACTCAACATTATGCGATCGCTGACTATGGTAATCAACCTCGCCACGTCCAACGAGTTACACTTGTGGGTGATATTCCTGTTGGTATTGATGGTAAGCAGAGTCAGGCTATTAAGGGAGATTCTTCTGCATATAACCGACGTGAACCCGCTTTAGTTTAATGAAAAGTGGATGAAAAACTCCACGCCACTTGCTCTGTGGAGTTTTTGGGCATGGTATATGGGGCATGGGGAAGATCATACCGCCACTATGCCCCAAGCGACGGGAGAACAACCTCGTCTACCAACTCTTAGGAATTGAGTTTTCCGTCGCTTTCCCCTGCCTGTTTTGATAAAACATAATTGTTTCACCTTCCAAAAATCGCAGCATCTAGCGAATAAGCACCAGGTCCTAAAACTGCGATCGCAATCAGCATCACGCAGTACATCAAAGCTTTTTCCCAACTAGGCGGTTCGCCTTTTCCTAAAGGGCCTTTGTACTGATCTTCAGGAATTAAGTAAGGATCTTTAGCCACAAAAGGCTTACCTTGAATTAAATGTAAGAATATCGCAAACAACATAGAAGCCAAAATCGGCAAAGTTGCCAAAACTGTGAGAAGTCCCAGGATGAGGAAAAATCCACCACCCAACATCGTCCATGCAGATATAAAGCAAAGAAAGACAGGTGTTTTGAGAGACTCAGCCCACTGACGAAGATACAGTGCTTTTGGGTAACCGTGGATCAAAAACAAGCCACCTACACTCACTCTCAGAATTAAAAGTGCCAAACCTGAGAGTCCGCCAGGATAGGCATGAGAAAGAGAACTTAACAGATACGGCCCGAGGAATGGATAATTAACTGAAGCTAATCCAAAAGTAATTACCTTCGGTAGCACCCACACAGCGATCGCTACACCCACCACAAATTGATAAATCATAGCTGTACACCCCGAGTATTCAGGTTGATAACATATAAGGAATGACCAGCTGTAATAAATAAGCAAGAATCGCCTTCCTTACCACCGAAAGTCAGGTTAGTACTTATCTCCGGCACAAGAATTTTACCCAACTGAGTTCCGTCAGGAGCGTATATTTGTACACTGTCTTGAGAACTAGTAAAAACGTTGCCATGTTCATCAATCCGAAATCCATCAGGTTGTCCTGGCTCAATGACTACAAATACACGCCCATTTTTTACATAGTCATGTCTACGAGGGTCACTGAGTGCAGTCGAAGTGTGGGCTACGCCTACGCCCACAACCTCGTAGACGCGAATATGGTGAGGCCCCCCAGGAATATTAAATGCGGCTGTATCTGAAACATACAAAAGGCTTTCATCTGGACTAAAAGCCAACCCGTTAGGGCGCACCATATCCGTTACTACAGGATAAATCTCACCAGTTGCCGGATCGAAGCGATACACGTAACTTCCGGGTTGTTCCTGTTGGCCTCCGTAACCTTGGTTTGGCTCGGTGATTCCATAAGGCGGATCGGTAAACCAAATTGTACCGTCACTTTTTACTACCAAATCGTTGGGACTGTTGAGGCGTTTACCTTGGTAGCGATCGACTAAAATCTTCCATTCACCATCGTGTTCGTGTCGGATAATAGCACGCAGACCCGAAGAACACGCAACTAGACGACCCTCCAAGTCTCGGTAATTACCGCTTTGGTAATCAGATGGGTCTCGTAGAACAGTTACCTTATCAGTCGGACTCCAGCGCAATAGGCGGTTACCGTGAGCGTCACTCCACACAATGCTGTCATCTTCATGGAAATAAACAGGCCCCTCACTATGGACTGCACCATTGGCAACCTTTTGGAGTGAAGCTCCTGGGCGTACAATAGGACGCAGGCGATCATCATAAATCTCAATGGCTTCAGGCATAAAAGTCTCCTCTTATTTAACTTACCTACTGACGATAAATAGTCGGTTTAAATTAATATTAAATTTTTGTAATAAAAATAAATATGTACTTTAGAAGATGCAACTAATTAAGCGTATAAGTTGATAGCTATTTTTATCAGTTACTAAATGCAATCTTAAAGATAATGAGTATCAATTAATTTTTACTTTATTGATTTAAATTAACATTGAACCATAGATATAGATTGTGCTGAAAGGCTACTTATTATTGTTCAAAGTTAAAAATTTTTATCAAAATCAAATTAAAAAACTTGTAAATTGCTGTATCCTTAGTTCAAATAATATAAATAAAAAATGAAATTAAAATAAATCTTACCTGTCTTGAGGCAGAAATAAATATTAATCCATTAGGAAGAAGAAATACTGTAATTAAAGCTTTAACCTAAGCTTGCGGCACAAAACGAATCAAACCTTAATTAATATGAAATTACCAATTATGAATTATGACGAGTAGCACAGAACATTACGACATAATTATTATTGGTACAGGCGCTGGTGGAGGTACATTAGCTCACCGCCTTGCACCCACAGGTAAAAAAATTCTAGTGTTGGAGAGAGGTGGCTTTTTACCGAGAGAAAAAGCTAATTGGAATCCGCAGGAAGTCTATCAAAAACATCGCTATCATACAGATGAACAATGGTATGACAAAGAAGGCATAGCCTTTAAGCCTCAGACAGGTTACTGGGTTGGTGGTAATACTAAACTCTACGGTGCAGCCTTAATGCGCTTACGGGAGCGAGATTTTGAAGAAGTAGTTCACAAGGGAGGAATTTCTCCAGAATGGCCTTTGAAGTATCGAGACTTTGAGCCGTACTACACTCAAGCAGAAAAGCTGTATGAAGTGCATGGTAACGAAGGAGAAGACCCAACAGAACCACCTCGCAGCGAACCATATCCCTATCCACCAGTGAGTCATGAGCCAGATATGCAGTCCCTTGCTGATGGTATCCGTGAACTGGGTTACTATCCATTTCATTTACCACTAGGATTAAAGCTTAATGAAAGCGATCGCGCAAATAGCCCCTGCATTCGCTGCGATACTTTTGATGGATACCCCTGTCTGGTACAAGCAAAAGCCGATGCTGATGTCAACGCCATTCGTCCGGCTCGTGAAAAGTATGTCAATGTAACTCTCTTAACTAATACTAAAGTCTTGCGGTTGCATACCAGTGAGTCGGGGCGAGAGATTACAAGGGTAGAAACTGAAATTGGAGGAGAGCAACATTGGTTCACAAGCGATATTGTGGTTGTTGCCTGTGGTTCTGTCAACTCAGCTGCCTTACTGTTACGGTCTGCTAATGACAAACATCCTAATGGATTAGCAAATAGTTCTGATCAGGTGGGGCGGAATTTCATGAAACAACTGGAAACAGCCATAGTTTCCATACACCTAGAGATAAATCACGCCAACTTTCAAAAAACGATCGCTGTCAATGATTTTTACTGGGGAGAACCAGATTTTCCTTATCCGATGGGCATGGTGCAGAATACAGGCAATGTATTAGCCGATATGATTCCCGCAGAAGCCCCACCACTTATGGCTCCATTTATCAAGCTAATTCCTCATTTTGAGCGACATTTGCTGGCTGAGAGGTCAGTTGGCTGGTGGTTGCAGACAGAAGATTTACCAGACCCAAATAATCGAATTCGTATAGCAGGCGACAAGATTCACATTGACTATACACTGAACAATATCGAAGCAAGCGATCGCTTAATTCACCGATGGACATCTGTATTAAAGTCAATCCCTGGTTCCGCTAAACACGTTCTACCATTTAGCATTTATCCTCGCACTCACATACCAGAACAAGCAGTAGCCCATCAATGCGGTAGCTGTCGATTTGGCGCAGATCCTAAAACCTCAGTCCTTGACCTTAATTGCCGTACCCATGATGTTGATAATCTCTACCTGGTAGATAGTAGTTTCTTTCCGTCAAATTCGGGCGTTAACCCGACATTAACGATTATGGCAAATGCTTTGCGCGTAGGCGATCTGCTTGCGGCAACACTTCGTTAACCATAGCTGAACGATTGAAATGAACAGGTCATTGGTCAACCCTTCCCTACGGGACGCACTCGCGTTCGGGGAAGTCACGCATTCAATAATTTACCAAACCCATACTTTGGCTACGCAGTTCGACTGCGGTTCCATCGAGCAAAGCTGAGATACTCACCGTAAACTCATAGGACTTACGCATCGTACATAAGTACTATACGCAATTTGGGTATTTCAACCATGTTTAGCACCCAGCGATGTCTACGACGAGCTACGCCTACGCAAATATACGAGTAAATCAGGGTTATGCGAAGCGCCTGAAACGACCAAATATCGTAATACACACTATGGTTAATTGGTACAGTGCGTAAGTCCTAACTCAGTAACCATAAATAAATTTACTTGCTCTGTACCTTTTTCTTTCTGGTCAAGAATAAATAGCAAAAAGGAGAAACATTATGACAAAGGATGAACGGCAAATTACACCCCAACAGCAATCACAGATTCAACAGAACGAGTCAGAACAGACAGATTCTCATCCCTTGGCTACGGGTCTAGGTGCTGTGGGAGGTGGTGTTGCAGGAGCTGCACTAGGCCGCTCAATTGGTGGTAAGGTGGGTGCTGCAATTGGTGGGATTGCAGGGGCAATTACTGGTGGCGTTGCAGGCAATCAACTGGCAGGATACGCTGAGGAATTCATTGAAGAACTTCAGCCAACAGTTGGGTTGGGATTAGGAGCAGATCATAAACCAATTGAATTACCCCGTCATTACAGTTGGGAAGAATTACAAACACTATCAAAACCCCAAGGTGGAGAAATTCAAGCTAGTAAGCTAATCAGCCTTTAAATTGTATATTTACTTGTGTACCCCTCTGGGGAAGCAAGCTAGCAAGAGCGTCTCCTTCAGGAGAGGATTGTCATTAGTCACTTGTACTGAGCGTAGCCGAAGTATTTGTCACTTCGCCTAATAACCGACGATAATTCCCATCGGGAGCTAAACGCAAAATTTTTAACAAATCCAAATTTTTCATAACCGTAATGGCTTTGCAAAAAACCACTGCGGTTATGAGAGAAAGAGGGGGGATGAAGAAAATTAAGAGGATAGGGAATACAAAGATTTCACCCACTCCCATTCCTGTATCAAACCTTCTCTCAAGGAAACTTGCGGCTGATATCCGAGAATTTTCTTAGCTTTAGATACATCAGCAGCCGTGTGGCGGGCGTCTCCCATCGCTTTTTCTATGTGGTTTCTTTTAATTGATTTCCCAACAATTTCTTCAATCGTATCCAAGACTTCTGCTAAAATCACCCTACTACCGCCACCGATATTAAAGATTTCTCCCACTGCTTGAGGTGCGGAGGCGGCGGCTAAATTGGCGGCAATGACATCACTAACAAACGTAAACTCCCGCGTTTGCTGTCCATCGCCGTAAATAGAAATTGCCTCATCCTGCAAAATCGATTTAAAGAACTTATGAAATGCCATATCTGGGCGCTGTTTGGGGCCATATACTGTAAAGTAGCGCAATGTCACACAGGGTACGCCAAAGTTTTTGTGATATAACTCACATAAAAACTCTGCCGCTAGTTTCGTAATGCCGTAAGGAGAAACTGGTTGAGGACAAATTCCCTCATGGGTAGGTAATGTTTCTGCATCACCATATATACTAGATGAAGAGGCAAATACTAACCTTTTCAGATGTTTAGCATCCTTAGCTGCTTCTAGCAAAACTTGTGTAGCGTTAATATTTCGTTCTGTATAACCTCGAAAAGCTTTACCCCAACTTGCTCTAACACCTGCTTGCGCCGCTTGATGGTAGACTATATCAACATCTTTTAGGAGTTTCTGCCAATCTAAAAACTGAATATCTCCTTCAATTAGTGTAAAGTTAGGTGACTGATGTAAGTGTGCAATATTCTTACGCTTTAACATTGGATCGTAGTAATCATTGAATTCATCAATCCCGATCACTTCTTCTCCTTGTTGCAGCAATGTTTCTACAAAATGAGAGCCAATAAAGCCAGCAGCTCCAGTAACAATAATTTTAGCCATTTTGCCTATTTTTGGATATTTTCATTATTTTCTATATTCACAGATTAATAATTGTAATCAATAATCGTCATTACATGAAGATGATTTTTTACTCAATTATTTAAATGGTTAAAAACATATCATAAATACTTAAATATTGTACTTATATGGGAAAATTTTCCATATATTAAGACTAATATTTGGTTTCTCAAAAAGCTCGGTACAACTCGAAAAGCCTAATTCCCTATTCCCTATATCTTCTCCTGGCAAAGACGCTACACGAACGATGGAATTTTGTACTGGGCAATTAGGAGCAAAGCGAAATTTTTGGGTTTGGCAGACCACTTGCTTTATTATTCTTCAATTGATATTTTTTGCTGCGAAAAACTGTTCCTGCGATAGCGTACCCGCCTGCCGCAGGCGATCGCAACACCACGGATAAACCAAGGTGAAAGCTCTGGTTAGACGCTATAGTACTCCTGACCTTGGAGCATCTTTATGCTGTCTACCCTTCAGCTTTACAAGGGTGCGATTCGGGGCAGACTCCACAAACTGTTTTCCACAATCCTTGCAGCGATAGCACTGCTTGCCCCGACGATGCCCGTTTTTGGATAACTGTTGCGATTGGCAATGAGGGCATATCATTACTTTCATTACATAGCGGAACTGATTGTCCTCTATATATGGCTCTAAATATGACACCATCAAATCCTCAATTTGCTGCATCAAGCGTTGGCGGTGATGTTGATCGCGACTGCGAAGTGCCGCCAATATAACTGCATTGCTACCATGCACACACACTTCTGCAAGCAGGTTACACTCTTCATCGGGGAGGGCAGGATTTCGCTGCTGCAAAATATTTGCCATGAAATTGATCGCCTCCTGAGTCATGCTCTCATCGATGGTCTGGAATATCTCCCGTGCCAAATAAAATTGCACAAACACGACTTGTGATACAGGGTGTTCAAACATTTTTGCGATCGCCGTTACCAAAGCATGAATCATCTGACGCAGTGGTAACTGAACGATTCCAGATGCTATTACCTGGGCATATAATGAGTTCACCCGCTCTGCATGGCGTAACTCCATCGCCTTAAAAATAGCGCCTTTATCAGGAAAGAATTGATAAACAGAGCCGATCGCTGTCCCTGCTTTGGCTGCAATCAGATGAGTGGTGGCAGCTTCATAGCCCACTTCATCAAATATAGCCGCCGCCGCATCCAAAATTTTTTCGACGCGTTCTTTGCCACGCTGTTGTTTGGGTTGGCGACGTAGGTTGCTGAGTAACAAAATACTTGACGAACATGAATGTTCTGTCATATTTTAAAAACACGACGGATTTCTCACAATTTTATCTCTAAAGGAGAACACCATGCGAACTGACAAGTCAGTGCGATCGCTGCTTCCTGGTGCGCCCTGGTTGTTAGCACACAAGTCAATGCTAACTGTGAATCAGCCTCGAAAAATTTCCTTATACGGTGTTGATTATGTGATCTGGAAAGATGCTGCCGGATCAATCCAAGCACTGCCTAATGCCTGCCCCCACATGGGAGCTATGCTATCAGAAGGCTGGTGTGAAGTCCAACATGATGGCACCAGTACAGTCATTTGTCCGTTTCATGCTTTGCCATTTGATGCAGTAGGCTGCACCGTTTTACCTGGTTCAGGCAAGAAAACCCTGCCTCAATTGCAGCCTTTAGAACTCATAATTCAAGGAGACTTCATCTGGTCTTATGGGGGATATGAAGCGAAGATTCCCATTCCTACAGTGCTGAATGATATTGCAAATCGGTATTCTTTTATTGGGTATACTGCCGATCGCAGCGTTGAAACTGATTTGTTGACTATGCTGCTAAATATGCATGATTACAATCATCAAAACGGCACTCATCGGGACTTGTTTCGGATTATTGATATTGAGTTTCATCAGTTTATTGATGATGGGCATCATTCTCAAGCTTTTTATGATATGCCCACCGCGCCCTACAGTCTGGCAGAAAAGCTGAGAAAGCCAGATTTATTCTTACTGCCTACCACGATTAAGGCGCATCTGGAAAATCATTTTCCCTCTCTAGTGATTTTTCACGGTGAGATGCCCTTGGGTAAAGCTGCACAGTGTCATATCTTTGTCCCAGAAGCCGAGAATCGCACCCGGACTTATATTTTGTTGTTCGGTCAAGCCAAACATCCGGCTTTTCAGGTGTTCGGCAATACCTATCTCAAGTTTGGTAAGGTTGTCGTGGACCAGGATGCCGATATTCTGGGCAAAATTTATCCAGACACTCCACAGAAAATTAAACTCAACAATGAAGTAGGAATGGATTGGGTACGACGTAATTTTGAGAGCTTTCCAAATGTGGTAGAACCCAATTTATCCCGATAAACTTACAGACGATGATACTACTGCGATCGCTTAAAAGCATCTATGCACCAAATTGTTGGTGCATAGATGCTTTCAGAATCAAATTTACTTTTGCTATCTCCACACAAGCTTGTACTCCTTTTCGACAGATAGCAAATAACCTGGCTTAAATTTCTGTCCAAGAGTTCCGCTCCCTATTAGAGAAGCGGCAAACTCCCCCAATCACTCGTCTACATCGACAAAATTATTGCAATGTGATCTCATACCATTTCTTTGTGAGGCTGCGCCAAATTTTCTTTCTTTGTGTCCTTTGCGTCTTTGCGGTTCGTTCCTTATATAATTTAGTACATCATTATACAGAATTAGTATCAGGTGTGTGTTTGGATTACTTACTTGAGCACAGAACAGTATTAGAAGTCAAAGATTACTTGCCAAGTTTAGTAATGATTAATGTTTGCCAGCATCGCTCTAAGCGAAGCTATGCCGTAGGCTTTACGCTGCGCTAACGACAGGAGAACCGCCTTTCCTGCCCTACGGGACGCTGC
This sequence comes from Nostoc sp., assembly GCF_036916735.1. Lineage (GTDB taxonomy): Bacteria > Cyanobacteriota > Cyanobacteriia > Cyanobacteriales > Nostocaceae > Nostoc. Next base: position 189,395 of record NZ_JBALFV010000125.1, read on the forward strand.
GCGAACAAAACGCCACGCGAACGCGCAGCATCTAATAGAGAAGACTGCGACCCTCTCACCGCTTTGCGTCTACGTTTATTTGGATAATTTATTTCTTGGAAGTCCCTCAACAATTCCTTGGCTGCATTGATAGAATTATCATTTTGAGACATCATTGCTGAATTCCCGATCATCTAGTTCTACCTTGAAATTTAACGTAGTTTGGGGGTTTAAGTCCCCTACTTCTATCAAGCAGCACATTTTGTGACGGGGATTTAGATCCCGACAAAAAACGTAATTCACAATTACGTTTGCGTAGCGGGGCGTAGAAAGAGTGCGAATTATTTTAATACTCTGCCTCAATTAGATAAAGGGCAGGGTTAGCTTCAACTGGTAATTGTTGTTCAAAAATCTCATTTTGGGAAATGCGGAGAGAAAACGCTGCTTGCCAAGCTGATTGACTAGACCATTTTGCAATGTTAATAAATTGAAATCGCTCAGTTGGATCAAGACTGCGATGTAACTTTGTTTCGATAAACCCTGGTTCATTTTTCATCAATTCAGCAGTCTGATTCCATTTCCGAAGGAACTCATCTTCCAAACCTTGGGGAACAGAGAAGACATTGATCAGTACCACAGGTGAATCCATAAAGTAAAGGCTTTTCTTTAAACTCTGTCGAGATAGACAATAGCATGTAACAACAGATATTGGATGTACCTATAGTAGGATTATATCTACACCCCACACCCTTCAGAACGAAGTGCAGATAATAGCGGTAGTAATTAGGATCTAACGCTACAATAGGTAGTCATGAACAGTCCATTGACTTGGCTTACTGCGGGCAAATTGCTATCGGTGATTTTCTTGGTGCTAGCCAACGGGTTTTTTGTGGCGGCTGAATTTGCCTTAGTTGCGCTTCGCCGTAGTCGTGTCGAACAGTTGGTTCTCCAAGCTCATCCCCGTGCAAAAGCTTTACAACGGGCAGTAAATAACTTGGATGCTTATCTAGCAGCGACCCAACTTGGAGTGACCATATCCTCTTTGGGCTTAGGTTGGCTTGGAGAACCAGCGATTGCCGTACTCGTCGAACCCGCTTTCCACTGGCTACCAAAATCTTTATCGCAAACTAGCGCCCATACCTTATCAGTGGTGATTGCCTTTACAATCATCACATCTCTCCACATCGTTTTGGGAGAATTGGCTCCCAAGAGTTTAGCGCTCCAGCGCACAGAAAGAACGGCCTTCGCGGTTATAAATCTTTTAGAACTATACTTAGTGATATTTCGTCCTGCTGTCCAAGCTTTGAATAGTTTAGGAAATTTCGTTCTTAAGCTTATAGGCTTGGAACCAGGAAGTAGCGAAGAATTGCTTCATTCGACTGAAGAATTGAAACTTTTAGTGGCAGCTAGCCATGAAGCGGGTCTATTGGGAGAAGCCGAACAAGACGTAGTAGAGCGAGTGTTTAATATTGGTAACAGGCAAGTCAGTGCATTTATGACACCACGCACAGAGATGGTTTGGCTTGACATTGATGAACCGTTATCAGAAATCCGCAGCCAAGTTGTTGGAAGTATTCATTCTTTCTTCCCAGTTGCTCAACAGAGCATTGATAACTTATTAGGTATCGTGCAAACCAAAGAATTTTTAGCCCAAAATCCAACTCAAGCCATTGAACTGCAAGCTTTATTAAAGCCACTTTTATATGTGCCAGAAAGCATGAAGGCTTTAAACCTTTTGGAGTTATTTAAAAAATCTGGGACTCACCTTGCTTTAATCGTAGATGAATATGGCGTGACACAGGGCTTGGTGACAATCACTGACATTGTGGAAGCGATAGTAGGTGATATCCCAACCAGTGAAGAGCTAGCTGATCCCGATGTGGTGCAACGTGAAGATGGGTCTTGGTTGTTAGATGGACTGTTACCAATTGATGAGTTGAAAGAAATTTTAGACATTACAAACTTGTTACCAGGGGCAGGAGTCAATTATCAAACTTTAGGGGGATTTGTCGTCAACCAGCTTGGGCATATTCCATTGGTCGCTGAACATTTTGAGTGGGCGGGACTACGCTTTGAAATAGTTAGTATGGATGGAAATAGAGTAGATAAAGTGTTGGTTGTGCCAATGCACACAGAAAAAGACCAGTGAGACACGAATATCTTGGTCTTTGCATTTGGAATCTATAGTAAAAACAAAAATATTAATCTATGTGAGTTATAGTTTTATTGTAATAAATATTACTGTTTATTGCAAACGCTTTTATACTGTTGGTATTACGTGCTTGCAATTCGCAAGACATCAGCATTGATAATTCGATTCATCGTTCTTGCCTTAAAGCAATCTTGGAATGGGACAAGATGGGGCCCAGGGACTTAGCCTTTTGCGATCGCAGGGATGGCATACAATTCCTCACGATGAAGAAAGTTCTCTTGTATATGGAATGCCCAAAGCAGCAGTTGAAATTTTGCCTCCTGAAGCGATCGCTGCTAATTTAATTCAGCAAATAATGTTCATAAATCTGGCATACCTAAGAGCGATACTCGTAAATTAAATCGATAAATCTCTGATTCTTCCGTATTCTCCTGTTTTTATCTATTGGTGTATGACGTGTTTTTTTTTACATCTAGAATATGCTAGCAGTTGAATATCTCCGCTCTTTTCAGGTGCTTTAGGCAAAGGAGTTGTGGCAGACACCGTTACTGATTCTAAAGTTAACAAAAATTAGAATGCAGAAATGCCCAAAGCTGAAAAACTTTGCCAGAGTAAAAATAAGGATTTTGACATTTACCTATGTGCAATTAAATGACTGAAATATTTGAAACGAAAACAGACCATTATATCCGTGTTGCTCAACTTGCAGAAGTTCAGACAGCAGGCAGTTTGTTAGTTTACAAAGAAAAACATACCATTGCTTTATTTTACTCAAACAATACAGTTTATGCAATTGATAACCGTTGTCCTCACATGGGCTTTCCCTTACAAGGAAGCACTTGCAAAGATGGTATTGTTACTTGTCCTTGGCATTATGCCCGCTTTGACCTTGCTAGTGGTGGAACATTTGATTCGTGGGCTGATGATGTTCCTTGTTTTCCAGTAGAAATCCGTGATGGTGAAGTTTGGGTAAATTTAGCACCACCAGTTAACCCTTATGCTCACCACCGCCAACGTCTGCAAGACGGTTTAGAGCAGAATATTTCTTTAGTCATTGCCAAATCAACACTGGCACTATTAGATATAGGGGTGGATACGGTAGAACCATTTCTCATGGGGCTAGAATTTGGCACTCGTTATAACAAAGCAGGTTGGAGTACAGGTTTGACTATCCATACCTGCATGATGAATCTACTACCTTATCTAGATGAAGATGACAAACCCCGTGCGTTATTCCACGGACTTTCAGCAGTAGCTAATGATAGTGCAGGTGCCCCACCAGAGTTTGTCATTCAGCCATTGCCTAACTCTAAAGTAGATTTTGCGACTCTCAAAAACTGGTTTCGCCAATTTATTCAGGTACGGGATGCTGAAGCAGCACAAAGATGTTTAGTATCTGCTATTCGTTCAGGAGCTAATTCAAAGCAAATAGCAGATATGCTGTTCTGTGCTGCCACGGATCGTCGCTATCTTGATATTGGGCATACGCTTGATTTTATCAATAAAGCATTAGAAGCACTTGATGCTATAGCTTGGCAAGCAGCAGAATCAATTCTGCCTAGCCTAGTTTCGGGTTTAGCCAATGCTTCCCGGATGGAAGAATCCAATTCTTGGCGCTACCCTGTAGATTTGGTAGCAATATTAGAGTCGGCTTTTGAGCAATTACCGACTGTATTAAGTGTGGGAAAATCTCGACAAGGAAGTTGGTCACAAACAGATGAACTAGTACCCATTTTATTGGGTGAAGACCCACAAGCGATCGCAGACTCGCTGTTGAATGCACTCCAAGCAGGTTGTACTGAAGAACAATTAGCTGGTGTAGTTACTTATACAGCAGCATTAAGAGTAGCTCGTTTCCACACTAATAATGACTTTGGAGATTGGAATTCAGCCCATCATCCATTTACGTTTGCAAATGCCGTACATCAAGCTTTACGAAGAGTACCAACAGTCGAACTACTAAGAGGTGTGTTTGATGCAGCGATGAGTGTGTATTTAAATCGTTTTTTGAATGTCCCACCAGCACGCCTGCCAGAACCCAAAGAAATCGTACAAAATCCGGAACAATTACTCCAGCAGCTACCGGATTTATTAAACCGTCAGCAACAAGTAAACCAGACAGGGCAATTAGTGGCGAATTATTTATATCATGGTGGTAATCCGGAAAAACTCATGGCAATGCTGGGGAAAATGATGCTCAGAGAAAACCGTGATTTTCATGTTATTCAAGAAATAGAAGCTGCTTTTCGTCAGTATTCACTATTAGGTGACACTCCTGCTAAGATTCATCTATTAGTTGCTGCTGCTCGGTACTTAGCAGCTCATTCTCCTACTATGCGATCAATTGAACAAACCTATCAAATTGCTTATCGGTTACATAAAGGCGATCGCCTATTCGAGGAATCTTGACAAGCTTTCGGATACTGTTGGCGAATGTAATTGTATTTATACAAGAAAGCACAATCTTAACCGTAATTAACTACCTACACCTTACAACAGCAATGATATCGGGGGTGAAAGCTTATCACCTATAATACCATTGCTGGTATTCTAAAAGCGGCAAGACTATTGCCAAACAACTGGCAAAGCAAAAGTAAGACAATGGAAATCGCTACAACCAGAGTACCTCGTTGGTTCGTTCGCAGAGACATTGATGGTTTATTTGGGCTGGCACTTGATAATTTTATTCAAATTTTATTGATTGTCAATTTGTGCCAAGGAGTACTAGGCTTTCCTGCCTCGTTAGTTTATGAGCGAATTTTGCCAGGAGTTGCAATCAGTTTGATTGTTGGTAACTTCTATTACGCAAGGCTAGCTAAAGAGCAAGGCAAACGTGAGCAGAGAGATGATATTACTGCTTTGCCTTATGGGATTAACACCGTCAGCCTTTTTGCCCATATTTTTCTGGTGATGCTGCCTATAAAATTGGCGGCAATTTCTAGTGGTCTATCTAGTGAACAAGCTGCTGAATTAGCTTGGCAAGCAGGATTGGTCGCTTGTTTTGGTTCCGGTTTAATAGAATTTGTCGGGGCTTGGGGAGGAGAGCCACTCCGTCGTCTCGCCCCTCGTGCAGCATTACTTTCCACTTTGAGCGGTATTGCAATTACTTTTATTGCTATTGGTTTTCTATTTCGTACATACGCCAATCCCGTAGTCGGTTTAGTGCCTCTTGGTGTAATTCTGCTAACTTATTTTGGGCAAGTGCGATTTGCCATACCTGGCGGCTTGTTGGCTGTTCTGTTAGGAATTGCTCTTGCTTGGGGGACAGGTTTGGTCAGTTGGGATCATGCCAAGTTTATCGCTACGCTGGAACCAATCAGGCTTTATTTCCCTTCTTTGTGGTTAGGAAAATTGTGGAGCAGTCGTTCAGTCTTGGTTGAATATTTCAGCATCATTCTACCAATGGGGTTATTTAATCTTGTTGGCAGTCTCCAGAATTTAGAAAGTGCCTCAGCTGCGGGTGATACTTATCCTGTGGCTCCTTGTCTGAGGGTAAATGGTATTGGTACATTGGTTGCTGCTATTAGTGGTTCCTGTTTCCCGACTACTATTTATATTGGCCATCCTGGCTGGAAAGCTATGGGAGCAAGAGTCGGTTACTCTATACTCAATGGCATAGTTATGGGCTTGCTTTGCCTAAGTGGAACCGTGGCAATGCTGGCTTACTTTGTGCCGATTGAAGCTGGAATGGCGATTGTACTGTGGATTGGGATTGTGATTGTCGCTCAAAGCTTTACAGCCACCCCATCACACCATGCACCTGCGGTGGTTGTTGGTATATTACCCGGCATTGCTGGTTGGGGTGCGCTAATTGCTAAAAATGCACTTCGAGCAGCAGGCTTGGGCACGCCAGAAAAACCTTTAACACCAACCTTGATTGAGCAGTTTAAGTTGAGCGATACATATATTGATGGGGCTTTTGCTCTTGAGCAAGGGTTTATTTTTTCCGCCATGATTTTAGCTGGTATCACAGTTTACATTATTGAGCGCAAGTTTCGCCAAGCTGCCTATTGGTCTATAGTCGCTGCGGTCATTTCCTGGGTTGGGTTGATGCACAGTTATCGTTGGACTGTTGCAGATACAGTTGTTAATTTCGGCTGGGGAACTGGCACGCCTTGGGCTATTGGCTATATAATGCTTGCAATTCTCTTTTTCTATGTCGATTGGCAAGAAAGATATAAGGGTTGATGTCATCGCTCTTTAGTCCTTAACCGCCAAGAATACAAATCATATTCATGTTTACTTTGCTGGAGAACATACTAATTCATTTTATGAATGGCAAGGTTTTAATGGAAGGAGCGGCAATTCTGTTACTATAAACAGAAAAGAAAATTCTTTGGCTTTGAGTGTTTTCTCGTTTATCTTAACCAGGTATGTGTCTCAATGATGTCGTGATTGACCGTGCTAGCCTCAGCGATGTTAGTGGAATTCTCAAGTTAGCGCAAGCCAATGATGCAGAACATGGTGGTATGTTGTTAGGTCGTCTTCAGCCAGAAGCAGTGATGATGACTATTTCTCAAATGCCTTGCGTTGTGGCCCGCAAAGATGGTCAAGTTGTAGGATTCTTACTCAGTTGGTTAAAGACAAGTGCTAATTTACCAATAGTAAAGGTGATGTTACAAGCCTACGTTGGTACAAAAGATGCTTATTTATATGGCCCCATCTGTGTTGATGAAACTATGCGTGGGCAAGGTATTGCTGCGATAATGTTCGCTAAATTGAAAAATTTTTTACCAGAGCGGGAAGGAATACTTTTTATCAAAGCAAATAACAAAGCATCACTTCAAGCACATCAAAAGATGGGTATGTGCAAGATGGCAGAGTTCATCTATGAAGGCACTGAATTTTTGGTATTTGCGTATAATGGCTAACTACTTGATCGGTTACTGACTCCCAAGGAATTATACTTATACCTAAAATTTGCATCATATTTTGTAGGAATTATTCAACTGTTACTAGAAATCACAATCCTAACTTCGTGCGATCAGGTTGGAATGCTCTTAGGACTTACGCAAAAAACCTCTCAACCCCTCATACTCCCTATCCTCTGTATACTCTGTGGTACCCTTCGGGAAGCCACTTCGTGTCTACGTTTTTCCGTTACCTGTGCGTAAGTCCTGGCTTTTAATAAAAGAGATATAGCATTTATTGATAGACAAATTATCTTATCCGAACCGTATTGACGGTGTACACACAAGTATCTTGACCTGCACCCTTGTTGCATCGAACTACACCTTTGTTGCATCGAACTACGCTTTTATTGTATTGACCTGCACCCTTGTTGAATCGAACTACACTTTTATTGTATTGACCTGCACCTTTGTTGCATCAAACTGCACTTTTATTGCATTGACCTGCACCTTAGTTGCATCGACTTTTTTTGAATTATGTATACATGTAATAAAAATTACATAGAGTGATTGAGGTAAGGTTTTATCTTATGTTTCATTACGCCTACCTACTTATTCAGAAATCGCAAAATATGTTGAAATGTTATTTGCGGCTGTTCAATTTGAGGAGCATGTCCGCAATTATTAAGCTTTATTAGTTGAGAATTCGCAATAGATTTATGAAATTTATCTGCATCTTCAAGTGGAAGCATATCATCAGCTTCTCCCCATAAAATCAGTGTTGGTTTGTCAACTTGCGTAATTCTATTTGCCAAGTTGCTATAACCTCCAGTTTTGACATAAGAAATCATAGCATCATGCCAACCAGGCATTTCTTGATGTAACATGGCGCACTGAATAGCCAAAAGTACCTTGGTATCTAAATTAGGTAAGTGACTACATAAATTTAATGCCAAAATATGACGTTGACGTAGGTATTCTACAGCCAAAAAGTCAAAAGGAGGAAACAAGTATTTGCTAAAGGCGGGAGCGCAAGTGTAACCTAAACTATTAATTAATATTAGTGATTTTACAACTTGAGGGTAAGTGAGAGTAAAATCAATTGCAGTTGCACCTCCCATTGATGCACCTACTAGTATTATCGGTCTGTTGATTAAAGTTTTCCAAAAATCGTAAAGGTGAATTTGGATCGTAGTTGGACTATAATTTATTTCTTTTTGCCTTTGTGTAAAGCCAAAACCTAACAAATCTACTGCCCATGTTTCATTTTGAGTAGCAAGTAATGGCAATAGAAGACGGAACTCTAGGATGGAACTGTCGAAGCCATGTAGTAGCAGAATTGGTGTGACTCCAACACCTTTGTGGATGTAGGTTGTGAGGATTTGGTGTTGGCTAAGGGAGGTTGTAAGAGCAATTCTCTCAATACTTTGTCCGAAAGCGATCGCTTTTGGATCTATTAGTTGATTAACTTTTGATAGCAGAAAATTAGGAAGCATTAAGCATTTATTCCAAACTAATTTTCCACAACCCGTCTAGGGGATTAGATTGTTGCAATTGACTATCACTGCCGCCGAGCCAACTATTGTCATACACCAAGCCAACACTGAATATACTATTTATAGGATATTGCCCTAGCTTTCCAAAACCTTCAATATTGTTTGAGTCAGTGATTACCTGCTGGTTCAACTGTATGGTTGTTTGGTTGCCGTCGTCAAAGTAAATTGTGGCTCGTTTGTTGTGAAAGCGCACCTGAACTTTGTAGACCCCACCAGTTGCATAATAGTAAGCTCTAGCAGGCAGCTTTTGACCATCAATATTTTGACCTTTAAACTCAACTGCTATAGCAGGCGTGCCTAGCAGTAACAGGACTGGCAGGACTAACCCTAAAACTTTCATTAGTAGTAACAAGCACTTTCAATCAAACTACCTTCTACTTTAAAGCATAAAACTGTAGCTTGTTTCTACGAAGTGGTTGCTTAGAGCGAATCCGCGATTGCAACAGCGTAAAGCCTTCTCTACAAGAAACAACGCCTTCGGCATAGCAATGCTATGAGCGAGTATTCGAGCGTCACATCTGAATAATCAGCGTTTTTGCACCCCACCTGATAAGTACATTGAGGGTGGGGACTTTTGCGATACTGTTAAAATTAGGAGTTATGAGTTTTGCTAACTTTTAACTCCTGCACAGACGTGATTAATCGCGTCTCTACTCCTCACTTTTAACGCAACCTAATGCCTCAAGCTCTCGATCAAGTCGATTATGATACTCTCGATGCCGCAAAACAACGCTTCATCGATGCCGCAAAACGCACGCTTGGCTTTGCAAGCGCCTATGGCATCGTGCCCGCATCGGGTCTTGGAGCAAGTGCTAACGCTTTCAGCTTCAATCTCGCTCCGTTTATAGAGGCGGGGTCTAGAGAACTTTCGATGACACTTGTCCCCGAAGGACTGGGCACAGCAGACGATACCCGACCTGACGACCTTTCTGAAGAAGAGCTTCAACGATTTTGGTGGAATATCGGTATCAAAATCATCTCGTGTCTTACGAACGATGCCGCAACATCAGGTATGCAGACTATACTTCTCGGTTTATATCTGCCGTCGAGTACTCCTGAAACGATCTTCACACCTGCGTTCCTTGATGGGTTTCTGGATGGAGTAGTTGAGGGGTGCAAACGAGTAGGGTGTGTGTACCTCTCAGGAGAAACTCCTCAATTAAAAACTAAGATGATTCCAGGTCGGCTCGATATCGCAGGCTCGGTTTTTGGGGTCATGCCGGCTGGTGTTGCTCCCATTGATAGCTCGCGTCTGGATGTCGGAAATACCATTGTTCTTGTTGAAAGTTCGGGGCCCCATGAGAACGGCTTTACCCCACTGCGAAAGCTTGCCCAGTCGCTCCCTGATGGCTACAGAACAAAACTGCCAAGTGGGCAGGAGTTTTGGGAAGCGATAAATGCAGCTTCGTATCTTTACACGCCGCTTGTGCAGGCGGTGCTTGACGATGGGATTCGTCCCACCGCAATGGAGAACATCACTGGTCATGGATGGCAAAAGCTGATGCGGTCGGTGAAGCCGCTTCGGTATGTCATCGAAACAATGCTTCCAGTGCCGGAGATATTTACCTTTGTTGAGAGTCATCTTGAAGGCGGGGCGGCGACGATGCTTTCTGTATTCAATTACGGTGCAGGATTTGCATTCTATACTGAGTCAAAGCAAGATGCAGAGAGGATTGTCATCCTTGCAAGAGAACATAAGCTTACATCTGTGATTGCCGGCAGGGTTGAAGCGTCTCTTACCCGCGAGGTAGTGGTAGAACCACTTGGTATCACCTTGAAGGGAGATTCTTTTGGAATTGCGCGAGGGGTATAGTTGTTCAAGCGCGATCGCTAGTTTTCTTGAACCTATTGTAGACTGACTTATGCGCTCGCTTAAGTCATTACTAGTTATCTACAATAGTGTAATTACTGGAAAAAATGATATTTTTTATACGAGATATATAGTTGGCTCGCAGGTTTATTAAATAAAATTACTCTTTTAAGTCTTGAAATATCAATCATTTCACACAACTTCTATAAGTGTATTTATATAAAGTTATATGCAATATTTTTTACTACTTAACTTAAAAGTAGTGCAAATTACGCATGACTACTGAGGTTAAGATTTGCTAACGTAGTCTTAACATATTGAAAAATTTGCTGAGAAAGCTGAGAAAGTAGCAGCCAACACTAATTATTTAGTGCTGAGTCTTTCTCATCTCTAGATGTGCCGTTTTAGTGTGTTAAAAAGATATATTTTTGTTCAGAGGGGGTTATGGCTGTAAATTTGGCCCGAACTACTGCTTCCACAGAACTTTTGAAGCAAGTATTCCAGAACATTGATGCACAAAGTTGTCCAAGGTTATTCAACTTTCACATGCACACTGTCTACTCGGATGGTAGGTTGCAGCCTAGTGCATTGATGGAGCAGGCGATCGCTATTGGACTAAAGGGGTTAGCCATCACCGATCATCATGGTATTATGGGCTATCAAGCATCATTTGCTTGGTTAGAAGACTGGAAGTGGAATCATCCTGGTGCAAGCACTCCCTACCTGTGGAGTGGTGTGGAAATTAATGCCAGCCTTTTGGATATAGAAGTTCATATTTTGGCTTACGCTTTTATACCAGAACACCCTAGTATGAAGCCTTATCTCCAAAGAAGGACGACTACAGGCCAAGAATATCAAGCAAGTAACGTGATTGCTGCTATTCATGAAGCTGGGGGATTGGCAGTTCTGGCTCATCCGGCTCGTTACAAGCGATCGCTTTTTGACTTAATTCCAGCTGCTTCCCAAAACGGCATTGATGGCGTGGAAACTTTCTACGCCTACAATAATCCTAACCCCTGGAAACCCAGCGTAGTGGAATCAGAACAAGTACAAAAGTTGGCTGATGAATACTTTCTTTTCAATACTTGTGGTACTGATACCCACGGTTTGAGCCTGCTACAACGTTTGTAAAGATGAATCAATTTTTTTGAACTCTCCTGGTTAAATCTGCCAGGAGGTTATTCTATTTGGGATTTTCGCTAATCAAGCCTGATATCAACGTACATTCGGCAGCTTAGTTTGAAAATCATGATCCTAACTAAGCAAAGAAACTGCTGATTGCAATATTTCCCAACGCGGGTAAAGTACCCGTTAATCCTGTTAAATTGACTAACAAATCACTATTCGCTTGAAAACCAGCAGTGCTATTATTGATTGCTAAATAAGTTCCGGCGATCGCTCCACTTGTGACTCTGACTAAGGCTGCACCATTCACCCCTAAAGCTTGATTTCCGGCTACAGCTCCATTCGCGTCGGTAAATACCTGATTGACTAAATTTACTAAAGTGGTGGCAGTCTTATCGGCAGCACGGGTAAAAGTGCTAGGTGTAATCACGGTTGATCCGTCTGAACTGAGTAAACCAATTGCATCTGTGCCAATGGTGAAGTCAGTAATGCGATCGGTTGCTGATACTGTTGATTGTCCAAACTGGAAGGCAAATGCATCTGCGCCTTGGCCGCCAGTTAGAGTATCAGCACCAGCACCACCACTCAAAATATCATCTCCATTGTCGCCATTAATAACATTCGCTCCAGAGCTACCGGTGAGGATGTCATCGAAAATCGAGCCTTTTACGTTTTCAACGTTCAAAATCAAATCGGTTCCTGCACCACCAATAGCGACTCCATTAGCAAGGTCTACCACAACCCTGGAACCGACAAAACCGTATTCAACAGTATCAATGCCACCCCCACCATCAATAGAATCGTCACCAAATCCCCCTAAGAAAGATTCATTGGCATTAGAACCAATCAGCACGTCACTAAAACGAGATCCCAACACCCGCTCAATGGAAACTAAAGTATCATTACCGCTACCACCAATAACAACTCCGGTGGACAAATTAACACCGACTCCTGAAGTAGCGTCGAAATAGACAGCAGTATCAAATCCTGCACCGCCATTAATTCTATCAGCGCCGCCAAACCCCTGGATCTGGTTATTTCCAGAGTTCCCAGTCAGTATATCGCTGAATGCTGACCCCTCGATGTCTTCGACGTTGGAAATAACCGATGTGCCAAAAGAAGTAATTGCCTGCCCTGTTGAGAGATTAACAATTACTCCCTCACTAAATTTTTGGAAGCTTAAGACATCAATACCCGCCCCACCATTGAAGGTGTCGTTGCCTTTGGAGCCTTCAAACAAATCATCGCCCGCAGATCCGAGGAAACTGTCATTACCTCGATAAACATACTGATTAAAGTCGTATCCTGACATACCAGTAGTTAAAAGGTTCTCTCTTGTCGCAACGTCAATATTCAGATTTGTCTCCTGGACTGTGAGTTGGCCGTTACTTCCGAAGTAAAAATCAGAAATAATGGTTCCAGAATTAAAAAATCCGTTTGAATCATAGGTGAAATTGACACCTATAGCACTATAGTTCAGAACGCCACTGCTATACAGCACTTCAAAATTGGTGGCAGTTTGCGCCCCATAGCCTTCGGAACTAGTAGTATTATCCGGAATGTACCTATTACCTTGAAATAGTATGGTATCAGCCATAAAACTTTCTCTCCTGATTAAACGTTGGGTGTGAATTTATCTTCAGTTAAGATGTCATTAAGGATTTCCAAAAAATAAATTATCCAATCTTATAGCGTGGGCATTTTACCCGCAGCAAAAGGCTGGCGGGTGAGAATGCTTACCCCACAAACTGACTTTTCACGGTATATCGAAAACCTCTCTCTAAATCTCTCTCCTTTTAGGAGAGAGACTTTGAATTTTCCCCCTTCCCGCGTCAGAAAGGGGGTTAGGGGTTTAGGTTTTTTGTGGGATTTTCCACATTACGTGAAAAATCAGCCCGCACAAGAAGTAGTTGAGTATTTTTTATTTGGAAGTCCTTTAGCGTTGTAGTACGCTATGCCAGATATTACCATTCTTTTTTAGAAAAATATCATTAGACCATCTACTTTTATATCTGGAAAATAATTTATATAATGATTGACCGGATAAATTTGGCTTATAGAAATAGCTTTTTTTAATATCTTTGAATAGAGAAAAATAACCTGCTGATTTTAAATCTTTTTCAAAGCCTCGCTTGATCAGCAAAGCTAAAAAATCCTTGTTTGGAAAGCACGGATAAATAAGGTTTAGAACTTATGCACTGTACAAATGCATCGTAATGTGTATTAACGATATTGAGGAAGTTTTCAGGTTTTTCTCAATTATCCCGCGATCATAAATAGACTATGCTGTAGGGGCACAGCAATGCTGTGCCCTTACGAAAGATATGGTTTTTAACCTTAATTCATATTTGGTATTTCTTGTCAATGCGTAAGTCTTAGGTTTTATATTATAAACCTCATCTAAGTTGAGAACCGTAGTTTTTGCCCTCACCCTAAATCCCTCTCCCATATCTGGGAGAGGGACTTTGAAATTCTGGCTCCCCGAATCCCAAATCTAGGGGATAGGTTGGGGGATGAGGGCAAATCCTTTTGATCACCGAAGAACTACAGGTTTCAAGATAGACGCGGTTTATCCACTTGATTGTTTATTAAAACCAAAGAACCCACCCTCCCATAGCTACGCTTTGTCTCCCCTCCTTGCTGTTCGAGCTACCGTGTACACACAAGTCTGAAATAGCTGATTAACCACGGTTTTACCCCACCCTAACCCTCCCCTTATAAAGGCTACGGTGTACACACAAGTCGGAAAAACTTCATCTACCAAAGATTTGCAGTGAAGCAGCGCTGCGGGAGGGTTTCCCTCCGCAGGCGACTGCTGTTAGCGCAGCGTTAGCGACGCAGGAGCGTCACCCGAAGGGTGCGTTACGCTGGCGTGACAAAGCTAAATTCTTGCAATCATGGCGAACGCATTTGTTGATTTGGCGAACGCATTTGTTGATTTGGCGAACGCATTTGTTGATTTGGCGAACGCATTTGTTGATTTGGCGAACGCATTTGTTATTTCGGCGAACGCATTTGTTGATTCGGCGATGCCTACGGTGGTCACTGAGCTTTGTCGTTCGCGCAGCGTCTCGTAGAGAAGTGCTGGCTACGCCGAAGCATTTATTATTTCGGCGTGTCCATAACGCAATACGGTTCAGATAAGCTTTTTTCTCTCCCCTGCTTCCCCTGCATCCCCTGCTCAAGAACAGCCTGCCTCAACAGATAAATTTCTTAACCCAAGGGTATTGGTTTATAGTCGATTTTTTGTTGGAATTACAATCATCGAGAAATAGGGTACTTTATCTGGATCAACTTCATCCAGGGGTATGATGCGTTGCTGTAATGTTGATGCCCGCTCAATATATCTTGCCCGTGATACTAACCCCAATTTATGCAGGATATCTCGTACTTTGGTAAAGTGACGACCTAGCTTCATAATTGCGGCTGCATCGGTCATCAGCAGATGTGTAGTTAGTTCTTCTGCTGGCAATGGCGCGGGTAGGACGGTGAGAATATCGGTGTAGTAGGTGAAAGGTACACCCAAGGCTACCGGACAAGCCATCAGCGAGGAAACTCCAGGGACAACTTCTGTTTCGTACTGGTCACATAACCGCGTGAACAGGTACATAAACGAACCGTAGAAAAATGGATCGCCCTCGCACAAGACTACGACATCTCGACCGGCTGCTAAATGGTCGGCGATTGGTTCAATTTCTTTATCATAAATAGACTTGGCCTTTTCTGGTTCCAAAGCGCGGGGGAGGTGAAATAACAGCTCGATTTGATTGCCAGGTAGATACTGCGCTACGATCGCTCTGGCAATACTTTCTTTATCTATAGCTGATTGATAGGCTACCACGGGAGCCGCACATAATAACCGCAGCGCTTTGAGGGTCAATAGTTCGGGATCGCCTGGGCCAACACCAATTCCATAAAGACGACCTTTAATTTTCGTATTCATTCTTCCTCCGTTGCCAGGGCGTTAATTGCTGCGGCTGCGATCGCACTTCCACCGCGCCGACCGTGTAAGGTCAAAAATGGTACATTTCTGCTGTCTGCTGCCAATGCGGCTTTTGACTCGGCTGCACCGACAAAACCTACTGGAAAGCCTAAAATAATAGCAGGTTTTGGCAGTCCTTCATCCAGCATTTCTAATAGCCGGAATAGTGCTGTGGGCGCATTGCCAATTGCGATCACCGATCCTTCGAGGTGCGATCGCCATAATTCTAAAGCTGCCGCCGACCTTGTATTACCGAGGCGTTGGGCAATTTCTGGCACTTCCGGCTCATTGAGGGTACAGATAACTTGATTATTTGCAGACAACCGTCGCCTGGTAACGCCATCAGCAACCATCCGGCAATCGCACAGAATTGGCGCTCCTGCTGCTAGGGCTGCCCTTGCGGATTGTACTGCTGTTGGTGAATATCCCAAGTCAGTGACAATATCCGTCATTCCACAGGCATGAATTAGACGTACAGCAACTTTTGCTACATCTGCTGGCAGCACATCTAAGTTCGCTTCTGACCGGATGATTGCAAAAGAATTGCGGTAAATTTCGTTAGCATCTCGGATGTAGTCGGGCATTCGATTTGGGATTTTAGAAGATTTTGGATTGATTTGTTAATTAACCGCAGAGGCGCAGAGAACACAGAGAAAGAGAAACCGATTTATAAGTATTTATTAAATTCAGGATTTACGCAAAATACCTCTCAAACTCTTAGTTTCTCCGTGTCGCGCCAGTTGCTACCCTTCTCCTGACGGAGACGCTGCGCGAACGGAAACGCTAAGAGCGAACAAGTCGGGAAACCGCAAGGGCGCACTGGCTTCTCTGTGCCTCTGTGGTTCGATTGTTCTGCATATCGATTAGCAAATTCGCCGAAGGACTCATCAGAATTTAGGCGGTGAATTTTATATACATATAGCATCCGCTCTATTAATGCAGGTAGTTCGGCAAAAGTTACATTTTGATATAGTTCACGTCCGAATTTCTGGTTGCTGTCACCAACATAAACGTGATAGCCTTCCACAGTTCCATTGTCAGCCTCAATGTTGACACCAAGCAGAGTAATATCACTCTTACTATGCTGGGCGCAGGATTTTTCACAGCCGCTAAAGTGGATATTAACTGGACAATCCAGAGTAACGCGATCAAGATACTTTGCCAATGCTAATGCATGATCTTTGGTGTCCGTGGCAGAAGCAGTGCAACCCTTTTTTCCAGAACAGGCAACTAATGCACTCTTGATGTTAGTTGCAGAGAAATCCAATCCTAAGAAAACAATTTCTCGCAGGACATCAGCAACCCATTTCTGAGGAATATCTGTTATCAGCAAATTTTGCCAGGGGGTTAACCGAAGAGTGGCGCTACCGTATTTCGTTGCTAAATCTGCTAAACCCCGCATCTGGCTACTCTCTAATCGCCCAAGGGGTAAGACGACACCAATGTAAAATAAGCCTTGCTGACGTTGCGGGTGAATACCAATATGCTGATACTTAGCATCTGCTTGCAAAAGAGTAGAGAATTCCTCCCCTTTCCCTAATAGAGAAGGGGGTTGGGGAGTTAAGTCACTGTACAAAAGAGAAAAAGGTAGACGCTGCTGAACTTGCTGTAGATAATTTTCACAACCCAAAGTATTTAATAACTCTAAGAGACGTAGCCGACGCTTACTTGTAGGATTACTATGAGCTAGATAGACCTCTGCCAAAGCTGCCAAGACGGGCAAATATTTCTCTGGTGGTAACAAAATTCCTATATCGCTGGGCGGTTGACCTTTTGCGCCTACAGTGAGACAGAGGCGGAAGTAAACATTACCGTCAACTAAGACAGCGACAAATAAGATATCATTCAAGCGATCGCACACCCGAATTATCCCACCACCATCAAAGCAAACGCTAAATTTTGCCGACAGTCCCGCAAGCGCCGGATGTGCAGCAATATAATCATCCCAACCTTGGACAAAAGGGCGAGTGTCGATTAATTCTAGCAGATCAATCCCAGCAGTCGGGCTGGTCATAATATTACGGATGTGGTCTACAACAGGATTGCCAGAACCCAGTCCCATATCCTGTAGGTACTTTAGAACCTCAGCATTGATCCCCGTGCGGATTTCGCGGACTTGTAGATTCGCTCGATTAGTTACATCTACATAGCCGCCACCGTGCTGTTCTGCTATATCTGCGATCGCGCGGCACTGCCGACTGCTAATAATTCCACCTGGTATTCTAATCCGAGATAATATACCATCGGCGGCGGGTGTAGCATAAAACAAGCCGGGACAAGTGGCAAATCCAGAAAGCAAACTTGGAACTCCTTCCCCGTGCAACGCAGGGAGTAGATGGTGAGTGTGTCTTGAGGACATCTTGAGAGTTGGCATTCTGACTTGGGCGATCCCATCACAGCTGCGGCACAGTCCCGGAATTTCACCGGAGTTTCCCAACTTCAAGCTTTAGTAATTTAGCACGAGAACGTAGTCAGAAAATTTAATGTTTCATATTTGGAATCAACCTATTCACGCCCAAAGACGCTCATGTAGTAACCGCCTAATTAGCTATAATAAAACTCTTCCTGGTTTTACTAGGCAAAACCGTCTCTTTCCGAGTCAGAGAGGGACAGACTTGAACGAATCCCCAGAGAGTGAAATGGGTAAGCTAAACGGGTAATTTACACTGCCCTTGATGAAGTACAGCGTGTAGTTTGAGTTTTTTATGGAAGAACC
>NZ_JBALFV010000126.1:0-44995 GCF_036916735.1 Nostoc sp.
AACCTGGGTATGGAAGTAATGCACGAGCGTAATGCTCACAACTTCCCCTTAGATTTGGCTGCTGGTGATGTTGCTCCTGTGGCTCTAACTGCTCCTTCCATCAACGGTTAATTCTAAGCTCTAACTAAATAATAAAGCGCTCTCCCACAAGGGAGGGCGTTTTTTACTTTTAACAACAATATCAACAAAGAGATAATATTATATTTATTTTGCGATCGCACATGCGGATTTTTTTTGCTTCAGTCCCCACTGTTGGCTCAAGATTCACCCGACGTATTTCTCCTCGCCGATAAGTTAAATTACTCCCTGGCATTTATGCCGTCTCCAGCAATGCTATCCCAGGAAGCAATTTCAACTTGATATTCTGGATCTTCAGCATCCTGTTTGAGGGCTACAATCATTTCTGTTCCAAAAATTTTGCGGCGGTGTTCTGCTAGCAGTGTATTAATGTATGCACTACTATTTTCCTGTGCATACTGATCTACAAATCGCAGAATGTCTTCTTCTAAGGTAATTGTGACTTTGAGCATTTATAATTAATTTTTAGTATTACTATTTAGTATGACTTTATCATCATACGAAAATTTGCTAAACTTATACACCTGACCTATATAGGCAAATTACAGTAAAGCGTAGACATGTAGTGCCTTGCAGTCAGACATAGCTTTAGTCTATTTTTTTAGCTATAGAAATTAAGCGGATAAATATTTTTGGTAATTAATATCAATCTTCTACCCGCAACAACCAAAAGCCGCTATAAGTCATCCCGGAATCATCAGGTTGAACTAACAAAAAATGCAATCCTCGGCAATGCTTTTTTCGTTGTTCAAATGCTTGAGCTGCTGTTGTAACTTCTGGATCTTCAAAAGTGGCGACAATCCACCTATCCACTAAGCCAGCTTCTAATATTAAGCCGTCTGGTGCGCCAGATATATAATTCAAGCTTACGGGACGGGCTTGCTGTAACCATCTGGCTAGGCGCATTGATTGCCGTCCACCATAAATTACTACACCAGGGACGGGCACTGTTGAAGCTAAACCCAAATTGATGGGTTTACGATGTTCTGGAATGTGCAAAATGGGAATAGGGCGATCGCTAAAACTCGTTTCCACATCACTAGCAGCTAGACTCGCAAAACGCCATTGTTCTCCCCAGAGGTTTTCTGGTAATGGTGCTGGGGGTGGTTTATCCAGCGTTGAGGGATACTGCTTTTCTTGTAACCACTGCTTTAACGCCAAAGTGTGACGGGTAGGTTCGACATTTATACTTAAATTGCGTCCCGCCGCCTCAATTAAACTTAGTGACTGAGGACGAAATACCTGAATCACATCTGGCAATTTTTCACCTGCGGCTAGCTCAAGTTGAGCAGCTACCCAATTAGAATTTGCTGCTGACTGGAGACAGGTGGCTTCATACTCAAAGCTGCGAGTTGCGTCACAAATCAACAACTCCCATAAAACTTGTCCAGATGCATCTTGTGAGGGACGACGATAAAAATCAACCTGCCAAATTTTCATATATGGGGATGGGGTATTGGGCACTTGTACTGCCCTTCTCTTCTTAGGCTGCGCCCTAAGCGTAGCTATGCCGCAGGCTTTACGACTACGCTCAGGAACCGCGACTTGTGCCGACTTGTACTGAGCGGCGTCGAAGTAGCGAAGTCGAGGTAAGCCGAAGTATTGAGCATTGGGCATTGGGAGATGAGAGGGATGAGGGATCTGAGGAAGAGTTAAAACTGAATGTTTCAAGCTCAGAGGCTCAACGTTTGAGTAAAAAGGCTCAACGTTTGAGTAAAAAGGCTCAACGTTTGAGTAAAAAGGCTCAACGTTCGAGTAAAAAGGCTCAACGTTCGAGTAAAAAGGCTCAACGTTCGAGTAAAAAGGTTCAACGTTCGAGTAAAAAGGCTCAACGTTCGAGTAAAAAGGTTCAACGTTCGAGTAAAAAGGTTCAACGTTCGGGTAAAAAGGTTCAACGTTCGGGTAAAAAGGCTCAACGTTCGAGTAAAAAGGTTCAACGTTCGAGTAAAAAGGCTCAACATTTAAGCTGATCTGCCTATACCCCATGCTCAATTCAAAAAGCCTGAATCCATTCCTTAACAGAATACTCAGTCCAGATGCCATTTTTCCAGTAAGGGTCATTTTCGATTAACTGGCGTACAGTGGCTTCGTCTTCGGCTTCGTAGATCCCAAAAACTTTTGTGACATCCTTGGTGGGACCAATAGTAATCAGCACACCTGACTCTTTCTGTTTTGCTAATCCGTCTAAATGAGCTTCACGGTGTGGGGCGCGTTTTTCGAGAACGTCTTCGCAGTAACTTCCCCAGACTACATATTTAGGCATGGTTAATCAATTAAAAATTTAAATTCTTAGTTTACAGGGAACAGGGTACAGGGGATAGTTTTTCTTTGCTGTGCCCTGTCACCTGTAACCTTTTCCCTTCTTTACTCCTAACTTCTCAGGTTTACACCAAATTTTTCCACCAAGGCTTCGCGGACTTTATTGTGTACTGGTTCGACTTCAGCTTCAGTAAGAGTGCGATCGCTAGCCCGATAAACTAAGCGGAATGCTAAACTTCGCTGTCCTTCGGCGACATTTTTGCCCCGATATTCATCAAATAATTCCACAGATTCGAGCAAATCTTTACCAGCTTTGGTAATTACTTTTTCAATTTCCGCAACTGAGATTTTCACGGGTGCGAAAAAGGCGATGTCGCGATCGCTTGCTGGATAAGTAGAATATGGCTGGAATGTTGGAACCAGAACTTCATCTTCTCCCAGAGAATCTAAAAGTACATTTAGATCCAACTGGAAAACATAAACGGAATCTGGTAAACCTTTTTCTCGTCGCAATTGGGGATGGAGTTGTCCAAAAATACCCAGGCTGTTACCCCGAATCCACAGAGAAGCCGTGCGTCCTGGATGTAAGCGATCATCGCGGCGATCGGGTTGGAATTCTACCTGTAAGGCAAGTTGCCGAAATACACTTTCTAAAATGCCTTTGGCTTCAAACCAGGTGATGGGTTCTTCGCGTCCACTTTTTGACCATTTACCAATAGAAATATCCCCTCCCACAATCCCAGCCAGGGCTTCTGTTTCTTGCAAACCGTCTTCTTCTTGCCAGAAAATTTGCCCGATTTCAAAACCGTTAAGAGCACCATTACCCTGCTCTAAATTGTATTGAAAGGCATCAATTAATCCAGATATCAAATCGGTTCGCAGCGCTGAATATTCGACAAATAAAGGGTTTGACAGTACTATATTTCTGTCTTCCCCTGGTTTGACTAAAGAATAGTGAATTAATTCTGTCAACCCTTCAGCCCGCAGGAAAGCTCGTAACTTGCGAATCAATTCCTCATCTAAAGGTAGATAGCCAGCTTCCGCTTTTTCTGGCAAGGTATCACAGAATTTGTTGTAACCATAGAGACGGGCGATTTCTTCAATTAAATCAATTTCCCGCTCTAAGTCGCGGTAACGATAGGGTGGAACAGAAACTGACCATGTAGGTTGATGGTTAGTATCTTCTCTTGAAGGAGTTAATTGACATCCCAATGCAGTCAAGATGCGCTCAACGTCTTGTTCTTGCAGTTCAGCTGTATTTTCTCCTAAATCTATTGGCCCCAATATTTGATTAACGCGGTCTAAACGCAAGGCGATAGAACGACTCCAGGTAGACGGTTCGGGGCGGGTGTCGGCAATTTCTTGGTGAACAAGAATTCCACTAGCTAATTCGCTAATTAAGGATAGGGCGCGGCGATTAGCTATTTCCAACTCAGCGCGGTTAACTCCCCGTTCGTATCTGCCAGAAGCCTCACTTCTTAACCCGACACTCCGGGAAGAACGGCGAATTGCTACGGAATCAAATAAGGCTGCTTCTAAAACTAGGCTTTGAGTCCCTTGATGAACTTCTGTTTCTTCTCCACCCATGACTCCCGCCAGGGCAACGGGTTTGTCGTTCGCGGTGATTAATAAATTTTGGGTTGATAGGGTGCGAGTTTGTCCATCCAGGGTTTTGAGGGATTCTCCAGCATTGGCGAAGCGAACACCGATGGTTAAATTTTCGCCACCTGCAAGAGATTGTAGGCGATCGCCATCAAAGGCGTGCAGTGGTTGTCCCCATTCCAACAAAACGTAATTAGTAATGTCTACAACATTACTGATGGGACGTACCCCAGCAGCCCGCAAACGCTGTTGCAACCATTCCGGAGATGGGGCAATTTTTACCTGTTCAATTACCGTACCAATGTATGCAGGACAAGCTTGGGTATCGGCAATTTTTAAAGCTAAATTTCCGGCACTTTTGGTAATAGATACTTCACCAGGTTCAGGAATGCTCAACTTTTCACCAGTTAAAGCTGCTACTTCCCGTGCTACACCTACCATACTTAGAGCATCAGCGCGATTTGCAGTTGCGGTGAGGTCTAAAATTACATCATTTAAACCTAGCAACGGACGCACATCACTACCCAATGGTAGATTTTCCTGGGTAAAAATATGAATTCCGTCTACATCGGTGGGCAAACCGAGTTCCTTTAAAGAACAAATCATGCCCTGAGATGGGACGCCACGCAGTTTTGCAGGTTTAATTTTTAAATCAATCTTAGGTAAGTAAGTACCTGTAGTTGCCACTGGCACATAGATATCTGCCTTTACATTAGCAGCACCACAGACAATGTTTAAAGTTTCACCTGTACCGATATCCACTTGGCAAACACTTAATTTATCGGCGTTGGGATGGGGTTGACGCTCAAGCACTTTGCCGATAACCACGCCATTTGCCCAAGTGCGGCGATCTTCAATCTCTTCAACCTCAAACCCCGCCATTGTCAGGATTTCGGCTAATTCTTCTGGACTAAGTTTTATCTCTACTAGTTCGCGCAGCCAATTTAGAGAAATACGCATGGAATGTGCTTGTTTTAGGAATCGTCTTTTGCTCTTATTTTAGGGTGCAAGAAGCGATCAATGGCTACTCGCCCCGCAAGGCTTACCCTTTCACTTGAACAATCCTACTACGTTAGACTGGCAATGTAAAAATAAGTAAATACTGAGAATGTATCTACGCACAGAAGTAATACATTCTTTTTATTTGGTTGATTTTGACGTTAAACTACATACACCTCAATTTCTCACTTGTGAAAAATCTGGGTGTTTTGTTTCCGAAAAAAAGCGTGTCAAAGGTTTGTTATTTAGTTTTTATTAACAACAAGTTGAACAATGTAATCTTGGAGCGCGATCGTTTGTCCGCTTGGGTACGGGGAAACCCCTATCAATGTCACCGAATATTTATTTGAAAATTGAATTGGTAAAGCATCACGACCTGGTATAAGGGTTAGCATTAATGTTGAAAGTTGCTTACCATTTTTTCTGATGTCTAATTCAATAATAACTTGCCCTTGCCAAATACAAGTTACATTAGAAGGACACCGAGAATCTTCGATAACTTTTGAGAATTTGATTTCAATATTTTCAGTGGGTAGGTAAGCTGTCTTTCCATATTTAAGATAAAATGGACTATTTAAAATAGTTCCAACTCTAGCGATCAATTGTTGATGATTACCTTGAGCAATTGATTGAACTTCTATTCTTGAAGGTTTAATATTTGATAATAGTCCATAGCTAGGAAGACAATTTACTCCACCAATAAATGTTAAGATAACTGCTGCACTTACTACACTTTTCATTTTTTATACTCCATAGTCAGGAATTTTTATTAGTTGAGCCAGAAAGTAGGCTTATAAATTGTTCTGTTTTCTCCTATAGTGAAGCTTCAAAACACAAAATCTAATTAGGTAAATTTTGTGCGTAGGTGCAGCCTGCACTTCTCTACGAGACGCTCTTGCTAGCTTGCTTCCACGAAGTGGTACGGCAAGCTACTTCGACTGCGCTCAGTACAAGTCAGTGACTATCGTAGACATCGCTTCTGACATAACCATTACGATTGAGAGCCGTTTAGTTTCTCACGCTGCTTGAGCTAGAATCCCATAAAACCAGCAATCTAAAGACACTAGGTTTTCTCTCTGATTTCAAGAACTTCAACAACGCTTTTCAAAGAATTCATTGCTTAATTTATTTTGAAGATTCACTCTAGTTTTACTTTCTAGCATTATTACTCCATAGTTGAGCAATTATTACATTATGTAAAAGGGACATTATTTTTTCTCTGTTTTCAACAAACCCAGCTTTTTGCGATGAGCAATGACCACGATTTTACAAGGCGTAGTCCGCACTTTGACTGTGCTCAGTGACCATCGTAGACATGGTTTTGATGGAAAATAATCAAATGATAAATGCTGATTTTTTCGTTGGTTATTAACATTAGTTGCGCTCAAGAGTAATTTAGATGCGTTTGCTCTGGCGATCGCAGAACTTAAATCTTTAAAACTTAATAAAAACTCACAAGTAATACTTTTTCATTCAATAAACTACAAAAATAAGACTTTACTCTTTTTTGAAGTGTAATTATATTGCATTGTATTGTAGAACTCCAAAGAAATAAATTTGCCTTGTTTGATCTGAAAAATTCCTGTAAAAGCTGCCTCAAAAGCTTTCAAAATCAGGATTATCCGACAATTTTCTGAAATATACCTTAACAATATCGAAAGAATAGACAATCCAATCTAAAGAATCAGCAATCCAATCGAAATTTTGTTCATTTTAAATGTAAATTTTATTTTCTATACTTTTACTAAGTGTGGTGCTTGCTGTTGTTATTAGTATTTTTGATTGAAAATGAAAGTAAAAAAATGCTTTCATTTATGTCGTTGATGTTTCTCTTGATAGAGGAATTTAAGTTTAAGTAATAGGAGTTTAATTCTAATGGCAACTTCTGACAATAGCAATCAAACTGTTGGTTCACAAAGTACTAGCAACAATTTAACTGGTAATGGCAATTTTTCTTTCAGTGAAGGCAAATGGCAGTCTACCGATGGCAGCAGTTTAGATAGTAGCAGTGGCTTTGGTGGCGCTGCTAGTGGTAGTAATATTTTCGCTTCCTTCATTGGTGGTGGCAACTCATCCACAACCAGTGAAGATGGAAAGTACAAATATAATTATGAGCGACCACTTGACGAACGGGCTTTAACTGATACCAATAATCCGTTCAATCAACTAATCGGAGTCCTTGGCGGTGATATTAGTGCCTTAGGTGGTGGTAGCAACCCGTTTGCTGGCGCATCTGGTAGTAACGCATCTGGTGGCGGTAGCAAAGGGGTTGCTGGTAGTAACGCATCTGGTGGCGGTAGCAAAGGGGTTGCTGGTGGTGGCGCATCTAGTGGTAGTAGCAACCCCTTTGCTGGTGGTAGCGCATCTAGTGGTGGTAGCGACCTCCCTGGTAACTTACCATTTGACAGCACTCCGCCCTCCAAGGAAAGTAGTAGCAACCTACCTGAAACTGGCAATGGTCAACCTGTACCTTATAAGAGCGACAATTGGATATCTGATATTCAAAAACTAGATGGTGCAAATGCTATCAATAACAGTGGCCAAGGTAACGGTAACTGGCTATATGGTAGTAACAACACAACCGACGGTAACGGTAACTGGAATTTTGGTGGCGGTAACACAACCAACGGTAACGGTAATTGGAACTACGGTGATGGCGACAAAATCGAAGGTAATGGCAACTGGGGCTTTGGTAAGAATAACACAACCAACGGTAACGGTAACTGGAACTTAGGCAATAACAACGACATCTTTGGTAATGCCAATACACTACCTGGTAGTAAAAACGATATCCTTGGTAGTGGCAACACTGCCAATGTAACTAACAGCAATTTCCTTGGAAACCGGATTGAAGCCAGTGGTGATGACAAAACACTCGTTGGTAATGAAGGCTGGAATTTCTCTGTTAGTGGCGAACTGATATCGCTAGGTAGTACTAAGCCTAGCCAAAATATAGGAGCTGATGTCAACAGTTTACTCGGCAGTTCTGACCTTGTAACATCCGCCATGTCAAATCCTGGCTACAACAACCCAAATTATGATTTCTCTACCATAGCTTAAAAGTTTATAGCAGACAGGAGCCAGTTTTTGCATCGGTAAGTCTGTCTATTGTGGCAATGGCCCTTTTTGCCAACTTAAGTTGATTACATTTTGAATAGAATACTTCTGGGTTAAGCTTTGCAGATGATATTGCTCTTATTGAGCGGTGCAAGAATCAACCTTCTAGCACTTCAAAAATTTCAATCTGTAATTAACCCAGAAGTATTACTCTTTGAAATCTGGTGGGTGAGGTATAGAAAAAATAATTAACCGCAGATGAACACAGATACTTCTAGATTAGTAGTCATGTGTAGATTATCCCACAAAGCAATGTGCAAAAAAAGCTCATTGGAGTGTTTAATTTAAGTCAAATGCATAAAGATTATTTTTAGTAATTCGGCGCGAGTAAACGGTTTAGTCAGATATCCAGATGCCCCAACTAATTTGGCTTTCACTTTGTCTAAAACCCCTTTATTCCCAGTAATAAAGATGATAGGAGTCTTTTGAAATATAGAATTATTTCGTATAATCCGACACAACTCATATCCGTCTATTCCTAGCATGTTTAAATCCAACAGAATTAAATCCGGTTTATGCCTTATAATTGACAAAACGGCTTTGACTGGATCGTTAATAGTCACTACAGAAAAATTTTCATCTTCTAAGAAACGGCTAATTTCTTTAAGAATTGTAGGGCTATCATCTACAGAAACGATTTTGTGAGTTTTTTGTACCGTTACAGTAGCAGCCGTTACTATTTGGGAAGGAGGATTTATGTTATTTGATATTGTTGGTTCTTGAAAGTTCTCTTTTGGAGAAGGAGAAATCTGAGGTAATCGTTGGACAGTAATTATATTCTCTTCAGAAATATCCAGGTAAGAATTGAGAGTAGTACTTAGTTCTTTTTTGGTATTAACTAACTCTTTTATTAATTTTGGCAAAAGCGTAGGCGTAGCCCGCACTTCGACTACGCTCAGTGACCGTCGTAGACATTGCTCTTGAAATATATTTGATAATTTATCATAAGGTGGATCGGCTTCATGCAAGATAATCGCACCCTTAAGTATATAAGGGTATAAAGTGTGAGCCAGTTGGATTTCATCTTGATTCAAAATTACGGCTAGATGACACAGGCTGAAACCTTTCATCCAATTAGTTAAATCTGGCTGGAGTTTTGGTAAATCTTTTTGCTCAATTTTGCTATTAATCAATAGATATGGACGTTGATATGGAGAAGAGATTTGAGGAACAAAATCTTGCCATTTTTTTAATCTTACTTGGCAATGTTCTAGAATTTTTTCTACATCTAACCTGCAAATTCTTGGCATTCTATCAAGTGGTTCTGTTAATTCATATGTACCTTTTTTGATTAGCAAAAATGATTCAATCACCTCTTGTACTAATTCTTTAATTAGCACTGCTGCTTGTGTAGAATGTAAATGTTGTTGACTCACAAGCCAGGATATAGCCTGATACTCGGGAGGGTGGCTGGTTGAATTGCTGTCATCTTCAATTAACTGAGTGTGTAAATCAGGTTCAAACATTAGACGTAATTTAACCCGAACCTCACTGGTAAGCTGTGGAATTTGATGACTAAGGCGACGCAAATGACGCTCTAGCCGATCAAAGGGTTCCACTGAATGGGTAGCGTAGGTTATTCTTCCCTGTTCTAGGTAAATCGACCAAGAAACTGAGTTACTTAATGCTTGTAAACAAGTACTGTCGGAGCAATTGGATAACTGTCTTAACAAACTTAGAGGACGTAGTTTGACGAACGCACCAGAATTATTCATATTTATCAAGTTTTTTGCGGAATCAACAACCGAACATTTGTAAATTGAAAATATTAGCTATGAAATATTTTCTTCTTTGTAATATTTCTCTCCGTACAAAATATTATTTTTAAAATATGTATATATGTTAAAACTAGTAAATTATAAGTATTATTTGTTAAATTTAGCACATTATACTTACTCTAGCTATTTCAAAAAAATTAGGTGGGTATGAATAAACGTAAATATCTATCATAGCTAAACTATCAGTAGATGTTAGTTACTTCTCGATTTTACTTACTACCGACAACTTTTGACTGAAGACCTTAATAATGATGTTTATTTCTGCCCACTCACTGAAAGAGGTAAATTTGATTTCAAGTTTCCGCAGCTACACTGCCATACTTCTAAAGCTAATAAACTTAATTATGGTTAATTATTTTTATGTAAAAGAACGATTTTTCTACATAAAATCTTTAAAAATTTATATAGGAAAGTTTACGTATTTATTGTACTGTAGGGTTAATGGATATAATTTTTGGGTAGATACATTACAACAGGGAATGCTGCGTTTTGATAAACTCTTTTTTGCTAAACTAAGCTGTTCTCAAGTTCTTCGTAAATATGTAGAGAACTTCATGAAAAAAATTTGTTTAATAAAAATTAGAGCATCTACCACTAGATACTATATTCTGTAAGTCGCCTCGGCGACTGTAATTATATACTCTGAGAAAAGGGAAATAAGGCTTTGAACTTTAACATAACACAAAAAGTTATGGATGATACATTAAGACTTGATGAAGTAGTAGAATTTGCTGAGAACCCAGAACCACGTTGTCCTTGTGTACTTTTGCTAGACACATCTGGCTCGATGCAAGGAGACCCGATTGAGGCTTTAAATCAGGGTTTACTAAGTTTAAAGGATGAATTAGTTAAAAACTCCTTAGCCGCAAGACGGGTGGAAGTGGCGATCGTAACATTTGATAGTAATATCAATGTAGTACAAGACTTTGTCACAGCCGATCAATTCAATCCGCCGATTTTGACAGCCCAAGGATTGACTACAATGGGTGCAGGAATTCATAAAGCTTTAGACATAATTCAAGAGCGGAAATCTCAGTATCGTGCCAATGGGATTGCTTACTATCGTCCTTGGGTATTCATGATTACCGATGGAGAACCACAAGGTGAGTTAGAGCAAGTGGTAGAGCAAGCATCCCATCGCTTACAGGGAGACGAGGCAAACAAGCGGGTAGCATTCTTTACAGTTGGAGTAGAAAATGCGAATATGACGCGTTTAAATCAAATAACTGTACGTACCCCGTTAAAGCTGAAAGGATTAAATTTTATCGAGATGTTTGTTTGGCTGTCAACTAGTATGTCAGCTGTTTCTCATTCACAGGTAGACGAACAGGTAGCACTACCGCCGATTGGTTGGGGGACTGTTTAATTCAAAATTGCAGCTTGATGTTGATACAGGTAGCTGCTAGAAAAAAAATCTATGAACATATCAAAACAGATTGCTCAATGGCAGATTGTGGCTGCGTCTGTATGTGGTACAAGTCACTTAAAAAACAATCAGTTATGTCAGGATGCTCATCACTGGCAGGTATTATCAGATAACGTTTTAGTGGCAGCCGCAGCAGATGGTGCGGGTTCTGCTAGTCTTGGGAAAGTGGGAGCGATGATTGCTGTGGAGACAGCAATAGAAAACATTTCAAGCATTGGACTCACCCGCAAAAGTTTGAATGATGATGGTGATGTGCGATCGCTCTTAAATGATGCCATACTAGCCGCCAAAAAAGCTGTGGATGATGAGGCGGCTACCTGTGACAAACAGCCTCAAGATTTAGCAACTACCTTAATTGTGATGCTCGCCACACCAGAAGTTGTGGCTGTAATGCAAATAGGTGATGGTTTGGCAGTGGCAAAAGATAGCATGGGCAACCTCTTGGCACTTACTATACCTGACAGTGGCGAATACATCAACGAAACGACTTTTTTAACTTCACCTACTGCTTTAGATACAGCGCAGATGAGAGTCTGGCGCACGGACATAGTAAATGTTGGTATCATCACCGACGGACTACAAATGCTGGCTTTGAATATGGTTGTTGGCGAACCTCACAAACCCTTCTTTTTCCCCCTATTTGAATTTGTAGCTAATGCCGAGGATAAGACACAAGCGAAGGAGCAGTTGGTAAAGTTTTTACGCTCAGAGCGGATTACACAACGCACTGATGATGATTTAACACTGATTATAGCTGCATTCAACAACTCATAAGCAAAAAATTTACAGGTTTCACATCTTAAATAACTCCGTTAGCGGTAATTTCATTATGCAGGTACTACGTTGTTCCCCTAGAAAAGAAATCCTCAGTCTCAATGTCAGTTTGGGACGTGGCGGTGAGGCTTGTGTTTATGCAGTGCCATCCGATAACAACTTGGTGGCAAAGATTTACCATAAGCCAACGACTGCCCATGCTGATAAACTCCAAGCGATGCTTGCAAACCCGCCAGAAAACCCTACGGCGAGTTTAGGGCATATCTCTATCGCTTGGCCAGAGGATTTATTACGGGCGGCAGATGGCAAAAATATCATCCTGGGCTTTTTGATGCCACGCATTCAAGGGATGCGTCCAATCATCGACTTTTACAACCCCAGAACCCGTCGCCAACACTGTCCCCTATTCAACTATCAGTACCTGCTCCGCACGGCTCGTAACTTGGCGGCAGCTTTTGCAGCTTTGCACGCTAGTGGATATTGCATTGGTGATGTAAACGAGTCAAATATCCTCGTTAGTGACACAGCACTGGTGACTTTGATAGACACAGACTCCTTCCAAGTACTCGAACCAAACAGCAATGTTATTTATCGCTGCCCTGTAGGTAAACCAGAGTTTACCCCACCAGAACTACAAAATAAAACTTTTGCCCAGCACGATCGCGAAATTTCTCATGATTTATTTGGGTTAGCGGTGCTGGTATTTCAACTCTTAATGGAAGGCACACACCCATTTTCGGGGATTTTTCAAGGCTCTATTGAGCCACCCCCCTACGAAGCTCGGATTGCATCGGGTCATTTCACTTACAGCCAAAAGCGCTATGTGCCCTATCTTCCTACACCCATTGCACCCCCTTGGGAAATTCTTCATCCCAGTTTACAAGAACTATTTGTCCGTTGTTTTGAAGACGGTCACAACAACCCACAGCTGCGCCCCAGTGCCCAGGCTTGGCTATCAGCAATTGCAGAAGCCGAAGATTCCTTAATTACCTGCACGACAAATCCTCAGCATCGCCACAACAACCATATGCGTAGTTGTCCCTGGTGTGAACGTACCGTGCGATTAGGCGGACGCGACCCCTTCCCATCACATCGGGCTATAGAAGCTAGAGAACATCTCCAACCGCGAATCAAACGGAAAAAGCACTACACCCAGACACCGCATTTTCCACAGCGAACCATGTCACCGCACTCAGCTAATTATTGGCAGCCAGTAATTACCCCAAGCGGTAGATCTTATAAACCTTCTAAGAAGTCAAAGTTGTACCCGATTATTTGTTGCTTGCTGGGTTTTGGTTTACTGGGATATGCGGACGTAATGATCAAATTTACTCAGCCGTTGGTTTACCAAAATGCTTACACTCAACAAACACTGAAGTCTCGCCAGACAGACAACAAACTCAGCTTCGCTGATTACTATCAGCAAGGTTATACTGCTTACAAAGACCGAGATTATGAAAAAGCAATTGCCAGCTTTACCGGAGCAATTGAACAAGAACCGACACATGCTAGAGCGATTGTAAATCGTGGCAATGCTCGCTATAACATGAAAGACTACGAAGGAGCAGTTGTAGATTATACCCAAGCTCTCAAAATCAATCCCAATCAAAGCAAAGCTCTTGTAAATCGGGGTAATGCCCGCTATATGCTCGCCGAATATAGCAACGATCCCGATCTAGAGTATAACCTAGCGGTCGCAGACTATAATCGCGCTATTGGTCTGAATAATAATGAAATTGAAGCTTATATCAGACGCGGCATTGTCCGCAGCCAAATGGCTAAATATAGCGGTGAATCTCAACAAGCTTACAAAAGAGCGATCGCAGATTTTACTCACGCCATAAAACTTAATGTATTCAAAGCAGAAGCTTACTTTCAACGCGGTGTTGTCTATTATCAAATTGCTCAATATAGCAGCAATTATGAGCAAGAATATCATCAAGCGATCGCTGACTTTAACCAAGCATTAGCTATCAGCCCCAAACTAGCAAAAGTATATCTCAAACGAGGTATGGTTCGCTATGAACTAGCACAATATGGCGGTAGTGAATCTAACAAAAATCAGGCAAAAGCTATCGAAGATATACAGGCATCTGCCAAAATCTTTCTTGAGCAAGATGATATGGATAATTATCAGCAAGCACTCAGTAACATGTGTGTAGTTGTAGAAAACAAATGTGACCCTTTATTCCAAAGCTCAAGTAATGTAGAAAAAACTAACTAAAAATAGGTAAGTTTTATCACTTGCATATTATTGGTTTAGATTTCAAAAATCAAGCCTGATTAGGGTTAGCGTCAGCTAACCCTAGTTATTTATTGAGTAAAAATCATCTTTATATTGAGTAATTTGTTTTGCTATTTTTAGATATTCATAGAGCTTTTATATAGAAAAGATTTTAATTTATATTTGCTTCATAAT
This sequence comes from Nostoc sp., assembly GCF_036916735.1. Classification (GTDB taxonomy): domain Bacteria; phylum Cyanobacteriota; class Cyanobacteriia; order Cyanobacteriales; family Nostocaceae; genus Nostoc. The sequence continues at coordinate 14,453 of NZ_JBALFV010000126.1, forward strand.
TTTTTCAAAAATAATAGTTAGATTATTGACGGAGAAGAAAAAGAAATCAATTTTCTCTATCTAAGTGCATCCTCTTCATATCGATAAAGTTAAACAACTTTGGATTTTAGATTTTGGATATTGGATTTTTGATTAAAAGAGTTTTTTAGTACATGCCCCGCTATCAAAATGGGCAGAACAAATCTACTCATAAGCTCGTGACTTCGATGACTAATCCTAAATTGTAAATTCAGAATCTAAAATTGGCATGGTCAAATAATTATATCCCTACAAATCTCCGAGGTAATTGCATGAAAGCGGTGATTTTGGCTGGAGGACTTGGTACACGCCTCAGTGAAGAAACTAGTATCAGACCTAAGCCGATGGTTGAAATTGGTGGTAAGCCAATTCTCTGGCACATAATGAAAACTTACTCTGCTCACGGCATTAATGACTTTATTATTTGTTGCGGTTATAAAGGTTACATAATTAAAGAGTATTTTGCTAACTACTTCTTACACATGTCAGATGTAACCTTTGATATGCGATTTAACCAGATGAACGTGCATTCTGGCTATGCTGAACCTTGGCGTGTCACCTTAGTAAATACGGGTGATAATACAATGACAGGCGGACGCTTAAAGCGAATCAGCGAACATCTTGGTAATGAAACTTTTTGCTTTACTTATGGTGATGGTGTAAGTAATATTAATATCACCGAGCTAGTTAAATTTCATAAAGAACAAAAGACATTAGGAACCTTGACAGCCGTTCAACCAGCCGGACGTTTTGGTGCTATTTCCTTAGGATATGAGCAAACTAAAATTACCAGCTTTCGGGAGAAACCTGAAGGTGATGGAGCTTGGATTAATGGCGGTTATTTTGTGTTAGAACCAGAAGTAATCAATTTGATTGCTGATGACTCTACCGTATGGGAGCAAGAGCCATTAGAAAAACTAGCTGATATGGAACAACTATCAGCTTTCAAACATGATGGTTTTTGGCAACCGATGGATACTTTACGTGATAAAAACTACCTAGAAGGGCTATGGAAAAGCACTCAAGCCCCTTGGAAGGTATGGTAGAAAGAGTTGGGATAAGGGAGATGAGGGAGATGAGGGAGCAGGGGGAAAAAATAACCAATGCCCAATACTTCGACTCCCTTCGACTCCCTTCGGCGCCGCTCAGGGCAAGTGCCCCATGTCAATGCCCAACGACTTTATAAATTTAGTGTAATTTCAAGTACAATAATCCTAATGTATGATTTTGCGATTATAGGTGGGGGAATAGTTGGACTCTCTACAGCGCTAGCTTTAGGAAAACGCTATTCTAATGCACGTATTTTAATAGTAGAAAAAGAGAGTCAATGGGCATTTCACCAAACTGGCAATAATAGTGGGGTAATTCATTCTGGTATTTACTACAAGCCAGGAAGTTTTAAAGCTAAATTTTGTCGTGACGGTTCTCGCTCTATGGTAGAGTTTTGTCAAGAGCATGGAATTGAGCATGAAGTTTGTGGTAAGGTAATTGTTGCAACTGAAGAACAAGAACTACCACGTTTAGAAAATCTCTACAAACGCGGCTTAGACAATGGCATAGAAGTTAAGAGAATTAGCCCCGAAGAAGTCAGGGAAATCGAACCTCATGTAAAATGTGTAGGTGGAATTCGGGTATTCTCAACTGGTATTGTTAATTACAAGCAAGTTTGTTTGAAATATGCCCAACTAATTCAACAGCAGGGCGGGGATTTACACCTCAATACAAAAGTTTTGAAAATCTTCCCAAGTGGTAAAAATCAGGTACTGGAAACAAACAACGGTAACTTTGAAACCCGGTTTGTAATTAATTGTACTGGATTGCATAGCGATCGCACGGCTAAATTAGGTCAAGTTGAACCCCAAGCAAAAATCGTTCCATTCCGGGGAGAATATTACGAACTCACCCCAGAAAAACGTTACCTGGTCAAGACACTAATTTACCCAGTTCCCAATCCAGATTTTCCCTTTCTGGGTGTTCACTTTACCCGGATGATTGATGGTAGCGTCCATGCAGGGCCAAACGCGGTGCTGTCACTCAAACGGGAAGGTTACAAAAAAACTGACTTTGACTTACAAGATTTTCTTGAAGTCATCACCTATCCTGGTTTTTGGAAGTTGGCAGCAACACATGCTGATGAAGGTATCCAAGAAATCATTCGTTCTTTTAGTAAAGCAGCCTTCACCAGAAGTTTGCAAAAATTAATTCCCGAAGTTCAAGCAGAAGATTTAGTTCCCACCCATGCAGGAGTCCGCGCTCAAGCCTTAATGAACAATGGCAAGCTTGTAGACGACTTTTTGATTGTTTCCGGTCAAAACTCTATTCATGTTTGCAATGCTCCTTCTCCTGCGGCCACATCTTCTCTAGAAATCGGTAAAGCGCTTGTGGCAGAAATTCCGCAACTTTCGCATCTAGATATTGCAGTAACTGCATAGATAACATAGTTATTACTTCCGGGCTGCTGAATAAAAGGATGAATCTTGTATAGTGGGCATCTTTTCCAGCCTGGAAATACAAGGGATGGCTATCTTAACCTATCCCACAAGAAAAAGTGTAGTGCATCAATTAAGACCCATTATAGAGTGCTGCTACCCAATGGGTAATATCATGTCCGCCAAATTACCCATAATAAAAGAACTCCACCCCGTTCTTTGGGAAGGGAGACAAAGCACAGCTTTGGCGGGGTTATCCGGGTTTAACAACTAATCAAGCGGACATAATATAAGTCGGCGTTGGCAAACTATGTAATGACTTTTAGCCGAGTTATATATAGCGCTTTTGGGTTGAGTCCAATAACCTAACCCCTAACCCCTTCCCTACAAGGTAATGAGAGTAAAATTCAAAGCCTCTCTCCTCTTAGAAGAAAGGTCGAGTTATTGCATACAAACGAAAAATATAGCGATTCCCTTTTGGATGTAACACGTAGTAGGGCGAATATTTGTGCGCCTCTAATTTAACTCATCAATACAAAGGCATTAACCACAATGAAAATATTAGTAACTGGAACAGAAGGCTATCTTGGTTCGTTATTACCCTCTCTGTTAATTGAACGAGGACATGAAGTTATCGGTCTAGATACCGGTTTTTATAAAGTTGGTTGGCTATACAACGCTAATGGGGTGACACCCAAAACCCTCAACAAAGATATTCGCAACATCACCCCTGATGATTTAGAAGGTGTTGAAGCCATAGTTCATATGGCGGAACTCTCCAACGACCCAGCTGGACAATTAGCGCCTAACATTACCTACGAAATTAATCATATAGGTTCAGTTCGTCTAGCTAGCCTAGCTAAGGCTATGGGTGTGCGCCGCTTCGTATATATGTCTTCGTGTAGCGTCTACGGTGTTGCTACCGCCGGTGATGTCACAGAAGAATCCCCAGTTAATCCTCAAACAGCCTACGCAGAATGCAAAACTCTTGTAGAAAGAGATGTCACACCACTGGCTGATGATGACTTCTCTCCCACTTTTATGCGGAATGCAACTGCCTTTGGTGCTTCTCCCAGAATGCGCTTTGATATTGTTTTAAACAACTTAGCAGGGTTGGCATGGACTAGCAAACAAATCAAAATGACCAGTGATGGCACACCCTGGCGGCCATTAGTCCACGCACTGGATATTTGCAAAGCAATAGTCTGCACTTTGGAAGCACCACGCGACATTGTACATAACCAAATTTTCAACGTGGGAGATACAGCAAATAACTATCGCGTCAAAGAAATTGCAGAAATTATTGCCGATATTTTCCCAGATTGTAAATTGTCCTTTGGTAACAACGGTTCAGATAACCGCAGCTACCGGGTATCCTTCGAGAAAATCAATAAAATCCTACCTGGATTTAAGTGTGATTGGAATGCCCGACTTGGTGCGCAGCAGTTATTTGATTTATTCAGTCAAATAGATATGGCTGAAGATACTTTCTTGTTTAGAGGATTTACACGCTTAAAGCAACTAGAGTATCTGATTCGTACCGAGCAAATTGACAAAGATTTTTTCTGGACTAAAAAGTAGTTAGAGTAGCCTAGCAGTAGTGAACAAATAATCTAATATTCCGAATCAATACTATTTGATTCGGAGTTATCCTACCTATCAAATTATTTGCAATTAGTGAGTTAAAGTTTATGGCGATCGCAAAATGTCGTTTCAGTGGTCAACCCCTGCACCAAACCTTTATTGATCTAGGAATGTCACCTTTAGCCAATGCGTATTTAACAGCAGAACAGCTAAAGAATGCAGAGAAATTTTATCCTCTCCATGCTTATGTTTCAGAAGACACTCTTTTAGTTCAATTAGAACAATTTGAAACACCAGATCACATTTTCAGCGATTATGCTTATTTTTCTTCTTATTCGGTAAGTTGGCTAAAACACGCCAAGGCTTACACCGAGATGATGATAGAAAACTTTGGCTTTAATTGTAATACTCAAGTTATTGAAATTGCCAGTAACGATGGCTATCTTCTGCAATATTTTTTAGAAAAGGGAATTCCTGTTTTAGGAATAGAACCAGCCGCAAATATAGCTAAAGTTGCTGAAGATAGAGGCATTCCTAGTATTAACAAGTTTTTTGGAGTTGAAACCGCCAAAGAACTTGTGATAAAAGGAAAACTAGCTGACCTTTTGATAGGTAATAATGTTTTAGCTCATGTACCAGATTTAAATGATTTTATAGCTGGAATGAAACTCATCCTCAAACCTAATGGTATTTTGACGATGGAATTTCCTCACATTTTGCAACTTATTCAACAAAATCAGTTTGATACTATTTATCACGAGCATTTTTCTTATTTTTCATTTCTGACTATTGAAAAAATCTTTGCAGCACACAACTTGCAACTGTTTGACGTAGAGGAATTACCAACTCACGGCGGTTCTTTAAGAATTTATGCTAAACATGACTACGCTGATAATCACAGTATTAGCGACCGAGTTAACCATCTGAAAGTAAAAGAAATCGCCGCTAGGCTGGATCAAATAGAGACTTACATTACATTTGGAGAAAAAGTCAAAGAAACAAAGCGTAAGCTATTAAATTTTCTTATGACGGCTAAAGCAGAAGGTAAATCAATCGCTGGTTATGGCGCACCTGCTAAAGGCAATACATTGCTCAATTACTGTGGAATTGGTAAAGATTTTCTCGATTACACTGTAGATTGCAATCCCTACAAGCAGGGATTATTTCTACCTGGAACTCATATTGCCATCTTTGAACCAGAAAAAATCCGCGAAACAAAACCAGATTACCTTCTAATATTGCCTTGGAATCTCAAAGAAGAAATTATGGAACAAATGGCATTTATTGGCGAGTGGGGTGGACAGTTTGTAGTGCCAATTCCTGAAGTAAAAATTTATCCAAGTCCTGTTAACGATCACCTTTTAATAGTCTTGTGATTAATGTATTCGAGAATACGTTTTTTATTACTAATCATTTAATTGATTGAATAATCAATGGTTAGAAAAAAGTAATTAAAAAGCGTATCTTTTGGAAACATTGTTATCAAGCACAATTAGACTATAGAGCAACTTAATAATTGATAAAATAATCTTATCGTCAATTATTAACTACATAACTTAACTGAATATGAATAAATTGCTTACTATTGCCATTCCTACATTCAATCGTGCTGGTTTACTGGATAAACAATTAGCATGGCTAGCTCAAGCTCTTAAAGGTTTTGAAAATGATTGTGAAATTTTAGTTTCTGACAATTGTTCAACAGATAATACTCAAGAAGTAATCCAAAAATGGCAAGAAATACTTAGTAATATTACATTTAAATCAAATAAAAATTTAAAGAATTTAGGCGTAGTCAAAAATATTATGTATTGCCTAAAATCTACAATTACAAAATATATTTGGACTATTGGTGATGATGACCCAATTCAAGATAGAGCCATTGCTTATGTGATTACCAAACTTAAGCAGCATGAAGATTTATCATTATTGTTCCTCAACTTTTCTGGCCGGAACCAAATTACTGGTGAACCAGTCCACCCACCAACAATTGTTGGTAATCGTTGGTTTGACGTTGATAGTGAAAATGGTGATGGTGATGGTAAAGCTATCTTTGAACATTGTTTTTCAAAAAGTGTTGGTGCAGTTATTTTTCTGACTGCTACAGTCTACCGCACTGACCTAGTAAAACGCGCTCTCCAAAATTGGCAAGATGCTGAGAATAACTGGATATCTTTAGCATATTTAGCAGGTTATTGTGCTGCTAATGGTAGTGTAATTGTCACTCAAGAGACTTATTTAGAATGTGTTGTTGGTGTGAGTTATTGGCAGAAAGAACCAAAGTCTGCACTCTTAATGCAATACAAACATATACCCGAAGTGATTTTGAAACTGGAAGAGAATGGATATTCTAAGCAGTTTTGTAGACGGATGCTTTTGCAGAACGGTAAAGAAGTCAATTTAAAAGTTTTCTTGGGTGCTTTAAGAAGATGGCCAATGTCCGCCATCAAAATAGTAGTTCCATTTTTAGCTTTAGTTAGCTTGTGTGTTTTTGACGTGATGGTTTCTAAAGAATTCGCTTTAGCAGAATCAAGTGAAATATCTACTCAAGAAGTGCAAAATTATAAGCAGTAAGCTATTAAATTCCTAACAAATATGTATTAAAAAGAGCAGGATTTACGACATGTTTAGTGCAATTAAACGTAAAATATCTACACTGTCTTCTGACTTTGAATATTATGCAGCCCGTTGGAAGCATAGCAGAAAGCTGCCAGCATTGGAAGGACGCGATCGCAACATTCTAAAGGCTCTTAAAAAAGATGGCGTTTACGTCACAACACTGGCAGATTTAGGGTTTAACTCTAGCTCAGAACTGCTCAAAGCTGCTTACTATCAATTGTCTCAGATGGAAAATCCTAACAACGACCATCTAGACGAAAAGTTACCACAAATTACTACAGTAACAAGTTTACCAGAATTTTATGCCTGGGGAATTGAGAAAAGACTTCTTAACATCATCGAAAATTATATTGGTCTTCCTGTTGCTTTTCATGGCGTACATTTACGCAAAGATTTTCCCAGCAAACATCAGTTTGGCACACTGCTATGGCATAGTGATGCCGAAGACCGTCGCATCGTGAAAATATTCATCTACTTGAATGATGTAGAAGAAAAAACTGGGCCTTTTGAATACATTCCCCGTTCTTTAACTTCCTTATTTAGTTGGAATTATGTTCGACTTTATTACAAACTTTGGAAGTCAGGCTATATGGGTATCGATGATGAAGAAGTAAAACCAGTCATCCCCAAATCAGCTTGGAAATCTTGCTTAGGTCCAGCAAGTACTGTAATTATTGTAGATACGAAAAATGCTTTGCATCACGGCACAGTCCGCACAGAAGAACGGTCAGCGCTATTCTTTTGTTACACTGCTAATCCTCCTAAAAGACCAAACCTCTGCACCCAATACTGGGATAATACTTATCCTAGAGTAGAGTTACGTTCTGTATCTGATGCAGTTAAAGTATCAACTTAAAAATGTTCTCGCCAGAAGAATATCTAATTTAATTAACCGCAGAGGTACAGAAAACATAAAGAAAGGTAAGGAAAAGAGTTGCACCCGATTTATAGGTTTAGGACTAATACAAAATATCTCTCTGCACCCTCTGCGCCTCTGCGGTAGCCTGCGGCAAGCTGCTGCGCGTCTACGTTTAATTTCTTTACTCAACATTCATCTCAAAGGAATCATAATGATTTTCATCGAAACCGCACTCAAAGACGCATTCATTATTGACTTAGAAGAAAAGCCAGACCATCGTGGTTTTTTTGCTCGGTCTTTCTGCGCTCAAGAATTTGAAGCACATGGATTAAAGCCAACAGTTGCCCAATGTAACCTATCTTTTAACTATAAAAAAGGCACTATCCGGGGAATGCACTATCAAATTCTGCCAGCAGCAGAAACGAAATTAATTCGCTGTACTAAAGGCGCAATTTATGATGTAATTATTGATATGCGTCCAGAATCTCCTAGCTTTTTATCACACATTGGCGTAAAGCTAACCCCAGAAAATCGTCGCGCTTTGTATGTTCCAGAAATGTTTGCTCATGGCTATCAAGCACTTACAGATGAGACTGAAGTTATATATCAAGTGGGTGAATTTTACACGCCAGGCTATGAAAGAGGTTTACGCTATGACGACCCATTCTTTGCCATTGATTGGCCTCTAGATGTGACTGAAATATCTGAGAAAGATTTAAATTGGCCTTTGTTGAGAATGATGACTGTTGGCGGTACAGCTTCCAGATAACTATAGATTCTTTCTCTATGCCAGGTGTTTTTTGTAGAACATACTGGCTGCTCTGTATGAGTTAATCTAATAATTACTTAAGGTAGAAATAAATGCCAAATAATATTCTATCTCGTATCGGTAATACTATCTCTTTTGTCTGCAGAAAAGTCCAAGACCGGATCAATTACGCTAAGACTTTACAGGTTGTCTCTCTAAAACCTAAACAGCTTTCAAAAGGAAATGTACTTCTTTCTTATCGGATTGAACCATTCCTCTTAAAACCTGGTCAGCCAATGCCTAAAGACCATACTTGGTACTGGGAAGTTTGGCAAATAGCTCAAACTTTTCTAACTTTAAGCTATAACGTTGATGTTATCCAGTTCCACAATGATAAATTCGTTCCTCAAAAAGATTACGCATTTTTCATTGATATCCGTCATCGAATGGAAGCGCTTGCCCCAAAACTCAATAAGGATTGTATCAAGATTTTCCACGTTGACATTGCGAATATGGTGTTTCGCAATGCAGCAGAATGTAACAGGCTTCTAGAACTACAACGCCGCAAAGGTATCACCTTAAAACCACAGCGATTTGAAGTTCCTAATTTAGGAATTGAATATGCCGATTGCGCGATTGTATTGGGTAATGATTTCACAACCGATACGTTCAAGTATGCTAAAAAACCAATGTATCGCATCCCAATTTCATCGCCTGTCGTTTATCCTTATGCCGACAATAAAAATTTTGAAGCAGTAAGAAAACGTTTTCTGTGGTTTGGTGGTAGTGCTTTAGTCCTCAAAGGATTAGATTTAGTTTTAGATGCCTTTGCCCAAATGCCAGAATATCATTTAACAGTTTGTGGTCCAATAAGTAATGACAAAGAATTTGAGAAAGCTTTCTATAAAGAACTGTACCAAACACCTAATATCCACACTTACGGTTGGATTGATGTTAGTAGCCCTGACTTTATAGAGGTGACAAATAACTGTCTAGGGCTTGTTTATCCTTCCGTTTCTGAAGGGCAGTCAGGAGCAGTAATCAGTTGCTTACAAGCTGGTTTAATTCCGATTTTGAGCTATGAATCTGGTGTAGATGTTCACGATTTTGGTGTGATTTTCGATAATCTTTCCATTGATGAAATTATGGCGAAAGTTAAAAGTATTTCCAATTTGCCTGTAAAAGACCTAAAGCTGATGTCTCATCAGGCTTGGGAATATGCAAGAGCAAATCATACCAAAGAAAAATTTGCTCAAATTTACAGAAATATTGTGGAGCAAATTATCGAAAATCACAGCCAGAAAAAACAGACATTTAGCAAACAACTGGTTGCTAGCGATCACTAATCTTAATTTCCATGAAAATGTACTTAATATTTAACTGTAAAAAATTATTAAGTGCAAAATTATCCATAATTTGTATCACAACTAACAGTTCCAGAAAGGAGTTTAGTTCATGATTATTATCGATCGCGCCTTACAAGCTCGTGCAGCAGCAGGAAATCCTATCAAAGTGGGAATGATTGGTGCTGGTTTTATGGGTCGAGGAATTGCCAACCAAATTGTCAATTCAGTGCCAGGAATGGAGTTAGTTGCTATCTCCAATCGCCAGATTGATGCAGCCAAACAAGCTTATTCGGAAGCAGGAATTGAAGATATTCAAGTTGTTGCAACTGTCAGCGAATTAGAAGATGCGATCGCTAACGGTAAGTATACAGTCACAGAAGACGCTAAGTTACTGTGTCGGGCTGAGGGCATCGATGCATTAATCGAAGTCACAGGTGCAGTAGAATTTGGCGCTCACATCGTCATGGAAGCGATCGCTCATTCCAAGCATGTGATCATGATGAATGCCGAACTCGACGGCACTATTGGCCCCATCCTTAAAGTCTATGCTGACAAAGCAGGTGTGATCCTCAGCGCCTGTGATGGCGATCAACCAGGGGTACAAATGAACCTCTACCGCTTTGTAAAAAGCATTGGTCTAACTCCGTTATTGTGCGGTAACATTAAAGGACTCCAAGACCCTTATCGCAATCCCACCACCCAGGAAGGATTTGCTAAACGTTGGGGTCAAAAGCCCCACATGGTGGCTAGCTTCGCGGACGGAACCAAAATTTCCTTTGAGCAAGCGATCGTTGCCAATGCCACAGGCATGAAAGTCGCCAAACGGGGAATGCTAGGATATGACTTCAACGGTTATGTCGATGAAATGGCCCATATATATGATGTTGAACAACTCAAAGAACTGGGCGGCATTGTCGATTATGTAGTTGGAGCAAAGCCAGGCCCAGGCGTATATGTATTTGCGACTCACGACGACCCCAAGCAACAACACTATCTCAACTTATACAAATTAGGCCAAGGCCCACTTTACAGCTTCTATACTCCTTATCACCTCTGTCATTTTGAAGTTCCCTTGTCTGTAGCGCGTGCTGTCCTATTCGGTGATGCCGTCATGTCTCCACTAGCAGGCCCGCGAGTAGATGTTGTCACCACCGCCAAAATCGACCTGAAAGTAGGAGAAACCTTAGATGGTATCGGCTACTACATGACCTACGGACAATGTGAAAATTCTGATATCGTCCAACAGCAAAATCTTCTACCAATCGGTTTAGCTGAAGGGTGTCGTCTCAAACGAGATATTTTTAAGGATCAAGTCCTCACTTATGAGGATGTAGAATTACCTGAAGGCAGACTCTGCGACCAACTAAGAACTGAGCAAAACACTTATTTCGCCCCAGAAAAAATCTTAGTAGCAGTTGGGTAATATCGGTTTCAAAAATATTTGCAACAAATGAATTGGCTGTAGGGGCGTACAGCTGTATGCCCCTAATACGTTTCGGATAAGATCCCCCCGCCTGCGGCGACCCCCTTAAAAAAGTGGTAAAGAGGAGAAAAAGCCCACCTTTTTAAGAGGGGTTGGGGGGATCTCCGAAGCCCCTATATATTTGTCGTAAGAATTTAGTCAAGAGGATAGGAGTTATACTGCTAAACACTAAAGTTGTTAATGATAACTTGCTGGGGAGCGTTGAAACAAACCCAATCGAAACTTTAGGTCAAATTCATGAAAATTGCTCTAGTCCACGATTATTTAACCCAGCGAGGTGGGGCAGAGCGTGTGTTTGAACTGCTTTGTAAGCGCTATCCCGAAGCAGATATTTTCACATCTCTGTACGATCCAGAAAAAACTATTGATCTAGGCGATCGCGTAGTCAACACAACCTTTTTACAAAAGATTCCTGGTGCAGCAAAATATTTCAGGTCAATGGCTCCTCTATATTTTCCTGCCTTTCGTGCCTTGGATCTGCAAGACTACGATCTAATTATTAGTAGTAGTACAAGCTTCGCCAAAGCAGTGCGAAAAAATCCCAATGCTCGCCACATTTGCTTTTGCCATAATGTTACCCGTTTCTTATGGGATACAGCAACTTATTTAAGAGAGTACGGAGACTATAGATATTTTGCTCCTTTAATCGAGCAAATATTTCAAGTAATGAGAAAGGTAGACCTGAAATATGCACAGGAGCCTGACCTTTACATTGCTAATTCTAGTGTTGTTGCCCGCCGTATTGAAAATATTTATGGCAAAAAGGCAATGATGATAAACTATCCAATTGATACTAATAAATTTCTTTTTTCCGATATAAAAGAAGAATATTATCTGGCCTCAGCCAGGATGATCAGCTATAAGCGCCTTGATATAATAGTTGAAGCTTTTAATTGGCTGGGATGGCGATTATTAATATCAGGTGATGGTCCAGAACAAGCACGGTTAAAATCCAAAGCATTAAAAAATATTGAGTTCTTGGGACACGTAAGTGATAGAACCCGCAAAGACTTGTTTTCCAAAGCCAAGTCTATTATTGTCGCAGCCTTAGAAGACTACGGATTAGTTCCAGTAGAGGCGAATGCTAGCGGCACACCAGTCATCGCTTATGGAGCAGGTGGAGTATTAGATACTCAAATACCAGGTGAAACCGGAGTCTTTTTCAAAAGACAAACACCCGAATCTCTACAAATTGCATTACTAGAAGCCAATGATATTTCTTGGGATTACGATCGCATCCGTAACCATGCAGTAGCAAACTTTTCAGAAAAAGCCTTTTTTGGGAAAGTTGAGCAAATTATTAACCAAGCTTGTGGTGTGCATTAAATATTCATTTGATTTCCTAATCTCTTTCTATTATAAGATTACCTATTTATTTTTATCTATCCTCCTGGGTGGTTTGTAAAAAAATAGGTATTCTTCGGGATATCTCTTAGCGTAAGTCTTGAAGACAAGGATAATAAAAGTGGTTCAAAGTAGTCTAAATCCTCATATAATTCCAGCTTCTGAAACTGAACCAAGTTACGGACAATTGTTTGCCGTATTGGTGCGAAGATTTCCTTGGTTTCTAGCAGTATTAATTACTTCTATTGCTATTGCAGGCATGGTAACTTTTAAAACCAAGCCAACTTATAAAAGTTCTATGCAATTGCTAGTAGAACCAAACTATCAAGGTAAGACAGAAGGAGCGGGGGTAGACAACCAATTTACTGACTCTAATGTGGTTATAGATACTGCAACCCAGCTTAACTTGATGCAAAGTTCAGGACTCATCCAAAAAGCAGTTGATAAACTTCAGTCAGATTATCCAGATATAAGTGTAGCTGAAATTAAATCTTCCTTAGTCTTAACTCAATTAAGGAGCAAAGAAGATAATGTTGCTACTAAAATCTTTCAAGTTGAATACACTGCTGGAGATCCAGAAAAGACACAAAAAGTTCTGGGTGCAATTCGACAAGTTTATGTGGAATATAACAAACAACAACAGAATTCGCGTTTACAAAAAGGTCTGCAAATTATCAGAGAGCAGTTAAGTAAAGCCAGTGAAGAAGTAAACGCGGCTGAGACAAATCTCCAAAGGTTTCGCAGAAATCAGAACTTAATTGATCCAGAGTCACAAGCCAAAGCTATTGAAACAGCTTTAAATAATATTGCCCAAGAAAGACAGACAACTCGTGCCCAGTATGGCGAAGCATTAGCACGCCAAAAATCTTTGGAAGAACAACTTAACCGTTCTCCTCAAAATGCTCTAGTTGCTTCTCGTCTGAGTCAATCTACTCGCTATCAAGGCTTACTAAACGAAATTCAAAAAAGCGAACTGGCATTAGCACAGGAACGCTTACGCTTTACAGATGAAACTCCGAGTGTGCAAAAGCTTAAAGAACAGCTTCAAAGCCAGAAGGAATTATTGCAACAAGAAGTAGGAAGAACTTTAGGCGAAAAGTCTGCTAGTGCATTCACGAATGGAGACTCTCTTCTTGAAAAAGGACAGCTTGGGCAAATTGATCTTAGCCTAGCTGGTCAGCTAGTAGAAACGCAGACCACTATAGTTGCTTTAACTGCTCGCGATCAAACTTTGGCCCAGAAAGAAAACGAGTTGCGTTTTGAAATTAAACGCTTCCCGCCTCTTTTAGCTTATTACAATCGGATGCTACCGCAGTTGCAATTTAGCCGTGAAAGGTTAGAGCAGCTTTTAAGAGCAGAACAGCAATTGCGGCAAGAACTTTCCAAGGGTGGATTTAATTGGGAAGTTGTGGAAGAACCTCAAAAAGGCGGACAATTAGGCCCCAATCTCCAACAAAACTTGCTATTAGGTGCTGTGGTTGGGTTTATGTTAGGAGGCATTGCTGCCTTTATTCGAGAATCGGCTGATGATGCAGTTCACACCACTGCTGAGTTAGAGAAGCAAATGGCCATGCCGTTGTTGGGAACAACTCCCAAATTACCGCCAGCCAAACCTAAAGAATCAATGATCAAGTTGCCTTTTGGGAAGCCAGAAGTTCTTGCCCCCTGGACAATTCAGGTGTTGCAATCTCCACCGCGTTGGGAATCGCTGGATCTGATTTACAAAAACATTGAACTTTTAAATACTGTTACTAATTTAAAATCTTTGATGATCACCTCGGCTTTAGCCGATGAGGGGAAATCAGCTTTGGCGTTGGGTTTGGCGATGAGTGCTGCCCGTTTACACAAAAGGGTACTACTGATTGATGCCAACCTACGCGATCCCAGTTTGCACGAACAACTGAATCTTCCTAATGAGCAGGGGCTTTCAACTCTATTGGCAAGTGATGCAACTCTACCCAACCAGATTAGTCTTCAATACTCAGGTTCCGCCTACATTGATATTTTGACAGCTGGTCCCAAGCCTGCTGATCCAGCTAATCTGTTGAGTTCCCCTCGGATGATGGAATTAATGGCAGCATTTGAGGAAAACTATGATTTGGTACTCATAGATGCTCCTCCAGTTCTTGGCTTAGTGGATGCCATGCTTACCGCATCATCTTGTCGTAGCGTGGTCATGGTGGCAAGCATTGGGATTGTAACGCGAAGTCAGCTTAATCAAGCTACAGCCATGCTGAGTAAGTTAAATCTGATTGGGGTTGTAGCTAATGGGGTATCAAACTCTAGTAGTAATTACGTACCTTATATCAAACAACAGCAATTAGCTTTACGTCAAGCTGTAGAAAAATAGCTAGTACGACAACGAAAGATCCCTAACTTCTTAGAGAAGTCAGGGATCTTTCCTGTTTCTAGTCTCTGGGTGGAAATGCATTAAAAGCGGTTCTGCCACGAGTGAGGGAAGCGGCAGCCCCCCATTAGGCATTCCCTGTGGGAGACTGGGAACGAGGTAAACTTTGATTTTCTGGTAGGGGTAATACCCTGTGGGAAGCTGCTTTGCGTCTACATGAATTGCCTCTACGTTTTTATAATACAAAATTTAATTTTGTTGCAATCAGGAAAAATTCAGTATATTTATGCTTTCTTTACAGCTTTTCAGAGAAATCACTGGCTCTTTAAAGAGTAAATAAAGAATTTATTTAAGCGATCGCTATTTCTACATACTCTTATATTCTAGAAATTAAAGCACCTTCATAAAGGCTAGAAGATAACAGGGGACTGGTTTTTGGTTTTGTTAAATATATCGATACAATAAATACCCCAATGCAATTAAATGTCGATATAGATTCATGGCTAATTTGCCTCTACATTTTTCTACTGTCAGTAGTTACCGGAAAATACTGATTGCTCATGAATATTGATAGTAACGTTGATTTGTACATCTCTACACCAGCAGAATTCTGCACAATGTGTGCCTGGCTGAGTGGCAAATACTAGCATATTTTGCCCTCAATTATCTCCAAATTTTTGGAGTGACAACAAGATTCGGATTTGGGTCTTTGGCATTGATAGCCTTTGATAACGCCTCAGAAATTCACTCCTGTATAAACCCAAAGAGATTATGACAACTTCAATAATTCCAACTCTAAAGAATTTGTATGATGTAACCCAGGAACAACAAGATAATCGTGGGTACTGCACACTTCAGTGGCGACGGGGTAAGCTGTTGGTGAAGCCGCTTGGACAAGTGAAACAACCATATCTACCTTCATTAAATAGTAAGCGATCGCTAGTAGAATGCTTACAACATTCTCCGGTAAGTTTGGTAAGCATAGATCCCAAACTAGGTGAGGCTTTGCTTAGATTTTGGGCAGATGCATGTGAAGAAGCACAAAAACCAATATTCCTAAGCATACCCGTTAGTAAAAAACTGTCTAACCAACCCTTCTGGCGACTAATTGATTGGATTGCTGCTTCGGTGTTGCTGCTATTAGTAAGTCCAATCATGTTGGGATTGGTTGTGTTAATGCATGTTTACTCGCCAGGGTCTATTTTTTGCCGTGAGTGCCGTGTTGGAGAACGAGGTAAACTGTTTCAAGCAATAAGGTTTCGCACGCAAAACACCACACTGTTAGGGCGTTCGATGCGTAAATTCAGTCTCGACAATCTACCACAGTTATTTAACGTGCTGCGGGGTGAGATGAATTTGACCGGATCTCGTTGTTGGACTTTAGAAGATGCAGTACGGCAATTAAATAAACTACCAGAAATTAAAGCTTCGTGGGAAGTAGAAGCACAGTCTCACCTATTAAATCTAGATAGCCAAACACTGTAACTTATCAGTGCGGTAATTGATGATTTTATCTACCACACTGAGGCTATAGCGGTATATCTACCTTGCCAAACTATTATTATAAAATCAATGCATTTCCAATTTCTTGAAAAACTCCGTAGTCTGCTCAAAGCTTCCAGCTTCTGGCAAGACAACTATTTAATATTGCGAGAATTTAAACACTTTCGCAAAATTGTAATTTTAGCTCTGATATTCTCAATTCTGGCAGCAACTTTTGAAGGTGTAAGTATTGGTTTTTTACTGACATTTTTGCAAAGTTTAACTAGTCCCAACGCTCAACCTGTCCAAACAGGAATCGAATGGTTTGATAATTTAGTATTGGGGGTGAATACTTCGCCAATTAATCGTCTATACCGAGTATCTTCGCTGATTTTATTGAGTACTTGGTTACGTGTTGCCTTCAATTATTTTGGACAAGTTTATACTGAATTGTCTCAACTGCATTTTGGCGATCGCTTACGTAAGCAAATTTTTGAACAGTTACAATCTTTATCGTTAAGTTACTTTGCCAAAACTCGTTCTGGTGAACTAATTAACACAATAACCACAGAAATTGAAAGAATAAGACAAGGTTTCAGTGGCGCAGCCTTTTTAATAACTAGGGGAATCACAACTCTTGTCTACTTAATTTCAATGTTTTTAATATCATGGCAACTGACTGTGATTTCAGCATTACTATTTACACTTTTAGGTGTAGGTTTATCTAATCTAAATGCCAGAGTCAGAGAATCAAGTTTTGGCATGACAACTGCTAATGCTAATTTTACATCAACAACCATAGAATTTATCAATGGTATTCGTACGGTTCATTCCTGTGGTACTCAAGAATTTGAGCGCCAGCGTTATTACAAAGCTAGCGACAAGGTAGTAAGTACTACAACTAAAGTTGTATTCACTTGGACACTTGTTAAACCAATTGCTGAAGGGGTAGCTACTACGGTGTTGGTGGGAATGATTATTTTGGCATTCACTAGCCTAGTTAGTAATGGAACGCTACAAGTTGCTTCTTTGCTAACATTTTTCTTTGTGCTATTTCGCTTCATCCCGTTTGTTCAAGATATTAATGGCACACGAGCATTCCTCAATACTCTCTATGGCTCGGCAGATAACATTAAAAACTTGCTTAAAAGTGATGATAAAAACTATTTTAAAAATGGAATACTTAAGTTTAAAGCTTTAGAAAGGGCAATAAATTTAGTATCTGTAGATTTCGGCTACGATGACAAAAATATAGTGTTACATAATATTACCCTAACAATTGAAAAAGGGAAAATGACAGCATTAGTCGGAGCCTCTGGTGCTGGTAAAACAACTCTTGCTGATTTAATTCCCCGATTTTACAATGCTACAGAGGGAAATATTTATATCGATGAACTTGATATCCGGCTGTTTGAAATTAACTCTCTCCGTCGTCAAATAGCTGTCGTCAGTCAGGATACTTTTATCTTCAATACTAATGTTTCACAAAATATTGCTTATGGTAGTCCCCAAGCTACTAATGAGCAAATTCAAGAAGCTGCTAAACTAGCAAATGCGCTGGAATTTATTTTAGAAATGCCCGAAGGTTTTAATACCCAATTGGGAGATCGGGGTGTTAGATTATCTGGAGGACAAAGACAGCGAATTGCTATTGCACGGGCGCTACTAAAAAACCCAGAAATTTTGATTTTGGATGAAGCAACTAGTGCCTTAGATTCTGTATCCGAGCGCTTAATTCAAGATTCATTAGAAAAGCTATCTGTTGGTAGAACAGTAATTGCGATCGCTCACCGTCTTTCTACTATTGCTAAAGCCGATAAAGTCGTAGTGTTGGAAGCAGGGCGGATAGTAGAACAGGGCAAATATCAAGAATTACTCGGACGTAAAGGCAAGCTTTGGGAATATCACCAGATGCAATACTACAATTCGTAATACTCGCCTCTGACGAGAAGCAAGCTACGTAATGACGCTCCTACGTCGCTACCGCTAACTAATTCAGAAATTACAAATTTGTTTCCTTACTCAATTATTTATATAACCAGGAAAAATAAATGGTAAATCTTGGCTATCATACTGCTAAAATTCAGGGTAAATTTAATCGCTCCCTATATAAAGCAGCCATTTCTCAGATTATTAGCATCCCGATAAAACAAACTCGACACGTTCCAATTAGTGTCTATGCTTTATCATGTGAACGTGATCTGCCAGAACAAGTGGCAAGTATTCGCTCATTCATTCGCCATGTCGGCATTCCAGATACATTCACTATAGTTTCTGATGGCAGCTACACTGAGTCTAGTTGTAATTTACTTTGCCGCGTCCATCCCTGCGTTAAGGTAATACTTTTACAAAACTTCCTAAGAACGGATTTACCTCAATGTGTTCATGATTATGCCCAACTACATCCAATGGGCAGAAAATTGTCGGCATTAATGTCAATTCCTGTTAATGGAACTACGATTTACACTGATTCTGATATTTTATTTTTCCCTGGCGGGATTGACTTAATTGATTTGAGTAAGTCGGATGAAAAATATTCTCTTTATCTACCTGATTGTTCTATGTCACTAGATAAGCGAATTATTTATGATGATTCTGAAAAGTCAAATCCAGTAAATGGTGGATTTATATTATTTAGGCATGAATTTGACTGGAGTTTTGCTATCGAACGTTTAGCAAATCTTCAAGAATCTCCTACTTATTTTACTGAACAAACAATTGTCCATTTAACAATGCATTACAATCATGGTAAGCCTTTATGCACAAATAAATATGTTCTCAATGTAGAAGATCAGTTCATTTATCCAGATAAATCTGCAAGTAAAAACATTGCTCTCAGGCATTATGTGAGTGATGTGAGACACAAATTATGGTTTAACGTTGGCATATAAGTTGATGACCTTAAGCCTCTATTTAGATGAGGAATCAAATTAGTAATAACGTAAAAAATGGTGTTTAATGCTTAACTCAATCAATGATACCAAGCGGAATGATGAGCTATTACATAGGGGTATTTTTGAAGAAAACCTGATTTATCAATGCTCCAATTTTGATGTAGGTGAGGGCGGAGGTGTTGAAACTTATTTAGCTTCTCTGTTTGAACATCGACCACCTGAAGTTAGCGATCGCGTGATAAAATCGCTTAAGAATGTTGACCAAAGCCAGTTTAAACTGCTGCATCTCCACAGCCCAGATTTACTCTTGCAGCTTACAGGCGAGTGTCCCACGGTTTTCAGCGTTCATAATCACTCATTGTATTGTCCTAGCGGCACAAAGTATTTAGCTGGACAGCGAACAATCTGCGATCGCAACTTCTCTTACTTAGGTTGTACTTGGGGTAAATTAATAGATAAATGCGGTAGCCGTAGACCGTTAAAAACTCTTAAAGAACTTCAAATTACTCATCAGTTATTAGATACCTTAAAAAAAGTAAAAATTACTTTTGTTGCTAATAGCGAATATGTGCGTCAAGAGTTGATTCAAAACGGTATACCCTCTGAGCGAACTGTAACGCTACACTGTGGTATCTCTATACCACAAATAACAACTGCACCTCTGAGTTTAGAAATCCATCAAAATCATAGAATTTTGTTTGTTGGACGCATTGTTTCTGATAAAGGTCTGGAATGGTTACTCAAAACCTTAATACATACTAGTCCGCAAATTCAACTTGATATTGCAGGTGAAGGCTGGGAACGACCACGGTTAGAAAGATTAGCAAACACACTAGGATTAACTAACCGAATTACTTGGCATGGTTGGTGCGATCGCAACACATTAAATAACCTTTATGAACAGTGTTTTGCAGTCATTTTTCCTAGCGTTTGGCCTGAGCCTGCCGGTCTTGTCACTCTAGAAGCATACTCTCGTTATCGACCTGTAATTGGTAGTGCAGTCGGAGGGATTCCCGAACATTTGCGAGATGGAGAAACGGGTATTCTTGTTCCAGGTAATGATGTAAAAAAACTGGCAGATGCTATTTATAATTTGTACGGAGATTATGAAAAAAGCCGACATATGGGCGAACAAGGTCATACTTTATTAATGAAAGAATTTACCATGAATGCTCATGTAAATAATCTCCGAACAATTTATGCAGAAACAATAGCTGAATTCCCTTCTAGAGTGAAAAAAATATATAGTATTCCTCAAGTAAAATAAGCTTAGTTTGGTATAAATATCTAATTGTTCATCTTTTACCTATAAAATATAAAGGAAAAACTATGTTATTGTCTCAAGAATCTCAACAGCCTTTAGTTAGCGTTATTATCCCTACCTATAATCGACCAGAGTATCTCAAGCAAGCGATCGCTAGCGCTGTTAAACAAACTTATCAAAATATTGAAATTATTATTTCTGATAATTGTAGTTCAGAAAATCCTCAAGCACTTGTGGCATCTTTTGGTGATTCACGCATTAGGTTTTGGCGGCATCAGCAAAATGTGGGTATGATTGCTAATCAGCAACACGCCTTCAAAATGGCGCGAGGTAAATATGTTGCTAGTCTCCATGATGATGATATCTGGAATGAGGATTTTTTAGCAAAGCTAGTACCACCTTTAGAAGTAAATTCTGAGTTAATTCTCGCTTTTTGTGATCAATATATTATAGATGCTAATAGCATAATTAATAATGTTGGAACTGAAGAAAATACACGCAGTTATAAGCGAGACAAGCTAGCAAAAGGAATTCATCAACCTTTTTACAAAATTGGATTGGTAGATAAAAGTATACCCACTGCTGCATCTTGTGTGATTCGTAATAATATTATCGATTGGGATAGTATGCCCTCAGAAGTTGGCGGAATGTGGGATTTATATTTAACTTATCTCTGTTGTATATCTGGTTATGGCGCTTACTATTATCCAGAAAGATTGACGCGATATCGTGCCCATGAGCAAACTGACACTATGCTCAGTGGTAGTCGAGATATGCAGGCAAAAATCCGCAAAGCTAAAAGCGAAATGTTTTGTTATCAAGTCTTTATGGAAGACGCTCGTTTACAGCAATTTAAGACTTATTTTCAGCAAAAATGGTTAGAAGCTAATACAACTTTGGGAATTGGTTTGCTACGAAGTGAACAGATAGCCGCAGCACGTCCTTATTTTTGGCAGGCGTTGAATAAACAAAAATTTGATATACGAACTATGGCTGCACTAACTCTTAGTTTTACTCCGCGTTTTTTCGCAGACAAATTAATAGAAATCTCTAAATGATAGAGTAATCATGTCTAAATTGTAAATTTTTTTAACGTAGATGCAAAGCAGCTTGCCGCAGCCTACCACAGAGACGCAGAGAAGCCAGTGCGTTGCGGGGGTTTCCCCCGTTGTAGCAACTGGCGCGACACAAAGATAAGAAAAATAAGATTATTTTAACTTTTACTTTGCGTCTTGGTTTCAGCTTATTTTACCAAGTAAGGTAGTGTATGAAACTTTGTATTGTTACTCATAAAATCAAAAAAGGTGATGGTCAGGGGCGAGTAAATTACGAAGTTGCTCAAGAAGCAATACGTCGTGGTCATCAACTGATATTATTAGCTAGTGAAGTCGCACCAGAACTAAAAGATAATAGCCAAGTTAATTGGATTAAAATTCCAGTCAAAGGTTATCCCACAGAATTTGTACGTAATTTAATATTTGCCCAAAAAAGTACAGATTGGTTACGTCAAAATCGCTCTGAGATTGATTTAGTTAAAGTTAATGGAGCAATTAATCTGGCTGCGGCTGATGTAAATGCTGTACATTTTGTCCACAGTTCATGGTTGCGATCGCCTGTTCATATTTCCCGCAATCGCCGAGACTTATATGGTTTATATCAATGGTTGTTTACGGCTTTTAATGCCCGTTCCGAAAAACAGGCTTTCCAAAAAGCGCAGGTTGTCGTAGCGGTATCCGAGAAGGTAGCACAGGAATTAGTTAACATTGGTGTGCCCCGTTCTCGCATTCGCGTAATTATTAATGGCGTTGACTTAGAAGAGTTTGCCCCTGGTGAAAGCAATCGCCAAAAATTAGGTTTACCGGAAAACGTTACCCTAGCAATGTTTGCCGGAGATATCCGCACACCCAGAAAGAACTTAGATACGGTGCTGCACGCCTTGGCAAAAGTTCCCGATTTACATTTAGTAGTGGTGGGACACACCCAAGGTAGCCCTTTCCCAGAATTAGCAGCGTCTTTAGGCTTAAGCGATCGCGTGCATTTTGTGGGATTTCGCTGTGATATCCCCCAAATTATGCAAGCAGTAGATTTATTTGTTTTTCCTTCCCGATACGAAGCTTGTAGCCTCGTATTGTTAGAAGCACTTTCTTCAGGATTGCCAGTAATTACTGCCACAGCTACCGGGGGCAGTGAGTTGGTAACACCAGAATGTGGCATCGTCTTATCCGATTCAAATGATATTGATGCTTTAGCTGTGGTGTTGATGTCTTTGGTGAGCGATATCCCGTTGATGCAGCAAATGGGCAAAGCCGCTCGCTTTGTGTCCGAACAATATAGCTGGACTACTATGGCACAAACTTATGTGGATCTATTCGAGGAGTTAAGCAAGAATGCGGAACACTGTTCTGATACCGACTTATCGCCGTCCACAAGACCTATCACGCTGCCTTTTGGCGCTACAGGAGCAAATTAAACCCGTTGAGCAGGTGATAGTGGTTGTCCGTGACACGGATGTAGAAACTTGGGAATTCCTCGCCCAATTCAAAGCGCCTCATCTGCCACTGCATACCGTAAAAGTGACACTACCGGGGGTAGTAGCAGCCCTCAACGCCGGATTAGCAGTAGTGGAGGGTGATATTGTTTCCATTACTGATGATGATGCTGCACCTCACCCGGATTGGTTAGAGCGCATCGCCGCTTACTTTAGCTGTGATAGTCGCCTCGGTGGCCTTGGTGGGCGTGATTGGATATACCACGGCAGCAAATTAGAAGACGAATCCCGCCCAGTAGTGGGACAGTTGCAGTGGTTTGGGCGAGTAATTGGCAACCATCACCTGGGAGTGGGAGAACCCCGCGAAGTCGATATTCTCAAAGGCGTAAACATGAGTTTTCGTAAGGAGGCAATCGGACAACTGCGCTTTGACGAGCGGATGCGCGGTACTGGAGCGCAAGTACATTTTGAAATGGCATTCACTCTGACATTAAAACGGGCTGGTTGGAAGATAATTTATGACCCTAATGTTGCTGTAGATCACTATCCAGCACAACGCTTTGATGAAGATCAGCGAAATAATTTTAATGAAATTGCCTTTATTAATTTAGTCCATAATGAAACATTAATTTTATTAGAGCATTTGCCATTTATCCGTCGGCTTGTATTTTTATTCTGGGCAGTATTCGTAGGTACATGTGATAGTTTGGGTTTCGTTCAATGGCTGAGATTTTTACCTAGTCAAGGGCAATTGGCGGGAAAAAAATTGCTAGCATCCTGGCGTGGACGTTGGCAAGGATATAAACAATTCGTAATTCATAATGACGCTCCTACGTCGATACCACTACGCTAACGTAATTCGTAATTGCAGACAGATTATTTCATTTTGAATTCTTTTTAATTATTTAGATTTACTAATGTGTAAATCTAAAATCTAAAATCTAAAATCTAAAATTGAATGAATTCTAGACAGATACTTTTCAATAGTTTTTTACAAGAAAACTATTCTCCTGAGGAGCGATCGCAACAGGGTTGGATGGCGATCGCAGGCTTTATATTACTAACTGTAGCTTGCTATTTTGCTGGTGCTACTGCCGCATTGCGCCTAATTTATCCAGTGATGGCTTTAGTAGTAGCCATATTTTTATACTTGCGGCATCCCATTCTCTATATCAGCTTTACCTGGTGGATCTGGTTTCTCACGCCTTTGGCTACCCGCTTAGTTGACTATCGCGTGGGCTGGGACGCTACCCGTCAGATGCTCATAGCACCCTATTTAGTGGTATTTGTAACTATAGCAACATTCTTACGACACTTTCCCCGCGCCTTACGTCAAGGGGGCTTGCCGTTTGTCTTGGCTTTTATCGGAGTCTTCTATGGCTTTCTAATCGGTCTGATTTATAACCCACCAATCCCTGTAGCACGCGGTCTGTTAGATTGGCTCAGTCCGATTATTTTCGCTTTTCACTTATTTATAAACTGGCGAGATTATCCTAGCTATCGCCAGAATATTCAGCGAACATTTCTCTGGTCTGTGTTAATTTTAGGAACGTATGGCGTATATCAATTTGTGGTAGCTCCTGAGTGGGATAGGTACTGGCTTATCCAATCAAAACTATTCATGAGTTCTGGAAACCCTGTACCTTTTGGAATGCGCGTCTGGAGTACATTGCACTCAGTCGGCCCCTTTGGTTCTGTTATGCAAGCTGGGTTGCTGTTGTTATTTACCAGTTCTGGAAGCTTAATTTTTCCTGCTTCAGTTGTTGGTTACTTGTCCTTCCTATTGACACAAGCACGTACTAATTGGGGGGGCTGGTTATTAGGAATAATTATGATCGTGGGTTCAGTCAAAACCCGAATTCAAATGCGCTTAATCATCATAATTGTGGTGATGGCAATTTGTGTTGTGCCATTGACAACTATCGAACCAATTGCTGGGGTTGTAGCAGCCCGGTTACAAACTTTTTCTAATCTTGAAGAAGATAACAGTTTTAAAGATAGATCGGGAAGTTACGATAAAAATCTTGGTTTAGCTCTTTCTAATGGTCTAGGTAACGGGTTAGGAAATATTTGGAAAGTTAACGAAAAAACTGGACAAATCGAAGTGGTGGTTATTGATAGTGGCATTTTAGATATGTTTTTCACTCTTGGTTGGTTTGGAGCCATCTTTTATATGGGTGGACTATTTTTATTAATTATTAGCGTCAGTAGTTATGGTGAAGGCCGTTTCGATAGTTTTATCAGTGCTGCCCGCGCTATTGGTATCAGTTCTTCTACACAGCTAATTATTGGTAGCGGCATGTTAAGTGTGGCAGGAATGATTCTTTGGGGATTTTTAGCTATAGCTATGGCAGGACATAAGTATTATCAATATCAAAAGAATTATGAATTATAAATTAATCCAAAAATATTTGACTGGATGCAAATTATTTTTTGTAGTTAGTTAAAAAACAAAATCTGACAACTTAAATAGGACTGATATATTATGAAAGCAATTATTGTAATGCCACTAGCCGAGCAACGAGGTGGCGGTGAAATGATGCTTTGGGATTTGGTGCAGCAAGGCCGTAATGCTGGTGTTGAGTGGCTGGTGATATTTTTAGAAGACGGCCCGATGGTAGAACAAGTAAAGTCTCTTGGTATTGATGCACGAGTTGTAGAAAGTGGACGTTTACGCCAAATCCACCGTTTTATTGCCGCCGTTTTTCGCATAGCTGCGATCGCTCGCCGCGAAGGTGCAGATATAATTGTCAATTGGATGTGGATCACACATATATCTGGAGGTTTGGCAGCAATGCTAGCGGGCTTACCTGCTGTGTGGTATCAGCTAGAAGTGCCTAGTGATAAAACTTGGTTGGTACGAATCGCAACTTTAATACCAGCCCGTGCGATTATCACTCTCTCTCAAGATGGCAAGCAAGCACAGGCAGAAATTTGGCCCCACAGACCAACACCTTTGGTTTATCCTGGTGTCGCATTAGACCGATTTGAGCCTAATGCTTTACCTACTCCAGAAGAAGCACGGCGGAAACTGGGCTTACCTTTACACGGACCGTTGATTGGAATTGTTGGGCGATTACAACGATGGAAGGGAATGCACGTACTGGTGCAAGCAATGCCCAAAATTTTACAAAAGTATCCTGATGCTCATTGTGTAGTGGTTGGCGGTAAGCACGATTTAGAACCGGATTATCAGGAGTTCTTAAAAGCAGAAATTGCCGCCTTGGGTTTGAAAGAGCAAGTAATTATGGCTGGGCTACAGCGTAATATCCCTGAGTGGGTACAGGCGATGGATGTATTCGTTCATGCATCGGATAAAGAGCCGTTTGGGATTGTGATTATTGAGGCGATGGCGCTGGGTAAACCTGTGATTGCTGGTGATGCAGGCGGCCCAACGGAGATTATTACCGATAGCATGAATGGATTATTAACACCTTACGGTGATGCAGAGAAATTAGCGATCGCAATTCTCCGCTATCTTGATGAGCAAGAATTTGCCCAAAGTGCCGGAGTAGCTGCCAGACAACGCGCCCTCGATTTCTCAACGCAGAATTATGCTCAAAACTTTATTAGTGTACTTCGTTCTGCTAAGGCTTGATCCTCCTAACCCTGAATACTGTTTAGTTAAACACGATCGGCAATCATTTTAGTCATGTAATGTTGGGTTTCCTTCCTCTAATCAACTAATCAGATCAGCCATCGCTCCTGAAGTAGAAACTACGCTTTCAGGTTGATAGCTAATACCAGCTTGCTTGAAGCGATGTAAAGCTTCGCCCAAGCGATCGCAGTCTGCAATCAAACTGATCCTGACATAACCCTCACCTGCAACCCCAAAAGCATTACCTGGGGTAAGAACAACGCCAGTTTGCTGCAACACATTCAAGGCAAAATCTGTGGAACCCATACCCACAGGACACTTCACCCAAAGATACATAGTCGCTTTGGTTTTGGGGATATCCCAACCCAATTCTCCTAACCCTTGAATGAGCAAATCGCGGCGGGTACGGTAGCGTTGTTGTACTTCGTGCAAATACACATCTGGCAGTTGTAAAGCGGTTTCGGCTGCTGTTTGTAATGCGGCAAAAATGCCATAATCCAAGTTAGTTTTTAGTGTCCGTAAACCCTGAATTACATGGCGATTACCCACCACAAACCCAACGCGCCAACCAGCCATATTGTAGGTTTTAGATAAGGTGTGAAATTCCACACCAATTTCTTTGGCGCCAGGAATTTCTAACAAGCTAGTAGGTTGATAACCATCAAAAGCTAACTCGGCATAACACAAATCATGCACCAGTAAAATTTCATATTTACGGGCGAAGGCGACGATTTCTTCAAAAAACTCGCGGGGTGCTGTGGCAGCAGTAGGATTACTGGGATAGTTGAAATAGAGAATTTTAGCAAGTCTAGCAACCTCGTCAGGAATAGCAGCTAAATCAATTAACCAGTCATTTTCTGGTTTGAGGATTAAGCTGTGAATTTTCCCGCCTGCGATCGCTGGGCCGCGAAAATGGGCGGGATAAGCTGGGGAAGGAACTAGAACTAAATCACCAGGGTTAACGTAGGCGATCGCTAAATGGGTTAACCCTTCTTTAGAACCCAATAGCGGCAAAGCTTCACTATCAGGATTGAGAACCACACCATAACGGCGATGATACCAGTTAGTAATCGCCCTACGGAAATTAGCAGTCCCCTCAAAAGGAGGATAACCGTGATTGGCGGAATCTTTTAAAGCAGCGATCGCAGCTTCTACAACTGGTGCTGGTGTTGCACCATCAGGGTTTCCCATACCCAAATCAATTAAATCTAACCCTTGTTCCCGTGCTTTAGTTTTCAGTTCATCTAAACGGGCAAATACATAGGGCGGCAGTTTTTGTATACGTTCTGCTGGGACAATCCAATTTAAACTCATGCTTCAACCTCGTCACTGATTCCCTTGGGCGAAACTCGATTCATATCTCTATTATCTATGGGTGCAGTGGTGGAAACCATTGCTGCCATCAACTGTTCTGGCGCGACTTTAAACGGTAGTCGATGGATGTCAGAATTAGGAACTAGGGCAATTTCGGTGGCTGTTTGCAACTCGCCTAATGTAATATTGCCCAATCCTAGATCGCTTAATTTTTGGGGTAGTCCAATTTCTGTGTAGAACTTTAACAACTGTTGCCGTGCCGATGCTGCTAGTTGATTGCCTTGTAGCATTTCTTCTAAACGCAGTTGCACCAAAATCCCAAAAGCAACCTTTTCACCATGAATACTACCATGTCCTGAAATATGCGTTAAACCATTATGCACGGCATGGGCCGCAACTGTACGACACTGCGCCCCTCCAAGTCCTCCAACTACCCCAGCTAATAAAACATTTGCGTCTACGACTTCTCGCCAAACCTCACTACTTGGTTCTTTCAAGGCGGGGGCTGACTTTTGCAACAAGATATCTCGCAAAACTCGTGCTTGTTGCACCGCAGCAATAATTAAGGTGTCTTGCAAATGCCCACTGCTAACTGAGGCTTCATACCACTTAGCGATCGCATCACCAATTCCAGCTACTAAAGTTCGTTGTGGTGCAGTTTTAATCAAGTCATAATCAAGTATCAATAAATCGGGACAACGAGACAGTCCCACATCGTAAAGAAACGCCCCCTCTTGTGAATAAACATTCGACAAGGCACTCCAAGCTGCACAGGTAGACGCTGATGTAGGAATTGTCACCACTGGCAACTGTAACTGATGCGCGACTAATTTCGCCGTATCTAAGGCTTTGCCACCACCAACACCGATAATTACATCAGCTTTATGTTCTTTTGCTTTCTTCTGTAAAGATTTCAGGCTAACTTCACAGCAGTCTGCACTGTATGAAGCTTGGGCAGTATGTAACTGTTGTGTTTCTAAAACTGGGAGCAAATTTTTTCGGCTGATGGCCAGAGTAGAATCACCTGCCACAATTAAGGGACGACTTCCTAAACAGGCGATCTCTGCTGCGGCTGCTTGCAACACTCCAGAACCACAGATTACTTTTGCTGGGGCAACTGTGAGCGTCAATAATGAACTAAAGGTTTGAGTAGACAAAGAAGGTTGAGTAGAAAGTTGATTAGACATATAATTTGGTTTACCAAAACCTTGATATTTTTTAATCTAATAGACTGGTGACAAGAAATACTTGTTGCCAAACTGTTTTTTGGATGGCTCCAACCTCACACTCGACTCATTTGGATTTGAGCCAAGCAATAAACTACACAAAGTAGTTTCACGAAGTTCCTTGATTCTATAGTGCCCATTAGCTTGAAATTCCGAACTATCAAAGTTTTGAATAACCGTACAATTAATTAACATTACCATTCTCAGATTCCCAAGAAAAGGGATTGAGAACTGAACAATCTATCGATGGTCATTCCAGCTATGGATAGGTGCGTCGGGTCGAACATTTATCTATACTCTCCACAGCTAATTTATTTGCAGCAAATACTTGTAAAAATGTCAACAGTGGTAATTATGAGAAAAACTGATAAATCACAACTGCCAGTACCCACTACCCGCACGTTAATTAACTTTTTCCCAAGGTGTAACCACTAAAAGTGTAAATATCTTAATCTAAAAATAACTATTAATGTATCGGTAAATACAAAATAAATTATGTCATCCTGGTAACAGGTAAATTATTATCAAGTCAGGCAGGAGGCAGGAGGAAAACTGCCCTGGAGCTTTCTGATGCTCCGGCTTTGCTGTGGCCCCCGTTCGGCTACGCTACTTCGACTATGCCCAACTCTACCAGAGGCTGCGCCTTAAGCGTAGCTATGCCGCAGGCTTTACGACTACCAAGAGGACAAGCTTAGTACAAGTTATGGTATGCCTGCCCCTGCTCCCTGCCTGTTAAGCGGTAGGTTTTGGCAATTGGGCAAATTTTTCTGTGTAAATTTCGACTGCGATCGCAGAATTTTCCCGATAAACGAGTGATCGCTTAGCCTCACCCAAGTAAACTGGTAAAGAAGTGCCTGGTTCCGGGTGGATAATGGTACGAGCGCGAACTGTCAACTTGTCCTCTTGCCGTGTACCTGAGCGACCAGAAGAAAACAGATTACTAACTGCTTGGCGTAGAGTTGCATCTAATTGTGTGGGTGTAATTTGGGGTGATGTGGCAATCACCGCTTGTGTTGACCCATTGTCATAAACTAAAGTGTACCGAGCTGCTCCTGGAATCACAGTCCGACTCAAGGGGACTATCGAGAGTGCAAATAAACCAGCCGTCAGCACCAGCATAAAGCCAGTCGTACCCACCAGCCGAAAGCGGATGCCCCATTTGAGAATAAAAGCCAAAAATGTTAAGGCAGCAAATAGCAAGGTAGCGATGCCTGACCATTGGGTGTACTGAAGAAAATCAGCTGTTGTGAGCATAAAGTTGGTTATGGATGCGTCTTTGTTTCGTTACCGACATACCCATTTTACCGAGAGCTTACACCGATTAACTGTGAGGTTGCATAGAACGATCTGCTCAGAGCAATTTGTATCACCAAGCCTGATTTTGTGCAGCTTCACATTAAATTGGTATTACCCCTCTTTTGTTACTTTGGGGAGAGTATAATCAGGAAGGAAACCGGAAATAGTAATTAGTAGGGATGGTTACGCCACGCAGAGAAGCAG